>NZ_CP119421.1:2995525-3618550 GCF_030506305.1 Porifericola rhodea | reverse complement strand
GAAGAGTCCAGGCTTCTGCTACTGGATGAGCCTCTCAATAATCTGGACGTAGAACACCAGCACCTGACTCTGGATATTGCCCGCGATTTTGCCAAAAATGGCAATATAGTAATTACAGTTTTACATGATCTTAATATGGCCGCCCGCTATGCCGACAAAATTTATATGATAGGCGGAGGGCATCTGAAAGCATCAGGTAACCCATTTGAAGTAATTCACCCTCCACTGATACAGGAAGTTTTTAACTACCCTGCCTGTGTCTGCAAGCATCCCTTTTTAAACTGCCCTATGGTTTACTACGGTGACTATGAGCAGTCAGCAGAAAATGAAACCCTAATTCCTTTACACACCCCTATTACCAATACACATTATGGAAACACTAACTCAAAATAAACCGCAAGATTACTACGAAGCCTGGAAAGCCCTGGAGCGGACCAAACCCGGCATACGTATAAGAGAGGCTGCCAAAGTTTTAGGACTGAGTGAGGCCCAGTTGCTGGCTACCACCCTTAGTAACGACTGCGTCCGATTGGAGGGAGATTGGCAGCAAATGCTTAAAGCTTTTAAATCATTAGGCTATGTGATGTCGCTCACTCGCAACGATGCCTGCATACTAGAGCACAAAGGAAGCTTCCAGAAGGTCAGTACTTTTGGCAACGAAAGCCACGCTATGGGTACTGTCATAGGCCCTATAGAATCCAGAGTCTTTTTCAAACACTGGCATGTAGCCTTTGCGGTAGTGCAGGAAAAAAGAGGACGCATACTCAAAAGCATACAGGTTTTTGATAAGGCTGGCGATGCCATTACCAAGATTTACCTTCAGAATCAAAGTAACGAAAAGGCATTTTATGAGCTGGTTAATACCTTTCGTGCTAAGGTACAAAGCCCGGAAGTACATGTACAGCCCTATAATGATGAGGATTTTACTGAAGAAATAGACCGCGAAAGTTTTCTGCAAGACTGGGCCTCTCTAAAAGATACGCACGACTTCTTTCCTATGCTAAGGAAACACAAAGTAGACCGTTTTCACGCGCTTAAGCTGGCAGTAGAAAAATATACCTACCAGATTGAACGCTCGGCCATACAACAGATACTAGAAGTGGCAGCACAGCAGAAATTACCGATTATGATTTTTGCCGGTAATAGAGGTAATCTACAGATCCATCAGGGAAAAGTACGTACCATACGTCTGTTGGAGCGTGGACATACCGGAGTAGAGCAATGGCTCAATGTATTAGATCCCGAATTTAATATGCACCTGCGCCTGGACTTGGTAGATACCGCATGGGTGGTTAAGAAGCCGACCCAGGATGGTATAGTCACTGCCGTAGAATTATACGATGCCGACCGCAGGCTTATTACCCAGTTTTTTGGACTTCGTAAACCAGGAATACCACAAAAAGAAGACTGGACACAGCTGGTAGAAGGCTTGGCTCGCCTATAAACCTTCTATTTTTTTCATCAACAAAGCATTTACTCAAATCCAAAACTATGAACAAATCATTCAAACTGATTGATCAGAACGACTTTGCATTCTCGGCACACAGCCAAAAAGAGAATAAACTACAGATGTCTTTTGGCAACGTCAGCTTATTGCTTACGCAAAATGAATTTGCTCAACTGAAGCATCATGTTCAGGATACCCTAAAAAATGTAAAGAAAGTATGCTGCCCTTATTGCCGTGATATAGTCGTCAATACAACTGTCTCAAACATGGCATTTATGTTCAGCCTGGAAGAGCTGAGGCTTATGCATGAGATCATGGTCAATACGCTGATGATGATAGAGGTAAAACATATTCTTAACAACTAAATCCAATGAACAAGCGCATACGCAGACTGATAGTAATGCTACTGTCTTACCTGTATCTCAGCTACCCTGCCTCTTTGCTGGCCCAGAGCCAGAGCATTAGTGGGCGCATCCTCAACATGCAGGGAAAAGCAGTTAGCTTAGCAAGTGTAAGTACAGCTGGTAGTACCCAGGGTACTGTAAGTGATGAAGATGGAACTTTCCGCCTTAAGTTGTCCGAAGGTAAGCACTCTTTACTTATTTCCTGCCTGGGCTATCAGTCGGTAAAGCGTATTATTGAGGTAAGTGGCCCACAGACCAGCGAATTAGAGATTGTACTTTCTGACTCAGAAGCTCAGTTAGATGAGGTAACGGTAACAGCAACCCGAACCCTGCGCAGTGCAGAAAATGTACCCATGCCAGTGCAGGTAATTCGTTCCGAGCAGATAGAACAAATAGGTGCTCTGCGCCTCAAAGATGTGCTGCTGGAACAAACCGGCCTGCAAATAGTGAGCGACCACGGCAGTGGCTTGCAAATGCAGGGCCTCTCCTCTGACTATATTATGATACTTATAGATGGAGAGCCTCTTATTGGTCGTACTGCCGGCACCTTGGACCTGGACCGTATTGCAGTAGACAACATAGCAAGAGTAGAAATTATCAAAGGCCCCTCCTCTTCTCTTTATGGTAGCGAAGCGATGGCCGGAGTTATCAATATCATTACCAAAGAAGGTAGTGATGGTTTTAATGCATCCTTAAGAAGCCGCTACCGTAGCTTTAATACCTGGGATATGAGCACTCAGCTGGGCTATAAGGGCGAAAAAGCATCAGCCCGCTTCTTTGCCAACCGCCTCAGCACAGATGGCTATGACCTTAATAAGGAAACCCTCTCCATGACAGCGGCTCCTTATCAGGCTTATACCCTGCAAACAGATCTGGCATATAACTTTTCCGATCAGCTTAAGCTCAATATTAAAGGACGCTACTATCAAGAGGAACAGGAAAACCAATCGGAGATAACTGAAGAAGGTATTCTGCTAGCGCTTGATGAAACTGGTGAGCAGTCTGACTGGAACCTGATGCCTACTTTAAGCTTTCGCCCTAATGACAGTCATCGTATACAGCTAAGGAGTTATACTAGCGGCTATAGCACAGCAGCGGATATACACTATCAATCTGACGGCAAACCCTATGACCAAAGCTATTTTGATCAGCTATTTAACCGTAGCGAGCTTCAGTACGACTGGTATATAAGCGACAGCCACATTAGTACCTTTGGCCTGGGGCATACCAGAGAAACGGTAGAAGCTACGCGCTACGATGAAGATAACCGTTTTACTGCCAGCTACGGATTTGTTCAGCACCAATGGATTGCCGGTCGCTTTGATCTGGTAGCAGGAGGCCGCTTTGATACACATAGTGAGTATCAATCGCGCTTCAGCCCTAAGTTAGCAGCAGCTTACCGTATTAATGACCAGCTTAAAGTGCAGGCCTCCTTAGGCGGAGGCTATAAAGCTCCTGACTTTCGGCAGCTATTGCTCAACTTCACCAATTCTACAGTAGGCTACACCGTAATCGGGGCCCAGCTGATAGAAGAAAAGATTGCAGAGCTACAGGCGCAAGGACAAATAGAAACTATTTTTATTGACCCTAATACTTTAGAAGCTATTAAAGCCGAGAGCTCTCTGGCCTATAATCTTGGGATTAATTATGAGATTTCTAAAGACTGGAGAACAGAGCTCAACCTTTTTAGAAATGAGATCAAAAACCTGATCAACTCCGCCCCTATTGCCAGCAAGACCAATGGGCAGAGTGTGTTCAGCTACTTTAATACCGACGAAGTTGTAACTCAAGGCCTAGAGTGGCAGAGCTTTTATCAAATCTCCTCATCCCTAAAATTTAGTGTAGGATACCAATTCCTTGATACCAGAGATAAGGCAGAGGTAGAGCGCATTAAGAATGGGGAAGTGTTCCGAAGGAACCCCACAACACAAAGTACAGAAAGAGTAAAACTCTCGGACTATGGAGGTTTGGTAAACCGCTCTCGTCATTCTGGAAATGCCAAGCTCCTTTACATCAACAACCAACATAAGTACGATGCATCTTTACGGGCCATCTACCGTGGGCGTTGGGGAATAGGAGACGCTAATGGTAATGGTGTCATAGATACCGACAGCGAATATGCAGACTCCTACTGGCTTCTCAACTTCGCTGCAAATAAGGCCCTTACCTCATGGCTTAAGCTGGAGTCCGGAATAAATAATGTATTGGACAAAACCAACAGTATGGAGCCTAACCTGGCCGGTAGAATATGGTATGCCGGACTACACCTTCGCTTCCCCTGATGCTTAAACAGTGCTAATACAAGCTACAGCTAAACTAACCGAACTTAAGTAAACCCATTCACACACAAGTTAACCAATTTAATTATCACTAATTATGAAGAATCAAATACGTTCATTATTTCCAGTACTGCTATCCCTTTTACTTGCAGCCTCGGCCTGCGAAGAAGAAGATAATGACAGTAATGAACCTCTGACTATAGAAACAGCCACTGACATTAATGGCGACCCTGAAAGAAGCGGTAATTTTACCTTTTATGATCTGGAAAGCGGACAGATATTAACCCAGGCAGACTCTAATTCCACCGAATGGGATCTGGGCTTTTCTACAACTACTATCATCACTAATGGAGGAAGCTCAGGTCCGGGTCAGGGTGCAGCACAAATAGTAAACGGCCTCTTTGATGAAGTAGAAAGTGCCCCTGCCTCTGGCTACAGTACCGATAGCGAAGCTGAACTGGCAATACCTACCGGAAGTAATAATGGCTGGTATACTTATACCGGAGGAGACGGCAGCCCCGCCCATGCTGTATTGCCTATACCCGGTAAAGTTATCGTACTCAAAACCGGAGAAGGTAACTATGCTAAAGTAGAAATTTTAAGCATTTACAAAGGCAACCCTGACACTACTACTGAAGAGTTTGCCAATTTAGAGACCCGTGCGGAGTATGGCTACTATACTTTCCGCTATGTAGTGCAGACCAATGGTAGCCAGAACTTTGAATAAAGACACTAAGTCCTGTAGCCTGGCAGTGTTTAATGATTGTTTCCTGGGTTAACCTACTGTCGCTACAGGCACAAACTCTAAGGAAAAGGGCTACGCACTTATCTTGCGTAGCCCTTTTTTAAACCTACAAATACTATATATTCTTCCTCTTTCCACCCAAAATCCTGCTTTTCTACTATCTTTTGTATTGTACTCTCCATCCCTTTACACAGTTTAATGAAATACCTTACTACAGAAAGTTTTAACCTGACTTTATCACAGTATATTATTTATACCTGCTACCTTAGCAACTTCTCCTATCTTTTATAAGCATGATACGATGAACTTTATACACTTATACGTACAACTATTTTTACTTGTACGTACAAATCAGGAGGTTTATACGCATCAATCTGGCCGGGTAATAGTACAAAAAAAAGCCCTTCTGCATATGGTCGCAGTCGGGCATCTGACAGACTTACAGAAAATTTAAACAAGTTAGCGCCAGTATACAAATGATGCTTTTGGGTAGCAGCTAAGAAAACTCAAGCAACTTGCACATTTGTCTATTTTTGCGCTACAGTATGAATCAACAAATAAGTCAGGGCTACTTTATTTTAATGTTCCTTTGTTTAACTTTGGTGTTTGTTAGCAGAGCTGCATGGAACAAATAACTAGCTTTTGGGATCAGATTAAAGATGTGGTAGTGGAGGTCTTGGGCATCTTCACTTATGAATTCACCGAACTCGCCGGTGTTTCTATCAGTATCTGGTCTATCTTTCAGTTCTTTACCTTTGTTATTCTTCTCTTCTACCTGAGTAATAAGTTTACCAAGTTACTGGTTAACAGGATACTGGTACGCTATAACCTGGATATTGGTGTAAGGCAGTCTATCGGTACTATTACACGCTACATTCTGATAGTACTGGGTATGTACGTAATTATTACGGCTGCCGGTATCAACCTGAATGCACTCACCGTATTATTTGGAGCTTTGGGTGTCGGTATTGGTTTTGGCCTTCAGAACATTGTCAATAACTTTATCTCCGGCCTTATCATATTATTTGAGCGACCTATTAAAGTGGGCGATCGTATAGAGGTAGGAGATGTAAACGGAGATGTGGTTGACATCTCTGCGCGCTCCACTACGGTAGTTACTAATGATAATATCTCTATCATAGTGCCTAACTCAGAGTTTATATCTTCTAAGGTTACTAACTGGAGCCACAACGATCGCCGTATCAGGTTTCGTTTTCCGGTAGGTGTAGCCTATAAGGAAGATCCTGAACGTGTAAGGAAAGTTCTGATGGAGGTTATGAATGAGAATGAAGGGGTGCTAAAAAACCCACCCCCGGATGTCTGGTTTGATGACTTCGGAGACAGTTATCTTAACTTTCATCTCATGGTATGGACAATAAAATATGTGCAGCGCCCTAACTTGCTTAAAAGTCAGCTCTATTATGCTATCTTCGCAAAATTCAAACAACATAATATAGAAATCCCATTCCCTCAAAGAGATTTACACCTAAAAGATGGAGAACTAAATGTTTCAAAAAAAGAAAACGGACTAGCAAACTAATCACCCATGAAATCTGATAAGTATTTTGTCTTTGATTTTGACAGTACTTTTACCAAAGTAGAAGCTTTGGACGTGCTATGTGAAATATCGCTTAAGGGTAATCCTGAGAAAGATCGCATCCTCAAGCAGGTACAGGACATTACCAATACCTGTATGGATGGAAAGCTATCCTTTAGGGAGTCGCTGGAGCAGCGCCTGGCATTGCTAAGTGCCCACCGTAACCACCTTGAGCCATTAATAAGCTATTTAAAAGATAGTGTGTCTGTTTCCTTTCAGAGGAATAAAGAGTTCTTTAAAAATTATTCGGAGAATATCTACATCATCTCCAACGGTTTTAAGAGCTTCATCGTACCGGTAGTAGAAGATTATGGTATCCCGGCTGAGCATGTATTCGCTAATGAGTTCGTATTTGACGAAGAAGGCAACATCATTGGCTATGATCAAAACAACCATCTTTCCGGAGATAATGGTAAGTCTGAAGTTATCAGAGGCCTGGAACTGCAAGGCGATGTGTACGTCATTGGTGATGGATACAATGATTACAAGATTAAAGCTGCCGGTTTTGCCAATAAATTTTATGCTTTTACAGAAAATATACAGAGAGAAAGCGTACTGGAAAAAGCTGATCACATAACTCCCTCTCTGGATGAATTTTTATACTTAAACAAAATGAATACTGCAATCTCCTATCCTAAAAATCGTATTAACGTCCTTTTACTGGAAAACATCCACCCGGATGCAGAGGCTAAGCTTAAAGAAGAAGGTTATAATGTAGAGGTTCATCCTGCTGCAATGGATGAAGATGAGCTGGCTGAGAAAATCAAAAACGTATCTATCCTGGGTATTCGCTCAAAAACTCATGTAACTGCTAAAGTTCTGGAGAATGCCAACCGCCTGATTGCACTGGGTGCCTTCTGCATCGGAACTAACCAGATAGATCTGGAGGCCTGCCAGAAAAAAGGAGTCGCGGTATTTAATGCGCCCTACAGCAATACCCGCTCAGTAGTGGAGATGGCTATTGCCGAAATTATCTTTCTGATGCGCGGCTTCCATGACAAGAGCATGGGAATGCACCAGGGCAAATGGATTAAGTCTGCTTCTAACAGTAACGAGGTACGTGGCAAAAAGCTGGGTATAATCGGCTACGGAAGTATAGGCGCTCAGCTTTCTGTACTTGCAGAAAGTATGGGTATGGATGTATACTATTATGATCTGATAGAGAAGCTGGCGCTGGGTAATGCGACGAAATGCAATAGCATGGAAGAGCTGCTGAGCATTGTAGATGTAGTATCATTGCATGTTGATGGTCGTCCGGAAAACAAAAATATACTTGATGCTGAAGCCTTCAAGCATATGAAAAAGGGAATGATACTATTGAACCTGAGCCGTGGCCCTATTGTAGATATCAGTGCTCTGAAAGAAAATATTCTTAACAAAACTATTAGAGGTGCCGCTATAGACGTCTTTCCTCAGGAGCCTAAAAGCAATGACGAAGAGTTTATCTCTGAGCTTAGAGGTTTACCGAACGTAATCCTTACTCCGCATGTGGGAGGGAGCACACTGGAAGCTCAGGAAAACATTGCTGACTTTGTGCCTAACAAGATTATTGAGTATGTGAATACAGGGAGTACTACTAATAGCGTTAACTTTCCTAATGTTCAGCTGCCTCTATTGCAAAATGCACACCGCCTGATGCATATTCATATGAATAAGCCAGGTGTTTTGGCTAAAATCAGCCAGGTCTTGGCTGAGCATAATATTAACGTAGTAGGGCAATACCTGAAAACCAATGAAACCATAGGTTATGTCATTATAGATATTGATAAAGCTTATGATGATGCTGTTATTCAGGCCCTGAAAAGTATAGAGAATACTATCAGGTTCAGAGTACTTTATTAAAATTAGAAAGGTGTATACCGGCAAACGGCTTCTGGATATACTCACTGCCACTGTTGCACTAATTATAACTTTGCCAATCATGCTGCCGGCTGCATTGCTTCTATTATTGTTGTCCGGGTCTTTTCCATTTTTTTTACAGGAGAGACCCGGTTTACATGGCCGTCCCTTTCACCTGATCAAACTCAGGACTGTTCACTCCTACCCTGTGGCAAAGACTCAATTGTTAAAAAAATACTGTTTGCTTTTAAGGAACTACTCTATTGACGAGCTACCACAATTGTATAATGTACTCAAAGGAGAAATGTCAATGGTTGGTCCGCGCCCCCTACTTATGGAGTACCTCCCCCTCTACAATGAATTTCAGATAAGAAGGCACGAAGTAAAACCGGGTATTACCGGCTGGGCACAAATAAACGGTAGAAATATGATCGGCTGGGACAGAAGATTCGCTTTGGACGTATGGTATGTGCAGCATGCTTCACTAAAGCTGGACCTTCGTATACTTAATAAAACCTTCTGGGCTATGTTTGCACCAAAAAATGTAAAGCCTGAAGGTTTGAGCGATGAAGAAAAGTTTAGAGGTAATAAGATTTAGTACTGTGTTCTTATTTTAGTCAGTGCTTTGATCATTGTGCTATCTTTAATGATTTTTAGTGGTGCAATTTCTTTCTGCTCTAGCTTCAGATTATAGAATCCACCATTATACTCCAAAAATAGGGTTTTACTTTCTTCTTTATTCAGGGCTATAATTTTGTAAGGATTACCTTCAAAATCACCGTGCAGATATAATCTGTTGTTAAATAACTGATAGTGAAAGTTGTACTTGCTGTCTACCACATTTTCTATTTCAACTTCTGAAGCCAAACGTTCAGGAGCCTGCATCAGGCTTTTGTCCGGAGCTTCAAAGTCCTCATAATTAATTTGCTGAGTGTCTTCAGTAAATGTGCTTACCACATCTGGTCGTACAATTTGAGGCAACGCTACTGTCTTCTCAAAATTTGAGGTACCTGCTTCACTCTCAACCTCAGCAAGTTTTTGGCTCGTCGCGGTGTTATCCAGCATAGGCTGAGATGATGCTGTTAAAGAGGTATCGTCAGGCTTCTCTTCTTTATATTCTGGTACACTTAAGACAGGCTTGGGAGACTCTAAAGCTATCTGATTTTCGCCAACCTGACCGCTAATATCTATTGAGCGCTCAGGGATAAATTCTGAAACTGTAGTATTGTTCTGTTGAGTAGTATAAAAATAGGTTCCGCCAGCCAAGAAGAATACAGAGGAGATTACAGCTGCCCATTGTATGCCACTGAAGTTATACCAAGCTACCGTATTTACAGGAACCTGATCCAGCCTGCTTTTTAAATAAGCTTTACGTGCATCGCCTAAGGAGTTGAATATCTCTTTTTGTAACTTAAGTTCGTTACGTAAAAGAGGGTCCTGCTGCACCTTGTCTTCCAAAGCAAGTTTCTCCTCCTGAGAAAGCTTACCTTTCAAATAATTATCAAATTTTTCGGAGTAGATAAAGTCTTTCATAGGCTTAATCTAAAAAATCGCTTTTTGAATATTTTGACTTAATAAGACTGTCCAGTCTTTTTTTACATTTATATTTTTTGGTTTTGGCAGTTTCAGTATTTGCCAAACCTAGTTTATCAGCTATATCCTGCATAGACATATCATCAAAGTAGTAGTACATTAATATACGTTTGCAGGTATCACCCAATTCAGCTATACACGACCTGATAATGTGGCTCCTTTCTTCACTTTCCTGATCCAAGTATTCTATCTCATCTTTTTCTTCATTGGAAAGGCGGCTTTTTCTATCCAGTTCTTTCCTCCACAAATTCAGGCAAACGCTATATAGGTACGTACTTATTTTAGAAGTAAGCACCAGCTGATTTCCTATGACTTTTTGCCAAAATACAATCAGTGCATCCTGATAAATATCCTTAGCTTCCTGCTCTGTACCATTGTTTTTGAGTACTACATTAGTCATCATTCTGTAGTACTTTTTGTACAGATAATCCAGAGCTTTTTCATCACCTTTACTAATTCTTTCAAGAATCACACTATCTTTCATGCCAAAAAAGCCTTCATTGTTTAATACGATAACTCCACTTAAGGTAACCCTCTATGTAATATTAGAAGTCTATAAAAGCTAATAAATAAGAAATACATGGACAGCCATATTATTTAATATATACAAAAACCAGCTCTATTACTTATTCTAAGCTCAAAATAATCCTAATTCATAATGAATTAAAAATCTGTGTACCTGTGTTCTATTAGCTGTAAGAAATATTATAAAATTGAACTAATTTAATTTTTGTTAGAACTATATACTAGTATACCCTGCAACTATCCAAATAGCTTTCAGTCTCTTTAACAGAAATATAACCTGCTTCATTTCCCCAACTGTTGCCGATATAAGTAATAATCTGAGCAATTTCTAAAGCTGTTAAATCATCATGAGCTGGCATAATTTGATTATAATCTGTGCCATTAACTTCTATTTCTCCTTCTAAACCATACTTAATAATACAGGCAGTTCGGCCCAGCTCGTTCAGCATATAATCTGCCTGAACTAAAGGAGGTATAACTTTTCCTAAGCCTGTTCCATCCTCCTGATGGCAGTTGCTACAATTTTGCTTATACAATTGCTGACCATACACGATATATTGATTATAGCGCATTTTATCTGATGAACTCAGATTTTGGGTTGCCTGGTTTTCACTCTGTGAAGTACAAGCAAGTCCTAAAAAAAGAAATATTAGATAGAAAAGTTTTGCCCCTCTAAATAACCAACTCCGAATACTCATGCTTCCTCTCTGTTTTTATTATTTTCTTTTAGAAGCATATCAATATGTTTGATAAGTAGGTCCACTTTGTCTTTATCTGTTCCATCATACATACCGCGTATGTGGCGATCTTTATCTACCAAAATAAAAGCTCCACTATGAATAAAGCCTCCCGGTTCTTCTTCATCTTCCATAGCAGTTACCATATAGCTATTCAGACCAATATCATAAATATCTTCCTTCTCTCCAGTTACAAAGTGCCACTGATTACTAGAAACCCCTAGACGTTCGGCATAATCGTGGAGCAGGGCAACAGTATCATATTCAGGGTCTATGGTATGTGACAAGAAAGCGACTTGTTCATTACCTTTATAGGTTTCGTAAACCCTAAGCATTTGGGTTTTCATTACTGGGCAGATAGTAGGACAGGAGGTGAAGAAAAAATCAGCTATATATATTTTGCCTTCAAAGGTAGAGGGTGTTACTAAGCTACTATCCTGATCTACAAACTGGAAGTCAGCAACCTGATGGTAAAGGGTGTCTACTTTTGTTTGGTTATCAACAGTCTTTTCTACGTACTCATGCCTACCCAAATATGGCAAGGATGAACTTGCCTCTTCGTTCGTTTGGGAACCTGAGCAGGCTGATAAAATTAGAGTAGAAAGTAATGCTAAGAAAAAGGGTAGCTTAAATCTGGCAGTCATTTGAACATTGTTTAATTTTATTGCAAGTTATTTTGAAACAAAATATAAACAAGTTCCATTCAGGGAAAAGGCAAGAATTACAGGCCCTAACTCATTAATTTAGCTTGAGCAGTTGGAAAATATAGGCAATAGTAAAACTTTGAAATTTTTGCCTTAAATACGGTCTCTCAAAGGAAGATTAACAAAGAAGTTAGAGCCTATTCCCTCCTGGCTCTCGTACCAAATGCTGCCCTGATGTCGCTCTACTGCCTGCTTTGCCAAGTACAGGCCCAGGCCGCTAGATTCTTCTCCACCAGTACCTCTGCGAGTAGCTTTACTAAACTTAGTAAAAATATAAGGTCTCAGTTTTTTTGGAATACCAATACCTTCATCAGAGACAGATATGTTGGCTACATTCGCATATTTTACCAGCTTAACTATAATTTGCCCATTCTCATGAGAGTATTTGCAGGCATTAGAAAGAAGCTGCTCCAATACTTTTTCTATGGCATTTTCGTCCACGTATATTGGAATATCTTCATCCATATCTTCATAAGATATTTTTACTGGCTTACCTGTAAAAGTTTTAGTAGGATAATTTTCAACAGTTTTTCTGAGAATATCATTAAGTATGACTGTTTTGGGAGGTTGTATTGCATCATCGTCAAAACAAGAGTCTACCGAGATCATATTATGAATGATGCTTTTAATGGAAGTGCAGTCTCGCTCTATGGTTTGAAAAAACTGACGACTGTCTTCGTCCAGATCATTCTCAAAATTTTTGTACAGTGTGTAGTTACAAGAACGTATTCTTGCCAGCATACCTTTGAGATCCCTCCCAATTTGGGCTAAAATCTCTTCATTAGTCTCAGCACTTTTTATCATCAGACAAAGGTTAAATGGTAAAAAATCTTGTTTGCTTTTACAATGTTAATAAGCTATTCACTCAAAAAAATTATAAAAACGGTACTCTGACCGCTCATGTAATTTCTGATATTACAAAATTATGATTTTGCATTTTGTAAAGAGCTAACACTCAAAGCAGCTGATAGAGGTACTTTAGATTGAAACACTTAATCTTATGAAAGTAAAAGAGACAAAGAAAAGCTGTTGAAAAAGCAAATATTGAGAATGTATAAGCTTTGTCATTTTTATAAAAAATAGCAATATATACTTAAGGAAATAATGCAGTCCAGTATTGTTCTCTAATTTATAGAATGTCGCTTATTTTTTAGCAAAGCCATATTTTTGCATTACAGACCTGATAAAGTAGTATATAAAAAGATACCAAGATTAAATTGTAATTATAGAATAATAAATTAAACTATAACATTATAATACTCAGTTAATTTCGCACCAATACTTATACTAATGCTTTAAGAAAACTATAGATTCTACGGCACAAAATTGCTTCAGTTAAGCTAAAAGTGTAGGCCTTCGGCATTGTAGTTTTTATTAAGCTTAGCAATTAATATCTACCGCTTGATGTGTTTTCCCCATTCTCAGTACTAAGCCAATAGTTGTTCTTCTCTCATATTCTGCTTTACAAAAGCTGAAAGCTAGCTTGTTTTGCAGTATCATTAGCTATTTCTGCCCAAGGATGTTAGTAATGAATTGCAATTAGCCTTAAATTGAGTTGTATCCTATCAGCGAGCCCAATCCGAAATTTCTACTACATACGAAATTGAAAAAAATTATCGCTTGTTAGTTTACATTTCCAGCTTCAGCATACACTAATCTTAAAGACTAAACCCTAAACTATGCACTACACTATCAAACCTAGCATTTTAGTACTGATCTGCCTATGGCTTTTTGCATCTTGTGACAAACTCTGTGATTGTGATGACGATCCAAAACCTTGTTCTTTTTCTTACGGTATGGTTTCTTTTACTCCTACCCCAGGCGAAGAACAGCTCATTAAACCCAGCTTTGAGGAAAGTCAGGAAGGGGGCACCTTTAGTGCATTTCCTTCTGGACTAGACATAGATGAAGCTACAGGCGAGATTAATATTAACAATAGTACTTATGATCAGGAGTATACAATCACCTATACTCTGGATGATGGAGAAACGACCTGTACTACCTCCATTTTTATTGGTGAACCCGATATTGTAGCATGTGGACTGAAGTATGAAAAAGAAATGGTAGCTCCAGGTGAAATTGATTTCTTACTGGCAAGAGTAGATGAGAAAGCAGTGACTGATGGTAAGTTTTATGCTATACCCTCCGGCTTAGTAATTAACCCTAGCAATGGGGCAATAGATGTAAGTGCCAGCGAATCAGGCACCCAGTATACCATCTACTATGAGTCTAAAGATGGAATGTACCAATGCCAGACTAAGCTAATTATTAGTGGTATTGACTTCCCGGACACTCGCATCAGTCTGGTACCCGAAGAAAGAGCTTTAGTATATCCTTACTATAATGCTGACCCTGATCAGGAAGTGCCGGGAGGTAGCTATATGTCTGATGACCCTACCCTGGCCATTAATGAGTCTACCGGTGAAGTAGATATCAAACAGACATTGGTTAATGTAGACCTCTCTGACAATGAAACTTTAGATCAGTCTATAGTCAATTACAGAGAGGCTGGATTTACCAGAATTTTTACCATTAATTACACAGTTGGACAGACAGAGCTTCAGTCCAGCCTGGAAGTGCAGCTTTTCTGGTTCCCCAATGAGGAAAGTATACCTGCCGACCTGCTTGAAGTTTTTGAAGGTAAACAGAGTTTTGATAACGGTAAGATAGAAGAAAGGCCACCCTATATGTTGGCTACCGGAGGTTATGACAAATAATTTTTTATGACCCAAATAAGCAGCTCATCCCTATGGGCTGCTTATCTCTTTTAAGCCCAATACTTATGAAGCACCTAAACAGCCCCCTGACGCAAAACTGCTTGCTGGTCTTTTGTCTACATTTTTTCCTTCTTACTCCTAAGCTTTATGCCCAACAGGATCTTTTACAAAAAGCTACAGATCTTTATAAACAAGGAGAGAAAGCATTCTTTGTGGATGTACCTACCGCAGCAAGTGATGAAGATGCGCTAAAAAACTATCAGGCTGTTATAGAGCTTTATGAAACCGCAGACACCCATCACCTTCTGGAAGCAGAAAGCTATCAGAAGATTGGAAGTATTTACCTGGGGCAAAGAATGTATGACAGCGCCAGAAATGCATATCACAAAGCCATACAGATAAAAGCAAAACTACCTCAGCTGGCAGATTCTGTATTTTATAAAGAATACATCTTTCTTGGTAACCTACATGCCCTGACTGAACGGCCCGACTCAGCAGAATGGTATTATCTAAAAGCTGTAGATATTGCAAATGCTTACCCAAACATAGATGAGGTAGAAAGAGCATATAACTCATTAGGGGTGTTTTATAAATCTACCGGAAATTATTACCAGGCAATTAATTTCTGTGAAAAAGCTCTTTCTGTTTTAAAAGAAGATGATGTTGATTTTCTGAATGCCACAGTCAGCTTCACATACAATATCGCGAAATCCAAAACCCATCTCTATCAGTACGAAGAGGCGATCTCAAGTTACAGAAAACTGCTCGCTCATGGGCTGATCTCAGAGAGAATATTTCTAGAATTAGGCAATGCTTACGGGCATACAAAGCAATACGACAGTGCTTATTTTTTCCTGAATAAAGCTGTACAAAGTGATTCTCCCTACATCCTGCTAGATGCTTACAATACGCTGGCAAGTATAGCTGCTGAAAGAAATGTTAGTGATTCGGCAACATATTTTTACCAACGTACAATAGACACCAGCCGTGAGTATTTCGGCTTTAAAAACTCCAGCTTAGCTTCCGCTTACATTGGTCTGGCCTCAGTAGCCCTGCAGAAGCAAAACTATGAAGAGGCACTAGAGTACTATCAGTTTGCTTTAATAAACAGTAACTTAAGCTTTTCTGACCTATCTGTCCAAAATAACCCTAGCCAGTTAGATCAATCCATATCACTATTAACTCAATTCAGGGCACTAAAAGGTAAAGCCGCTGCGCTTAAGCGCTGGAGCCTTGCCAGCAGCAATGGAGACTTGTTGCAGCAAAGTCTACACACCTATCAGCAAGCTGTTCGTACCGCACGCTATATTCAGCGTACTTATGATAATGATGAAGCCAAGCTATTTCTGGTTCAAAACATATATCCGGTTTATGAAGAGGCCATACAAACTGCTTATCAGTTGTACAAACAGACCAAAGAACGACAGTATGCAGAAATAGCTTTTCAGTACTCTGAACAAAGTAAGGCAGCAGTACTTTCTGAAATACTAGACGAACTGGAAATTAAATCTAGTGGCTTGCTTAGCGACAGCCTGATACAGGCTGAAAAAAGGCAAAAGCAACAGATTGCCCAGCTTAGGCTACAACTTATTGAAGCCAGAGACTCAGTACAACTTAGTAGTTTACAGCAAAACCTCAACGAGAACGAAATAGCGCTGGCCAGAACCGCAAAATCTTTACAAAAAGACGCTAAATATTATAGGCTGAAGTATCAGGAAGACTCTTTAGATGTAAACTCCCTGCAACAAAATATCCTGGGAAAGAAAGACGCTTTGCTGGAATATTTTATTGGCCAGGATAGTCTGTATACCTTCTTTCTAAGTAAAGAGAAGTTTGCCATCAAGGCTCAGGCGTTGGACTCTACATTTTATCAGGCAATTGCACAGGTACAGGCTCACCTTTACGATTACGAAATGGGGCAGGCATACGAACAGTACAAGCAGGCTTACCTTCTGTACCAGTTTTTACTATTGCCGTTTGAGCAAGAGTTGGCTAAGAAAGAAAGACTTATCATTGTACCTGATGGGCAGCTCAACTACATCCCTTTTGAGATGTTAAGCTACCAGCCTGAGGCCGATCAGTATTTACTTTATAAGCATGCGGTCAGTTATGCTTATTCGGCACAGCTTCTAGAAGAGGCTATCAGCACCCGCAAGAACAAAGAGTCGGACCAGGTACTGGCTATGGCTCCTTTTGCCGGCGATGAAGAGGGCAACATCAGAAGTAATGGTTTTAACCTACTCTTTGGCTCTAAGGAAGAAGTAGAAAATATTGGTGGGAGTATCTATCTGGAGAATCAAGCTACCAAACGTTTATTTCTGGAGCTGGTTAGCTCTTATGGTGTCATCCACCTGGCTACACATGCCAGCATTGATAACAATAATCCACTGGAATCATTTATTGCTTTTTACCCCGATGATAACGAATCTTTAACCGGCTATCGGTTGTATACACAGGAATTATATAACCTGCAATTAGACAGTGTAAAGCTAGTAGTTTTAAGTGCCTGCGAAGCAGGGAACGGTCAGTTAGTAAAGGGCGAAGGCATTATTAGCCTGGCACGCGCTTTTGCTTATGCGGGCTGCCCCAACATTATCACTACGCTATGGAAGGCGCAAGATAAGTCAACTGCTATATTAGCTTCCAGTCTTCACCATTACCTTAAAGAAGGATACACCAAAGATCAGGCTCTCAGGCAGGCTAAGCTAGACTATCTGAACTCAGATGAGATCCATCCTTTACTTAAAACACCCTATTACTGGGCTAACTTTATTTTTATAGGAGATACAGTCCCTATATATGAATCGCCAAAGGTTTGGTTGTGGTGGCTGCTGGCAGGACTGTTAGTAGTGGTGGGGCTTTACTTACTGCTAAAAAAGCTGGTCTTTAAACCTTAGCAATTTCAGTTTCCACATAAAACTATTAGAGATTAACTTATCGTAATAAGGGTGATTATTATCCAGATCTTCCAGTATTACAATTGCCTGATCGTACGCCTCTACTCTAAGTTGAGTCAGTGCTAACTTATAAGAGGCTTCCTGCAAAAGAAACTGATTGTCTGTTTTCCCTTCCATTTCCAAAATTTGCTGATACTGACCTATTGCCTCCTCAAACTGCTCTAGCTGCAGGTGAGCAGCAGCAGCAAAAAAGTGTTCAACCACACTAGGTTCAGCAATACCTGCATAAATTTGCAAGGCATCTTCAAATCTGTTTTGCTGGTAAGCATCCAGCATAGCTGTCTGAGAAGGAGTTTCGCCTCTACCTCTGGTTACGTCATTAACAGAGCTCAGCTCCATTTTGCTATTGTACAAACCCTCCGGACTCACTACTGCCGTTTGAAGTACCAGCCCAGCCAGCAATAAGATCAGCAAGCCGGCAGCTACCCGGTACGCATATGCATATAGTGGTAGAGTTTTAACTTCACTTTGGAGGTGATCTTCCAAACTTGGTACTGATGCATCTTTTAATATCTGCTCCCTTATCTGTTTTACTTCCGCACGTAGTCCCAGGTGCCGGATACCCTGCCGGGCAATATCTGTACTCTCTAGTTCTTCCCGCAGCTCTGCATCCTGAGAAAGTTGATACTCAAAGGCCTTCTGTTCTGTCTCATCCATTTCGCCATGCAGAAAACGATCTATCAACTCAGCCTTATGTAAATCTTGTCTATCCATTGACAAATAAGTTTTTAAAATGTTGTTTCATTTCATCATGAGCATCAAGTAGCGCATGCATCTTTTTCATGCATTTATACTTCATATTACGCGCTATCTGCTCATTTTCGTAGCCCATTTCCAGATATATATCTTTCATAGGCATTTCTTGATAATAAAATAGGTTGAGTATTTTTTGGCAATTGCGACCTAGTTGCGCTACAAGATCAGCTACCTGCTTTTTAGCTTCGCTCTCTCGTAGGCTTACCTGCACACTTTCTTCGGCTTTAGGATTTTCATCATAATACCTTGTTTCGCGTTGCAGTGCCCGTTTGCGTCTTTTAAGTTCGTTGAGCCATAGGTTGCGCATAATGGCATATAAAAAAGTTTTGACCTTGCTTTCTCCTCTAAACTTACCTTGCTGTACTGTTTCAATAAACACCACAATGCTTTCCTGAAAAGTATCCTCCGCATCCTGGTCATTTCCATTATTGCTCCTGATGTAACTAGCCAGGCTATCATAATAGTTAGCGTACAAGTGACGCACTATAGGCTCAATCTTTTCCTTGTTTCTGATGCATTCTACAATGGTCTCATCAGAAACCTGATTTACTGCCTTTTTCATTGCTATAGGTTAGTAGGTGCTGAAGCGTTTGATGTAACCAAAATACTGAAATAAATTCAGTAATGATATGAATAGCAGGGCTGACTTTGTGTAAACACCTATTTTCTAAAAAATTTGGTAGATAGGTTACATTTCATACTTAGATATTGACAAAAGAGAAAAGCCCCATGAAAAATATTTTGCTCTCCGGCCTTATCTTAAGTGCACTGCTAAGCTTTATGCTCGTGCAATGCCAGTCTACCTGGCAGGGTGGAAACCTTACCACTGAAGTAAAAGCCTTACTGGATACCCTAGCTGAAAAAGACCAGGCATTAAAAATACTGGACCTCTACGAAAAAAATCAGTTTATCTGGCTGAGCTTAACGGGGGAGTTACATGCAGTAGACCATAAGGGTACAGAGCATACTAAATTGCTGTATAGTAGTAAGCATTGGAATGACGTTACTTTTGTAGAGGACTTTTGCCTTAACGCTACGCGCGATAGTATCTATTTTACTGACCTGATGGATTTGCAAAGTGGCAAAGGAGCTATTAAACTAACTGATATAAAAGGCACCCAGATACATACACTTACAACCCTTGATAATGAAATACCATATCAGCTTTGGCTACACAATGAACAACAAAAGTTGTATTTTTTAGCCAAAAAGATCAACAGAGGACATAATGAATACCTGCTTCGTTACTTTGATTTACAAAAGGATCAAAAGGGAACTATATATGCTTCTACAGCTAAGATTGAAAGCTTAAGATTTGACGGTGTCCAACAACTATTAATTTTAAATGACAGCCAAAACCGCCAGCTTGCCTTCTCTACCGAACACATAAAGCCAGCAGCCTTAGCAGAAAACCTTCTTTCTCAATAACTTTATTTTTTACCGTTGTATGGACTTATACTTCCTTCAGAACTAACTAGAAAGGCTCTGTCAGCATGGTCCAGAATATCCTCCGGATCGTCAGAGTAGGCTTCTACAATGTTGTATTTCTTTCCATTAAAATGCTCATTTAAGCGTTTTATTTTTTCCTTTCCCTTACAGGCTTCCCCTTTAATTTTGTAGGTATTTTTGGTATAGGTGGTCTGAGTACAAAAATGATGATCTACCTTAAAGTCTTCAAAAAGTGGTTTCATATAAACATCTAAACCTCCGGAGATACAAATAATTTGTACACCTTCTTTCTTTAACTCCTCTACCCTGTTCATCAGTTTTTTGTTAAAGTACTGCGGAAACTCAATAGACCAGTACTCGCGCGCATACTTCTGCACTTTTTGAGGGGGTAAGTTATCCAGATAATTAAAAAAGTTCTCCTTAAACTCAGTCTGGTTGATTAGACGTGCTTTACCAATGAGTTTAAATATAACCAGCTGAAGGATATTGAGTAGCTTATAATCCTTTTTGAAGCATATATATTTAAAAAATTCTTCTTTAGAAGATTTCTGATAGAGCGTTCCATTGATATCAAATACGGCAATTTGATGCGTATTTTCACTTTCCATAAATCAGTTTTAAAAATTAGATATAAATAATTGCTAAAAAAATGGGTATCAGATCATGTTAATTAACAAGTATAAACTTGGGCTGTTCAAAATAATTAGCCAAAGCTGCTCATTAGTTTTCTTTTAACTGTGCTGAAACCTGTGCCAGAGGTAGCAAGCTAACAATCGTACCTCTTACCTGTTTTTTATTATAATAAACCACTTTTCTGATATGAATAGACACTTTTTACTAAGCCTAAGCTTTTTCCTACTCTTTTTCTTTCAGTTTTCATCTGCACAAGAATCAGAACCCTACTCTCCCCCGGATACCATTACAGTAGGTATTAAGCCCATTGTACCTTTCGTCATTGACAATGCTGATAGTGTCTATAGTGGTATTAGTATCTTGTTTTGGGAGAAGGTAGCCGAAGATCTGGGTATTCAGTATCAGTATAAAAAATACAATACACTGGAATCCTTGTTGGATGGTGTGGCTAACAAAGAGGTAGACCTGGCAGTAGGAGCCATCACAATTACTGACGAAAGAGAAACACGCATGGATTTTACTCACGCATATTTCTCTTCTGGTATGGGAGTAGCTATCCGTAAAGAACAAGGCGGAATTATTGCACAACTAGTAAATATTGCGTCCTGGGACTTTGTAAAAGCAGCAGGGGTACTCTGCTTTGTTATTCTAATTTTTGGGCTGTTACTCTGGCTCTTTGAGCGCAAGAAAAACAAAGAGATGTTTGGACACGGCCGAATGAAAGGAATTGGCAGTTCTTTCTGGTGGTCTGCTGTAACTATGACAACGGTGGGTTATGGTGACAAAGCTCCCATTACGCCCGGAGGTCGGGTAGTGGCTTTCGTATGGATGTTTACCGCTATTGTTATTACTTCTACACTTACGGCAGCTATAGCATCTGCGCTTACTGTTAATACACTAAGCCAGAACATAGAGTCTATAGAAGATCTTGCCAATATGAAGGTGGGCACCATTGGAGGAAGTAATAGCGAAGAATATCTTAACCGTGAGGGTATATTCTCCAGCTTATATAGCAATCCAGAAGAAGCCCTTCAAGCTTTGGAAAATGAAGAAATTTCGGTAGTAATTTACGATCGGCCAATCCTCCAATATTTGCTCAATAGCAATGACTATCCAGATATAGAAATTATGCCAAGGCGCATACTCCCTAGTAATTATGGCTTTGCCATACCAGAGAATAGCAGGCTAAGAAATGACCTTAATATTGTGATCCTCCGGAAGCTAACCTCACCCGAATACAGAAGCATCATTTACCGTTACCTGGGCAGAAATGAATTAGAATAAAAGTTAAAATTGGTGCCCAGCTACCTAAATATCAATAACCCAATAGTACAATATATTCTAATTTAATTTAAATATTACATACTTACCTAAAAGTTCATCTTAAGCGGGTAGAGAGCGCTATGTCTTATTATTTTTAAGCATCTCTAACCCTTACATTTTTGACTCAATGATGAAGGACAAACTCATTCAATGGTTTAACAAAAAAGGTATTAATTTCTTCATTTCTACCGTTCTACTGGTGATTGTAGCTGGAGCCATCTTTACATTTTACAGCCGGTACGTAATAGAAGAAGAACAGGAGAAAAGCAGACAGGCACAAAAAGTAATTTTAGACTTAAAGCAGCTTGGTTCTTTCGTATCTATTGCCGATGTAGGTTTAAGAGGCTATATGCTTGTTCCTGAAGCCAGATTTATCGCACCATATACATTTGCAAGAGAGTCTTACTCGGCTACGCTCAAAAGGCTGGAGGAAACTCTGGAACAGCAAAACTACGCAGAGCAGGACTCAATGTCTATGGTAAAAAAAGACATAGATGCTTACATGGCAATGCTTGAGAATATGTATCAGCTTACTAAAAGTGGAAATACTGAAGAAGCACAAGCTATTTTATACAAAGATTTGGGTTATGAGCTTATGCAGGATTATGGTCGCATTACTGCCAAGGTAAATACCTACGAAGAAGAAATTCTACTAAAAGCTTCTGCAAAATCCTCACTATTCATCCGGCTGATTGGATATGTCCAGTGGCTGCTGCTACTGCTTGGTATTCCAACACTTGTTCTGGTACTTATTCGCATCAGAAAAACAGAACAGGAAAGAAAGCAGCTTTTTGATGAGTTAAGCGCCAGTAACAAAAAATATATATTTGACCAGGGTACGGAAAATGATGAGGAGCTTAATGAGCAGAAAGTTATTGATAACATTGTGGGTAACCTTCGCCTTGCTGCAGACTTTGTAAAGAAAATCACCTCTGGTGATTATGGCGTTCAATGGACCGGCTTGAGTAAAGAGAATGAGATTTACAATAAAGAGAACCTTGCAGGTGAGTTGGTACAGATGCGTGAGCAGATGAAAAAAGTAAAAGAAGAAGACCAGCGAAGACTGTGGACAACTGAGGGGTTATCAATAGTAGCCGAAATTACTCGTAAGTTCCAGCAGGATACAGATCAGTTAGGTGATAAACTGGTTACTAATGTAGTACAGTACCTTAAAGCCAATCAGGCCGGCCTCTTTGTGTTGAGCGAGGGAGAAGGCGAAGAAGCAATATTGGAATTGGTAGCCTGCTACGCTTACGATAGAAAAAAATTCCTAAAAAAAACTATAGCAGCAGGTGAAGGCCTGGTAGGTCAGGCATTTCTGGAAGCAGATACAATTTATCTTACCGAGATTCCTGAAGAGTACATCAACATCACTTCAGGTTTAGGGAAAGCTCTTCCGAGCAGTATTCTGATTGTCCCGCTTAAATACAATGATGTGGTAATGGGTATTATAGAGATCGCTTCATTTCATGAGTTTGAAGATTACCAGATCAGATTTGTTGAAAGTCTGGGCGAGATTATAGCCTCTGCTCTTTCAACGGTAAAAACCAATGAAAAAACCAGAGTTTTGCTTCAGCAATCTCAGGAACAGGCTGAAGAGATGCGTGCTCAGGAAGAAGAAATGCGCCAGAACATGGAGGAGCTTCAGGCAACTCAGGAAGAAATGCAGCGCAAAACGCAGGAGTACGAAGAATTAATACAGGAGTATAAAGCCAAAGAAGAAAGTAGTAACGCATAGATAGCAAAATACTCAAAACCAAGCCCGGTGGATAATATCCATCGGGCTTTTTCTTTATGTCTATACTCTCATCAACTTTATTAATATATTTTTTATTTTCTCTGTAACTTTCCTTTCACTCACTTGTCTTGCCTCTGAATATGCTACTGGAAGAGTTTAAACATAAGGTCCTGCCGGTCAAGAATAAGCTTTACCGCTTTGCTCTCCGCTACCTGGGCAACGAAGACGAAGCCAAAGATGTAGTGCAGGAGGTATTGATTAAAGCCTGGGACCGCCGCGAAGAGCTGCACGTATACCGCAGCATAGAGGCCTGGTGTATGCAACTCACCCGTAACATTTCATTGAATAAACTGAAGTCCGGACACTACAGTAAAACAGACGTACTTGACGATGGGCTAAGGCTAAGCTATAGTGCTCAGTCACCCTACGAGAGTGCCGAAACTCAGGATACCATGAATAGCCTCCAGAAATTTATGCGCCACCTGCCTCTGCTACAGCAGCAGGTGATTCAGCTAAGAGACGTTGAAGGCTACACCTACGACGAAATCAGCGAACAGCTAGACGTGAGCCTGGGGCAAGTGAAGATCAACTTGTTTAGAGCAAGACAAAACCTGAAAAAAAATCTGCAAAGCATTAATGCTTATGGAATTACTAAAAATTGAGCAACTACTGGACAAATACTGGGAAGGTGCTACTAGCCTGCAGGAAGAAGAGCAGCTAAAGCATTACTTCAATACACAGGAGGTGCCTGCACACTTGCAAGCGACAGCGCAGTTGTTTCGTAGCTTTAGCAGGGAGAGTGAGCACTCCTATCTGGATGATCATTTTGACGATGAACTACTTGGTAAAATAGAGCGCAGTTCTGCTTTCAGCTTCAGTAGGTACCGTAAGGTCTTCAATATGGCTGCTGCCATCAGCGTATTGGTCATTTCAGGAATTTGGCTATTCAGCTCTAATAGTTCACAAGTACAACCTGACCTTGCTTATACGGAGAACACTTATGAGGACCCTCAGCTTGCCTATGAACAAACCCGGCAGGCGTTACTACTGGTATCCAGCATTATGAACGAAGGAACCCAACATTTGGAAAAACTTGAAAGCTTTAGCGAAGCTCAGGAAAAAATTAAAGAAAACAAAAAATGAAAAAGTTAATCATCACCATTATAGCTATGCAGTTAATTGCCTTCGCAGTGCAGGCTCAAAACTCTTCCATAGCAAGCCTTTTTGATAAATATGCCGACAATGAAGCCTTTACCAAAGTTACGGTAAATAGCAAAATGTTTAACCTTTTTACTGAGTTTGAACCGGATGACCCCGATACCAAAGAGATGGCTCAGGCTATTAGCAAACTGAAAGGTCTTAGAATACTGGCAGCAGATAGTATTAACAATGCTTCTAAATATTACCGCGAAGCCAAAGCCAGTATACAGAAAAGTAATATGGAAGAGCTCATGTCTATACGAGACGGTAAAGATGATATGGTATTTTTAATACAGGAAGAGGGTGGAAAAATAAGCGAGTTACTCATGCTTGTAGGAGGCGACTATAAATTTATAGCAATGAGCCTCTTTGGAGAAATTGACCTGAAGCAAATCTCAAAACTATCCAAAGGGATGAAAATCAATGGCATGCAATACCTTGAAAATATTGATGAAGGTAAAAACTAAGCTTTGCTTTCAGCCCTGCTGCTAACCTATGGGCAGGGCTATTAATTTTTACTACCCAACATGAACCCCTACCCCATGAAAGCACTTTTCCTTACCACTACTGTATTGCTTTTAAGCTCTCAGTTACAGGCTCAAAGTGAAACCGTGAAGCAATTTATTCTTAAAAATAACCCTTCAGCTTCTATGTATTTTTATCCCAGCACGCTTAGAATGCTGAACTTGGAACAGAACCCTGAATTTTATCAACTGGTAAGAGACATTAAAAAACTAAGCTTTCTCACTTTTGACAAAGGCAGCAGCTCTTTCAATAAAAGAGACATTCTGGAAGTACAGAAGCAGTTGACAGCAGAACAATACGAAGAGCTTTTTATGATGGAAGATAAGGGTACCCAGATATACGTATATGCCAAAGGTAAAGCACCAGAAGCCTATGTGTCTATGGTAAACAATAATACTTCTCTTATGCTTTTTGATCTGCAAGGTCACCCTGATCTTAATGCTTTAATAAGTTTAATTCAAAATGGCTTTAACTTTAGTGGCATTGCTAATGTGGCCAGCCTCACACAAACTGATCATCAGGAAGAGCATTAAATTAAAAGGCTTTGAGTAACATACTAACCATAGACAATCTGCACAAGCACTACGGCAAGGTACATGCAGTTAACGGTCTCTCACTAGAAGTTGAAGAAGGGTCGGTTTTTGGCATTTTGGGCCCGAATGGTAGTGGTAAGTCAACTACCCTGGGTATACTTTTAGATGTAGTCAGACATGATGGAGGAAGCTACCAGTGGTTTGGCCTCCCAGGTTCAGCAGCAGTTCGTAAGCAAATAGGAGCCATACTGGAGAGCCCTACCTTTTATCCCTACCTTTCAGCAGTAGCAAACCTTAAAATTGTAGCCACAATTAAAAATGTAAGCTATACGCGTATACCCAGAGTGCTTGAAATTGTAGACCTGCATGAACGTAAAGATGATCCTTTTAAGCAATACTCTTTAGGTATGAAACAAAGGTTAGCCATAGCTTCTGCCCTACTCTCTGACCCCAAAGTAATGATACTGGACGAGCCTACTAATGGACTGGACCCCCAGGGCATTGCAGAAATCCGACGCCTGATTGTAGATATTGCAACTCAGGGCAAAACAATTATTCTGGCCAGTCACCTGCTAGACGAAGTACAGAAAGTCTGTACGCACTTTGCCGTTCTTAAAAAGGGTAAGAAAATTTACAGCGGAAGCGTTGCAAAGGCTTTAGGCGGTACCGATACTGTAGAGGTCGCCGCAGCAGATATGGAGCAATTACGAAATGTAATCTCAACATTTGATTTTGTAAAAAGTGCCGAACGTGAAAACGGTATTTTTAAATTGAAGCTGGAGCAAGAGGCAAATACCAGTTTCCTCAACCAGCAACTTAGCGAAAAGGGCATATATGTCTCTTATCTGTCTCAAAAGACTAAAAGCCTGGAAAAACAGTTCTTAGACCTTTTAGCCACTACCCATGACTAGATTATTTTATATTGAATGGCTTAAGCTTAAGCACTACCGCCCTTTTTGGATATTACTTATACTCTACTTTGTAATACTGGGGCTCATCTGCTCCAGCGTAATGCTCTACCTGAACTTTATTAGCGATAGAGGAGCCTCTTTCCAGGGGATTTCTCCTGACATGATTCCCTTCTACGACTTTGCCGACATTTGGCAGAATCTGACTTACCTAGCTACCTTCTTTAAGATATTTTTAGGTTTTATAGTAGTCATTTCAATCTGTAACGAATGGAACTTTCGTACCATCAGGCAAAACATTATAGATGGGCTGGATAAGAAAGAGTTTTTAATATCCAAGTTGATTATCATTCTCCTACTCACCTTCATAAACACTGTCTTTATTCTTCTACTGGGTATTGTTTTAGGTAGTCTGTACTCCCCGGTATATGGGCTGGATGTAATGGTGCAGAAGATATTTTTTGTACCCGCCTATTTTCTAGATGTACTTGCCTTTCTTTGTTTTGCCCTGCTGGTAGGTATGCTTATCAAAAAGACAGGCTTTGCAATCGTATTACTGGCTTTTTATACACTTTTTATTGAGCCTATCGGAGTTTTAATACTCTCACACTTTTACGCACAATATACTTTTTATGAGTTTTTTCCGATTAGAGCAATTAATAATCTGATATCAACCCCTTATCCTAAATACATTTTCCGGGAAATCAAAGACTATCTGGTATGGCATGAGCTGTTGCTAGTGGTGGCTTATTGCACCCTGTTCATATTTTTAAGCTTTCGTTTGCTTAAAAGTAAAGATGTAGCCTAATATGCCTGACATTACATAGCGTATGATGATGGATACCCATCACCCCAACTAAATGCTATACTATTTTAAATCACTCATCTTCACCTCAGGCACATCTTTTTGCGCCAGCTGCTTCAATTCCTTTCGTAAGGACTGATCATACTGATAACCTTGCTCTGTTAAAGGCCAGAGCATAGGGGACAAACACATAATAGCCGCCCGGTAGCCTTGTAAAGTAGCCTCCATGTTTCCTGTGGCTTTGGAGAGTGCTGCCTCATTTTCAATTTCAAAAGGTCCGCTGAATCCTTTTTCTTTCAGCGTATCAACAAAAGCGCGCCAATCCATACTATCCGTACCACCAAAGCCAGGGAGCATAGCTTCGTAATTATGTCTGTCCCACTCGTGGTCTGGTAAAGGTACTCCCGCTTTTTTCGCCAGCTTCTCGTCCACCTGATGTACAGGATACATCCCCCCCCAATGCACCTGCTTCGCATTTTGCAGATTGCGAGTAGCTTTTACATGAACTCTCCGAATTCTGCTCATATCACTCGCTTTAATCACCTCTACAGGGTCGGTATGCTGCCATACATCATGAGAAGGGTCATAAATTTCGCCATGTGCCACACTGGGGATAAGCTCATACATAAGCTTACGAGCCGCCAATACACCTGGCAGATTATTAAAAGTACTGGTATATCCGGCAGAGCGCCAGCCCTCCATCGGGCAGTTTTCGTAAACAACACTCACTCCCAGATCTTCAGCGTATTTGATGATGGGGCTAAATACTTTCGCGTACTTATCAAGGTTTTTTTGAAAACCATTCTCCTGCACTCCCAACTCATGATCATAACCTACAAACGTGCCTACCGTTACGTCGTTTTCGTTACCTCCTAGTAAGTGGGCAATTCGTATCAAACGAAGCAGATGATCTTGATTTTTTAGCTGCTGCTCAGGCTCACCTCCTATGCAATTTTCAAAAGCACCTACCGATACGCCCAGACCAAACTCATTTAGTGTATCAATAACTTTTTTAGCAGTATCCAGGTCAAAATTTTCATAATCCAGATGAGTAGCTACATGATCGGTACGTGTGCCATCTCGGCGAAATACGCACAAATCTACCCCTTGTGCTCCTACTTCTTTAGTTTTTTGCAGTACTTCCTGGAAGTTTAGCTCGTCAAATGCAGAGCTCATGATCCATATAGGGTTATTCATTTTATTAATATTTTTATATACGGATATTTAAAAAAAACTACATGCTGCATATTATAACAAGATTAGCATCATTCCAAAGCTCTTATACTGCTTTAGAATAGTGATATGGCTATTCGTACTGCTGTACCTAAAATGGTAGCAGGTAATATTCGTTTTAAATTTTTATAAGAAAGAAAGTAAATGTTTTATAACTTGTGGAAGTTTAGGCAATATTGAGCTGAAGGCCGTTGTTCTCACACTTACATCCGCATTTCCAGGTCATGAAATCTTTATTAACCACCATCATCTGCATTTTGCTGTGCAACACATCTATTGTTTTTGCTCAACAGCAAAAAAAGATTGACAGTCTGATTTCTCAACTTGAACATGTTTCAGGGAAGGAAAAGATAGACCTTTACAACCAGATTGGCTGGGAATACCGTCTATCTTACCCTGACAGTACAACTTTCTACTGCCAGTTAGCCGTTGAATATGGCGAAAAACACGACTTACAATACGGAGCAGCTCAGGCCAAAAACTACATGGGGGTAGCCTCAATTTACCAAGGTAAATACTCTCAGGCATTTACCATGCACAAGCAGGCCCTTTTCAGTGCCTCAGCCTCAAAAGATTCTTCGCAGATAGCCCATGCTTACAACAGCCTGGGCCGCCTGTTCTTTTCACAGGGAGACCAGATAGAATCGTATCAGTATTACCATAAAGCGCTTAATATCTTTACCCAGATTGGTGACCAGCAGGGAGCCAGCTATTGCTATAAAAGTCTGGCAGAACTCTATGCCCTTCGTAATGAATACGATAAGTCAGAGGATATGCTATTTAAAGCGCTGAAGATCCGCAAGAATCTGCACGATGACCGGGGAGTAGTATCTGTGTACAAAGAGCTGGCTTCTATTTCTACAGACCAATATGATTATTCTAAAGCCCATGAGTACCTTAATACAGCCAGGGATATCAGTACCCAGGTAGGCGATCAGGTTAACCTTGCCGAAATTGACCTGAGTACTGCTGAGCTATACTACAAACAAGAGAGATACAACAAATCTTTACTTAGCGGACTTTCAGCACTTACAACAGCTCAAAACATTGATAACCAGCAGCTTCTTGCCAATATTAATTTACTACTGGGCAAAACGTATTTGTACAAAAGAAACTTATATACTGCCCGTCAGCATCTGGAAAAGGTTATCCGCTATGCTGAAAACAGTAAGTTGCTGCGGCCATTGACCGATGCACACTATTATCTGGCTCAGGTACACGAAGAGTTACAGTCTTATAAAACGGCTTTATTTTATCATCAAAAATATATTAACTATAAAGACTCACTCTTTAATGTAGAGAAGGCCAAGAACATGGAGCGTCTGGAGACGCGTCTCCTACTCAAACAAAAGGAATACGAATACAAAATACTGGAAGCTTCTGCTGCGCAGAAAGAATTTACCATCAGGCAGGAAAAGAGTAAAAACATCGCTCAAAACATCATTATTGTATTAGCCCTGGTGCTGTTAACTGTCTTTATCGTATTCTTTAACCGCAGTAATAACCAAAACAAGCTTCTTGAGATTCGCCGAAAGAAAATAGAGCAGCAACACAAAGAAATCAGCTTCCAGAACGAAAAGATAAGCGAGCAATACATGCAGTTGGAGTTGCAGAACAAAAAGCTACAAAAAGTAAATAAGGAAAAAGACACGCTGATGAATATTGTGGCACATGATTTAAAATCTCCATTGAACCGTTTGTCTGGCTTGTCCGACCTGCTTATGCTACCTAACCAGGACAGCCACGAAAGAGAACGCTACGCTTCTATGATTAAGGAAACTTCTCAGGTGGGTGTTAACCTGGTGCAAGACCTGCTGGATATGAATGCCTTCACAAGCACCACAGGCTTCAAGTATACAGACCTTAACCTCAAACAGTTTTTGAGTGATCAGGCAAAGTCACATGAGTCTGCGGCAAGTAATAAAAGTTTACGCATGCACGTACAATGCGATGCGTACATAGATTTTCGTTCCGATCTCGTTTATCTTTCGCGCATTATGGACAACTTACTGTCCAACGCAATTAAGTTCTCCTATGCTGAAACCGATATTTTTATTAATGGCGGGCTACATGATAAGCACCACTTTGAGATTAGTGTAGAAGATCAGGGGCCAGGCTTTAGTGAGGAAGATAAAAAGCACCTCTACAAAAAATTTACGAAGCTGAGTGCCCGCCCTACACACGGGGAAAGTTCTCATGGCCTGGGGCTGGCTATTGTAAAAACATTAGTAGATAAAATGGGAGGTCAAATCTATCTGGACAGTAAAACAGGAGAAGGCAGTAAGTTTACTCTAGTTTTTCCTCTTAGTGATTCTATGCCTCTGGTGTAAAAGCAGTATTTTACGCCAATTGTTAAGATAAGCCACCTGAAGTGGCTTTTTTTATTTCTACTCAGCGCATACTGGTTTGTACATACAGTCACGATTCCCTAATTTATCCCTACAAACACTATACGACAACAACCTACTCTAAACTATGCTTAGCATTGAAAAAACTCTCTTGTCATTATTTATTTCTACACTTCTTTCTATAGCTACCCTCGCCCAGGAAGTACCTCAGGTACCGGGCACTATCGTCAGCTATAGCCCTGCTTCATCTCAAAAATATATCGGCTCTCCCAGCATTTGTATTTTGCCTAACGGAAACTATGTAGCCTCTCACGACCACTTTGGCAAAGGCTCTACCGAACATGAGAAAGCACGTTCATTTGTTTTTCTTTCAACCGATAAAGGGGCTAGCTGGAATCCATTAGCTGAGATAGATGGGCAGTTCTGGTCTAAGTTGTTTTACCACCAAGGTGCTTTATACCTACTAGGCACAGATAAACATCATGGAGATATGATCATCCGCCGATCTGAGGATGAGGGCCGAACCTGGACTGAACCCAAAAACAAAAAAAATGGCTTAATCTTAAAAGGTGAATACCATTGTGCTCCTACCCCTATCATTCTACACAATGGCAGATTGTGGAGAGCGATGGAAAATGCCAAAGCTCCCACTACCAAATGGGGCGAGCGGTACAGCACCTTTATGATGTCAATTCCAGAAGATGCTGATCTTCTGCACGCAAAAAACTGGACAAGCAGTGAGCAACTTAGCTACCATGCTAACTACCTTGAAGGTGACTTCGGAGGCTGGCTGGAAGGTAATGCTGTTGTTGGGCCTGATGGAAAAATTCTCAATATTTTAAGAGTTGACAACAGAGCTGAAAATGCTGAGGATAAAGCTGCTATCGTTCTAATCAGCGAGGATGGAAAAAAAGCCAGTTTTAATCCTGATAATGGATTTATGGATATGCCGGGAGGCTCAAAAAAATTTACTATTAGTTACGATTCGCTTTCGCAAAAGTATTGGATGATCGCCAACTACATTCCTCAGAAATACAAAGTAGAAGAGAAGCCGGCACGTATAAGAAACACACAGGCTTTGTGCAGTTCTGACGACCTTAAGACCTGGAATGTACACAAGATTTTGTTACAGCACCCAGATGTTGAAAAGCATGGCTTTCAGTATGTAGACTGGCTCTTTGAAGGAGACGATCTCATTTATCTTTCTCGTACTGCCTTTGATGATGACAAGGGAGGAGCAAATAATTTTCACGATGCTAATTTTTTGACTTTTCATCGCATCAAAAACTTTCGGCAGTTTGCTCAGCAGAGTATTAGTGAGTAGCTCCAAGCCTTAATTATTGCGAGTTTACTATCGAGTACACACATCATTCAAATTTTATGATTTATCTAAATTAAACTCAAACTCTTAATTGAACCTGAAGTTGAAAGAATGTTGTAACCTAACTAACCTATACAGATGAAAATAAACAGCATCAGTCGTCGTAATTTTAACCGTAAGCTTAGTGCTGGTCTAGGAGGGGCAGCATTGGCTCCTCAACTTTCTTATGCTTCTATGTTTGCAAACAAGCCGGAGCAAAACAAAAAGCTAGGCATCGCACTGGTAGGCTTGGGCAGCTACAGTACTAACCAACTGGCTCCGGCACTACAGGAGACGGAACATTGCTACCTCGCGGGTATAGTAACAGGCACCCCTGCTAAAGCCAAAACCTGGACTGATAAATACAATATCCCTCAAAAGAACATTTACAATTATGAGACTTTTGACCAGATAGCTGATAATCCTGATATCGATATCGTATATGTTGTACTACCCAACTCCATGCATGCTGAGTATAGCATCCGAGCCGCCGAAGCTGGTAAGCATGTCATCTGCGAAAAACCCATGGCCATCTCTTCTGAAGAATGCCGACAGATGATTGATGCCTGCAATCAGGCCAATGTAAAACTTTCTATAGGTTACCGCTTACACTTTGAGCCTCATAACCAGGAGGTCATGCGTCTGGGGCAGCAAAAAGTAATGGGTGATATAACGCTTATTCAATGTGGTGCTGGCTATCTTATGGGTGATAACTGGGACCAGTGGAGGTTAGACAAAAAGCTGGCAGGTACTGGTGCATTAGGCAATATGGGCGTGTATGCTATACAGGCGGCGATTTATACCGTAGGGCAAAACCCCACATATGTACGTGCTCAGGAGTTTAAAACCAAGCCGAAGAAGTTTAAAGAAGTTGATGAAACTGTCACTTTTCAGTTTGAGTTCCCTACTGGCACAGTAGCTAACCTACATACCAGCCATAATGCACGTACTAACCGACTGTATGCTGCCTGCGAGAAAGGCTGGTTTGAGCTAGAACCATTTTCGCCCTACGGAGGCATCAAAGGTAGCAGCAGCGAAGGGCCTATTAGCTATCCTCAGGTAAATCAACAGGCACTGCAAATGGATGATTTTGCCAACTGTATCAAGAACGATAAACAGACTCCCGTACCCGGAGAAATGGGCATGCGCGATGTGCAGATTATTGAAGCTATCCTGGAGTCTATTGATAGCGGTAATAAGGTAATGCTGAAGGATTTAGCCTATTAGGAAGAGTGTAAAAAACTCTCTTAGCTGAAATATTCAGATGCAAATGATGTCGTCAGACTTTCGTTTACATGCGTATTTGAAGCTTTATTAAAGATTTTTTGAAATTTTATCAAAAAAAATTATTACCCTACTCTCTAAGTCATTCATTATAAGGAAGTTAAAAACAGAAATATTAAATTTTAAAAACTAACAGGCAAATCAAACTACATTTTGCCTTTACGACAATGTCACTACCATTCTGATATAAAAAAACCAACATATAATAGTGGTTGTTAAAATATCTTAAAACCTAAAAGTCCATGAAAAAGCAATATTATATAACAATCTGGCTGATTTTCAATTAGTTTATAAAACTGCAGTGTTGCATTTTTCATGATAATTTTATCTAAATTTGAAGTATAACACTAACCACAGTATTGTTTGACTAAAATTCATTTCACAATGGCTAAAACCACGAAGACTACAAGCGCTACTACCGCAAAAAAAGAAGCAGCACCCAAAAAAGGACCTGTTGCTAAAAACGCTTCTACTACCGCCAAGAAAGCAGCTCCTACCAAAAAAGCAGCCACTAAGAAACCTGCCGCAAGTGCAGACCCTGCTGTAAAGTTGGAAAAAGCCTGCAAAGATGCCGTAGCCAAATTTCAGAAAATGGACGGCGGGCAGTACAAAGAAATTCAGGAAAAACTGGAATGGTGTATCGGTAGCTACAACTACGATAAAAACCCAGAAGGTTTGGTAGAATACGGAAACAAAGCGGCAAATATTCTTAAAGAAGTAAGAAAAGATAGCCCCAGAAAAGTTTCTAAAAAACTGGTTGACGATCTTGACAATGCTTTAGCAAAATTCTAAGGCCTGCATTCAGGTTAAAAGAAAGGCTTTTGCTCTTGATAATCTGTATTTTTTAAGCTTATCCCTCCTGTCGTTAATTCTACAAACGGGTATTCTCCCAAAGATTTCAGATTTAGCCTTCAGCTCTTTTAATCTATGCCAAGGAAACGTATCAACACTTTTAATTAAGAGCTACTTCTCTACAGGTAGCTCTTTTTCTTTGTATCTTTTTTGATTTTGGCGTATCATAGTTGATTAGCTAATCAAACTACACTATGAGATTCTGCCTTTCACTAATGCTTGGCCTAGTGCTGGCTAGTGCCACTTCCTTTAGTTTTGCTCAGGAAAAAGAAGTACCACGTGCTCCGCAACGGGCAGAAGGCGATGGACCATACGCTCAACTGATTATTCGTGGCGCTACGCTTATTAATGGAGCAGGCTCTCCACCTATAGGCCCTGTAGATGTGGTAGTAGAGCAAAACAGAATTGTCTCTATTAAAACTGTAGGCTACCCCGGTGTACCTATAGAGACTGGTAAACGACCTGAGGCCAGACCAGGAGCAAAAGAAATTGATGCGGAAGGTATGTATTTACTGCCAGGCTTTATAGATATGCATGGGCACATTGGAGGCATAGGGCAAGGTACGTCGGCAGAGTATGTATTTAAGCTATGGATGGCGCATGGTATTACTACCATACGTGACCCTTCTTGCGGCAACGGTTTGGAGTGGGTGCTGGACCACAAAGAAAAAAGTACTAATAACCAGATTACTGCCCCACGAATAGAAGCCTACTCTTACTTTGGGCAAGGTTTAGCGGACGGTGTAAATTCTCCTGAAGAAGCGCGCGCCTGGGTACAAAGAATTTCCAGAGAAGGTGCAGACGGCATTAAATTTTTTGGTGCGCGCCCGGACATTATGGAAGCAGCATTAGACGAAGCCAAAAAATACGGCTTACGCTCTGCCTGTCATCACGCTCAACTGAATGTGGCATGGTTAAATGTGCTGCATACCGCACGTATGGGCCTCACCAGCATGGAACATTGGTATGGACTGCCAGAAGCGCTATTTACTGACCGCAGCATACAGAACTATCCGGCAGATTATAATTACCAGAACGAACAACACCGCTTTGGCGAGGCCGGAAAACTTTGGGCACAGGCGGCACCTCCATTTTCTGAACGTTGGAATGCCGTTATGGACACTCTTATTGCAATGGACTTTACTATTGACCCTACCTTCAATATTTATGAGGCAAACCGAGATTTGATGCGAGCCCGTACCGCAGAGTGGCATCAGGACTATACTCTCCCTTCCCTCTGGAAGTTTTTTGAGCCCAGCCGGGTATCTCATGGTTCGCATTGGCACGACTGGGGAACAGAGGAAGAAGTAAACTGGAAAGAAAACTACAGACTCTGGATGACCTTTGTCAATGAGTACAAAAACCGTGGCGGTAGAGTTACTACTGGCTCTGACTCTGGATTTATCTACCAAACTTATGGGTTTGCTTATATCCGAGAGCTGGAACTGTTACGAGAGGCGGGTTTTCATCCTCTGGAAGTGATTCGTGCAGCTACGCTAAAAGGAGCAGAAGCCCTGGGTAGAGCACAGGAGTTAGGATCTATAGAAGTAGGTAAGCTGGCCGATATGGTACTGGTAGAAGAAAACCCCTTAGCCAACCTTAAGGTACTTTATGGCACCGGTGCTATTAAACTTAATGATCAGAATGAGGTAAAGCGAGTAGGTGGTATTAGGTATACTATTAAAGATGGTATTGTATACGATGCTAAACAACTCTTAGCTGATGTAAAAGCAATTGTAGATTCTGAAAAAAAGAAAGCAGGTATTACAGAGCTTCCACAGCCCTGAGCAATCTGCCCTGACAGTCTGCTATGTATCCAATGTGCATGAAGATCTATATTACACCAGCCTGGCAACAGATACCAGGCTGGCTGTTTTTTATACTTCCTTCCTCAATACTTCTAAGGGTGGATTATTTACAATCTCCCGGCTGTTGGATAAACCAATTAGTACGGTAAGCCCGGTGATAATGATATAAGTTACGAGTAGAGGCAATAGTGAAGGGTTAAATGGAGTTTCAAAGCTAAACTGAGCCAATGCCCAACTGGCAAGCATAGAGATTAGTACTCCCGTTAAAGTCGCCAGGCTTCCCAAAAAGAAGTATTCCATAGCATTAATGCTTAGTATCTGTCTACGACTGGCTCCAATAGTACGCAGCAATACACTCTCCTGTATTCGCTGAAACTTACTAATTATGACTGAACCTATGAGTACAATGATTCCAGTGATGATACTGAAGAATGCCATAAAACGAATTACAAATGACACTTTGCTCACGATCTCGTCTACAGTTTTTAAAATGAGCTGAAGGTCTACGATAGATACATTAGGGTACTCCTTTACTACAGCCTGTTGGAAGCGAGCAGCAATCTGGTTAGACTCTACCCTGGTGATCAGCACATGAAATTTGGGTGCACGCTCCAGCACTCCTTTTGGAAAAACCACCAGAAAATTAGTCTGTACTCTTTGCCAGTCTACTTCTCTTATGCTACCCACGTAGGCTTCAATTATTGCACCCTGCACATTAAAGGATAGCTTATCCCCTACCGACACCTTCATATCTTCAGCAATACCATCTTCCAGAGAGACCCAAACCGTGTCTTGCGGAGAACTTACCTCTCCTTTCCACTTGCCTTCTATAATAGTTTCAGAGTCAACCAGGCTATCTCGGTAGGTGACACGGTACTCGCGGTTGAGCACCCTGTTGCGAATGTGATCAGTTGTATCTTCCTTTATTTCTGAGATAGATCGTCCTTTGATACCATGCAAACGCATTGATACAATAGGCACACGCTGCAACACAGGCAGCTCGTAAGATTGGGTAAGCTGTACTAAATCTTCTTCCTGATCGTCCTGTATATCAAAAAGCACCATATTGGGCTGGTCTTCTTTTGCAGTAAGTTCCACCTTATCCAGCAGTAAATCCTGTACAAAAAAGAGCGTACTAATCAGTGCTGTGCCCAGCCCTATCGTTACAATCAAGATTAATGTCTGATTGTTAGGGCGATAAAGGTTAGCCAAACTCTGCCTGCTTACATACGACCACGAAACTGGAAAGTATTTTTTAACTACCCACATCATCAGGCGGGCAATAGCTCCCAGCAGCATAAAAGCGAGTACTATACCCAAGGTAAACAGACCTGCTTCTTTCCAACTCTCCAACTGAAAATATGAAAATACGCCAACAAACAAGATTACCAGACTTATAATAAGGTATTGCCAGGGATCTTGTCCGCTTTCTTCCTCATGAGAAGCTCTAATCGTTCTCAGAGGAGACACTTTCCGAACAGCTATTAAAGGTAATAGCGCAAACAAAATGGAAATAATTAAACCAATAAGAATACCCTGAATGATAGCGCTCCAGGAGATGGCTACATCCACCTCTACCGGCAGTAAACCCGCAAAAATTTCTGGTAGTAAGAATTGTATGCTAGCGCCCAATGCAGCACCAAGCACAGAGCCCAGTAGCCCCATAATAGCAATCTGAATCAAGAAAATTCCTAAGCCATACTTTCCTTTTCCGCCCAAACACCTCAAAATAGCTACCGATAAAATCTTTTCTCTAACGTAGATATGCACCGCACTAGCTACGCCTATACAGCCCAGTAAAAGTGCCACAAACGCCACCAGATTTAGAAAACCGGTCAGGTTTTGGTAAGTATCGCCTATCTCCTCCTTTCGTTCTTCCACATCATCATAGCGGAGCTCTTCTTTTTCTAAAGTAGGCTCAATTTCTTCGGCCAGTAAAGTTTGTACATCTACGCCTTCATCAAATTTCAAGTAGAGTTTGTAGTTGAGGCGGCTGCCTTTTTGTAGTAAACCGGTAGCTTCCAGATACTCCATAGGAATGTATACCGGCGGCGCCACAGTAGCTGTAATTCCCGGTTGGCCGGGCACTTTATGTATTCTGCCTTCCAGCAAAAAGCTAAGCTCGCCAACCTTTATAGAGTCACCAGGCTCAGCGTCAAATTGTAGCATTAGCGTATTGTCGGCCAGGGCTTTTTGTACACCTCTGAAGTCTCTGCTTGCTGAAACAGGATCGGTTTCAATACTTCCATAATAAGGATATTCACCGTCTAGCGCCCTTACCTGTACAAGCCGGGTGCCATTGTTTTTAGGAAAGAGTACCATAGAGGCAAAACTTACCTCCTGTGATCGCCTGGCACCCAGAGAGTCAAAATACTGTACTACTGTCTCAGGTATGGGCTGTCGGCTTTCCACCACCAGGTCGGCACCCAGCAGTGCTTTGGCCTCCCCTTCAATATCCTGCTGTAGGTTATCACTAAAGGAGTTGATAGCTACTAAGGCAGCAATACCCAGTACAATACTGCTTACAAAAAGTAATAATCTGGAACGATTTCTACGGCTATCTCGCCAGGCCATCTTAAAAAGCCAGGCCAGGCTAGGCTGTTGCTGATTCATATGTTAGGGCTATTTTTCTTTTAGTTGGTCTACCTCCTGCACAGCTTCCTGTCTGCTATTCTCTACAATCTTTCCACCCTTAATACGTACAATCTGCTGCGTTTTGCGCGCCAGACTCATGTCGTGTGTTACCAGCACCAGTGTGGTGCCTGCATCACGGTTAAGGTCAAAAATAAGCTGCTCTATATGTTGCCCGGTTTCTTCATCCAGGTTACCAGTTGGCTCATCTGCAAAGAGGATAGCCGGGTTGTTTGAGAAAGCACGTGCAATAGAAACACGCTGTTGCTCTCCACCGGAAAGCTGTGTCGCAAAATGATCTTTTCTTCCAGCCAAGCCTACCTTATCCAGTAGCTCTATAGCAATTCTGGCCGCTTGCTTCTCGCCTCTTAGCTCCAAGGGTACCATCACGTTTTCTAAGGCGGTAAGAGTAGGCATCAGGTTAAAGTTTTGAAAGATAAAGCCTACATATTTACCCCTAACTTCGGCACGTTGGTCTTCGTTGAGCTGATCCAGAGTGATTCCGTTCAAAATTACAGAGCCTGAGCTGGCCCGATCCAGCCCTGCACATAACCCCAGGAGCGTAGTTTTTCCACTCCCCGAAGGACCTACAATAGAACAGGTATGGCCTTTTTCTATTTGTAAGTCTACATGATCTAGTACCGTTAACTTATGGTCTCCACTACGATAAGTCTTGCTTAGTTTTTTTACTTCCAGAATTGATGACATAAAATATTATGCTTAATTGCGAGATTTAACTTTTATACAGCCGTATAAGTTATGAGATAAATTTTTAACGGGCTGATACTAACTCCCCTATTTATGAAGACAAAGCATTTGCAGAATTATTGTAACTACAACTTTTTCCAGGCCCTTCTAATCAGTACGGCCATTTCGCTTACGCTGTTTTCCTGCTCTCAGAAGTCTGCCGAAACGCAGGAGCAGGCTACCACTTCTTCTCAAAAAAATGAAGAGAACGATGAAGATAAGACAAATGATGGGGATAATAAAGTCATACTGTTTTTTGGTAATAGCCTGACAGCAGGTTACGGACTGGAACCGGAAGAAGCTTACCCTGCGCTTATACAAAAAAAACTGGATTCTCTGGGATATGATTATCAGGTTGTAAATGCCGGACTTAGCGGAGAAACTACTGCCAGTGGCAACTCTCGCCTGGAGTGGGTACTGGAAAGGCAGAAAGTAGATATTTTTGTACTTGAACTGGGAGCTAATGACGGCCTCAGAGGTATACCCACTGAAGAAACAGATAAAAATCTTCGTGCCATGATTAATAAAGTCAGGGAAGTGAATTCTGATATCCAAATTATTCTGGCAGGTATGATGGTTCCCCCAAATATGGGGCCTGAATACGCTGCCCGTTTTCAAAAGTTGTATCCCAGCATAGCTGAGCAGGAAAATGTAAAGCTTATCCCCTTTTTACTGGAAAATGTGGCCGGAGAAAAAGAGCTTAATCAAAGTGATGGCATACACCCTACTGCCGAAGGGCAGCGTATCGTAGCTAATAATGTGTGGCCTTTGTTACTGCAGGCTATTGAACAGAATACTAACTCTTAAACTAAAGTAATGACAGATATAAGACAGATACCCGTTAGAGAATTTTTTAAAAACCCCGAAAAATCAGGCTTTGACCTTTCACCTAATGGACAGTACATCTCGTTTCTGGCTCCTTATAAGGACCGTATGAACATACATGTTCAGCAGATTGGCAGCCAGAAAGTGAACAGAATTACTAATGTAACAGAGAGGGACATTGCAGGCTATTTTTGGGCTGATGATGAGCGTATTGTTTACCTGAGAGACAATGGAGGCGATGAAAACTACTACCTAACCGCCATTGATAAAAATGGAGAAAACGAACGTGCGCTTACTCAGTTTGACAATGTGCGTACTCAGCTTATTGATGATCTGGAAGATTTTCCTGATGAAGTAATCGTCGGCTTAAACAAAAGAAACCCTGAAGTATTTGATGCTTACCGTCTCAACCTTTCTACTGCTGAATTGCACATGATAGCCGAAAACCCCGGCAATATTGTAGGATGGCTCACAGACCATGAAGGAGCTCTAAGAGTAGCTATGACTTCAGATGGAGTTAATACTACGCTACTACACCGAAAAAATGAGGATGAAGACTTTAAGCCTTTACTTACAACCAATTTTAAAGAAAGTGCTTCTCCTCTCTTCTTTACCTTTGACAATAAAAACCTCTACGCTTCTTCGAACCTGGGTAGAGACAAGTCCGCCATTGTAGTGCTGGATACCGAAACGGGTAAAGAAATAGAAAAGATATATGAGCACCCTGACGTAGATGTAAGCAGCCTTAGCTATTCTAAAAAAAGAAAAGTACTTAGCGGCATTGCTTATACCACCTGGAAAACGCAGCGAACTTTTCTTGATCAGGAGGCCGAAATAAGATACCAATGGTTAAAAAGCCAGCTTGGCGAGGATGAAGTATCTATTACCAGTCATAATAAAGATGAAGATAAGTTTATCGTACGTACGCATAGCGACCGTAGTCTGGGGGCATATTACTTTTATGACCAATCGGCACAAACTCTTGAGAAACTGGTAGAGGTAAGCCCCTGGCTAAAAAAAGAGGAAATGGCAGAGATGAAGCCTATTACTTACTCTTCTCGTGATGGGCTTACCATACATGCTTATCTTACCTTACCCCTGGGAAAAAAAGCCGAGAACCTGCCACTGGTGGTGAACCCTCATGGGGGTCCCTGGGTAAGAGACACCTGGGGCTTTAATCCTGAAGTACAGTTTCTCGCCAATCGTGGCTATGCTGTATTGCAAATGAACTACCGGGGGTCAACTGGTTATGGGAAAGCCTTTTGGGAAGCATCCTTTAAGCAGTGGGGACTTAAAATGCAGGATGATATTAGTGATGGTGTGCAGCACCTGATAGATGAAGGCATAGCCGATGCTAAAAAAGTTGCGATATACGGTGGTAGTTATGGAGGCTATGCTACTCTGGCAGGCCTAAGCTTTACTCCAGAGTTGTATGCCTGCGGGGTAGACTATGTGGGCGTATCTAACCTGTTTACCTTTATGCAGACTATACCACCCTACTGGAAGCCCATGCTGGAAATGATGTATGAAATGGTGGGGCACCCCGAGGAGATGAAAGAACAGTTTGAGCAGACCTCACCTGCTTTGCAGGCGCATAAAATAAAAGCGCCCCTGCTTATTGCTCAGGGCGCTAAAGATCCTCGTGTTAACAAAGCAGAATCAGACCAGATAGTACGAGCCCTCAAAGAGAGAGGCATAGATGTAGACTACCTGGTAAAAGAAAACGAAGGACACGGTTTTCACAACGAAGAAAACCGTTTTGAGTTCTACGAAGAAATGGAAAAGTTTCTGGCTAAGCACCTGGCTTAAGGACTATCCCAATTGTAAAGTACTTCAGAGAACTCCAAATCCTGCAGATCTTCGGGGTGTATGAAGAAGTTACCAATACCTTCATCACCCCAGAGGATACTGTTGTGGTCAGAATCTATCTGCAACAGCAGCATGGCTTCTTCAAACTCCTGTACAAGGCGTGGATCTTCCTGCGTAAAGTGTGCATAGCCTCCCAGTTTATGCCCACTTCCCTGCGCAAGGCGAGCATAGGCTCTTCTTAGCTCTACTTTATCGTCGCCAAAACGGTCAAAAAAGTCTGAAGCGGGGGTGCCAAAAATCTGGTCAAAAGCCTGATCGGTTGGTGATACCGGAGCATATTGTACTTCAAAACGTAAGGCATGACTTTCTAAAACCGGTACATTGTCGTAGTCAGGCATATCAAAGTCTTCCTGAGCATTAGCTTCATCTACGTCTTTAAAATATACGATTTTGTAGTTAGCCTGATCAAATGGGTCATCCATATCCAGACCATACATATTATCGTCTCCTACATAAAATTGCAGTATTCCTTCTTTAGGAAAGCCTGACAGTTCGGGGACTTCAGAAAAATTAATCTGAGCAAGCAAAAAAAGTGGCTGCCCATTAACTCCCACAGGGTATTCATAGCCCTGGGGTAGGTAAGGAAAACCACCAAACTTACTCTGTGTCAAATCAAGATCATCTTCCGGCTTGGCAAAAATGCGAATAAAAGGTCTTACAGATGATTCAATTTGCTTACGATAAGGTTCCAACTGATTCGGAACTTGTAACTTAGAAGGCATCATAGAGTCAATCGCGACTATTCAATAGTGTTAATATGGCAAATGTATAAATTATTTAAAAAATCCTCCCAGAGAATCACCTAACTGCCCTTTCAGCATATCTCCCAGGTCTTTTCCATCTCCTTTTCCGCCACCACTAAGCATAGACATAAGGCTAGCCTGATCTACACCTTTTTCCTGGGCAGTGTTCACAAATTTACTTAAGATAAAGGGAATTGCATAATTGGCGATAGTGGTAGACATTTGGGGGTCTATGCCCAGTTTAGAACCGAGATCGCCTGCATATTTGCGTATAATATTGGTAACAATAGGGTTGGTAGCTATCTGCTCCTTATTCTGAAAAAGGCCCATAAGCCCCGACAGGTTACCTCTGCCAAATTCATCTTTTACGGTTTCAAAAATATCATCTTTGGCAATAACCACAGCATCATCTACCTTATCCTGCTCCATTCCAAATTCTCCGGTAAACTTTTTACTAAGTTCGCCCTTGAGTGAGTTTATAATTTGATCAATCATAGTGTTTCCTTTTATGGTTTAGTTTTATACAACAATATAAGGAACTCGTAGATTTATCAAATAGTTATCGCATCACAATTATCCATACAGGCAAGTACTTTTACTACCTCCTTCATTTTAAGACTGTAGTAAATATTTTTACCCTCACGGATGCTGCTCAATATACCTTTGAGTTTCATATTGGAGAGGTGATGAGAAGTGAGCGATTGCTCTGAGTCCAACATCTGGCAAATTTCATTTACCGAAAGCTTATCGTGCTGAGAAAGCAGGTCTACCACACTAAGGCGAAGTGGGTGGGAAAGTGTTTTGAGAATAAACGCTACTTTTTCTAACTTCTCTATGCTTCTTTGTTGTATGCCTGCTTCCATGCTAAACTGTATGAAAATATGATCAATTGTTTAAACTTTAAACGTCAAAAATAACAATTTGTTCCTTATAAGATCTTTTACAAAAACTAGGCTAAGCGCTAGACAGCAGTAATTATTTAGCTACCTTTGCCGCCGTAAAACAAGCCATATTTGACCCTAAAGGGCAAAACCATCTGTCATGAAAAACATATATTTTACGCCGGGACCTGCCGAACTTTACTTTACCGTAGAAGGGCATATCAAAGATGCATTACGTGCCCAGATCCCCTCTATCTCTCATCGTAGCAAAACATTTCAGGGCATTTATCAGGAGGCAGTAGAAAACCTCAGAAAAGTGCTTGATGTTCCGCAGGAGTACCATATATTTTTTACCGGCTCAGCCACAGAAATCTGGGAACGTATTATTCAGAACAATGTGGAGCACAAAAGTCACCATTATGTGAACGGTGCTTTTTCTAAGCGTTTTCATGCCACCGCTCTGGAGCTAGGCCGCGAGGCTGTAGCCGAAGAGGCAGCAGAAGGAAGCTGCATCACTCCCGACGCAAAGCAAATTGCGGAAGACAATGAGTTAATTGCTTTTACCCTGAATGAAACGAGCACTGGAGCATCTCAACCACTGGAAGATATCTACGCTATTCATCAGGCTCACCCTGAGCAGCTTATCGCGGTGGATGCAGTTTCTATCCTTCCTCATAGCAAAATAGAGTACTCTCAGGTTGATAGTGTATTTTTCTCAGTGCAAAAAGCATTCGGACTGCCTGCCGGTCTTGGGGTTTGGGTTGTAAGTCCCCGAAGTATAGAAAAAGCCAATCAGCTACAAGCCAGAGGTCTAAGTATAGGCTCTTACCATACGCTTCCCTCTTTGCTGGAGAAGGGCATTAAGAACCAAACACCGGAAACGCCTAACGTGCTTAATATTTACCTTTTGGCAAAAGTTTGTGGAGATATGCTGGAAAAAGGCATGGATAGAATCCGTCAGGAGACAGAGTACAAAGCTGCACTAGCCTACCACTGCCTGGAAGAACATCAGCAAATGAAACCTTTTGTGGAAAATAAAGCTTATCGTTCCAAGACTGTCATAGTGGCAGAGACTAAGCTAGACTCAGGAGAAGTGATAGATCAGCTTAAAAAACAGAAGCTGATCGTGGGAAGTGGCTACGGTTCATATAAAACGAAACATATAAGAATTGCTAATTTTCCTACACACTCAAAAGAGCAGTTTGAGCTGCTGGTTGATAAAATTAATGCGCTGTAAATGCGTATCGGTCTGAAAATTGTAGTATAGAAAGCTAAATTAAATGCTTAAACAGCCATTTATTACACAACTAATTTATGGCTGCAATTAGAAAATAGGATTAATTGAAACATGGTTTATTTTACGTCTGTTATGCTATTGATATGTTTTCATATCAGACCAAATAGAACCTTATTCTAATAGCAATATGTATCCATTAAAGAAAATTCTGGTAGCGCTTGATGCATCGTCAATGGACGATACGTTAATTGAATTTGCTTCATTTCTGGCTCAATCTACTTCCGCAGAGTCTGTTCACTTTGTGAATGTGATTAAAAACGCACAGCTTCCTAACGCTTTGCGTAAGGAGTTTCCTAACCTGATGGAAGATGCCATTAAAGACCGCAAGAAGCAAATGGAAAAGAAGGTCATTGAGCGATTTGACATGACCAATCAGAATATAAAGGTTAAAATAACAGTAGAGCAGGGTCTCCTGCCTTCTAAACATATACTCAAACTGGCAGAAAAGCATAATATTGATGCCATAGTAGTAGGAAGAAAAGAAAAGCTAAAAGGCAGCAGCGTCGTAACTCAGCGTCTGGCACGTCGTGCTACCTGTTCCCTGCTTATAGTACCAGAGAAAGAGTACTCAAGCATGAACCGTATGTTGGTAGCTACTGACTTCTCTAAAGATGCACTGGTAGCTTTAGAGGAAGCTATCTCTGTAGCTAGCCACGGTAAAAATGAAGGAAGAGATGTTGAGATTATTTGCCATCACGTATACCAGGTGCCAGTAGGCTACCATTACACTGGTAAGTCTTTTGAAGAGTGTGGTGATGTAATGCGTAAGAATGCTGAAAAGAATTATAAGAAATTTATTAGTAAAGTAGATACCAGGAATGTAAAAATTACACCCCTATTTACTTTAAGTAAGCAAGAAAGCCCGGTAAGTGTAATCTACGATAAAGCCGTAGAGATGAACGCGAACTGTATTGTTATTGGTGGTAAAGGAAAGGCTGCTTCTACAGCTTTCTTCCCTATTGGTACCAATACCGAGAAGTTAATAAGCATGGATGCTAACATTCCTTTGCTTATTGTAAGGCCTAAACACAAAAATGCCGGCCTGATGGAAATGTTACAAAGAATTTAAGATATAAGTAATCAGTCAGCTTAAGAAAGAAATGAGTAGTCCAGGTGGCTACTCATTTTTTGTTTTTAGAGCAAGCATATTTCCTATCTGAAAAGCTGTTCTCTCAAGGTTTTCTGCGGTATGGGCCAGTGCTTCTTCCAGAGGTTGCGGGCGAGGCCCTATAGGTAGCACTACATCGTAAACGGCATAGTCTTTTGCCTGATAGTTTTTCGGCAGACTACCCGCAAGCATAATTACCGGCTTATTTAATTTTTTAGCCTGAGTAGCTACATAGTAAGGTCCCTTGCCTGCCTGGGTCTGGATATCCAGTGCTCCTTCTGCAGTTATTATTAACTCAGCTTTTTCCAGTGCTTCATTGAAACCTGTACGAGAAAGTAAGTAGTCTGTGCCATCTACCAGTTTAGCATCAAAAAAACCTAACAATGCAGCGCCTAATCCACCGGCAGCCCCTGTACGGGCTGGAGAAATTATATCTTTTCCCAACTTACTTTTTACCAGCTCTCCTACTCTTTTAAAGTGTATTTCCAGCTCTTGTATCATCTCCTGCGTCGCTCCTTTTTGTGGCCCAAATACTGAAGGTGCTTCCAGAAGGGTGTTAGTTACATCGCAAGTCACAATAATTTGTACCTCATGCAACCTTTTATCCATAGTGGAGGCATCCACAGTATGTAAGTTTTTTACTCCCTCTCCTCCGGCCGCAATAGGTAGCGAGGAAGCATCTAAGAGTGTAACACCTAGCGACTGCGCCATTCCTAAACCTAAATCTACAGTAGCACTACCCCCGAGCCCAATGACTATCTCCTGCGCGCCAGCATCTAATGCGGCCTTTATAAGTTCGCCCGTACCGTATGAAGAAGCATGCATTGGATTAAGCTCTTCATCTTTCAATAATCTTATGCCAGAAGCTTCAGCCATCTCAATAACCGCGGTCTTGCCCTGCTTAATCAATGCAAACTGCGCTTCCACTTTCCTGCCTAGCGCATCATTGACTATTGCTTTTTTTATCTCACCTTTTTCCTGGCTCAACATAACGCTAAGCATACCATCACCACCATCGGCTATAGGTTGCAATATACAATCTGCCTGGAGTAAGCTATGATGAAGACCCGCACGAATAGCTTCGGCAGACTTTACAGCATCCAGACTGTTTTTAAAAGCATTGGGGGCAATTAGTATGTTCAAGACAAAAAGATTTAGTGGAGCTTTAAGATATAAAATTATCAGCACCGGCTATAAAATTTTAAACTGTAGATTTTCCTCTGAGACAACAACCACACATAGTTTATTGTATTACAGAGACTTATAACACAAGTCAACTACAACTATTGGAGTATGAAGACTTCTTTTGTAGTATTGCAGCCTCATTAACCTTTTTGAAAACTTTGCTCATCAGGGAGACCTAATTGAGCATACCATGGAGCAAAGTATCTTCCGATACATTTCTTGTAACAAGATTCAACAACACATGAGAAAGATTTTACTTTCAGTTTTATTTTTGTGTATGGTAATGGTCCGTGCAGGCTATGCCCAGGAAGACAGCACTGTGATAGAGCTGAATAACCTAACCATCACCGAAAACCGTATGCAGACCCCCTTCTCTGAGTCTGCCCGAAGCATTTATGTAGTGAGCCGAGAGCAACTTCAGCAGATTCCGGTACAAAGTCTGAACGAGGCTCTTAGTTATATACCCGGTGTAGACATGCGCCAGCGAGGCCCCGCTGGGGTACAGTCCGATGTAAGTATCAGAGGGGGTACTTTTGAGCAGACGCTTATTCTTATTAATGGTATAAAAATGAGCGACCCACAAACCGGACATCACTTAATGAACCTACCGCTGGATATTGACAATATTGAAAGGATAGAAGTACTGAAAGGACCGGGAGCTCGTATTTATGGTCAAAATGCATTTGCAGGAGCTATAAATATCGTTACCAGGGTACCATCAGAACCTATGGCTATTTTTAGCGGCTATGGCGGAGACTTTGAAACCTTTGGAGGAAATATATCTGTAGCGCTTCCCGGCAAAACATATGGCCAGTACATAGCCGTATCCCGTGACCAGTCAGAAGGCTACCGTACCAACTCTGACTATGAAATAACTAATGCTTTTTACCAATCTTATCTACAGCTGAAAGAGGGTAAAATTAATTTTCTGGGAGGCTATACTCAGAGAGCCTTTGGCGCAGCCGGTTTTTATGTACCAGACTCCGAAGAGTATGAAGAGGTAAATACAACTTTTTTCAGTGCTGACTACGAGCTAAAAAAAGAGAGGTGGACCCTACAGCCACGCCTTTACTGGAGAAGAAATCATGATGACTACATATACATCAGAAGTAATCCGGCAGTGTTTAACAACTTACATACTACCCATGTAGGCGGAGCGGAAGTGCATGCAACTTATAAAAGTGATTTAGGCCTGAGTGGTATAGGTGTAGAATACCGTTATGAAAATATTAACAGTACAAACCTGGGAGCGCATGATCGCAGTCTGCTAGGCCTGTTTGCGGAGCATCGTTTTTATCTGTTTGACCGCCTGGATATCACTCCTGGCATATACCTCAACTGGTACTCAGACTATGGGGTGAATCTCTTCCCTGGACTTGATGCCAGCTTTGATATTACTGATGAGTGGAAAGCATTTGCCAACATCGGACGGTCTTTCCGTGTACCTACCTACACCGACCTCTATTATGTAGGACCAAATAATATTGGAAATGATCAGTTAGAGCCTGAAGATGCTGTGAGTTATGAGGGTGGTATTAAGTATTTCAGAAGAAATTTCTGGGGACAACTAAGCTACTTCAAAAGAGATGCGTCTAACCTAATTGACTGGATTAAATACGCTGAAGATGATCCATGGGAGCCTTTAAACTTTACTAATGTGAATGTGCAAGGTGTGGAAGCCGGCTTGAATTACGATTTTAGCAGCAGCAAAAGTGCCTGGATCAAACAGCTATCCCTTAACTATACTTATCTGGATGCTGAGCTAAAAGAAAGGGAGGGTGTGCTCTCACGTTATGCTCTTGATAACCTGAACCATCAGCTTATTTTTGGTATTACGCATAAGATTGTAGGCAAGCTGAACCATTCGCTCCGCCTGCGCTACCTGGACAGGGCTAGCCTGCCGGATTATAGCTTGCTAGATAGCCGCATATTCTACAAAACTGATTATTATCACGTATTTGCAGAAGCAACCAACTTCACCGATACTGAGTACAGTGAAGCTGGATACGTGCCTATGCCTGGCCGTTGGTTTAGAGCAGGAGTCACTGTTAAACTGAGCCTAAAGAAATAAGCTTTAGCGCTTCAGGATGATGGCTACCAGCCATATAAAATCTCCAACAAGTAAAACAGGAGCTACATAGATTAGCCAGCTAAACTGGCTGATCTGGTAGTCTCCCTGATTATTGAACAAAGCAATATAAGTTGCCGCACACACCAAAAAGATGTTGACGATGGAAACAAAAGAGCTAAGCCAGGATGTAATGCTTTCCTTAAAGTATTCACTTCTTAAGTAAAAACCAGAAGTTTCCGGTATGCTGCTCAACACACTTAGCAGTATAGAACCAAGAAAGTTGACCACAATAAAAAAGCCCACTCCAAAATAAAAGAAAGTCTCTTTTTCTATAAACTGATCTGCTTCTCCCTCAAGATCTGCATGTATGGCTACACTTTCGGGCAGGTAGGCATAGCCCAGCATAAGAGTAGCAAAATATACAAGAGCAGAAATAACCCACAGTAATCTGAAAAATTTAAGCATGAGATATAGTTAGTAAATTACGACTAATAAAGTGGCTGCAAACTTATGGTCTTTTTCCGGAAAAATGCTACTTTATACAGTGGAGATGCCCAAAATGATAAATTTTAGGAGCTTTCTTATCCGGCACCTCTCCGATTACTAGCTTAACCCTCAGCACTATGGATATTAACCCAATTGTCCTGTCCATTCCTATTTATTTTCTTCTGATAGGTATTGAGCTTATCGTTCAGTTTATCCAGAAAAAACAGCTCTACCGACTCAATGATGCACTTACCAATATTGGGTGTGGGGTTACCCAGCAGCTTAGCGGGCTTTTTTTCAAAGTATTAGTGGTTGCTGCTTATCAGTTGGTCTACGAGTATTTGGCGATCATACAAATACCAGTGAACTGGTATACAATTGCTATACTATTTGTTCTGGTAGATTTCTGCTATTACTGGGCACATCGCATGAGCCATGAGGTCAACCTTTTTTGGGGAGGTCATGTAGTGCATCATCAGAGTGAAGATTATAATTTGTCGGTGGCACTGAGGCAGGGCTCCTTTCAGGTCATCTGGACTTCAATGTTCTACTTACCATTAGCGATATTAGGCTTTGATACACTTACGTTCGTTTCAGTCTCTGCATTCGTTACGCTGTATCAGTTCTGGATACATACCGAAACCATTGGTAAATTAGGGTGGTTGGAGTGGGTTTTGAACACCCCCTCTCATCATAGGGTACACCACGGACGTAACCCAAAATATATTGACCGAAACCATGCAGGAGTGTTCATTGTCTGGGATAGGCTTTTCGGTACTTTTCAGGTAGAAGAAGAAAAGCCTACTTACGGAGTCACCCAGGCTGTTAATACCTGGAATCCTTTATGGGCTAACCTCAAGCCCTACATTGCTATGGGGCAACAACTGCAAAAGATGCCTTCTCTGGAGGACAAGCTCAAACTTCTGTTCTACAAACCGGGCTGGCTTCCTGAAAGCATGGGAGGCTATCAGGCACCCCCTGAGATTGACATCAGGAGCTACCAAAAATATAATAAGAAATCCACCGCACTTCTACACGCCTATATTCTGGTTCAGTTCGTAGTAGCTATGCTAGGTACTGCACTTTTCCTGTTTAACGAAGGGCAGCTCAGCATGTCGGAAAAGATTGCCTCAGCAGCTCTGATATTGCTAAGCCTAATCTGTCTGGGCAGCCTGTTTGAAGTGCCCAGAAAAATCTTTCCATTAGAAGCTTTCCGCATCCTGATTTGCACTACTGCCATTTATTATTTCGGACAGCATGCCAGTTGGGCAAGCAGTATTTTAGTGATGGGAGCATTGTCCGCCCTGCTATCAATAGTTTGGTTGTATTATTCAATATATAAGCAAACAGTACCAACAATGCTAGACACCAAGATTCCAAAAAGCATTACAACACAAGCTGTGGAAGAAATATACTCTGAATAAACGTTTATTGTAACCAAGCAGGAGGCAATCAGAATTTAACCTCCTGCTTTATTTTTTTAAACTCCTCCTTTGATATAAGACCAGCCTTCTTTCTGCTTCAGAATAATCTCTACCAGCCCCGAAGGCACTGTAGCAACACCTTTTATTAGATCCTCCTGACTTACTTTTTGTCTGCTCATGGTATTTTCACAAACAATAAAACTAAGTTGCTGACGACTAAGCTCTTCTATGTGCTGCCTCACCTTTGACCTACTTTCAACTAACATCTCCAGCCCCTGACTGTGTACTACCACTTTAATTTCCGCATTGGGCAAGGCTGCTTTGATATTTTTAAGCTGGCTAATTACAGAAAGCTGATTGAGTGCATCGGACTGGGTCACCTGCATCACCACCTTATGCTTATTAACATCTACAAATTTATTCGTTTCATTATGCTGAGTGGGTGTTTTCATAAAGTAGACATAAAATATGTGAGTTATATTGATATTTTATTTTGTATACCGCTTGGAGATTACTGATTGATCCACGCTTTCATTTGCCTGATAAAGTCTGGGTTGCTGTAGTCTGCCATTCCCATCTGGGTATGCAATAGCTTCCCTTCTTTGTCCAGAATAAAGGAGGCAGGAATGACATCTGTTAAGTATTGTTGCGGATAGTTTTGCCCAGGAAAGTAAACAGGCAGGTCAAATTCTTTTTTCCGCATCCAGTTTAAACCTTTCTTAGGATCTTGGTCAAAGGACACCATCACAAAAGCTAAATCCTTTTCACTAAATTCATTCTTTAACTTTTCTATGGTTGGCATCTCGGCGATACAAGGTGGACACCAACTTGCCCAGTTGTTGATAAATACCACTTTACCTTTAAAATCAGCAAAGTTAAGCCGTTCACCTTCAGCGTTAATTAATTCAGATTTATTTTGCTGCTCTCTATGTTTTGCTTCAACCACCTCAGTACGAGCTTCTACTTTATCAGCGGGTTTGTCAAATACTAACAGGTAAACCATACCTATAATGCTGATAGCTAGTATTGCGATTGTAAATATTTTTTTAGTATTCATGCTTATTGAATTCATTCGTTGTTGATTTCTACTTGATCTGTTTTTACTCTCATGCCATTTTTCAATTCTTCACTGGCCTTTAAGACTATCTCATCTCCCGCCTCAAGCTTGCCAAACACTTCTACAAAGGAGTGTTGAGTTATGCCTCTTTCTACAGGAACATGCAGTATGGTCTGTTCATCAACCATAGCAACAAACACTTTATTTTGAGACTGAACGATGCTACTTACAGGTACCTGAAGACTAGCTTGTGGTCGGCGCAAATTAAGCTGTACCTGAGCGTACTCCCCTCCGCTTAGCTGATGGTTCTGGTTATCAATATCAAACTCCACCATCAGAGCGCGAAGCTCAGAATGGATGACACTACTACTGCGCGACATAGAGGCACTGAATTTTTCACCTGGCTGTCCACTTACTGTGAAGGTTATCTGGCTGCTGTCGCTTAAGGCACGAGCGTGTTTTTCCGGTATGGCTACAGTAAGGCGCAATTTGTCATGCTGAGATAAAGCGAAGAGAGGTTTACTGTTTTCTCCTACCAAAGCCCCTGGCGACACTTTCTTATCAGTAATTACTCCATCAAAAGGCGCAGTGATATAAGCATACTCTTTCAACTGCTGGGCAGCTTCCATTTCTGCCTTAAGTGCCAGGTAGGAAGCGCTGTCCCGCATCAGTCTGGCTTTAGCTTCTTCCAGTTCTATCTCAGCTACCGTCCCCTGTTTTAGCGCGGCATTTTGCAATCGTTTATAGGCTTGCAAACTGTAGTTGATCTGTTCACTTACCTCTCGCTGTTTTGCCGTTGCAGCTATGTACTGCTGGGTAATTTCGGGGGCATCCAGCACTGCCAGTAACTGTCCTTTTTTGACCTCAGCGCCACGCTCTACATAGATTTTTTTTACAAAGCCTCTAAGCTTTGCGTACAGAGCTACTTCTTCGTAAGGATGTAATTCTCCTGGCAAACTCAATGTATATTCAGGCTGCTGTTTTTTAACAGCCACTGTCTGTACTGTTTGAACTTTGCTTACTTCTGCTTTATTCTTTGGTTTCTCTTCGGCTCTCTGAGAAGTACATCCAGCAACGAAAGCAATAATGGGAAGTATTGTTAAAAGATACCTTTTCATATTCTATAATTGATTGATTTATTAAGCATGTAAGAATTGATGATGAACATCATCAGGATCTAAGGATTTGCTTTGGTATGAGGCATTTTTTCTCACCAGGGCATAAAGGTGGGGCAATACCAGCAATGCTGTTAGGGAAGAAAAAATCAGTCCTCCAATCACGGCTTGCCCGAGTGGCGCTACCTGTCCACCTCCATCTCCCATACCAATAGCCATAGGAATCATACCGGCAATCATGGCAGAAGCTGTCATCAGTATGGGACGTAAGCGAGAGGAGACAGCCAGACGAGCAGCATGCAAGGCAGTCATTCTTCGTCCTAACCTATATTCCTCTGCCTGATTGATAATAAGCACTGCATTGGCTACTGAAACCCCCACTGACATGATGATACCCATGTAAGACTGCAGATTAAGCGTGCTGCCGCTCAGCAAAAGCACTGACAGGCTGCCACCAATGACCGCAGGAACTACCGAAAGGATCAATGCAGAAACGGCAAAGGATTGATAATAGGCGGTAAGCATCAGGAAGATGACCACTACAGCTACCATTAAGCCTGCCTGCAAGCTGCTCAGCGTTTCTCCCAGAATTTCTACCGCTCCCACTGCTTTCACCATCAATCCACGGGGAGGCTCTCCGGCATCTTTCAGGGCCTGTTGAACCGCTTGGGAAGCAGTTCCCAGATCTACCTCATGGGTATTGGCAACCAGCGTCACATAACGATTGGGCCCCTGTCGGTTCACCTGCCCTGCTTCTTCTGAATACTGTATAGTGGCTACATCCTCCAGTACCGGATGCAAACTGCCAGCTTTGAGGGGCAAGGCACGAAGGTCGTTGATGGACTGTAGCTCGGCCTCGGGTAGTTGTACCTGCACCTGAAATACCAGGCCGGATTTAGGGTCTACCCACATGTTTTTATTCACATAGCGCGTAGAAGAAGTTGCAGTAGTTAAAGCAGTACTTACCTCACGGACACTCAAGCCAAACTGGGCCACCCTCTCCCGGTCTACATCAATAGAAATACTGGGGTAGTTGACAGGTTCGGCAATATGCACATCACGCAAGAAGTCTATGGCATCAAGCTCTGTCTTAACTTTTGTTGCGTAAGCTTTCGCCTCTTCCAGATTTTTGCCCAGTATTTTTACTGAGATAGGAGTGGTTGCTCCCTGGCTCATGATTTTTTCTACTAGCTCTATGGGTTCAAAAGAGAGTTGTATTTCCGGGAACTGTATTTCAACCTTAGCTCTTATCCTTTCTTTCAGTTCATTCATGCTTCCCTCATAAGTTTCCCCATTCACAGATACCTGCAAAACAGATTCATGAGAACCGCTGGTAAAAAGGAAGATGGGGTTGATAGGAGTGTTGGGGGAATGCATACCCACAAATGCAGAAGTAATACGAATATGGTCTTCACCCACTTCTTCCCGTATTAGTTTTTCTACCTCCAGCAAATAAGCTTCAGATTTGGCCAGGCTAACTCCCTGGGGGGCCTGTATCCGCATCTGTAAGTCTTTGGTATCACTGGCAGGGAGTATATCTGTACCTATGGTAAGAAGCCCCCAGGAAATCAGTCCGATCACAATCAAAGTGTATGCACCCACCACTTTAGGAGCATGTCTCTGCCACCTTCTGATGAGTAACGTGTAACGAATCCTGAATCTACCAAAGCGTGTATGAATTGGTTTTCCATCTCTCTGCACGTGCTTATTTTTCATGATCCAGTTGGCTAGCACCGGGATAAACGTTTGTGAAGCCAGAAAAGAAACAATCATGGCAAAGCCTACAGCCATTGACAGTGGCAGAAACATATCTTTGGGAATGCCACTCATCATTAGAGAGGGTGTCAGCACCGCCAGAATACAGAGCAGAATCAGAAGTTTGGGCAGAGAGATTTCCAGCAGAGCATCCAGTATGGCCTTGGCTTTGGGTTTGTGCTGCTCAAAATGCTGGTGAATATTTTCTATAGTAACGGTTGCTTCATCTACCAGAATTCCGATGGACAGGGCCAGACCACTTAGCGTCATTATGTTGATAGTCTGTCCAAATAGATATAGTAAAATGACTGCTGAGAGGATGGCAATCGGAATGGTAAGTACTACAATCAAGGCGCCCCTTTTGTCACCTAAGAAAAAAAGTACCATCAGTCCGGTCAACATTGCGCCAAGCACGCCTTCATGTACCAAGTTGTTGAGGGCAGTTTCTATATAGCCCGACTGGTCAAACACATAGCTTACCTTCACCTCTTCCGGCAGAGTCTCTTCCAGTAAGGGCAGCGCTTCTTTAAGATTATTTACCGCTGCCAGCGTAGAAGCATCTGCTTTTTTGATAATCGGCAGGTATACTGTCCGCTTACCATTAACCAGAGCATAGGCAGTCGTTTTGTCTGCACCATCAGTAACAGAGGCAATATCTTTGATAAAAACAGTTGGACCATTGCCTTTACGAACCGGAATATTTAGAAACTCTTCAGCATCAAGAGCCAAAGTATTAACAGGGCTCATCAAATTTTGCTCACCTATAATCACATTTCCTGCCGGAGAAGGCATATTGTTCTGGGCAATAGAAGTCATAACTTCTTCTGCCGTAAGCCCATGAGCATGCATCAGTTTCGGATCTACATTTACTACCATGGTGCGGGCATTTCCCCCAAATGGAGCTGGTGCAGTAATGCCGGGGATATTTACAAACATGGGCCGGATACGGCTGATCACCATGTTCTGCAACTCTCCGATAGAATGCTGCGGGCTTTCAAAGACCAATTGCCCTACAGGTTGAGCACTAGCATCAAAACGTACTACCTGAGGGGATACCGCTCCCGGCGGCAAAAAAGCCATAGCCCTTGACACTTGTGTAGCAACTTCAGCCGCTGCCTGAGCCATATCTGTTTCCGGATAAAAGGTCAGCTTCATCAGGCTTAGCCCCTGCACACTTTTAAACTCTAGATCTTTTACCCCACTTACAAAAATGAGCACTTTCTGAAATTGATTAGCCATAAACCCATCCATATAGGCTGGTGAGAGTCCACCATATGGCATAGCTATGTAAATGGCGGGTGATTCTATATTAGGAAAAATGTCTACTTTGATATTTCTGATAGTAATAACAGAGAAATAGGCAATCGCAATTACTGTTACCATTACAGCAATTGGATTTCTAAGTGCCAATCGGATAATATTCATAAAATTTGATATGGTTTATTGGAAAATGTCAGCCAGATTAGAGAAGTCTGCCTGTGCTTCGGCAAACGCAATCACCGTTATCCAGTATTCATAGTGTGCCTGAACCCTGCTTTTGTCAGCCTGCTGGAGAATTTGTTGTATCTGTAGTAGCTCCGTCAAACTTATAAGTCCACTGCTATAGCGTACCTCAAAAAGCTCATAGGCTTGCAACGCATTTTGATATGCCTGGTCCACATCCTCTATCCTTTCCCTCTGTCTTTTGATTTGCTGTAGAGAAGAATAGTATTGGGTACCAAGCATCAATTTTTCTTCTTCCCACGCTGCCTCCTGAATACTGATCTGTTCCAGATACCGGCTATTAAATAGCTTCTGGTCGTAAAGGTGATTCAGGTTCCAGCTTAGGCCCAGACCTACCAGATAATTATGTGTAGGTGACCGATAGGCATCAGTCCATGATTCATTATTAACTTCTTCGTTAACCAGCGCATTCCCCTTGAGTTGCACTCCGGCAAGTAATGAAACAGAAGGAAAAATTCTCCTTCTTGCGATTTCATATTGCTTTTCAGCGTAGTTTTTCTGCGCATGTTTCATTTGGAGGAGAGGGTGACTTTCTAAGTTTAATTCTCTCTCTACTGGCAATGCAGATAGAGAAGCAAAAAAGTTATTTTGTTTTACCGAAAAGCTTTCTTCAGGTGAGCCTACCCACTTAGATAAAATAATTTTGGTAGCCTTGCTCTTCCCATCCCAGTTTTCCTGCTCAGCCTTTGCTTGTAGGTGTGAACTTTTAATCAGTAAAGAATCTGCTCCTGCTGATAGGCCTGATTGCGCTAGACTACGGGTAACTTCCAGTAGGTTTTCTATTCTTTGACTGTTATTAGCCGCCCATTTTGACATTTGCTGATGGTAGAGTAAATTGATATAAGTTTGAGTAAGTTTGCTTTGAATGTGTAGCTGCTCAGCATCCAGACTTGCACTGGCCTGCTCTACTTGCGCCTGAATTGCTTCCACAGATTTTTTATGACGTCCGAAACGGAAAAACTCCCAGTTGAGTATAGCTGAGCTTACCAGATTGGTAGCACTCTGAGTAATACTACTAGCGTTCCCGTTTACATTAAAAAAGCCAGGCAACGGAAAAAAAGCAGCAGAAGTACCCTGATAGCTTCCTACTGTGCTTTGTGCCTGAAACTGTAACTGTGGCAAATATTGATTTTGGGTAAGTCGCTGATCAATAGTTGCTTGCTGCAGTACTGCTTTGTCGGCCTTCAAGCCTGGATAATTCTCAAATGATTTTTCCCATAACTGCATAAGTGAAAGAGAGTCTTGGGCTTGTAGCGGAGCCCGCCCTACAAGACAGACTACACACCACACCAGCATATTTTTATATACCATGTATAATTGATGCTTATGTAATTTGAAAAAGAAAGGTGGATATAGGTTCACCACTTCGCGGTGAAAAAGGGGGAATGAATAGCACTATTCAGCTTATACACTGTGTAGGCATTACAAGTGCATTCTACACTTACATTGTGAAGGCAGAAAACGAATAGAAACTACGCTTAAAGAGAGATCAGGCGTAAAGTACCAGGCGTTTGTGCCTGATAAATAGAGGGATGGGTGGAGTAATGCTTTTAATTCGCCGCATGTAGCTGGGAGCTACTGACAGCTGTGCATAAAAAGCTAGCCACGAAAAAACAATAGATGCTAATAAAAAGAAAATCGGTGTATTGAGTTGTAACTGCTCTAGCGCGGAGCTCAGCTCAACATCGTCCAGCAAACTCCCAGTTTTTTCATCAATACTGCACAACTCGGTGATGGAGACATCAGAGTTATTATGTGCTGACACTGGTAGGGCTTTAGCAGGTGCAGGTTTGTCCAGGTCAAAGTAATGCATTACTGTTTTCTTCATCACACAGGAGGATGAGAAAAGCAGTAAGCATGACAATATGACAAGGATAATATTACGCACTCTTAATTTTATGTCTTTTAGCAACTTCCCCTCTAACACGTGAAAGCTGATGATTTGTTTCATTACTTATAGAGAATAACGAAACGAGGGCATAATATTATCATCATAAACACTAAATTTCAGCAATAGCAGATTGTAATTGCTGCTGTACTTCACCCGCAATATTGGCAAGTTCAGCATTATCTACAGCCTGCATAGAAGCTTTAGGATCTACAGCTGCTACTTCTATGCTACCGTCTTCCAGTTCCTGAACAATCACATTACAGGGCAGCATTGTTCCGATCTTATTTTCGGCCTGCAATGCCTGATAAGCAAAAGAAGGATTACATGCTCCTAATATTTTGTAAGGTTTCATCTCCTTGTCAAGCTTCTTTTTCATGGTAGCCTGCACATCAATTTCTGTCAGTATTCCAAAACCTTTTGCTTTTAGCACATCGGTTACTTTCTCCAAGGCTTGTTCAAAAGAAAGATCTTTGAGGTTTTTACTAAAATAGTATTTCATAGTTCGTATAGTTTAGAATTATACAACCTGTCTGTTTTTTGATTGTTTGCCAATACCGTTCTTCCTTTTATTCATTTGGACATTGACTCTTCCCTAAAAAAACTACCCCTAAAAGGTTACATCTTCTTCCCTGACTTTGACCTATTGTATGAAGCGAATGCAAAAAAAACCACAATTTAACCCCATTTATTATGGCAAAATCTGAGAAAAAGAGAGTTATTATCACGTTTAAAGCGAAAGACAAACGTGCTGACAAAAACGAGGACAAAGTAGATATTGTAAAAAATACAGTATCTACTGATGCACATTTCTTCAGTGCAAACGACTGGTCACGTGGACAGGCAGTACCTTCGGGCATGCCGGGAGAGCAGATTGCTTATGATGTCAATCTTTATGAAGCCCCTTTGGTAATGGGCGCTTTTACAGACGATGAGCTGAAAAAACTAAAGAAGAACGACAATATTGCTAAAATTGAAGATGATGGCGAAGTATATGCGATGCATCAGCCTTCTCAGTTTTCTCACTTTCAGTTTGAGGGACAGCCGGTAGTAGCTGCAGAAACTATTCCTGAAGGTATAAACCAGATTAAGGCTCCAAATGCCTGGCTAGCCACTCAGGGTATAGGCATTAAAGTCGCTATTCTGGATACGGGCATTGACTACAACCACCCTGACCTTAAAGATAATTACAAGTTTGGTGTCAGCTTTATTGATGATGAAAGTAGTCCTATGGACTTTAATGGACATGGTACGCATTGTGCCGGTACAGTAGCCGCTGCTATCAACGGACAAGGTGTGGTTGGGGCAGCACCCTCAGCGTACCTCTATGCTGTGAAAGTGCTCAGCAGAACGGGTTCTGGAGCATGGAGTAGCCTGATCGCAGGTATTGACTGGTGCATCAATAAGAAGAATATGGATGTAATCAGTATGAGCCTGGGTGGAAGCAGTGCTCCTTCTGCTGTAGAGAGCATTTGCCAGGCAGCATGGAATAAAGGAGCAGTATTGGTAGCTGCTGCCGGAAATAATAATGGCCCGGTCATAGCACCTGCCAAATATCCCAGTGTAATTGCCGTATCTGCTATTGATAGTGCCAATGCTAAAGCCAGCTTTAGCTGCTTTGGTCCAGAAGTAGAGCTTTGTGCTCCAGGTGTACAAGTACTGTCTACCAAAGTAGGAGGAGGCTATGTTAAGCTGAGTGGTACCAGTATGGCCTGCCCGCATGTAGCAGGTGCAGCAGCTATTGCCAGAGGCACACACCGCTATGCAGATAATGTGAGCATACGGCGACTGCTAGCGGTTACTGCCGATAACCTGGGCAATCCTGGTCGCGACCCTGAGTTTGGATTTGGCCGTGTAGATCCTTATCAGGCAGCCTTCTCGCGCTCTGTTCCAGGAGCTGTTCCTGGCATTCCGTAACCCCCAACTAGATAAGATCTAGTGTAATTTCGCTATCTAGTTCTACCTTTACGACCTCTACCATATTTGATAAGCCTTCCAGGTCTTTAGCCTTAATGATACCACTCAGCAAGGGAATACTTGCAGTATTACACTTAACCCGCAAACCATGTTGATCAAAGGCCGCGGTATCATTTACAATCTCTTTGGTACTGACCAATACAGGAATATCTGCAGCTTCATCTGCCTGAGCCACGTAGGCACGCAGTTCTTCACTAATTTTTCCGCTTTGCATAAGTATTCGCTTTAAACTTAAAACATTAGTATCGCTATTTTTTATTAGTATACGCAGTGACTAATATTGTGTGTGTAAAAGCCCGATATATTTATGATCAATTTCAGCATCAGTACCACGAGTATATTTTTTTCATTTCTCCTCATATTTTCACAATGTCAGCAGGCCATAGACATAGACGATTTTGATGAGTCAGCTTTTCAGGAAGACAAAGCTGGCTGTAAGGGGCAGCGCCAACAGATGAAAAATAAAGTACTAGAACTACCGCAGCACCTTACCGGCTTAACCCAGCAGGAGATACAGGCAACTTTAGGTAAAGCCGATCGTCAGGAGCTTTCTAACCGCAGCCAGAAATATCTCATCTACTACATTGAACCCTCAAAAAGCTGTGAAGGTAAGCAGCCCAAACAGGAGCCACTTACTATGTATGTTCGTTTTAACTCTATAGGCAAGGCCAATGAGATTAGTTTTAAAAACTATTGATCTTTAACTTGTCAGCTTTTATCAACCAAAACTTATGAGTCTTATTGAACTACCTCCCGCAGAGTGGGGGCTGGTCATCTTTTGTGCCCTGATGGTAGGAGTGTCCAAAGCCGGAGTAGCCGGAGCTGGCATCGTAGTCATCCCTATTTTAGCCCAGATATTTGGTGGGCAGCAATCCACTGGATTTCTGCTGCCCATGCTAGTCGTTGCGGATATTTTTGCGGTTCGCTACTATAATCGCCACGCACAGTGGAGCTATCTGGCCCGGCTTTTACCCTGGACTTTGGCCGGTATAGGCATAGGCGTCTGGGTTGGAGATATCGTCTCCGACGAAGTTTTTAAAGAGATGATTGCCGTAGTAGTTTTTGTCTGCCTGATACTGATGGTCTGGAAAGATAGCCGTAAGAAAAAAATTCATCTTCCTCAGGGTTGGTGGTTCTCAGCAATGGTAGGGCTTGCAGGAGGCTTCGCTACAATGATTGGTAATGCAGCAGGCCCTATTATGGCTGTTTATCTGCTTTCTATGCACCTGCCTAAAAACCACTATATTGGCACAGCAGCCTGGTTTTTTCTAATTATCAATGTGCTTAAATTACCTCTGCAAATGTTTGTATGGCACACCATCAGCTACGAGAGCCTGACGGTTAACCTGGCTATGGTACCTGTTATTGTAATGGGAGTATTTATCGGAATAGTCGTTGTAAAAAAGTTTCCGGAAAGGGCTTTTCGGATATTCGTCATATTTACCACTGCCCTCTCCTCCTTACTGCTATTCTTCTGATCAGATAGGGTCAAAGCTTCTGCGCTTGCGTTTACGGTCCGGACGTGAGTATTTGTAAGGATCAATGCAGCCTCTGATAGAAGCCGCAGGAGTAAACTTCAGCTTTAGCGTAAACATACCGTACATATCGTTATTGGAAGAGTCTCCTCCTCTCAGGATCGGGTCTTCATTGACCTGACGGGCAAGATAGGGCGATAATGACTCATGATACTCTACAGCTTCGGCACTCAGCTCACCTACCTGTATAATCTCCTTACTGGTAGCATCCAACTGATCGTTGAGCGCATAGCGCAGCGAAAGGTCTGCCACTACTGAGAGTACAGGATTAATTTCGTACTCCAGCCCTACACCAAATGGCACTATGCCCATAATACCTGGCACCTGCTCAGCTTCTGGCTCAATATTTCGCAAATCCCACTCTCCAATCTGGCTATCGCCCATAGGATTGTTGGTAGTAAAACCAATACCTACATAAGCAAAAGGCGTAAAGTAGCCTTGCTTAAAATAATACATGGCAGAAGTGTAAAGCTCAAAATTACTGGCGCGGAAGTCACGCAGGCGAGTGGTGTCTGCATCTTCGCCGCTGATGTTGTAAAAACTAAGGCCGGATTTGAGCTGAAAATTATCGTTAAGATAGTACCAGGCTTCCGCATTGAGCACAAAGCCAGGTTTACCTAAAGTCTGATCATTTATATCGCCGAGGTAACTACTTATGCCGGGTCCTACAGCAAAACTCCAGTCCTGGGCATGGGCTTTCGGTACAACAATAAAACTCAAACAACATACTAAGGTAGAAAAGGCAAAAAAGCTCCATACCTTCCGGGAAACAACTGATGACATATCAATGTAAGTTTGATGTAGTTTTTATACGAACTTAGGCAAATTTACAATATAACCCAGAGCTACACACTTTTATTGCTAAATCATCAAAAGATCCTAATTATTGGTCATATCCTTCACTTTAGCGCATAAATCAGGCTGGTGTATATCCGAAAAAAGATGGCTCTTAAAAAAATACACAAAGCTGAAGTAGTATTTTCAAATTGAGCAGATTTAAACATCTTTACATTAGAATTATTTTATATACCAAACAATTAGGCTGGCACCCGGCTATTTTTTTAACCACAAAGCAAACTACCTATACTGTGAACTTGCGAGATAAGCTATTACCTATTGCCGAACAGGACCCAAACCTGCTACTGGAAGAGGTAGAGGGAAATACTAAAATGGTAATTTATCAGATTTTTACCCGTCTCTTCGCTAATACTCAAAACACCAATAAGAAATATGGAACATTAGCTGAGAACGGTATTGGTAAGTTCAACGATATTAATCAAGCTGCATTAACAAGTATCGCTGACCTGGGGGCTACGCATATATGGTATACCGGAGTTAAAGAACATGCTCTGCTAACAGATTATACTGCATATGGCATTCCACTGGACGATGCCGATGTGGTAAAAGGCCGGGCAGGCTCCCCCTATGCTATTAAAGATTATTATGATGTAAATCCCGATCTGGCAGTGGAGGTGGATCAGCGTATGCAGGAATTTGAGGCTTTGGTTGCTCGTACTCATGAGCATAAGCTGAAAGTGATTATTGACTTTGTGCCCAATCATGTAGCAAGGCAGTATCATTCTGATGCCAAGCCGGAAGGTGTAGAAGATTTAGGCGCTGCTGATGACCCTAGTCAGGCTTTTGCACCAAACAATAACTTCTACTACATACCCGATCAGGCTTTTCAGGTACCGCAAGACTACCATTCTCTGGGGGAAAATAGCTTTCCTACCAAAGATGGAAAATTTGACGAAAACCCTGCCAAAGCTACCGGAAACGATCAGTTTACTGCCACTCCTACCCTTAATGACTGGTTTGAAACCGTAAAGCTTAACTATGGGGTGGACTATCAGAATCAGCGCAAAACATATTTTGATCCTATACCCGACACCTGGCTTAAAATGCGCGACATTTTGCTCTTTTGGGCCAAAAAGAAAGTAGATGGCTTCCGCTGCGACATGGCAGAAATGGTGCCGGTAGAATTCTGGCATTGGGTTATCCCCCGCGTAAAAGAGGAGTTTCCAGAGCTGGTATTTATCGCAGAAATTTACAACCCAGAGCAGTACCGAAACTATATTGACTATGGATATTTTGATTATCTCTACGACAAGGTGCAACTTTATGATACCCTAAGGGCTGTTACTGAAGGCCGTAGTGATCTCTACCACTTACCCGATATCTGGCACTACCTGAGAGGTAAGAATCATCATATGCTCCGCTTTCTGGAAAACCACGATGAGCAAAGAATAGCCTCTCGTTTTTTTGCCGGAGAAGCTCAAAAAGCTTTGCCGGCCCTGGTGGTGAGCACTCTCTTACATACCGGCCCTATGATGATCTACTTTGGGCAGGAGGTAGGTGAGCCAGCCGAAGGAGATTCCGGCTTTAGCGGTGACGATGGACGTACTACCATCTTTGACTACTGGAGTGTACCTGAGCATCAGAAATGGGTAAATGGGCTGCGCTATGATGGAGCTTTGCTCTCCGAAGCGCAGCATGCGCTACGTTCGTACTACAGCAAGGTGCTAAACCTTAGCCAGCAACCCGCCATAGGAGAAGGCTACTTTTACGACCTTCACCCTCATAACCGTTATTTTACCGAAGGGTACGATAATATGGTTTTTGCCTTTTTGCGTTTCAACGCCACCCAAAAACTCCTGATCGTAACCAATTTTGATGCCGAACATGGCCGCCGATTTAACCTAAAAGTGCCCAGTACGGCTATTGCGGCAATGAATTTATCTACCGAAAAAAAATACCCGCTTCAGGATATCTTACTTACTGACACCCACCTGAAAATGGATGCAGGAAATGTAATTATCAGTGAAGGCGAAGCGGGTATGCCTATGGAAGTGGCTCCTTTACAATCATTCGTATTTGAAATTAAAAATTGCTAAACTCAGTATTTGATATACACACTTATACTAAAACACGACTAAAACCTAAACCACTAAACTTATGAGACAATTAACGCTTACGTTACTGCTTTGTATTTTGCTCAAATTCAGTGCCTGGGCACAACTGGAGGGCGCCTGGAAACTCACCTACGATGATGTGCAGTCCGTATCTGGCCGTGAAATGGTCGCTATCTTTAGCGATAATTACTTTATGTTCTCCAACTACTACGATGACGGCCGGTTTATTGGTGCCGGTGGAGGTGCCTACCGTTTAGATGGGGGAGAATTGCACCTCACTTACGACTTCTATACGGATGATGCTTCAATCGTTCGGGTGCCTCAAACCTATACCATTCGCCTGAACAAGGAGGAGTTTACGATTAACGGTAGTATTAGCAATACTGACTTTACTCAAAAATGGGAGAAGATAGATGAAGAGCAAAATGCGCTTAGTGCTGCCTGGCGTTTTGGTACCAGAGTAGACGAAGATGGTAACATTGGTGAGATTAGAGAAGTAGGTCCTCGGCAAACCATTAAAATTCTGGGTGGAGGCAGGTTCCAATGGGCCGCTTTCAACTATGAGACCAAAGATTTCAGAGGCACCGGAGGAGGTACCTACAAACTTGATAATGGCACTTATACTGAGCAGATAGAATTTTTCTCTCGCGATGATAGCCGCGTAGGTAACAGTCTGAGCTTTCAATTTGAGCGTAAAGGAGATAGTTGGTTTCATAAAGGAAAAAGCAGCAAAGGCGATCCTTTACACGAAGTCTGGAAAATCATTGACTAATAGCAGAAGACTGCAAACCAGCACAATAATATAAAGACTCCGTTACTGTTCTTAAAAAAAAGAGCTACTGTTTGCCGCCCCGGTTTTGGCAGGCTGTAGCTCTTTTTTTATGCAAATAGCCCAAATGGAAAAGTTATTAGCGGCATAGCCTCTGCCTAACATTACAAGCCTACTGTAGGCTACTTACTACTTCTTCCATCATTAAATAGAATGACCTATAACTAAACTTTTGAGTTTAGAGGATGTGTTTTAGCTCTTTAAAAAAGTGCTTCTTACTTTATGACAGTATAGCTGTAACCTCGGGTTAAGATTTTCGGTATCATTAAGATATTATTAAAGTAAGAGCATCAAGGCTCTTTCCTCTATGAGCCCCAGACAATACGATAAAACACATATGAAAGATCATACATTCAGACTAAGTATATTAGATCAGTCTATTGTCAGAAATGGCAAAAGCGCGAGAGATGCAGTAGCAGAAACTGTACAGGTGGCCAGGCTTGCAGACCAGCTTGGCTACTATCGATTCTGGATTTCTGAGCACCATAACAACAAAATGATCGCCGGCTCCACCCCGGAAGTGCTGATGGTAAAACTAGCAGAAGTTACCGAACGAATACGAATAGGCTCCGGTGGCATCATGTTGCCCAACCACAGCTCACTTAAGGTAGCCGAAAACTTTAGAATGCTGGAAGCTTTATACCCGGGTAGAATTGACCTGGGCATAGGCCGTGCACCCGGTACCGACCGTCTAACTGCTTATTTACTCAATCCTTCAAACCGTTTCGCAGAAGAAGACTTTGAGAACAAACTAAACGAACTGGATGCCTTTTTTACCGATACCGCAGCCACTGAGCATGGCAGAATACTAGCTGTACCTATGGCCGATACTCGCCCTCAGCAGTGGCTTCTAAGCTCTGGAGCTAATGCCTCCTTGGCAGGTAAAATGGGCATGGGGTTGGGTATCCCTATCTTTATTAGTGGGAGAATTGCCCCAGAAGCCGCAGAAACATACCGCAATGCTTTTATGCCTTCTGATATGTTTGACAAACCGGAAGTACTGCTGGGACTTTTTGTAGCCTGTGCTGAAAGTGAAGAGAAGGCAGAACTAATGCGCAAAGCACTGCTCATTACACTGGTAAGCATGGATATGGGTGTGCTTAAATCTATGGACAATTATGAAGAAATAGAGCAGTATCAGTTTTCTCCGGTTGAGCTGGACAGAATACGTCAGGTACATCAAAACAAAGTAGTGGCTGGTACTCCCGAACAGGTAAAAGCCCGTCTAGATGAACTTGCTTCTGCTTATGGTGCTGATGAAATTATCGCTACTGTAATTGCCCCTACATTAGAAGACAAAACTCGCTCTTTTGAACTGATTGCCGAGACCTACAAACTTCATGATAGAATATCAGCTATCGCTGAATAAAGTCCCCTTTGATTTTACTTTTATTTAATACTTATTTTGAGAATTAATACCATTGTATTATACTTGAAATAAGTATTTTATGAAAGGTAATGACATGCAGGAAGAGTATCTCAAAGGAAGGGGAGCACAGTACCAGGCACACAATCGTTTTGATCGTTTACATTATGTGCAGGAGCATATTGAAGGGCTGGATGAACCTTATCTTCGCCATCCGCAAAGGCAAATTTTACAGGACCACCCCAAAAAGCTGATTAGCAAAAGTAACAGCCCCGACCTCAACAATATGTATTCCATTAACCCCTATAGAGGTTGTGAACATGGCTGTATTTACTGCTATGCCCGCAACTCACATGAGTATTGGGGCTTTAATGCCGGGCTAGATTTTGAAACTAAAATTGTTGCTAAACCTAACGCCCCTCAACTACTGGAACAGCACTTTTTGAGTAAAAACTGGAAATCTCACCCTATCGCGCTGGCTGGTAATACAGATTGCTATCAACCTATAGAGCGTGAGCTTAAAATTACCCGCAATCTTTTAAAAGTGTTTGTCCGCTTCGGAAATCCTGTTAACCTGATTACTAAAAACGGGCTGATCTGTCGCGACATAGATTTGTTACGAGCTTTGGCAGAAGAGAAGCTTGTGCATGTTTATATTTCAATCACTAGTCAGAATGAGCAGTTACGGTCAAAAATGGAGCCCCGTACTGCTAGTGCTCGCAAACGGCTACAAACACTGGAGAAACTTTCTACTGCCGGCATACCCTGTGGAGTGATGATCGCTCCTATCATACCTGCGCTAAATGATCATGAAATTCCTCAGATTATGAAAAGCGCGGCAGATGCCGGTGCCAGGGCAGCAGGCTATACTGTGGTCCGCCTAAACGGTGCTATTGGCCCTATCTTTCTGGACTGGCTACACAAAAATTTTCCTGAACGAGCTTCTAAAGTTGAAAATCAGATCAAATCGCTACACGGAGGAAACCTCAACGATTCTATGTTTGGCAGACGCATGAAAGGTGAAGGTGTAGTGTCAGATAGCATTCAACAGCTCTTTAAAATTGCAAAAAACAAGTATTTGAAACACAGAGAGATGCCTGCATATAATATGAATGCTTTTCGGCCAAATGGCACTATGAGCCTGTTTTAGGTTCAATTTCTGAAGCGCTGCATAGCCCAGCCTTTCAGGCGCGAGAGCAGATTATCTTTATCTTGATCATCTTCACTGCTGATATCCTCTGAACCAAAAAGATAACCCAAAGGTCGTAGCGAAGGTATGTTGTCAAAGACAACCTTAGCCACCCCCAGGGCAGGTATAGCAATCAACATTCCTACAATACCCCAAACAGCACCACCCAGTACCACTACTATGATAGTTACTACCGGGTTTAGGTTAACCCTATCCCCTACAATATAAGGCTCCAATATGTAGCTTTCCACAAACTGACTTATACCAAATGTAATTGCCACACCCACTGCTCCGCTCAGTCCGCTGCCAGAAAAGAAGGCCATAGCTGTAGCCAATACATAGCCAATAATATTACCTACATAAGGCACTAACGACAGTACAGCTGCCAGTATGGATATAAGCAAAGCGTTGCGCACTCCTGACAAGCTCAAACCTAAAAAATACAGCCCTGCCAGAAAAATGATGAGCGTCAGCCGACCCAAAAGGTAATTTTGAGATACCTCAGTAGATTTGAATAATATGGTTTCTGTAGTACCTTTTTGGTCATCAGGTACCATTTTAAGTATGGCTAACTTAAACTTCCTGCGATATAGCAAAAAGAAAAAAACATAGACAAAGGTTAAGAGGAAATTTCCCAGTACGCTGAAAGTCTTCATCAGAAGCTTACCTGCACTCTCTATTATAGCTCCACTCTTACCTTCAGATTTGTTTGTTTGAGCTTTCCTGTCCTGATCACTACTGTTCTTGTCCGCAGTTGAGCCTTGCGCACCTGCATTTTTCTTTCCTTGTACTTCTTGCCCTGTATCTCCGCCCGGTAAAGTTTCCGCAATTTTTTGTTCCTGCTCCTGTACTGATATACCTGTTTTGTTGGCTACATACTCTTGTAATTGCTCAATTTTAGGCTCAAGCTTCTTTTGAATCTGGGGCCAGTCTTCCGAGATGCTGCTCATTTGCCCGGCAATAACAGAAGCCAGAAAAACAAAAAAAGACATGATAATCAGAACAGAAAACAGGGAGGCCCAGCCTCGTTTTAATCTTCTTTTTTCCATCCAGCTACAGATGGGTAGCGCTACCATCGCCAGTAAAACCGCTACTGACAGAGGCATCAAAAAACTTTGTGCCTGTACCAGTCCCCAGAAAAAGAAGCAGAGGCTGACGACAATCAGGGCAAAATATTTCAGAATTTCACCAGACTTTTTATTCATAATGGATAATCAGCTTAAAAAATTAAGTATGCTTAAAAAATGTCCTTCTTAAATAAACCAGTGTTAGATTTCTTTGTTTTAGTTGTAGACTAATCCAAGATCAGGCTTCTGTAAGCTCAATTTTTTTGGAACTACGTGTATACGGAAGCAGTACTGAAATACCTGAACAGATAAGAGTAAAGCCTTTCCTTCTACTGCTAACATGCACAGGTCTTATTTTTTTAAACGCTGAAAGACAACAAGATGCAGATCAATTCTCAAAAAGGACAAACCGAAGAAGCATATCAAAGGGCTTCGCGTTCAGGTTGGAGCAGGCAGTATATTTTTAGAACAATGATGGATGGGGCACTTTTGCTACTCCCACTGGCAATTATTCTTTTTGCCCTCTACCTTATTTTTCGTTTTGTATTCAACCTGCTGGTACCTATCAGTGTGCTACTGTCTACAGGCTCAGAAGACCCTCACTGGACAGTCAATATTTTATCTTTGGTAGTACTTCTGATTTTTCTTTTTTTGATCGGGCTTCTGGTTCGTAATCGCTCAGGCAAGTTCTACTTCCACTACCTGGAAAGAAATTACCTAAGCCAGATTCCTCTCTACTCTACTGTGCGAGATACGGTGCAGCAATTCTCCGGACTCAAAAAAATGCCCTTTAGCCAGGTTGTATTGATTGATCCTTTTAAGACCGGGGTACTGATGACAGGTTTTGTAACAGAAGAAATATCCAAAGATATGTATACGGTTTTTGTTCCTACTGCCCCTAACCCTACCAATGGTAATATTTACCATGTACCCAGGCAGTGTATTCAGTTTCTGGATGTAGGCTCCGATCAAGCTATGAGAACAGTTGTTAGCATGGGAACAGGTTCCTCCTGCCTCTTCAATGATGACGCATTGCTTCAGCTTTCTGATAAAGCGAGTGCAGAAAACTAAATTTTCTCAACTGAGAAGCTAGCTCAAAAGAAAATGAACAGTTTAGTATCTTCATTTTTTTGCAAGACACACATAATTTTTTTCTTAAAAAGTCAAAAAAAGCTTACAAATCCGCAAATTGATATTTTGATAATAGCTTACCCCTTTTATTAATAAATTATTGAATACAGGATTAATTTACTTCTCCCATTAACATCAGTGCACGATTTTTTTGTTTGTTTTTCAAAAATATATATTGAAAAGTAAAAATATCATATGAAATTTATATGTTTTTTGAAACTTATGTAACACACTATAGTTTTCCTCGTAACTTTGGAGTAAAATTGGCTATCAAAACATTGTACACTTTGTGGCAAATTCGCAAAGTAGGATAGCAGCATAAGTTACGGTGAATAGCCGTTAGTTTAAGGAAGCCCATAGCTTTATAAACTTTAAAAAATTAACATTCATATTAACCATACAGAGAATATCGTTGCTTATGGTTAATACATTTTTCCAAACGCTAACATAGATTTGCGCAGGTTCAAGTTCTGAACCTAACTCACAACAGAGGGGAAGGTGATCATAAACTGATACACACCCGCTGCTGTAAAATACATCTTCATTTAATTTTCTAGAACCATAAAATGCGAAACGCTTAGCCATAGGGCAGGCTATTTCATTTTCTATTTCAATCAGCGTAATGCATGCTGATGGCAAAAAATAAGAACCACAAAAAGAGTAATGCCATGTTTGAATTTGATTTCTTTGACTTCGTATTTCTACCCCTGATGATCTTTCTAGCGAGGGTATCCGATGTAACACTGGCAACAGTAAAGCTGATGTTCGTCGTTAACAATGCGAGGAAGTTCGCTGCAATTCTGGGCTTTTTTGAAGCTCTGATTACCATACTGGCTCTGTCGCGTATTATGCAGGACGCCAGTAATATGGCAGCTTACGTTATGTACGCTGCCGGTTTTGCCGCCGGTACCTACATTGGTATGCGCATAGAAGAAAAGCTAGCCTACGGCAGTGTAGTAGTCCGCATTATTAGCAAAAAAATACCTGATGCCTTGCTGGAACATCTTTCCAACAACCAGTATCGCTACTCTATGGTAGATGCTAATGACCAGTCGGGCAATACCCAGATCTTATTTACCGTGTGTAAACGTAGCCGTCTGGCAAATTTCTTAAATAGCCTGGAAGAGATAGCTCCGCAAGCCCTTTACACCATTGAAGGGGTAAAACAGGTAAGTAACGATCTGCTACCAAACCATCAGAAAACGCCCGCTCCCAGCCTGGGCAAAATGATTACTGCCTGGGGCAAGCGCACACAAGCTGCTTTTTACCAATGGTAAGAAATTGATATGTAGGGTCAAGGGTCAGTTGTGGCATTTAACCGTAAACTATAGAAACAACCCTAACGTGGAAGACGATTCAGGGTATAAAACAGACGGTTATTTTTGAGCCTGACACCTTTTTCGGAGCTTACATTCTGTATGCTAAGATCGTAAACATAAGCGGGGAGCATTTCTTCCAACTCCAGGATGACTTGCTTCCTGTCTTCTGATACCTCCAGCTTTTTAATAGCTACTTTTTGCTTATCTAACTGGGGAGAGCCATAGTCTTTATGGTAGGCATATTTATAGCGTTGAAACTGATAGTTTTCTACTTTAGAAGCTGCTTCCAGACTAAGAGGACGAGTAAACTCCAACCTGAAGCCATGGGGCATTGCCTGCATTTTAAGCACGTCCATAGGGGTGCCGCCTTGGAAGCGAATGCGTTGTATACCCTGATCACCTACCCACGCGTAGGCCGTTTTGCCTACCCATAGGCTACCATCCGGACCAAAGGCCATACGGTGGTTACCAACAGTAAGACCAGTAGAGTCTATAAAGCTTACGCATGCCCCCTGCATTTGTCCGTCTACTTCTTCCAGCATCACTCGCATAATGCGCGGAAAGTCCATTTCACCTACCAGCAATTGCCCGCCAAAAGGGCCAAAGTTCAGACTATCAGCGATATAAAGCGGTTGCGTGGGTGAGTCTGCCATAATATTATGAGGAAAAAGCACAGCTGCCCTGGTCCGCATGCTATCGTAAGTAGCTACGGGCACTTCATTTAAATTCTGTTTCCAGTCTTCTTTCCAAACCAGGCTGGCTATATGGCCATAGTGCTTACCTTCTTCTACATGATAGAGCGTGCTGGTTCCCAGCCAGTCCCCCTGATTATCGGTAACAAATAGCTGCCCATCTTTACCAAAGCCAATACCATCCGGCGAGCGAAACCCGGAGGCGTAGGGTTTCAGTTCTTTATCTTGGGTAAGTCGCATCAGCCACCCCCGATAAGGAACCGGAGAGTACATTCCTTCTCCCGGGTTACCCTCTGGCTTATATTCACCTCTCCTCTCTTCCCATACGCCAGCATTGTTGGAAGCTGTATTTAATCCTATAATAAAGTTACCTTTTCCATCAGGTACAGGGCCGTAGGCAAACTCATGATAGTTACCAGAAAGCCCAAAATCGTCAGTTTCATTGAGGTACTCATCTGCTTCACCATCCTGGTTGGTATCCCGCAGGCGAGTGAGTTCAGGGCGTTGCATGACCAGTATTTCAGAATTGTTAAGCACATGCAGACCTAAAGGATCGTGCAGGCCGTAGGCGAAAAGTTGCCATCGCTTAGTTTCCGGATTATAAAGCATGACTTCTCCTCTGTGAAAAGCTACTGCCAGCCGTCCATCTGGCATAAAGTCCATCGCTCCCACTTCGGGCAGCAGCCCTTCGGGAAGCGAGATATCTTCTATTACATAAAAATCGCTCAACCTCTCGTTTTTCTTCTCCTTACAAGCAAGTAGCAGGCTAATACATACAAACAGGTAAAACTGAATCAACTTCATACCCTAAATTTTCTGTTTGCTTTCTGCAATTGTCAGGGTAAAGCTACTAGCCTCTGAAGGGCTCAGTTTAAGATACTGACCTTCTAATTTTCCCTGATCAAAGTCAACCTCTACTTGCTGTCCTCTTGGCATCTGGTACCATACTATATCATTTGGATCTTTAAAGCTAATCTGCCGGTACATACCTGCCTTATCTAAGGTGGGGCGAATGCGCTCCTCTACTTCTACCCCATTAAGTCGGTATTTGAAGGTGGGGTAATGATCTTCTAAAACATAACCGATATATTCTGACTCGGGCATTTCTTTATGAGGCCCCACGCGAAACGGCATGTTTTCTTCGCGATAAAAGATCGTGCCCACAATATCTGCCAACTCTTTTCCTTTTCCACCCCAATGTCGGCTCAGGTCTATAAAACCGTCTTTCCAGAGGTAGCGAAAACGGCAGGCTCCGGCATCCCAGCAGTAACTCAGTTGATTCGTCATACCTACCGCAATACTGGCGGGTCCAGTATCAGGCAAAAAACTACGGTACATTCGCGGAAAAGTAGCAGGATAGGGATGCTCAGCTTCTTTTTGCTTAGTCTGCTCTCCACGACGCTGAGGAGGCACATGGCTATCATTTGCCAGCGGAGGCATCATTTCATTCGTAACGTAAATAGCACCATACATTACAGCTCCATGCCCCGGATAAGTGCACACATACGGATAAATACCCTCCTCTTTGGGTGCAGTAAAATTAAAGCTGTAGGTAGAACCGGGAAGCAGGACAGGGCTGGAAGCAAGCACAAAATCAGACTGAGGAACAAAGTTTTTGTTTTGCCCTTCCTCTCCCATTTTTAAAGCTAGGGCCACTACCTCTTCTCTTTTGTTGGGCACAGTAATTACCATATTGTGCGCCATCTCATCGGTATTGATCAAAGTAATATGCACTATTTCTCCCGGAGCTACTTTAAAACGAACCTGATCGTACTGAAGTCCAGAAATTGCTTTGATCTGAATGTTTCTTATGGGCTGCTTAGAGCTTTGCTGCCCAATAAAAGAAGGTAGCATAAATAGCAGAGCAGGCAGCAAGCCGACTACCGCCAATAGTTTTGGGTTGATGCGCATATGTTGTACAAGTAGGTTGAGTATAAGCAATAAATCCTGAGCTAGAAGATAAAAAAATTATACGCATATTGGTCGATATTCACCTGACAAATTATGCTTTTATAACTTTGGAAAGTATATCAGGATAAGCCTTCAACTCCAATTAGACCCAAAATTTCTGGCTTAGCTTTTTTCTATATAAAACTAAACCTGACTTAGGTAAAATAACATAGAGCCTCACCCACAGCAGCAGAAAACTTTTTATTAAAAAAAACTCAACATAGCTATCCTACTGAAGTATTCGTGCAGAGATCCAGATAGCAGTGCGCAAAGGATAGCAACTGCTAAGGGATGTAGAACTCTTTCAGGCTCTGGATTACCTCTTTTTCGTTAGCGCACAAAGAGAGTATCAGATGTTCATATTTTCCTTCTTCTGACATTTTTTTAAGCAAGGGGTAAATAGGACGATCGTGTTCCCAATATGATTTATTGAGAAATATCATAGGGCTGGCATACCCAAAGCTGCGGTAATGGTTTTGGGTAGCATCCTGAAATATCTCCTGTATAGTGCCTGCGCTTCCTGGCGCAAAAATAACACCTCCTTTAGCAATTGTAAGTAGTCCATCTTCACGAACACTGTTAGCAAAGTATTTAGCAATTTTAGTAGCAAAAGGGGATGCGGGCTCATGACCATACAACCAGGTAGGTATGCCAACACTTTCGTACTGCGTACTGCTGTAAGTATGCAATACTTCAAAGGCAGCATCCAGCCAGTGTTCATCTTCACAGGAAGGGGCTTTGGACAAAATTTTTACTGCCGCATCTACCGTAACCGGCGATCTGCCAGCCAACCAGGCTCCGAGATGTGTGGCTTCCATAGCTCCCGGTCCTCCTCCAGATACCATCAGATATCCCATTTCGGTAAGTTGCTTACTCAGGCTGGCAACTATTCTGTAATCTTCACTATCACGTTTAAGACCATGCCCTCCCATAATAGCCACTACACGTTTCTCTTCTATCTGATGTAAATAATCATAAAGCGCATCGGTAATGGCATGGTCATGTAAGCGCCGGGCCAGTGTTTCTCCTATATCTCGCGACTCTTTGCCTTTATTGAGATAATGGCTGTAAACTTTATAATCAAATGTATTTTGGTAGCTTTCAGGCTTACCCAGCAGGTAGCCATCGTACAACATCTCACGGCTGTAGAGTCTGTTCAAATAGGGGTTGAAGGGGACATTAAGGTGCGGAAAGATCAGATTGCTTTCAGGAAGATAGTTGAGTACCGATTCTGGAATTTTGCAACCCAAAAAAATACAGTCTACAAAATTAGTATGATGCAATAAATCCTGTACCTGATGGAAGTCTAAATTCTGGAAGGCATATTTTTTGAGTACTGAAGACTTACCAATGAGCTGTTTAAAATCAACAATGGATTCTACTTCTGTATAATTCATATATTCAGCTTAGTAAGATAAGATATTTACGACCGAAGATACACATATAGGCAAGATGCGTAAACTTACAAGCATACACGATGCTACTATATGTTACTTAGCTGAAACCAATTTGTTTGCAGTAAATTTTAATAGTCTTGATACAATAAGCAGCCTAATCTTCAATTAAAAGGCATTAAACTGTACAGATTGGCAATGAAAAAACTTTTTTAATAAAATATTTTCATGTTTTGAACTAATTACATATATTTGTTGTAACAATATTGATAATACGTTATCAATTTTAAAAATGTAGGGTGATGAAATTGGCAGACATGCCCTCCCGTCTCGAGGGTGGAGACAACGGAATAAACTAGCCTCGGCTAGCTAACCGCTCCGTGGAGGTTCGACTCCTTCTCCTACAGCTATCACAGGCAGGCTTTTTAGCTTGCCTGTTTTTTTTGCCTGCCCCTCACTTCTCCTCTCTCATGCCTGCCTGGCAAACACCTATTGCCTTCAGCCGTTAGGAAAAGTATCGTTGCATGTTTTTAGCTTTTCAGTTTAAAATATGAAGTAGCCGCTGCTCTATTTTTTTAGTGCTAATATGCTACGGAACAACATTTTATTTAACTCCAAACTTAAACACATGGAATACAGAAGATTAGGCAAATCAGGCTTGCAGGTGAGCGAACTATCATATGGCTCATGGCTTACTTTTGGCAAGCAGATAGATGTACAGCTTGCCAAAGATTGTATGTATACCGCTTATGAAGCCGGTTGCAACTTTTTTGATAATGCCGAAGCCTATGCCGAAGGTAAGTCAGAAGAGGTTATGGGTAAAATTCTTAAGGAAGCAGGTTGGAGTCGCGATACCCTGGTAATTTCCAGTAAAGTATTTTGGGGTGGTGATAAGCCTAACCAAAAAGGACTGAGCCGTAAGCATGTGGTAGAAGCCTGCCATGCGGCCCTTCGTCGCCTACAGGTAGACTACCTGGATCTTTATTTTTGCCACCGCCCAGACCTGAATACTCCGGTAGAAGAAACCGTACGCGCTATGCATGACCTGATTCAGCAAGGCAAAGTGCTATACTGGGGTACTTCTGAATGGAGCGCACAGGAAATTATGGAAGCTTACTCTGTAGCCAGGCAGTATAACTTGACGCCTCCTACCATGGAGCAACCACAGTACAATATGTTACAGAGAACAAAAGTTGAAGGTGATTACCATAAACTTTATGATGTGGTAGGTTTGGGTACTACAGTATGGTCTCCTTTAGCTTCTGGATTGCTTACCGGAAAGTATAATGATGGTATACCTGAAGACTCCAGAGCAAATAGTCATGATGACCTATCGTGGTTAAGAGGGATTTTTGAAGGGGAAAAAGCAGAGGCAAAGCTCCAAAAGATCAGAAAGCTGGCTAAAGTAGCAGAAGATGTGGGTATCAGTATGCCTCACCTGGCACTTGCCTGGTGCTTAAAAAACCCTAATGTTAGCACTGCAATTACAGGAGCCTCCAAGGTCTCACAGGTAGAAAGCAACATGAAAGCAGGAGAGCACAAGAATAAGCTTAGCGAAGAGGTCATGCAGAAAATTGAAGACATTCTTGAAAACAAGCCCAAGATACCTCAATACTAGTTTTGATTAAGCAGACTTTTGTACAAATGCCCGTGTAGCGCTACACGGGCATTTGTTATGAAACCTTTATGGTATCCACTTGATATCTTTAAAATTAGGCTTACGCTTTTCCAGAAAAGCATTGCGCCCTTCTTTAGCTTCTTCGGTCATGTATGCCAGTCTGGTAGCCTCTCCGGCAAATACCTGCTGCCCTACCATGCCATCATCTGTCAGGTTAAAAGCAAATTTTAGCATTTTTATAGAGGTAGGTGATTTTTCAAGTATCTCCTGCGCCCACTCATAAGCCGTATCTTCCAGTTCCTCATGAGGGATAACAGCATTCACCATCCCCATATCATAGGCTTCCTGTGCTGAATAATTTCTGCCCAGAAAGAAAATTTCACGGGCACGCTTCTGCCCTACCATCTTAGCCAGATAAGCAGAACCATACCCCCCATCAAAGCTGGTTACGTCAGCATCGGTCTGTTTAAATATGGCGTGCTCTTTACTGGCCAGTGTGAGATCACAAACCACATGCAGGCTATGCCCTCCTCCAACAGCCCAACCAGGCACTACCGCAATAACTACTTTAGGCATAAAGCGGATAAGTCGCTGTACCTCTAAGATGTTTAGGCGAGGCATACCGGCTTCATCTACGTAGCCCTGATGGCCACGGGCATTTTGGTCACCACCACTACAGAATGAGTATACCCCATCTTTAGTAGAAGGTCCTTCTGCCGACAGTAGAACAACACCTATAGAAGTATCTTCGCGGGCATCCAGAAATGCTTCGTACAGCTCACCTACGGTTTTAGGGCGAAAGGCATTACGTACATTCGGACGATTAAAAGCGATACGGGCAACCCCATCAGCTTTTTGGTAGGTAATATCTTCGTATTCCTTAACGGTTTTCCAGTTTGCTTGGCTCATATCTTTTTTTGTGGTCAAAATAGAGCTTTTAAAATTTCTCTTCAAAAAGATGCCTGCGATTTTTGATACTCCCTCTCTATTCCTCAGCGAGTGTCTGCTAAATAGCTGTCTTAGAGTGCTTATCTGCCTTCTCTGTAGTATCTTAAGAGCACAACACCTAAGCTCAACTACTATGAATACCTCCCGGAGACATTTCATCAAAGCTGCTTCCAGCGCTACTGTGGGTGGCAGTCTGCTTAGCACTGCCTGTACCTCACAAAGTCAGCCTTTTGCACAAACACAGCCACATGACTATAGCCAACTAGACCAAGTACTGGCTAAACCCGTGCTAAAAAAGGAATTATTTACTGAAGCAGTACTTATAGACCGCCTGGAGCTTTTAAGAAGAGAAGATAATTTCATCTGTAGAGTAAGCTCTGCTGATGGTGCTGAAGGCATTGCCGTCAGCAATAATATGCAGATGCAGTACCTCTATCCCATCTTTACGCTCAGACTGCAAGCCTTTTTTATTGGTAAAGATGCGCGCAACTGGGAGGCATTGCTGGAGGAGGTATATGTACACAAAAGTAATTACAAACTTCAGAATCTGGCGCTTTGGGTGCCGCTGGCAACTATTGAGTTTGCAGTACTAGACATGCTGGGCAAAATTGCTCAAAAGCCCTTAGGAGCATTAATCGGAGAAGTACAACATCCTGAAATTGCGGTCTATCAGGCGAATAACTTCAGAGGTAAGTCTGCAGAAGAGTCTATTGAACTTATTAAACAAGAGCTAGAAGAAAGCCAGGCTAAAGCACTAAAATTTAAAGTAGGCGGGCGCATGAGCAATAATGCGGATTACCCTCCTAAGCGATCGGAAAAGCTGATTCCACTGGTACGCAAAACCTTTGGAGATGAGATGACTATCTATGCAGATTCTAATGGCTCCTATACCGCAGATGAGGCCGTTCGGATGGGTAAGCTGATGCAAGAGTATGCTTATAATTTCTACGAAGAGCCGGTGCCATTTGACTGGTACGAAGAGACAAAACAAGTAGCAGATGCCCTGCAGATTCCTATAGCAGGAGGAGAACAGGAAGCCAGTATGCATAATTTTCGCTGGATGATACAGCATGATGCTTTGCAGGTTGTACAGCCCGATATTTTCTACTTTGGAGGTATGATACGCTCAATGAAAGTAGCTCGTATGGCAGCCGCTAAGGGCAAAAGCTGTATACCCCATATTTCTGGTTCAGGGCTGGGCTATTTGTATATGATGCATTTTGTTTCGGCAGTAGCAAACGCAGGGCCTTATCATGAATTTAAAGGCTTTAATAAAGATTTGCCTCTGGAATGTTCTACTTCCAGCCTGCAAAGTTTGGGCGGTAAAATACAGGTTCCCAGCGGTCCGGGTACAGGCGTACAGATTGATCCTGACTTTATAGCTCAGCATAAAGTAGTAAAGGCTTAGCTGCTTAACACTGGCTTAAGAAATTGTCATTACGCATTACTTTTTAAGCACTCTGGCACTAGCCAGCAATGATATACCACCTAATAGGGGGCTAAACATAAGCAAATAGATTATATGCCAATGGTATCAGCGATTACTTTTAATACCTCATAAGCTGGAGCATCTCTATAGCAATCCTTACACTCTGAAAACATGAACAAGCAGTCTATAAGATCGGTAAACATATGAAAGAGCAAGCCTAAACCAATAATATTGAAAGGCCGCCTTAAAAAGAGCAGCACCACATATACCACCATAGCATAGACCGTATGCAGATAATGGAAACCAATACTGCACCTGTTATCCTGAAAAACAGGGTTAGCTAAAAGATGATCCAGATCAACCAACATAGTGGCCAGAAGTATTAGATAGGCTTTTTTCCATTGTTTTTTAAAAAGCATACAGGCAAGAAAAGCAGGGAATACCAGATGTAAAAAATAGTGAACAAAAGTCTGCATAATAAGTCTACACTTGCTTAAAAGTAAAAGAAAGCAAATTAATAAAATATAGGTCTGCCACCAGCTAAGCTTCTTCTAAACTGGTAAGGGAGTTTTATTTTTTTACCCGACTAATGTGCGGAAGTATTGGAAAAAACATTGATGACTATAATACCAATAATAATTAAAGACAAACCCAAAATAGCAGCTAAGTCAGGTGTCTGTTTAAACCATACAACCCCTACCAATGTAATAAGAAGTATGCCTACCCCAGACCAGATAGCATACGCAATACCGACAGGAATATGTTTTAGGGTAAGACTTAAAAAATAGAATGCGGCACCATAGCCCACTACAGTAATAATACTAGGCAGCAGTTTGCTAAACTGATCTGAGGCTTTAAGAGCGCTAGTAGCAATTGTTTCGCAAACAATGGCAATAAGTAAGATCCAATAACTTTTCATGTGCGTACTCTCAACAAATTATCATAAATAAGTTAGTACGCTCACTTATGCTCCGGGTTAGTCGTAATGCCGTAAGAATTTTGTATTACGTTTTACTCTTTTAGCACTACTATTTAGCAGACAGTCTATTTGTTCTTATGACAGGTAACCCCCTATAAATGTCAGGCTCCCAACATAGGCAAATGTTTGATACGGTGATAGTTGAGTGCTAAACTAATACAATGCCTAAGCTGAGTAATGGGCAGCCCTTCGTTTTTATGAAATACAATTGCTCGCTTACCCTCAAACTGAAGTAAATCATCATACAAAATTCTAAATGTCTTGACCAGGCCGGTACTACAAATGAAATACATAGCATAATGCTCAGGCCTGTTTTTTATCGTATTGATACGTATGGTACTACCACCTTTGACCAGATAAGCAGGCTCTCCCCATTTGAGGCTTTCTACAACACGGCTGACTCCCTCGGCTTCAGCGGTATCCAGAATAAGTTGACGAAGATTCTTAATTTTTTGATCAAAAGGAGAAGGATATGCCTCCAGCACTTCTTTGACGTCATCTTGAGTGAGTACTTCCATTAGTTTAGTAGGATATTTAACTTTAGCTTATAATTCTTAGTATCAGCTATTGTGGTCCTATTTTGCCCTCTACCTCTTTCAACAAGAGCTTAGGGCTGTATGCATAGCCCGCCTTAAATACATGCTCTACATACCTGATTACTGAAGGCTCTGTTCTTAAATCACCATCCAATATTAGTAGATCTGCTTTTTTACCAGGAGCTACACTTCCAATGTCTGTGCGTTCCAGCACTTTGGCTCCATTGGAGGTCATAATTTGAATAGCTTCTTCGGTGCTAAACCCCGCTTCTACAAGCAGCTCAAAATTACGTTGATCACCAAAGCCTGGCAAAATGTGCCGCCCCGCGTCAGCACCAGCACTAAGCAAACCTCCCATCTGTACAAACTGCCTTTCAAAAGCCATTATCCTGTGAAGTCGCTTCAAACGCTGTCCTTTTGCTTCATCCTGATCCAGGCGCGCTCTTCGCTCCCTATAGCTTGCTCTAAGAGTGGGTGTCATGGCTATCAGGCTACGCTCGTCCGCAAAAGCTCTTTCAGGTATGCTAGCTTCGTAAATAGACAAAGTAGAGGTTATAAAAACACCGCTATCAATCATTAATTGCTGAAGCTCTTTTACGGCTTCACTATCCACTTCCAGGCTATCCATATAGGCATGAGAGCCATTGCACATATTATAAGTCTTACCCTGGCGGAAGTCGCTGGTACTATTTAAGCCATGCTCAATACCGTCAATTCCCAGTCTGCTGGCTTCCGCAAAGGTGATGGAGCATAGATGCCCAGTAACTTTTGCCTGATGTCTGTGAGCCACATCTATAACTACTTTGAGGTCTTCTGCTTTGGTATGCCGATAAACTTTAAACCAACGGACTCCCTGATCTATCCAAAATTGCATGGTATCTCTAAGGTGGGTCTCGTTTCGGGGAATAATCATGTTAGGATTGCCACCCTCCCCACTAATGTATGGCGCACTATTGATAATTTCTGGTCCGGCTATCTGCCCTTTTTTTATCTGCGCTGCTAATTCCAGCTCCTGATATGGCGAAGCGGCTCCACAAGTCTGTATGGTAGTTACGCCCGATGCTAAATAAAGGTAGGCAGCCGCTTCTCCCAGAAAGCTAATGCCAGGCATATGCAAATGGTTATGCACTCCTACAATACCGGGCACCACAGTTTTTCCTGCTAAGTTTATCACCTTAGCCTGGGAGGGAATTTTTACCGTGGCGGTTGGACCTACTTCCTTAAAATAACCTTTGTCTATAATAATGGTCTGCTCTTCCTGAGCTGTACGTCCTGAACCATCAACAAGAATTGCATGGGTGAGTGCAATCAGGTCCTCATCATAGCTAAGATAAGGGCGTACATTTTTAGAAAGAGAGTCGCGAGAAGAAAAACCTGCCGGACTAGAAGAGGGTAGCTTATCTCCCTGGCCACAGCTAAAGAGTAGATAGCAAAAAGCACAGAGATAGGAATAAAAATAAGGGGTACTCAAATGATGATTAATTTGTTTACCCCTAAAATAAAACTTTACAACTTTTGTATAGCATGTTCAGGAAAATAGGTTTTCATTAATTGCTTCACCTTTTCCTGTTGCACACTCAGCTTAAGCATGTCTTCAGTGTCATCACAATTATTAATCATCTGCTCATAAATACCGAGCCCATCAAGGTAAATACTATGGTGCAAACCCGGATTATAGGTAGTGAGCCATTCAAATTGCTCTAGTGCGGCTTCGTATTGCTGCGCACGTGCCAGATCCTGCATCAGCACTATAGCTTCCTGCTCTTTAAGTTTGTTGTCGCTCCACTGCCATATTTCTGCTTTTTCCTGTATCTCCTGACTCCCATCTGTGCAACTTAAACAGCCTAACATTAAAAATAGACCTAGAGGGATGATAAATTTACTCATAGTGAAAAAGTTTAAAAGTAGTAGAATCTCAAAAAAATACACAAATCTTACATATAAGATAACGAATGTATGTGTAAAGTGCATATAAAAAATACAGGTTATTACACATCTAAAATTAAAACACTTAGTAACAAACAACTAAATAACCTGCTAAAAATAGTATCACTAATAAAGCTGATTGAGAGTAAAAATGTTTTTACGTTTACAAACTGACTAATGCGCCACAAGCTTAAGGACTTCTCTGGTGGTAAGTACTGTAGCAAACTCCTGATGAAGAGACGCCAACTCTACTTCGTGCACAGTTTCTGCACTAAACTTTTTACCCTGAGGACCTACCTTATCAAAGGTAGCAGTAGCGTCTGAAGGTAAGTATACGGTAAAGCCCAGGTTGGCGGCCATACGTACACTGGTAGACACGCAGTGTTCTGTAGTAAGCCCGACTATTACTAAAGTTTTGATGCAGGCGGCCTCTAATCTTTGTTGCAGATCTGTACCGATAAATGCACTATTCACATGCTTTTGCAATAGCGGTTCTTCTCTCTGGGGTTTTACAATATCTTTGATTTCATTACCGGGCTGTCCGGGTCTAAGCCTGGATTGAGGATTGGTGGAATTATGCTTAACATGATAAACGGGCAACTGCTCTGCCCTCCAGTAGTCTAGCAGTTGCCTAGCGTTTTCTTCGGCTTCAGGATTATTTCTACGGCCTCCCCAATAGTCCAGGTCATCCATTCCTTTTTGAATATCTATTAGGATTAGAGCAGGTTTTTCTGGTCTCGTCATTTGTCCGTTTTATTTATGGAAATTAAAGAATCCCTCAGCTTAATTTGTATAAACTTCTACTTTTTTAGCAAGAGGCTAATGCAATAAAGCTCTTGCTCCAACTGCTGGCACTCTTCTTTTTGCTTCTCCAAAAAAACATCAAATAAAGAGGCTTTACCAGGGTACTGAGGTATAAGTTCGGCTACACGCTTTTCAATGCTGGTAGTGTTTTTCAAATTGATGAGCTGGAGCTTATCTCTATCCCAAATAATTTGGTCAATTAGCTGTAGGCCGCTTTGCTTCAGTTGTTCTTCTAGTTCTTCCTGGGTGGGGTATGTACTGAGCTTAGATTGCCTCTCGCGGTATGTAGCTTCAAGAAGAATATGAGCACTCTCATGTATGCAGTTTTGGAGTAATTTTAATGAGGTAGCTACATCACCCAGCACATCTGCATCATGCCCATAAATAAGAAGATCATAACCTCTTTGGGTCTTGACCTCCTGCCGAATATCACCTACTGTAAACGCTAAATTCTGGTCAAGCTTATGATTCTGAACGTAATGGCAGGCATCATTGATAAATTCGGGTATCAGATCAATCCCCTTTCCCTGAAAAGATAAGGCCTCTCTTAAGTATATTAGCACGGCCCCTTTACCACAACCTAAATCCAGAATATGATGGTCAGGTCTAACTACATTGTGCTTCTGGATAAGTTGCAACATATAGTCTGGCATACTACCCAGCAGCCACAGGTCTTGCAGCAGATAGGGCAGAAAAGGAAGGATATCTCTATCTTCCACATCCAATGACTGAAGAAAATCTTTATCCATCGCTATAGCAGTTTCATGAGGATCGGACCTGCTTGTGTCAGGCTTAGGCCAAATTTTAAGCTCACGGCTAAAATACAGAGAACCCCAGATAAAAGAGTAGCAGCGATAAAGCGAAAAGCAGAGGATACCCCCAGCGTAAGACTCTCAGTTGGTAGTCTTGCGCTTCATGATTTTTAATGCTCAACCTAAAAAAAGCATAGCCCAGCCCCTGAAGTAGCAAAGCCATCAGAAAAATGACAGCCAGCAAATTGAAAAGTAGCTCAGAATGATGCAGCCCCGTACTGTTTTTAAAATAGAGGTACAGTATACTGGCATAGGTAATGACACTATATACCATTAAACGAAAAGACCAGCGTTTATAATTAGTATTCCTTTTGTTTATTTGCTCCTCTCCACTCATAAGCTTTAATATAGTAGTAATTGAGGGTAGAACCCAGTAGAAGATGTCATTTGGAGATGGATAGCAACTTATAAAGGTTCAACTTATAACTCCTCACTACGAGAGCAATCCTCTATTTACTCTTAAGTTAAAAAATAGTGATACCGCTAGCTCTGTCTAATAAAACTAACAATATCACTTAGCAAGATATTGGTTTAAGACTTACCAAAACCGTTAAAATTACACAAAAGTTTAGTCTTCAGCGCTACCAACCGCCTCTGCAAATTCCTCTACGAGTTGTTGCGTCCAGGCGGTTACTCTTCCTACCGTCATTTCAGACTGATTATCTTCATCTATTGCTAAACCAAGAAACCAACCTTCCTGAAATTCCGCTTTAGAAGCTTCGTAGTCATAGTTATCCGTTGGCCATACCCCAATAATGTGTCCACCGTTTTCGTATACCACATCTCCCAGTATGCCCACTCCATCTATGAAATATTCTCCATAGCCAATCTGATCTCCCAAACCGAAGAATGCTACCGTTTTACCGCTAAAATCAATTGTCTTAAAATCTTCGTAAAAAGCATCCCAATCACTTTGTAGCTCGCCATCGTGCCAGGTGGACAGGCCGATAATAATACGTTGGTAGGGTGCAAAATCTCCTGACTTTGCGCGATTGATGTCATGTACTTCAATTTGATCTTCGCCCAGGATTTCGCGAATCTGATTAGCTACACCTTCGGTATAACCAGTGTCTGAGCCATAAAAAAGGCCTATTTTTTCATTTTCCATGTTTGTTGTTTTTTTGTTTTTTCAATACTACCTGAGGTCTCTCTTTATTTAGAGCGGCTTTGGGACGCACATTTGGTCTGCTGCTTTTGGCCGACAGGCTTATCTTTTGATGATTTTTTTCTCCTTTTTGCTCACTTAGCTTAATCCTGTACACAAAGATGTAGTAACCTAGCCCACCAAGCATCAACCAGAATATTGTGGAAAGCAGATAGACATGTATGCCTGGCGCATACCTGTAGGTATAGAGCAGAAACATACATATGATACTGGCAGCTACCAGTACTAGATTAACATACAACCACTTACCCATGCGCAAGCCTCCTTTCCCTTTGCAAACGATCTTTTTTTCTACGCTTTTTTAGGTACAGCCACGGGCCTGTAAGTACCAGAGAGGAAAGTGCCAGGCCAAATACAAACCATATTAATTTAGTGAGCAAGCCACCCCAATAGCCAAAATGTATTGGGTCGGCAATATCGTTTATCCAGGTAATGGAGTTGATTTCTGTTGCCTTCTGCACCTTAAGCAACTCCTGATTATGCGGGTTAATATACACCCTGTTGGCCCTGTACCTAACCAGCGGTACATCAGAAGTACCGGTGAGGTATACAGGCTCATCTGGCTTTTGAGGCGACAAAATTGATTTCACTTTCAATCCTGCTATGGCCTCTTCCGCTATGGCCACATAGGCATCATAATCAAGGTTGGGGAGTTGCTGCCCCTCTGTAATTTCTATGGTAGGACGCTCTTCATCCAGATAAGAAGACACTTTAGGAAGGTCGGCACGCTCTACAAAGTACCAGATCGCAGTTAGAGAAATGATAAACATAAAGGGGATAGACCACGCCCCGACCAACTTGTGTAAGCTGCTGTAAAAAACCCGACTCCCTTTACCGCTTTTGAGTACAAAGAGCTCCTTATACCAGTCGTTATAGTAGAAAATTCCTGTAAGTAGAGAAATAGTAAGTATAAAGCCGAAGAATAAGACTGTAAAATGACCAATCTGAAAGGGGATGAAGAGGTAATAATGCAAATCTCTTAGAAATCGTGCGATAGTAATATCAGCATACCCCTGTACCTCGCCAGTATGAGGGTTAGCAAATACATACTTCAGATCATTATCCTGCATTACATAGATCAGGTCAGCCATGTAAGGTTCATTGGCACGCTGCCAGTAGCTTATTTTTCCTTCAGGAAATTCCTGTTTTACATTTTCAGCGATTGTATTCCAAGAGGCATAGGTATCCGCAGGGCTCACCCGTACATCGGGGTTAAACAGCCAGTCCATTTCGTGGCTGAGCACCGCCAGTGTACCCGAAAAGCATACTACAAACAGTAGTATGCTTAACTTTATGCCCACCCAGCTGTGTAGTTTAAATAACTGATCTTTGCTTAGCACTATCTATCTGTTTTTAAAAAGTGTAACCTACACTTAGAAGAAAATTACGTGGTGCGTCAGGGTAGAGACGAGTATAACTATACCCTCCTACCCAATGGGTTTTGTCCAATAGATTATTAAAATTAGCTGCGATATTGAACTTGTTAACTCGGTAAGAGAGTGCTGCATCAAACACTACATAACTGGGTAAGGTAAGGCCTAATGGAACGCCATCAACTATGCTATAGGTATCAAAAGTATTTCTTTCTGTAACAAAATTGCTACCCAACGAAATACCCAGCCCGCTGAATATGCCTTTAGCAAAGGTATACTTAGCCCAGATACCTCCCTGATGTTCGGGAGCATTCTCTTTTATCCGTCCTATCTCTTCCTCATTATCACTTTCTGTAATTTCAGCACGATTATATGCATAGTTAAAATTCAAGCTAAAGTTGGGCAGCGGGTTTCCTATTACATCTATTTCTACTCCCTTGGCTCTCTCCTGCCCTCTTTGCTCCAGCAAGTCTGGGTTACCTGCATTATTGGCATTTACCAGTATGTTATTTTGCTCTATACGATAGATCGCCAGGTTTACAGAAAACAGCTCATTGAAGAATGTACTTTTAATTCCGGCCTCCCACATATTAGCTGATAAAGGATCAAAGGGGCCGCCTACATTTGGATCCTGCAATACTGAGGCGGTCTGAGGCTGGAAGCTTTCGGTATAGGTTCCGTATAAATTGATGCGTTCGTTTAGCTCGTATACCAAACCTATACGAGGCAACAGTTTTTCCTGCTTTACTAATTCTTCCTCCTCTGTTTTGTATCCGACAACATCACGGTAGTTTTCCTGACGTAGGGCTAGCAGTGCCTGAAACTTACCCAGGCTAATTTGATCCTGCACGTAGAATCCATACGTGAAATAGCGAGTAGCTGGCTGTGGCAAATTACTGTTAACCAGATATTCGTTAGGGTAACCGATGGTATAGTTAGGGTTCTCCAGATTGAAATGAGGTACATTAGGCACCGGCATACCGTTTTCAAACCTAAAAAACTGAGACTGAGAAGGATCATAACCTGAAGCAACTCCTCCATCAATAGTTCGGTAGCCAAACGAACGGGCTTGCGCCCCCCCTGCGGGCTGAACCTGCTGAATGTAGTCAAAGCCTACTACAAGCTGATGTTGTAAGGGGCCGGTACTTCCATTTAGTACAAAGTAGGTGGTCAGGTTATCAGCTACCTGCTTACGAATACGGTTAATGGTCTGCATCTCCATCTGTGTAGGAATCTGATTTCCCAGACTGTCTACCGCAAAGCGGTTGGAAGTACGATGCTCAAAAAGATCTTCGTTCCAGCTGAACTTCATATAAGAAGCATTAAATGAGAGCGCATCTGTAAAGCGGTGGTTGAGCGAGAGCGTAAAATATTGCACATTGTTTTTGTGGTAGTCATTGGCCTGGCCCAATGCAAAAGAAGTTGGCGTACTGTTTAGATCATCACCGGCAGAGGCCCCAAAAATAGGTTGCCCACGATCCAACTTGCCCTGATAACGGTTGATAACCAAATCAAAATTGACACTGGTTTTATCTGTAGGTAAGAAAGAGATGGAAGGTGCAATTATATAAGTAGTCTTTTGTTGAAGGTCACGAAAGGTGTCGGTATCCTCATAACCCAGGTTCAATCTGTACAGTAAAGTACCTGATTCATTCATAGGCCCGGTAAAATCTGCCGTAGCTCTTAACGTATTAAAACTACCGATGGTAAACCCAATGGACTTACGGTCTTCGTCCAGAGGTTTTTTAGTCACGTAGTTAATGGTTCCTCCAGGATTTACATCTGCAAACAGGGCAGAAGCCGGACCTTTGATTACTTCAACACGCTCCATATTAGTAAGCAGCGGTTGCGGGCCAAAAATCCCTACCGAACGCAATCCATTGATGAGATTAGACTGTGTGCTACCATTGCGGAAGCCTCTGATGGTATAATCATCATAATAAGAAAACTGGTTGACTCCGCTCAAATTCTTCACAATATCGGAAGTACGATAAGCCTGCTGGTCCTGGATAATTTCTTTGGTAACATAGCTAACGGCTTGAGGAACATCCTGTAAGGGGGTCGCTGTTTTTGAGCCTATAAAAGATACGCTATTTTGATAGGTCGTTTCTTTTCTGCCGGTAATTTCTACTTCCTGCAGCTCAGTAGCGCCACTTCTTAACTGTAAATTGAATGTTAAAGTCTCTCCTGCATTGAGCTTAATGCCTCGGCTAATTGTAGTGTAGCCTACCGAAGATATCACTAAATTATAGTTACCTGGCTCTATTCCACTAAGCAGAAAATTGCCCTGGGCATCGGTGGTAGTACCAAGCGTAGTACCTTGCAGGCCAACATTGACAGACTCCAGAGCTGCACCACTTGTAGCTTCTGTAATCTGGCCGCTTACTGAAGCCGCTTGCTGTGCAAGTACGCTATGACAAAAAAGAAAGAAGGTTAGGATCGGTATATAGTTTCTCATTAGGCTTTATTTAGATTCATTTCAAATAAAACCCAAAACTAAATTTGTCCTTCTTACTTATCAATGACTAAGTATAGCGTTTATATGTAGCTACTGTTAGGGTGTATTACTAATAGTAGCTAGCCCGCTAGCTAATTGTCGGAGACTTCTCTTTCCAGCGCCAGAAAGTGGGTAAGTTCCTTTTTGTGGTTTAAGAGTGGGTGTATTTCCACATGACAAATATATTCTTCGCCATTCTTACGGTAGTTGATCACGTCTGCGGCAAAAGGCTTTTCGCTTTCCAGCTTTTTACGAATAAGTGCTTTTGTTTCAGCGGAAGTGTTTTTGCCTTGCAAAAATTTAGGGTCCTTACCCATCGCGTGCTGCGCGGGGTAACCAGTCATTTTGGCAAAACCAGGATTGACCCAACAAATTTGCTTGTCCATATCGGTTAGTACTAATGCTTCGTACGGTTGCTGAAGTAGCACCTCCAGGTCAATATTCCACTTGTAACGATCGTGTAGTTTTAGCAGGTTTTGCAGATCATCGTTCTTTTTGGCCGTAACTCTACATTCATGTAAATGCATAGCATATACATCCCAACTGCTAAAGGGAGAAAGCATACGTTCAGGATCCATCTTATTGGTACTCATATTGAATATTGTCTATAGTGCTCAGGGGCAGAACAAAGTATGAAGATAGATAAATTCAGCCTTATTTATAAAATGACAAATTCATATCAATTTTTAAGCAAGCATACAGATATCCTTTAACATTATTAATTACAACTCCTATAAAGAAAAGGCTATGAAATTTGCATGACAATTTTCCATAGCCTCCTGTAGTACTATAGTTCGCGGGTTATTGCTGTAAATATGTTTTAGCTTTAGCGATACTTTCTTCCATCATAGCTTTTACCTCAACAATAGCTTCTTTTTGTGCTTCCTGCTCTTCTATTAACTGTTGCACAGGCACACGGTTCTGACTGGTATCGGACTGAGTTTGTAGATCATGCTCCTCATCTGATAATTCAGCAGGTAGCTGTTTTATGGAGCGCATCCACTGCATCATAGCGTCATCAGCCTTTTCCAGCTTAGTAATGAGTAGCTCAATACTATCTATTCGGGCAGCATAAGTATCTGCGCCCTGTTGAGACAAAGAATCTTTTTGTGCCCTGAGTTTTCTTTTCAGCCTCATAATTTCGTCCATACGTGGCATCACTTCGTCATGTATAGCGATAGCTTCCGTGTATATCGTTTGGGCTTTTTCCATTTCAGGATCTTTAGCTTCTTTTTCTGAAGCAGTCTGACAGCTTAATAAGCCACTGAAAAGCAGGGCCATCAAACAGTAATTAATATGTTTCATACCTATAAGTTGATTAGTGGTTCTATATTAATTGTGAGATCGGAACATTTTAAAAAGCATATTGTACACCTAATGTAAGCTTTTGCTTGGTCTCCATTTGGGTACCGTTTAAATCCTGCACCAATGGATACTCATATTCCATTGCCAGACGTACATCTTTCAGGGCACCTTCTGGTACATAAAAATTAATACCTCCACCCAAAAACAGCCACTTTCCCCCACTATTTTCGGTAAATACAGTGGGCACCATACGATTCATCACAGCCATATTGTATGCCTCATCTGCACCAGAGATTTCTCCCTGAAAAACAGCAGTAGCCCTCAAAGAGGCACTTATCATATTTGTGAGATGATAAGCTGACCAGGCAAGAACTTCTGAGCGAGGAGCAAGTTGGTAGCCTCTGTCATTTTCATGGAGAGGCAGTAAAATGCTGGCCTGTGCGCCCATACTACTGCTTTCTTTTTCTAGCAGATAAGTTATGCCGGGCTTTAGTCCCCAGCTTCCACTCCCGATTTGCATAGGGTATGGCAGCTGTGTTTCGTCCGGTGCCGAAGCAGGGCTTACCCCTTTTACATCAATAGACCCACTTGGTACCCTCAGTCCCAGATTGATATGTGCACGCTGTCCATTCTGATCATAAACCTTATACAAAGCAGATACCCAGCTGTCTGCCAGGCCTGAAGACTCAGTAGTAAAATTCATTCCCATGCGCGTACGATGATCCATACTCATTTGTAAGTAGTTGAGCATAAGCATGATCGTAAGTTTGTCGCTGGGAGCATACATAGCACCCAGCATATGCATGTGCATAAGCATACTTAAAGGGCTTAGCATGTACTCTTGCAACACTGTCGCTATGCTTAGTGAATTAGTAGACTGTCGCATATCTTGCATATCCATAAACATATAGCGGTAAGAGAACATCACATCGCCTTTGCTATGGGTATGATCGCCCATCACACCTATAGGACCATGGCCATCCGGGCGACCAGAAGTTCATTGATGTTGTGCTGACATAGGTAAATAGCTAATAATAACTACAATGATTAAACTGATAAATCTCATTCTGATTTTGTGTAAACGATGAAGAAATTGGTATTAGCAATGGGCAATAAAGCCCTAGCCAGAAGCTATAGTATAAGTACTGCGCTGCGCTAGCTGTACACTATAGTCTGGAAAAAAAAGGTTTACAAAACACAGATTAAGATTGTGGCGGGTGAAATATACCTCTGCTCACTAAGATATCGGGCAGGCTGCTTTTAAATGATTGGTAATTGTGCTCCTGTAGTATAGTGACTTTGGTATTATGCTTTTGCACTGCCAGCGAGCAGATGGGTGACCAGTTTAGCTTAACTTCAAAAGTACTGCTTTCCTGCTCCTGCTCTGCCTGCTTAATACTATCCTGAAGAAAACATTGTCCATTGCAGTGCAGCTCAGGCTGGTTCCGGTTTTCGCAGAACAGGCGTACAAACACTTCCTGATTGTACTCATAGTTATACACAATAATGGCCAACTGCCAGGCATGTAGCCATAGCAGAAAGGCCATTAAAAGCGATATGTATAATCTAACTCTCACGAAAGGAGATAAACTTCTTTAATTAGTTTACATCAAAAGCTAAGCTTACCTGTACCTGGTCCCAACTCATATGAATCATTCCCTTGCCGTCTCCCAGATCTTCAACCTCGTAGGTAAGGCGCTGCACTACATCTTCCAGCTCCTTTGCCTGTACCTGTACGCGAACCAGGTCCTGGCTTTGCTGATACTCTTCTGCCAGATGCTGATCATATACTTCATTAAGAATCAGGGTCCAGTTTTCTCTGCCAGGAATGGTAAAAAAGCCATAGGTTCCTGCGGGTATGGTAGTACCTTCTACTTTTACATCTTGTCCGAAAGTAATGGCAGTGGCCCAATGCGAACCAGTTACCCAAACCTGATCGTAAGAAACTAATCCGTTCCAGATTACTCTGCCCCTTTTACCAGGAGAGCCATAATTAATGCTAATTTCTGTTCCTCCTACAGTGCCCTCTGCCAGTCTGCGAGCACTGGTAACCATTGTATCTTCAGGGATTAGCCCCGCATTAATACTATCGGCGTAGCCGGGACGGAACAGTTGATGCTCTTTCTCCAACTCACTCATTTCATTTACCGTATTTTCTGAGGGTACTTCTGTAGTACTTGCTTGTTCTTTTTGTGGGTTACAGGCTATTATAAGTACGGTACTTAGAGATAGCACAGCTAATTTTTGTAACATTACTTAATCTTGGTTTGGCTATGGTTTCTATGAAAAAATTTATTTCAAGGTGCTGAGGCTAAACATATTAGCCGCGTAATTATCTGCTACTTTCTGCGAAAAAGGGTCATGCATTACTACGGGGTGCTCAGCAAAACTCACCGGATTAGGGGCCGCAAAAATCGCGGCCACATCGGCATCCAAAGCTATGCTCTGCTCCTGGTTCGCTTTAAGTTCCAACTCATCTCCATTAGTCTTGAGGTCAAACTTGAGAATTCGGTAATTAGCATCTCCTCCAATATGGTACACCAGACCTTCATTCAGCTGGTCTTCGGCAGTACCATACTTGCCCTCTAACAATAAAAATTTATAGCCGGTGTTCCAGTCCCAGGCCATTTCATTGCTGGGGTCCAGAGCACCTAGCCTATCGGTAGAAGTATTGGTAGCATTATCCACTCCAATCGCAAATTCTAGCTGAGAGTACTTACCCAGTGGAATATTTTCTATAACTATTACAAAGTTATTCCCTTCTTCTGCCTGCACCAAATGATAACTTTCCGGCTCTAGAAAGAACGTGCCGTCAGAGGCATTACGAAGCTTTATGTTGCTCAGATAATATTTAAAATCCTGTATGTTGTATTTCTCTCCTAGAGCATTGCTGTATACCTGAGTGTTGAAAACCAGAGCTTCTCCACCTACCGTATGGCTAAGTTCCAGATTTAGAGTAGCTGTTTCTTTTACCTCTCCGTTTCCGTCCTCTTTACAGGCACTAAAGCCGAATACAATTATCAGTAAGATGACTGAAATGATATGTTTCATAGGTATCGTCTTTTGGGTAAATGACTTATTCTAAAAACGTAGCCCGAGCATACTTATTGATCTGGCCAAAAAGATTAAACTAACCTCTGGCTATCATTAAATCATGCTTAAAAAAACTACAAGAACACGTGACGAAAACTTATTAACGAGGGGGATGAAAGAGATGAAACACCAAGAGGTGTGAATAGCATGAGGCTACAAATGAAGATAAAGAAAGCCCGGGCAATGTAGGCAGTTGAAAATTAGTGACTAATTTGTGAGGCACAAAGAAAGTAGCTAATACCACAGAGGTGCTTTCTCCCTGCTCCTGTCGGTTATCAGCCCTGTTTAATTGGTCTTTCAAAAAGCACTGGCCTTTGCAGATGCTAATTTCATTATCCTTTTCAATACACAAATTCGCGGCAATGTACTCTCGGTTTAGCTCAAAGCTAAACTGTACCAGGCTCAATGAAAAAGCATTGAGCAAAAGTATAGTGGCAATAGCTATGTTGAGTACACGATACATGCTGTAAAAGTAAAATAGCCTATTAGTATTTGCAAACTATATACATGGATTAAAACTGCCCGAATACCTCTCGTTAATGTTACAATCTTGTGCTTCATTTTGGATAAATCTTGAGAGTGTATTGCTTTCTTCTAAATAAGACTTTAGTTTTGGGTAATTTATAATTAGTTTAAATAAAGACAATATTTTTTTTAGTTCATACAAAAGTGATTGTCTTCTATTTTTTAGATGCACGGCCTAACCTCTTCCATGAAAGTAACCCAAGTACTAATAGCTGACCCACAAGAACTTGCTTTAGCAGGTATAGAACGGATTCTTTCTAAAGAGAACACTTTTGAAGTATGCGGGCAGGTGAAAAATAAAACTGAACTAGATAAAAGTATTCGCACTCACACGCCTGATATACTGGTACTTGACTACGAAAAGCTGGCAGGATTTACCGCGGAGTCCTGTTTACAGCTAGCACAAAAGTACCCAGACCTTAAAATTTTTATTATTACAGCAGACCAGCAGCAAGAAAATATATTGCAGGTACTTGAGTCAGGAGTACTGGCATTTTTAACCAAAGACTGTAGCCGTCAGGAAATCTTAAACGCTTTCTACTCTATTACTCAAGGGCAAAAGTTTTTCTGTAACCGTGTGCTGGATGTACTAATGAACCAGAAAATATACCGCAGCTCACACGATTCATCATCTGGAGAACTCACTGAAAGAGAAACACAGATTATTCGCTACATCGCTAAGGGGAAAGGCACACAGGAAATTGCTTCTTTATTGAACCTGAGCCCTCATACAATTAATGCTCATCGTAAAAATATACTCAAAAAGCTAGATGCAACCTCTCCGGTAGAAATGATTGTAAAAGCACTGAGTAAAAAGATTATCAGCTTTGACTAACACCTGAGAGACTCAGCTTTCAATACCCTTTTCTTTTGCAATTTTTTGCAGACAACTTCTGCATAAACAGCTCTCAAAATTCTCTCGCACATAGCGAATGCTCTCTTTGTCAAGCACAACACCATAGCACTGGCACTGTCCGATATTTCCAGGTTTGCACTCAAATGATGTTCCGCAAAGTGGGCAAGATTTAATCTCGTGCTTAGGCATACAACAGCTTGAAGACATATAACAATAGAGGCGAGTCGTTTAAGACTCGCCCTTAATATATCAGACTGCAGGTTTACTTACAAGCTCACGCATGCGTCCGGCTGCTTCTACCATCTTTATCAGTGCCTGTTTGGTTTCTTCCCAGGCACGTGTTTTTAGTCCACAATCAGGGTTTACCCAAAGCTGTGAGGCAGGGAGTACGTCAGCCGCCTTTTTCAGAAGCGCTGTCATCTCCTCAGTTGTAGGTACCCGAGGGGAATGAATATCGTACACCCCTGGCCCTATCTCGTTAGGGTAATCAAAGTCCGCAAAAGCATCTAGCAGTTCCATCTGTGAACGAGAGGTTTCTATACTGATAACATCAGCATCCATAGCGGCTATATGCTCAATAATGTCGTTAAACTCAGAATAACACATATGGGTATGGATTTGGGTATCATCCTCCACCCCTGCAGCAGAAACTCTAAATGCAGTAACTGCCCAATTCAGGTAATGGTCCCAGTCCTTTCTAAGCAAAGGGAGACCTTCTCTTATGGCAGGCTCATCTATCTGAATGATTTTGATACCATTCTTTTCTAAATCCTGTACCTCGTCGCGAATAGCATAGGCAATTTGCAGGCAGGTTTCTGAACGCGGCTGGTCATCACGAACAAAAGACCATTGCAGTATGGTAACTGGCCCCGTCAACATTCCCTTTACATACTTGTTAGTGAGCCGCTGGGCAAAGCTTGTCCACCTTACCGTCATAGGTTCGGGGCGATATACATCACCAAAAATAATGGGAGGTTTAACACAACGGCTTCCATAACTTTGTACCCAGGCGTTTTGAGTAAATACAAAGCCTAACAGTTGTTCACCAAAGTACTCAACCATATCATTTCTTTCAAACTCTCCGTGTACCAGCACATCTATTCCTATTTCCTCCTGCCAGCGTATAGCTTTTTCCGTTTCTTCCTCTATCAACTGATCGTATTGCGCTGCTGTTAGTTGCCCTTTTTTAAACTGCCTTCTCCAGCTTCTTACTTCCTGTGTCTGCGGAAACGAACCAATAGTTGTTGTAGGGAATAAAGATAGCTTTAGCGAGGCTTGCTGTTGTGCTTTACGGCTGGTAAAAGTACTCTTACGGTTAGCATGTGCCTGCTCATACGCTTTTACTCTGTCTTTAACGAATTGATTGTGTATAAGCTCAGATGTTTTGCGACTTTCTACTGCCTGCTGGTTTTCCTGAAATTTACGATCTACCTCCTCAGAGGTATTGCCATCTGCAAGCTCTTTGAGTATAACAGTTTCATCCAGTTTTTGGCGTGCAAATGCTAACCATTGCTTTACTTCGTGGAGAGCAGAGTTTTCTTCAGTTTCCAGTTCCAGATCATAAGGTACATGGAGAAGTGAACAGGAAGGGGCTATAAAAACTCTCTCTTTGCCCAGCTTTTCCACTGCCAGACGAATAAGCTTAAGAGATGACTCATAGTTGTTTTTCCAGATATTTCTACCATCTACTACACCTAATGAAAGGCTCATTTGCTCCGGCAGGTAATTGATAACTTTCTCCAGTTGCTCAGGAGCACGTACCAGGTCCAGGTGAAGTGCGCATACCGGCAAACTGCTGGCCAGTTGTAGATTATGAGCTATTCCTTCAAAGTAAGTAGCCAGCAAAATCTTTAGTTTAGGAAATGTCTGACGAATTACCTGATAGGCATACTCAAAAGCACGCTTTTCCTTATCTTCCAGGTCCAATGCCAGAAAAGGCTCATCTAGTTGCACCCATTCTACATCTTCTTTTTCTAAACCTCTTAGCAATTCCAGGTATACGGGCAGTAAGGATGACAGCAGCTCCAGTTTATCAAAATCTTTATCTTTTTCTTTACCTAACAATAGGTACGAAACCGGCCCTATTAATACTGGTTTTGCGGGTATACCCATAGATTTGGCTTCGCGGTATTCGTCCAGTACTTTGGTAGAGCATCTTTTAAAGGTCTGATTCTGATAAAACTCCGGTACAATATAATGGTAATTAGTATCAAACCACTTGGTCATCTCCATAGCTACCAGATCCAGGCCGTCTTTCTGATAACCCCGAGCCATGGCAAAATACAGATCGGTAGCAGACACTCCCTGCTCTTGTAGTACCTGATAACGAGGAGGAATAGCACCAAGCATCAGACTCATGTCCAGTACCTGATCGTAAAAAGAAAAATCATTAACAGGAATAAGATCAAGACCAGCTTCTTTTTGCAGCTTCCAGTTAGCTTTGCGTAGCTGCTGTGCGGTTTGCAGGAGTTCATGCTGGCTAATTTTGCCTGTCCAGTAGTTTTCGCAGGCTTTTTTGAGTTCTCGGCGGGCACCAATGCGCGGATGCCCCAAATTGTGCGTTAGCATTTTCACTATTTTTGGTGAAACAATAAGAAAATGTCTTATCACGCTTCGGGAGGCCCCGAGATAGAAGAGAGATAGCAAAGGAAATGACACACCAAATCCTGTCTGAACACAGAGCATTTTTGGCAGGCTTAGACATAAGTTACCTCTAGCCTACTTAAAAATAGACAAAGCTCTCCATTTCAAACAGTTTATATGCATCAATCCTGACTAAAACCTCAGATCGCGAAGGCATCGTCATCTCGTAACAGGCAGGTCTCCTGGCTTATAACATTTTTGCCATCCTTCCCGCATGTTGCAGTGGAGTACAAGGGCAAAAACTCTAATGTTATTTACAGTTGCGCGACAGCTCGTGATTTGCACACGATTCCCTATTAATTCACCTTAAGTGAAACCTATAACGGCTGATGTTGAAGCTATCAAAGAACGAAAGCTCAAAGCTATACCAATTCGTGGAGAGAACAAAGAAGTTTCTCTCAGCCATTGAAAAAGCACGCCCTTTAACTGCTTCAAAATATTTAATTGCTATTTATGATGAGTTATTTTTCATCCATCATACCAGCCATACCTTTGGCAAGCAGGCTATCGGGCACAAAATTAGACATAAAAGCCTGAATCTTATTTTTAGTACCAGATACAATTCTTTTGTCTCCCTTCATTAGGGCATCGTAGCCATCCTTAGCTACTTTGGCAGGGTCAGATAGTCCAGTGTCCTGTACAATATGGGTATCCTCAGCATTTGCTCTTTCAAAAAACTCAGTGTCGCCAGCTCCCGGGCATAAGGCAGTCATAGTTACTTCGGTATTTTTCAGTTCCTCTTGTAGGGCTTCGGTAAATGATAGCACAAAAGCCTTGGAAGCAGCATACACGGCCATTTTAGGCACTGGCATAAAAGAGACTGTAGAAGCAAGTTGTAATATTTTACCTTTGTTTCTTCTGACCATATCTTTTAAGCATAGTTTAGTTAGTTCTACCAAAGTCAGTATGTTAAGGTGCATCATCTTTTGCTCCTTCTCCAGCTCAGTGGCTACAAAAAGTCCGTGGGTTCCGAAGCCGGCATTATTAATCAGCACATCTACCTCCAGGTCTTTCTCTTTAATTTCTGCGTATAATGCTTCGGCTGATCCAGGCTGCGAAAGGTCTTTGGCTATTACTGTGATAAAGCATTCCGGATGTTTAATACGAATGGCTTCTGCAATTCTTTCTAACTCATTCTGATGTCGGGCTACCAAAATCAGGTTATAGCCATCTTGCGAAAAAAGTTTGACAAACTCTAAACCAAACCCACTGCTGGCCCCTGTAATCAGGACTGTTTCATTATTCTTTCTCATGGTAAATTTCTTAGTTTAAAAAATCAGTTTAGTAGTCAACCTTCACTTTATCATTATGTTTTCTTCTAATGTATTACTACCGTTTTCAAAATTTTACTCACAAATCATGCTTATCTCATAACATCACCACCCTAAGCTCGCCTAAACCATTTACCTTTCTTAAAATATCGGGCGCTTACATTTTTACATAAATCCATGATAATCAACAACTAATCTTTTAGCATACTCGTATTCACTTCTCGCCCCTACACGGTATTTTTGGCCTAACTTCCTCCTATTACAGTTATAATTATGCTATTTCATAGCATCCTAAATCACAAATTCTTCCAACTTTTAAACTAGCATATCGTTGGGATAAGTGTATTTTTTTTATGATTTAAAGATTAATTTTTTTATGAATACTTATCAAAACCTTCACCTGGCCTATATAGGTGCTGAGTGGAGAAAAGGAAGTGCTGATGGCACCACACCCATTATGAACCCCTGGGACAATAGCCAGATTGCAGAAGTCCAGAACTGTAGTGCTGATGACATAGATACCGCTTATCAGGCAGCAGCCAAAGCTCAAAAGAAATGGGCAGAAACCAGCCCTTCGCATAAACGTTCAGTCCTACTGAAGGCTGCTGATATTATGGAAGCCCGAAAGGAAGAGATTATAGACTGGCTGGTTAGAGAAAGCGGAAGCACTCAGCTAAAAGCAGGTCTGGAATGGTCAAACGCATTTGAGATTACCAGAGAGTCAGCTACTTTTCCATCTCGTTCGCATGGTTATATTTTTCCTTCAGATATACCTAATAAAGAAAACCGCATTTACCGCAAGCCATTGGGCGTAGTGGGTATCATTAGCCCCTGGAATTTCCCCTACCATTTGTCTATGCGCTCTTTTGCACCTGCTCTGGCTACCGGAAACGGAATAGTACTAAAGCCAGCCTCTGATACGATAGTGACCGGAGGCACTTTAATTGCAAAAATATTTGAGGAAGCAGGCGTGCCTCAAGGTTTAATTAGTGTAGTAATGGGTAAGAGTTCCGAAATAGGCGACGCTATGGTGGCACACCCCATTCCTGAACTAATTTCGTTTACCGGATCTACAAAAGTTGGAAAGCATATTGGAGAGTTAGCAGGTAAATCGCTCAAAAAAACTTCTCTGGAGTTAGGAGGTAATAATGTGATGATTGTACTGGACGACGCTGATGTTGACTATGCGGTAGAATCTGCTACTATGGGTAAATTTATGCACCAAGGGCAGGTATGTATTGCGCTTAATCGCATACTGCTTGCGGACAGCATCTATGACCAGTTTGCAGAAAAATTTGCAGATAAAGTAAGGAATTTACCAGTAGGCAATCCGGAGGATAAAAAGACTGTAATTGGTCCGATCATTAATCAGAGCCAAGTAGATAGTATACAGGAAGATCTGCAAAAAAGTATTGAAGCAGGCGCAAAAAAAATAGTAGGCGGTAAGGTAGACAAACTGCTGATGGAGCCGGTAGTACTTACTGAAGTAACCAATGACATGCCTATTGCCGCTAATGAGATATTTGGCCCGGTTGCGCCCCTTATTCGCTTTAGTAATGTAGATGAGGCGGTAGAAATGGCTAATAATTCTCCTTATGGACTAAGTGGGGCAGTACATAGCAAAGATATAGAGCATGCCGTAGAAGTAGGAAAGCGCATAAAAACCGGCATGGTACATATCAATGACCAGTCTATCAACGATGAATATATGGTAGCTTTTGGTGGAGAGAAAGCATCAGGTATTGGTCGCTTCGGAGGAGAATTTGTACTAGAAGAATTTACCACCTTACAATGGGTAAGTGTGCAGAAAATACACCGTAATTATCCAGTTTAAAAAACACTTTTTCTAAAACAGTAGTAGTCAGGAAAGTCTAGCTTTCCTGATTGCTATTAGTTATTTCCATCTATAGTGCTTTCTACCTTAATTGCATAGGTAAACTACCCTAATCGCTCCGCTTTTCCCTTTATTCCTTAATTATATCCTACTCTTTAGTTGTTATTGGGAAATTATAAACTTATGTTGAAAGAGAAAAAAGCTCCCTAACCCCATTAACTACAATATCTACTCTTAAATTTTTTTGTCATGCGCAAATGCAAAGTTGTGTTAGCCGACGATCATGCAATTCTTACAGAAAGCACCTCTTTTATGCTTTCAACCCATGAGGATATTGAGCTGATAGGCGTGGCTTCTGACGGCGAACAACTCCATCAGTTAATACAGATGCATAAACCTGATGTACTTGTGTCAGACATAAGCATGCCGGGGCGATCTATATTTGACATTACTGAAGAGATTAAACGTACTGGCCTGCCAACTAAAGTTCTGATTTTTACTATGCATGAGTCTGCAGATTATGTACAAAAGGCTCTTCGCCACCAGGTAGATGGGTACCTTACCAAAAATGCAGATACCGAAGAACTTATCAGCGCTATCAAGAGTTTGAGTAAAGGAGGCGAATACTATAGCCAAACGGTCAACAGGGTAGTAATTGCAGGATTAAAGAAAAAGCAGAGGTCGGATGAAGATAGTTTTGACGAGAAAAATCCACTTAGTGCTTTATCTAAAAGAGAACTGGAAGTACTATCGCTCATTAGCGAAGGCTTAAGTTCTAAGCAGATTGCAGAAAAGCTTTACCTAAGTGAGCGTACAATTTCTAACCACCGGGCTAACATGCTACAAAAAAGCAGAGTACATACTACGGTGGAACTGGTTCGCTTGTATCTGGAAGAGAAGAAAAAGGGCTCTATTCCTGACTAACATACTATTTTCAGCTCAGTTTACACCATTCTGTTTCCCCTTGGCTTAGCCTTTCAGGCTGTATGTATATGCTTAGCTAACCGCTCACTCTACCTACCTTAGTAACTTTCACCTCTACTACTTTTGGTAAGGGCATTACTGTCAAACATATGTGGGCGTATATCCTAATTAAGAGATCAGAAAACACTATGCTGATCTACCCAAAGCCGTAAATTAATTGGCTAATACCAAAAGTATTGAGCAGTTCAGTACTCTGATTAATAAGAATACTGAACTGAAGAATACAAACGCCTAGTTGGCTTTTTCAGCAATATTGTCAAATATGGCTCCTAGTAAAGAAACAACCAGGGAAAAAAGGAGTGCCCACCAAAAGCCTGACACATAAAAGTTGCCAATAAGTGAGTCGGTCAGCAGCACAATAACAGCATTGATTACCAGCAAAAACAAGCCAAGCGTGAGTATGGTCACTGGTATTGTCAGTATTACCAGTATAGGACGAAGAATAGCGTTAAAAAGGGCCAGGATAACAGCAACCCATAGTGCTGCCCAAAAAGTTTCTACTGTTACTCCCGGTAATATGTAGGCTGCAATGAGCACCGCTACTGCAGAGAGTACCCATTTAAGAATAAATGAAAGCATAATATTGGTTTGGTTGATAGATTTATGAATATGACTAAAAAAAACTTATTCTTCAATGAGATGTTCCGTATAGCCCATCTTTACCAATGTACGATAAGCTTCCCAAACTTCTTCCGGCACTTGCTGCGCTACCTGAAAGCCTTTCTCTGCATACACCTTAATTCGTTGTAAATCACCAACAATCAGGTGAATCACTCTTTCGTGGTTTATTTCTTCGTCATGGGCAAGGCAGTAGTTCTGATAATCTAATGCTGGAGATGAGATGAGACAGTTTTTTTCTGGAAAATGCTTTTTAAAAGTAGCATATGCTCTGCGCTCCATATAAGGTTTCTGCACGACGATAAATTTCTCAAAGTCCATACCCTCTTTATCCATCAGGGCTTTGGTATATTTCAGATTTTCGCCGGTATTGGTGGACAGCGCTTCTGTATAAATTTTCTCTTTAGGTACACCTTTTTGAACGGCTAGCTCAGCAAAAACTTCTGCTTCGGGCCGCTCCCACATACCTTCAGTTAGTCTGCCCAGCCCCCCGGAAAAGATTAAAGTATCGGCCCAGCCCTCTAAAAACAAGTCCGCAGCATGCTCAGCTACTCTCAGGTCATGGCTGCCCAAGGTGAGAATACAGTCGGCTTTCTCGAGAGAATGGTTCATCAAATGATAATTCCAGATTGTCTGTACAAGAGTTTGTTTGTCCATAGGCTGTAATTTAGTACTTTTAATCATAACGAAATCTGCCAGCATTGCCAGACTGCTTTATATAGCTGTATTATTTTCAGGATAACAATCACTTAAAACAGCATGCCCGGTAGTTGTAAACTTAAAGCACTCAAAATGAGTGAGCTATTACTTTGCCTGTTCTAAGGTGCATCGTCTACATTGAATTTACCTAAAGCATGTTAACAATTTCTTAAACAGGCATAACTCCTCTACTTTATACTAAAGCCGTAATTTGCCAACCTATTCAATCTAATCTCAGATGCAGAAGAACACACAAAACAGAAGAACATTCATCAAGTCAGCCGGAATTGTAAGCCTGGGTTTTATGGGGCTCACCCAATATGTAAATGCTAAGTCGTTTATGACACCCGCTGCAAATAATGCTGGCTATGGTCCTTTGCTGAAAGACCCTGAAGGTATATTAAACCTGCCTAAAGATTTTTCTTACAAAATTATTTCTCGCGGAGGCGATAAAATGACCGATGGCTTTTATAGCCCAGGCAATCCAGATGGGATGTCTACTTTTAAAGGTAGTCAGGGGAAAGTGATCCTGATACGTAATCACGAGACTAATCCTGGTGCAGAAGAAGGGCCTTACGGTAAAAATCTGGAGCTACTGAGTAAGCTCAAGCCAGAACAGATCTATGATTATGGTAAAGGAAGTAAGCCGGGAACAGGCGGTACTACCACACTTATCTTTAATGAAAAGAGCGGAGAGGTTGAAACTTCTTACCTGAGCCTGGCAGGCACGGTGCGTAACTGTGCCGGCGGTGTAACCCCCTGGAACAGCTGGATCACCTGCGAAGAAAATACCAGCCGCGCCGGTGAAGAGCTGGAAAAAGACCACGGCTATAACTTTGAAGTACCTGCCTCGGAGAAGATCAGGCTGACTGAGCCTACGCCCCTTAAAGAAATGGGACGCTTCAACCATGAGGCGGTTTGTGTAGACCCTCGCAACAGCATAGTGTACCAGACCGAAGATCGGGGAGATGGTCTTATCTATCGTTTTTTACCCAACAAAGAGGGCAAACTACACAAAGGTGGGAAACTACAGGTACTGGCTATAAAGGGACAAAAGAGCTATGACACCCGTAACTGGAAGGACCTGGAAACCCCTAAAATGCCTAAAAACCAGAAGTTTGATGTAGAGTGGCTGGACATTGATAATGTAGAAGCTCCTGAGGATGACTTGCGCTTCCGTGGATATGAAAATGGTGCTGCCCGCTTTGCCAGAGGAGAGGGAATGTGGTTTGGTGACAATGAGGTTTACTTTGCCTGTACTAATGGCGGCGAAATTGCCAGTGGGCAGGTATTTCGCTACATCCCCAGCGAATTTGAAGGTACTGCCCGTGAAAATGAGCAGCCTGGCACTCTTGAACTTTTTCTGGAGCCTAACGATCAGGATATTCTCAAAAACTGTGACAACCTGACAGTAGCACCCTGGGGAGATTTAATTCTTTGTGAAGACCACCCCGAGCCATTTGTAGTAGGAGTTACCCAGCAGGGAGAGTTTTACAAACTGGCTGAAAATACCGGGTTCCGTACCGAGTTTACCGGAGGAGTATTTTCACCTTCCGGAGACACCTACTTTGTTAATATACAGGGAGCAGGACTAACTGTAGCTATTACCGGCCCCTGGAAAAAACAAGTTTAAGATAGATACACATGCTCAATACGGAGGAGTCTTGCCACTTTGGGTAAGATTCCTTTGTTACTTTTACACAACTACCACACTACTTCCAAACCTATGAAAATTTTACCAGGCCTTCTTCTACTGGTTATCAGCCATTGGGCAAATGCCCAGGTGGTTCCTTTACCACATGCGCACGCACATAATGATTACCACCATGAGCGCCCGCTACTAGATGCTCTTGAGCAGGGCTTTACCAGCGTAGAAGCAGATGTGCTGCTCATAGATAACACTCTGTACGTAGGTCACGATATGCCAGAAGGTGAGCATCAGCTCCCCAGCCTGCAAAGCGCATACCTGGAGCCTCTTTTTCGTATCAGTCATAATCACCGGGGTAAGGTATACCCTGACTATGAAGGCGATTTCTACCTGATGATAGACATCAAAACCGAAGCTGAGGCTAGCTATGCCAAACTAAAAGAGCTTTTAAAAGAATATGAAAATATGCTGTCGTATACTGAAAATGGAACTTACCATAAAAGAGCTGTTACTATTTTTCTGTCGGGTAATCGTCCTATAGAAAGCGTGCAAAAAGAAACGCTCCGCTATGTAGGTATTGATGGTAGACCCAATGATCTGGGCAAAGGTTATGATAGCCATTTTATGCCCTTTATCAGTCAGCATTTTGGCCAGGTAGCTCGCTGGAATGGAGAAGGCGAAATACCTCAGGCAGAATATCAAAAACTAAAAAAGCTGATTAGCCGTGCTCATAGCGAAGGTAAAAAAGTGAGGTTGTGGGCTTCCCCGGATCAACAAAATGCCTGGGAGGTTTTGCTCAAGGCAGAAGCTGACCTTATTAACACTGACCGCCTGGAAGACCTCAAAAACTACCTGATAGAGCAGTATTCCAGTGGTCAATAGTGTTTATGATAACTTAACATTGACGTAATATTAAGAACATACTTCTATCGTACTTTTACTGACGTAGATTTGATTTTCATAATGGACGGTCACAAAGAGCTGGGGGATTCCTTCAGCTTTTTGTATTTATACCTATCATGCTTACTTCCAGCTTTTTGCCCTAATAATTGTTCTGTTTTAAAAGTCTAGCTTGTAGCTTTATGTTAGAGTAAAAACTTTTCACCTACATTAAGCACCTTTACTTCTCCATTAATATGCTTTCTTTCTTCCAGATCTTTTAAAATAGTAAGCGGCTCACCCAGAGGTTCGTCGGAGAGATCATAAGTACCGTAGTGCATAGGTATAAATGTTTTTGCTCCCAAATCATGAAAAGCCTGCACAGCTTCGCCCGGATGCATATGAGCCTCATTCATTACATAAGATGGTTTATAGGCACCAATGGGAAGTATAGCAATATCAGGGCTACCAAATTCCTCTTTAATTTCTTTATAGTGATTAGCATAAGCTGAATCCGCACCAAAATAAACAGTCTTCTCTTTAGTTCTGATCAGGAAACTTCCCCAGAGCTGTCGGTTAAAGTCATTCAGGTAGCGGCGATTCCAATGCTTGGCAGGAAGAAAAATCACTTCAACTTCTTCTGTAGTATTAAACTTTTGCCACCAGGCAGCCTCCTGAAAGCTTACTTTCTTTTTCTGCTTGCCCAGCAGTTCGCTTATTTTAAGAGGCAGCAGTAACTCCATATTTGGGTTTTGCTTTAGCAATTGCTTTACACTAGACTCATCGTAGTGGTCGCGATGTCCGTGAGAGATCAGTAGATAGTTTATTCCAATAAGGTCGTATATTGAGCAGGGTAAACCCACCTGCCTTTTTACTATTGGCAGATCTTTAAGACATGGATCAGTAAAAAAGCTCACGCCATTAATGCGCATAAAAAAAGAAGCATGACCCAGCCATACAATCAGGTCTTCATCACTAGTGATAAAAGAGGTATTGCGATCTACTTTCAGTTGGAAATCATCTTCAGCCTTTTCTTTTTTCTGTGGATTGGTACTCAACTGCCATTTTATTATTTTTTTGTACGATGCCTTATCGGAGCCGTAAGCATCGCCATTAAACATTTTATTGATATACAGGTTTCCCTTAAAATCTTTTTTTACAGTCTCTAAATCAGGGTTGAATAAATACATAGTTTAAAAAGTAGTGTTCTTGATGCACCAAATCTCTTCCTTTAAAAAGCACACCTATACTCGTTTTCTTCAAGTATTAACTCATTTGGCTTACAAACGTTTTGTTCCCTTTCCAATAATCCTCAATATCTTTTTTAGCGGTTGTGGAAGTAGTACTGATGAGCTTGTCGGTATTTATGAGACTACAATAAGTACCACCAGCGAGCAGAATAATAGCTCCTTATCAACTGATACATTAGAAACTAATGCTACCCCTATTTTTTCAGAGCAGGGGCGCACGCTCAGGCTAGAACTCTACGACGACCAACGGGCGGTTTTTACCACAAGTTTTTTGGGAGGACAGGCCCCGATTGTACAGAAAGGAAGTTGGGAAACACAGGATAAAAGTAGAATACGAGTCTTTTTCGTAGAAAAGAATGGTAGATTTTCTAAAGATACGCTCACCTTCAGCCGTAAAGGACTACGCCTAAACCTGAAACGAAAAAAGCTTAATGCTGAAGAAATAAGTTTACTAAAAATGGAACCTTTGGAACAGGAAGAGTAAACTACAGCGTTGTTTTGCCATCTTTAAGTATTTGTGCCTGAGCCACCCACTGATCTCTTTTAATTCTTCCCGGAAAAAACTCTATAGCTTCGTTTACTTTAACCTCATCCTCCTGATTGAAGTTAGAAACCTGCGCAAAAGTATAAATGCCCAATGCATTTAGCTTCTTCTCAATATATGGCCCTACACCTTTGATTTTTTTCAGATCATCTTTTTCTGCCTGAGAGGAGCGCCCTATTCTATCAAAATTAATTTGTTCAGCCTTGTCTTTAATACGTTCCAGCACCTCATCATTTGTATGCCTTGCCGTGGCTTTGCTCTGAGCTTCCGCTTTTTTTGGTTTGGCCTGTATCTGCTGCATAGCCTGCACTCGCGCAGGTGGTTTAGATACTATTTTATCGGCCTTAGGAGTATCAGTCTTGTCTTTTCTCGCGTTAAGATCAGCGATTTTCCTTTCCATTTCACGCCTTCTGCGGGTACAACGCTCTAATTGCGCACCTATTTGCGACTGTAGCATCTGAGCTTCATCTAATGCATATTGCCTCTGTTCCAGGGTAGATTCGTATTGAGATGCAGTGGTCTGTTTACCTATCAGGTAGCCTAAGAATGCGGCACCACCCAGAGCTACCAAAGCCAGGAATAAATCTAAAATCATGTGGGTATTAGTTAGTCATAAGTTTGATTTCTACTCTGCGGTTTTTACTTCTTCCTTCGGCATCCTCATTGCTGGCAATAGGCTCAGACTCTCCTTTTGAGTCTGTATTAATTTGCGCAGCAGCTATTCCACTGGCGATGAGCTGTCTTCTTACAAACTCAGCCCGCTGCTTGCCATATTCCAGATTGTTTTTAGCATCTCCTACATTGTCGGTATGGCCAATCAGGTTTAGTTGAGCCTCCTGTTCTTGTTGCAGATACGTTTTTAACTGCTGAATATGTTGTCGTAAGCTATCACCCACCACCAGGGTAGTATCGCCAGTATTGAAGTACACATTATGTGAGCTGACACTAAGTTTTTCTTTTAGTTCCAATAGCTCCTCATCATCCATTTCTTCTATTTCCGGAAGTTCGTCTATCACCTTAAAAGCCAGTCCATCCAGTAAGGTATCTTTAGAAAAAGTAAGGTTGATATTCTCTTCAGCCTGAGTAGCCAATTGCTCGGCACTAATGCCTAAGTTCAGGAGGTAATTTTTGAATGCCTCGGCCCTTGCCCAACCCAGATTAGCTGCGAGGCTATTGTTTTCTTCCGTTTCATCATAATAAGCAGTAATAACCAGGGCCTCATCATCATGCTCATCAAAATAATTTTTAACTCGCTTGAGCACTTCCTGCGTACTATCTGGCACAATAGGAAGTGCTCCTGATCGCGCAAAGCGAACGTTTTCACGAGCATATACCTCAAGGTCTTCACCTTCTATAGCAAAATAAGTAATAGTTTGGCTTCTCAGATCTTCATCTAACCTAGCCGCTCCACTTCCACAGTGCCCCTGATGCCAGCACACATAGTAGTAGGTCCAGAGGCTAATCCAACCTCCCAGAATTAAAATCAATACTGCTTTCATTAAAATGAACTCTGATACGTTGCTTAGCTTGCTTTACTATTTTTATGAGTACTCAGCTCACGGGCCTGCTCCATCCACTGATCGCGCTCCATACGCCCTGCAAACTCTAATAGTTCTTCGTTAATATGCGTAATATCTTCTGCACTTAAATTAGCCAATTGCTCAAAGGTAAATATGCCCATAGCGTTCAGCTTCTCTTCTATCACCGGACCGATTCCTTTTATGAGCTTCAGATTGTCGCCCTGTTTCGCACTTGTATTATTTGCTTTAGAATTTTTGGTAGCCTGCTGTTTGCCTGCCTTTGCTTTAGAAATCCGAGGCTGCAAATTAGGTTCAATGACTTCGGGCTCAAACACTTTGAGATTACGCTCCAAAAGATAAAAAAGTACCGCTAAGCCTGCCAGGGAGGCTATGACTTTAAAAACGATTCGTAACATAGAAGTAGAGTTTAACTGCACATAATATAAGAAAAAACTGGCTGTTTCGCATTACAGAAAAATAGTTGCGGAGCGTACAGCGTCCGATTTTGTACAATTTTAATACTCGCTACCTCAACTACTAAAAATCGCTGCTAAATCAGTTATTTTTTAAAACCGAAAATTGTATTTTTAGTTTATCAATCAATATTAAACCAACGTTTATCATTATGGGATCTATAGCTATACCTATTCCTCCCCTTTCCGGGCATCAGGAAATAGAAGTTGACATCAGAGTTAATGGAGAATTACAAAAGCAAAATTATCGGGTAGAAGTATTCTACTGGAAAGATTGCAAAGCCAGGCAAAGCCGCGCCGAATGTATACGAGAGATACTTTCTGGCTACGATAAAAACTGGCAGCTGTACTACATTGGCATGCCGACTGAAGAGTTTGTACCTATCACTTTTATGCAGAAAAGTGCCTAAAAGTCAGCCTGCTTACCAATGACTAACCAAGCTTATCTGTTTTAAAGAATAGTAGTATGCCCTGCTATCTGCCACCTAAAACTGCATACTGCTAAACCATACTGCTCTACGCAATATCCCTATTCTTATATTTCTTTCTCTTTTTTGTCTATTTCACAGTTTTTTTCAGTTGACAGCAAATGATTTCGCCTTATATTAGTTGGATGAATTATGCTCAAATTCATACCAGTCCGGCAATTTCTATCAAGTACTAATAAACTCTAGCCTAATGCCTCCTTTTATGCCTATTCGCTTGCTGATTTTATGCATTTTTGCCTTGCCCTTTTTATCCTCATGCGGTGAAGACAGCCTTCAGTTTGCTGTAACCTATCCTGATTCTTTAAGTGAAGAAGCATTGGATGGCAGACTTCTGCTGCTGATTTCTGATAATAATGAAAGTGAGCCTCGCTTTCAGATTAGTGATGGCCCACAGACTCAGCTGGTATACGGCATAGATGTAGAAGGCTATATGGCAGGAGATGAAGCAATTGTATCTGACACAGTATTTGGTTACCCACTGCAAAGCCTGAACGACATACCCGCCGGAGAGTACTATGTACAGGCTCTACTCCACAAATACGAAACTTTTAATCTTGCTAATGGCCACACCGTTAAGCTACCTATGGACCAGGGCGAAGGGCAGCAGTGGAATCGCTCTCCGGGCAATATTTACAGCAGTCCACAAAAAGTATATATAGATCCTTCCAGCAAAGAAAAAATTCAGATCAGCATGGAGAACGAAATTCCTCCTATTGAAGAACCTGAAGACACCAAGTATATAAAACATATAAAGATTAAGAGTGAGCTACTGAGTAAATTTTGGGGTAGGCCCATGTATCTGGGTGCCAACATTCTACTTCCCGAAGGTTTTGACGAGCATCCCGAAGCACGCTACCCTCTGGCAGTATTTCACGGACACTTTCCCTATACTTTTGATGGCTTTAGAACTGACCCTCCCGATCCTAACCTTGAGCCTGACTATAGCCAGCGTTTTGACTTGGCAGGTTACAATAAAATACAGCAGGAAGAAGCTTATAACTTCTATAAAACCTGGACAAGCTCTGATTTCCCTCGTATGCTTATCATTGAAATTCAGCACCAAAATCCTTATTACGATGATAGCTACGCAGTAAACTCTGCCAACCTGGGGCCTTATGGAGATGCGATTATCTATGAGCTAATTCCCTACATAGAACAGCAGTTTAGAGGCATAGGCGAAGGATGGGCCCGCTTTCTTTATGGTGGCTCTACCGGAGGATGGGAAGCGCTGGCGGCTCAGGTGATGTACCCTGAAGAGTACAATGGCTGCTTTGCGGCCTGCCCCGACCCAATTGACTTTCGGGCCTATACTGTAGTAAATATCTATGAAGATAGCAATGCTTACTACCTACCCAGCAAATTTAAGAAAACCCTCCGTCCGGGACATCGCGACTACCTGGGGCATGTAAATTCTACTTTGCAAGACATGAACTACAAAGAGTTGGCACTGGCAAGCAAAGGTCGCTCTGGACAGCAGTGGGATATATGGCAGGCTGTCTATTCTCCTACCGGTGATGATGGTTACCCTAAACCAATCTGGGATAAGTTGAGTGGAGATATTGATCATAGTGTAGCTGCTCACTGGAAGGAAAACTACGACCTGCGCTACATACTGGAGCGTGACTGGGACCAACTTGGACCGCAGCTGGAAGGGAAAATACATATTTACTGCGGTGATATGGACAATTACTACCTAAACAACGCTGTTATGTTGATGGAAGATTTTTTAGAGAGCACAGAAAACCCTTACTACAATGGCGAAGTAGCCTATGGAGACGGAGCTGAACATTGCTGGAACGGAGACCCAGAGCTACCCAATGCCATTTCCAGGCTAAGGTATAATACTATGTATGTGCCCAAAATTATGGAAAGAATTAAAAATACCGCTCCCGCAGGCGCAGACCTCAGCAGTTGGAGATATTAAATTTTCAATAGCATACATATTTTACCGCAGCCCTCTTTTATTAATACTAAAAGAGGGCTTTTATTTGCAGTTTAGTACGGTGCTGACCAACCTAATTCTGGATTAGACCGCTTTTTTTTCTTACTACAGCAAGTCTCACATTTCCTCAGCGACATTTTTTCCTATTACCTATCATGCGTTTTAAAGAAATTTCTGAATGCTAGCTTTATGCATAATCGTACTTTAAAAGAAGGACTTCATTACTGATAGACTCTGCTATAATTACCAATGCAAGTTTTGTTAGAGAATTAACACTCAGACTAAAAATCATTTAAAATGATAAAGCAACCTTCACATCATAATCACATTCACATCTTCTCTCAGTATTTAAGATTGCAGGATATGTTCAAATAATACTATTACTGGCGCTATCTCACCTCATATTTCGTAAAGAGCTACAGGCCTTGCTTCTGGCTTTATAAATTTTATGCTAAACTCGCACCTATAAATTCAATTAAGACCATTAAGTAACCAAACCCATGATGAAAAAGCTATATACACCTTTGGCTTTTCTATTTAGCCTGTTTGCTGCCTTTACTCTCAATGGTTGTAAAGAAAGCGAAGGTGACGTTGGGCCCATTGTTCGCAAAGATCTTCCTGCGTTTAACAAAATAGATGTCGCGCAAAATGTGAGTGTGAACCTTCGTGCTGGGGAGCAGGTGCTGGAAATCAGAGGCGATGGCCAACTGGAACAGGTAGTAGCTGAAGTAGAAAATGGAGAACTTAAATTGTATAACCCCAGCGGACTTGCCAGTAATGTAGTAGTTGATATCTGGGTGTCTAACCTGAAACTGCTCAGTTGTAGAGAGAACAGCATAACTAATATTCTGGAAGATTTTAGCACCAACAGTTCATCGCTAAGCATCATCGGGAAAAATGCCGCTAAAATCAGAGTAAAAAATTCTTTGAATTACGAAAGCGTCTATTTTGAGCTGAGAGATGCTTCTAATATGGCTATTGCAAACTTACAGGCCAGCAAGGCACAGGGCGAGCTCCTAAATGGCACACGATGTCATATTGAAGGGCAGATAGGCCAGCTAGAACTAAATATGACTGATGGCTGCCGCTTTAATCTGGACTTCCCTGATGCTGACTTAAGCTTAAGCACACCGGTTGTTACTGAAAACTGTGTCATTACCGCTAAAAACGGAGCGCAAGCGTGGGTACAGGCTTCCAATAAATTGCAGGTAAATGTGAGTGACGGTAGCCGTGTCTTCTACAAAGGTGAGCCGCAGGAGATTGTCAAGGAGCTTCACAATGGAGGCCAGGTAGAAAAGAAAGAAGAATAAACCGGCTCAAACAAATATCTGAAGGAAGTACATAAAATGTACTTCCTTTTTTTTATCGCTCCTGGTTGTTTTGTGCAATCTCCTCCAGGCGGCTATCAATATCATCGCGGCTAAGCCAGAAACCTCTTACCATAACCCCATCAGGGTTTTTGATAGCTTCCAGGCTTTCCAGAGGGTTAGCTGACAGCAGTATCAGATCTGCACTCGCTCCTTCAAGCACTTCGCCAAACTCTCCTTCCCTATCAAAAAACAATGCCGGATTAACAGTTCCGATCTGAATTGCTTCCAAAGTTGTAAGGCCCGACTGAAGCATACCGCTAAGTTCATGATGAATAGAAAAACCAGGTACGTTGAACACCTGTGGAGCGTCTGAACCCAAGAGTAAACCCTGTCCCTCTTCGTGCAAGCGGTGAATCATGGCTTTACGTATTGCATTAAACTCCTCCCACTGCTCAGCACTATACTCTGCAACACTGGTCAGTTGCTTTTTACTTTCTACCCATTTTTCTAAGGTAGATCGTGGCATATACTTCATTTCTGGAGCAGCAGCCAGTGCATCGGCACTTTCAGGAGAAAACCAACGGTCAAACAGACTTTGTGTGGGTACTACCCAAACCTGACGATCTTTGCTCATAGCCACCAGTTCTCCAATATTGGTTGTATCTGCCAATTTGGTAAAATTATAACCGAAAAAGCCATTCTCATCTGGCTGTACATCTGTCTCTTCGGGTACTAAACCTTCCAGAAAACCATCTACATGGTCAATAGAGGCATATTCGCTTTCTAGTGCACGCCTAATACCCACATCTACTGACACATGACCGGCAAAAGGAATATCCAGTTCATTAGCAGCTTCTACTATCTCATTAAATACTTCTAGCTGAATACCAGGGTGTAGCTTAAGAAAGTCGTAGCCAGCCTCTTTGGAACTCACTACTTTCTGACGAGCTTCTTCAGGGGTTTTTACAGTATTGCCATTAAACGAAGGGCTTGATGTATAAATTCTTGGGCTTAGAATTTCGTTATTCTTTGCTTTCTCGCGCAATTCTAGGTGAACCGGGTGCCCCAACATGCCTCTGATAGTGGTTACCCCATTAGAAAGGTAGAGGAATAGCGTTTCTTCTATGTAAGCATCAGTCTGTGGAGGAGAGGGAATATGCGCATGCATTTCGGCTAGTCCAGGCATCAGGTATTTGCCATTACCATTGATCAGCTTTACCCCTTCTGGCAAAGGAGGCTCATTTTCCAGAATCTGGCTTATTTTACCCGAATCTATTACGACAAAGCGACCTTCGTCAATGCTACCATCACGTACATTTATCACATTTACCTGTGAAATAATGGTAGAGCTTGCACTAATCTCCCGGTTGCTGGTTTCTGGTTCCTGACTGGTTGTACAGGACAGACACAGCATGACAAATAAAAAAAAATATCGCATGACTTTAGCTATGGTTGGTTGATTGTATGTTAGACGAAATGGAATATACCTCTTTCTAAAACATAAAATTCGCTACTTCAGACATTATTCAATCAAACCCAGCTTTTTGGCACGTTGCTCCCACTTCTGCCGTGCATAGCGTTGCAGATCTGCTACTGAGTCGGTTTCATCCATAATCTCCAGACCAAAAAGAGTTTCAAAAACATCTTCAAGGGTTACCAGCCCCATTAAACCACCATACTCATCTACAACTACCGCTATATGCTCACGTTTTTCGTTTAAAGTTTCAAATACAGTACGCAAGGGCGTGTTGTTCCAGACGACACTTACCTCTCTTTTTATGTTCTTTAACAACTCATCAGAATTACCTTCTACCATATTTTGGAGCAGATCATCTTTTAGTAGAATACCTGAAATTGCATCTCGCGACTCATGGTAGAGTGGAATACGAGAAAAGATCATTTTTTGATTTTGTTCATAAAACTCTTTCAATGTCTGGTTTTCTTCTGCCATGACCATCACCGTACGGGGAGTCATCACATCTTCGGCAGTAAGCTCGTCAAATTTGAGTACGTTTTTAATTAAATTATAGTCGTTTTCTTCAAAGGCACCACTCTCATTGGCCACTTCGGTAATAGCTGCAAAATCCTGCCGGCTAAAGACACTCTTATCTTTATCCTTTTTAAGAATTTTAGTGAGTAGATTACTAACCCATACAAAGGGTTTTAGTATCCAGATTAAAGCTCTCAGGGCTCGTGCTGTTAAAGGGGCCAGACTTTTCCAGTTATTTGCCCCTATTGTTTTAGGGATAATCTCTGACAAGAAAAGTATAGCCAGCGTCATTAAAGTAGCAATCAATGACTCATAGGTCATTTGGAAGCCCAGTAAGTTAAAATAATTTTCGCCAAACAGTTTACCAGCCTGCGCACCTACACCTATAGCACCTACCGTATGGGCAATAGTATTAAGGGTAAGAATGGCTGATAGAGGCTTATCTATATCTTCTTTAAGGCTGGCCAGCAGTTTGCCGGTAGCCGGAGATTCCTGCTCTTTCCTTTTGATGTACGAAGGCGTAACACTAAGCAATACAGCCTCCCAGATAGAGCATAAAAAAGAAAAAATGATGGATAAGAGAAAAAATCCTAAAAGTATTGTCATGCTAAAAGGTAGTATTATTTTTTGTATAAGTAAATGCGCAAAGCATATCCAATGTTTAAGGATACCTCAAAGTAAATTATTCTTCTAAGCACCTAATTTAATGTTCATATACTGGCTTGCAATATCTATAACAAAATAATAATATAGCTTAGCAACAACCTACAAACAATAATGAACTACCATCTACAAGAACTTGGAGTACAGGCAGATACTTTAAGCCCCGAGGAGAAAAAGTTTCTGGATAAAAACGGATACCTTATTTTAGGTAAACTCCTCTCTGATGAGCAGTTGAAACAGCTTCGGTACAAGGTTAATGAGTTGATGGAGAAAGAGGGAGACCAGGCAGGCGCGGAGTTAGCAGAGTCAAAATACATCCGCCACCCTAAAGAGGAAGGAGCAGAACGCCTGGCCGATTTGGTTAATAAAGACGAAGCTTTTGATATATTCTATACACACCCTAAAGTGCTGGCGGGCATTACCCATGTGTTAGGAGAAAATTTCAAACTGTCTTCTTTAAACTACCGGGGAGCCTTACCCGGCTATGGACAGCAGAAACTGCATGTAGACTGGCATGAGGCCGTGGCTGCCAACGACTATAAAGTTTGTAATTCTATCTGGCTACTGGACGATTTTACCTCAGTGAATGGTGCTACTCGCTTTGTAGCAGGTACCCAAAACGAAGGCAGGCTACCTCAGGATGAACTGCCAGACCCTATGGCTTCTCATCCCAAAGAAAAACTTCTGGAAGCTCCTGCTGGCACTGTAGTTATTTTCAATTCGCATACCTGGCATGGAGGTACCACTAACAGAGGCCAGAAAGTGAGAAGGGCAATTCATAGTTATTTTTGCAGAAGAGATCAGCCTCAGCAAATAGACCAGCAGCGCTATATTCTTCCGCAGACCAGGGCCAGACTTAGCGCCTCAGCTTTGCATGTATTAGCTGTGTAGACTAGAAGCAGGTTTATTAGAGTGCTGTAAGAGGCCCTCAATCTATAGAGTTGAACAGCTTATGGGGTAACCCAGGTATGTTGCCTTTGTTTTATGTTTTAAAGAGTCTTTCTTCCAGAAACGTATTGCTAAACTTACCCTCAGGATCGTACTCTTCTTTTAGCTTCATGAATTCTGTAAACTTGGGGTAGAGTGCCCTCAGGCGTTTAGCAGGCAGAGTAAACATTTTGCCCCAATGAGGACGGACATCGTAAGCCTGCAATACGGATTCTATTTTAGGAAGTAATTCTTTCAGGTTTTGCCAGTCCTGCTTGCAGGTAAAGTGGAAGGCGACACTATCCTGTTGGTAGCAGGGGCTCATCCAAAAATTATCGGCAGCGATAGTTCTTATTTCTGAAATCATCAGCAAGGGAGCTATCTCATCTTTAAGCTTCTGTATAGCACGAAAAGCAGACATAGCCTGCTCACGAGGCACAAAATACTCTGCCTGTAGCTCTTTACCACTGCTAGGAGTAAACTCCATACGAAAGTGAGGCATTCGCTCGTACCAGGGGCCAGCCACTCCCATCTGTTGGGTACAGTTTTCTGCCGATATTTCAATGATAGGGTGAAGGTCTCTGTCGGCAAGCCTGGCTCCAAAAAATTCGGGATCGGCATCTCCAACCGGCACATTTTCAACTTTTCTCTTCACCCACACCTGATTGACCGTATCACCCTGCCAATCGGTGAAAAGGCTTACACTATAGCCAGCTGACATTACCTCCTCAAAGTGCTGTTCCAGCTGATTTACCGGCAACTCCAGATAAATATCCTGACGCATTTGAAAAGTAGGCAGCACATCCAACGTCAGTCGGGTAACTATGCCCAAAGCACCTAGATTTACTACTGCTCCATTAAACTTATCCCCCTCCATATCACGAGAAAGGCTTAGCAGCTCCCCATCAGCTTTTACAAATTCTATTTGCCTGACTGCCGAAGCCAGGTTAGCCTGTTTTACTCCCGAACCATGTGTAGCGGTAGCGCAGGCCCCTACTACAGAAATATGGGGTAAAGAAGCCAGATTGTGCAAAGCATAACCTTTTTCGTGTAGGTAATGAGAAAGCTCTCCGTAGTTCACTCCCGCTTCTATACTTACAGTATTGTTATTTTCGTCTAGCGCTATCTGCTTAAGCCCCTGCAAAGAAACATGATAAAACTCGCTATCCGCTATGCGGTTAAAGCAGTGTCTTGTACCAACTGCCTTAACTTTTTTGTGTTTGCGCACAACCTCCTGTAATGCAGGTACAGTCTCTGGCTGATATAATTGTTTGGTGCTATAAGTAAGATTTCCTGCCCAGTTTTTCCGTGTTTCTTCAGTCAAATTTGTTTGTGTTTGTGGGTTAGAATTGTTGCAGGCAGCTAGTGGTACGAGCAAGCTACCAATAACTGTAGCCGAAGTGGTTTTAAGAAACGTTCTCTTTTCCATATGCGCAGCATGGTTAGTTAACTTAAGTACCTGATATATTTAAAAGTAATGACAGAAATAAGCCTGCAATTACTTCCCTCTGCTACTAAGATAAGTAATTGAGGATGCTTTTAGCGGCTAATGTTCAATTTCTTTAATTAACTGCCATTCTGCGGAAGGTGAGGTTGATTCTTGGTTTTTTAACTTTTTTGGTAGGTGGTAAACGGTGAAGCCAATTAGTTTGTGTACTTCCTTTCATCAACAGTAGGCTACCGTGCTCCAGCAGCATAGAGACAGTTTGCTTGTTTTCTTTATGTTTGAAGGCAAATTTACGTACCGCGCCTAAACTAACAGATGCAATGCTACCATCTTTCTCCAGAGCTTTTTCATCATCGCTATGCCAGGCCATTCCTTCTCCGCCATCGTGGTAGAGGTTGAGTAAGCAGGAATTATATCTAGTAGCACTATGCTCTTCTACTTTCTGCTTAAGCTCCAGCAGTTCGGGGGTCCAGGCCAACGCCTCTTTTGTGGTGTTAGAGTAGGTATATGCGTAATTCTCATCACCATACCAGGCTACCTTTCTTTTGGTAATGATATGCTTTCCAAAAATTACGGCCTCATCGTTTTTCCAGGCTATATCATACAACAAACGCTCATAATAGTGGTCTGCTTCTTCTTGCGACATTATGAGACCGTGATAGTTTACTATACCATCGTAAGGTAAGAGGTTAACATCTTCTCCCTGATTAAATAAGTCCATCTTTCCAGTTTTTATATGCTTCTTTTAAACAGTGGCCGCAGGGCCGATAAGCTGCCTTTAGCGCTTCTTCTTCCGACTCAAAAAACACTCTTGTAGTTTTTTTCATTCGCTTACCGCTTTGGCAATTCAGTTTGCCATAAATTTTAAGCTTGCCGTTCCCTCCCCATCTGATCGCTCCTTTTCTAATCAGGCGATGCAAGTAGATACCTGTTAGCATAGTGTGTATCCACATCTGACAGACTAATGCTTATCAAGCTCGAGCTGAGCAGCTTCCCAGCCGATCATAGCAGTTTTTCGCTGCCTGCCCCAATGGTATTGACCAATTACACCACTGGATTGTATCACCCGATGGCATGGGATTAGAAAAGCTACCGGATTACTACCCACAGCTGAACCAACCGCACGTGAGGCTTTAGGCTTAGCCAGTTTCTGGGCGATAGCACCATAGGTAGAAAGCCGCCCAAGAGGTATACTAAGCAAGCTTTCCCACACCTTCAGCTGAAAATCTGTACCCTTAAGATGAAGCTTCACCTCTTCCAGCTTAGACCAGTCGTGAGTAAAGATATATAATGCCTTTTGCTGCATCATATCCAATGCCTGATAATAGCTCGCACGAGGAAACCTGGTTTTTAGATAAGTGAGAGCACTATCTTCATCTTCGGCAAAGGCCATATGACAAACACCTTTGGCAGTAGAAGCAATGATAACTTTACCAAAAGGGCTATCGGCAAAGCTGTAGTTAATATCCAGCGCCTCTCCCCCATTTTTATACTCTCTTGGGCTCATACCTTCTATATTGATGAAAAGATCATGCAAACGACTACTACCGGACAAACCTGAATCTATTGCTACATCAAAAAGTGTAGCTTGCGGCTCTTTGAGCACCTTTTTGGCGTGGGCAATGGTAACATACTGCAAAAACTTTTTAGGACTTACACCTGCCCAGTCTGTAAATAAGCGCTGGAAGTGGTAAGGGCTCAGGTGCATAGCTTTTGCCACTTCATCCAGCTGGGGTTGTGCTTTAAAGTTCTCTTGCAGATAAGTAATTGCCTCAGCAATACGCTGATAATGCAGCTCGGTCTGTGTGCTCATTGTGTTTAGCTTAAGTTTGTGTACCAAAGGTAACAGCAGCAGGTTTGGCTGACCACCCGAAACTTGCTGAATTTGGGCTTTACCTTTTTAGTTTGGGAGCCAGAAACTCTTCAGCCTTGCTGTAGCCCAGGTCTATCATTTCTGAGGCGCGGTCAAACTCTAAAGTACCACAGGCATGACGAGAGATTTCAATAATATGGTCTGGGGGATAGGCAGCAAGCTTTTGCCGGGCAATGGTACTTTGCATAGCATCAAAAGCTTGTGTGGTAATGTCGTATGCTCCCCACTCTCTTTGTCTGCTTTTGGCTTCATTTTGCTGCGAACTATCAAAAAAACGGGTGAGCTTATCAAAAAATGATACCGGCTCTTCTACCGATTCCGGATGCACATCTTTCAGTTCTTCTTTGGTATCCATAGCACTACCTACATTTACTGCTATTATCATCTCTGTATGGTCACCGAAAGTTGGGGCAATAGGCACTGGGTTAAGCACTCCACCATCTATCAGGTCTACGCCATTATAACGAAAAGGTGTAAAAAAGAGGGGAATGGAAATAGAAGCACGTATGGCATCAAAAAGGCTTCCACTACGTATCCAGACTTCTTTTTCACCTCTGATATCTGCTGCTACTGCTGTATAGTTAATGGGCAATTCCTCAATTTTTTGATCACCGACCAATTTGACCAAAGTATTAATAATTTTCTCTCCCCGGATCAGGCCGCTCATACCCCAGGCAATATCCAGCATGGAGATGATACCGAACTTATTAACCGTTCGTACCCATTTTTCAAAAGCATCCAGTTTGCCTGCGGCGTATATCCCACCTACCAGTGCTCCCATAGAACAACCGGAAATAGAATCTATTTTAAAGTCGTTTTCTTCTAACCAATGAATAACCCCAATATGGGCCAGCCCTCTGGCACCTCCACTACCTAGTACTAATGATATAGATCTTTGAGCTGTTTCTGACATAAACGGACACATGTTTTGAGTGATCAAGCGGCATCGTCAAGTAGTTGACAATACTTTGTAAAATAGGCCATTTAGCCCTTTATTCAAACGAAGGAAGAGAAGGTGTAATATTAAATGGACTTAACAATTTAATTGCCGCCTTAAGCGATAATGCTTTTTCATCTATCAGTTTGCTGGTAGCTGTTTGCAGACATAAAGAGGCTAAGCAAGCATCTTGAAAGCTCATAGCATTTAATTTCAAACAACTGATTTACAAATATTTACACTAAATATTTAACCTTGTTTGTTTAGCCAAATTTTGGTAAATTATTTTTATTCCTTCCTATCCATCACACCTAAATTTCAACACTATGGAAAATTTAAAAAATCCTGTTGATAGAGAAATTGATGAACAGAAAATCAGAAGCCTGATCACTGAAAAGTACCCTTATGCTGTTCGTTCAGGGCAAGCTAAAAACTATTCTGCACTCTACACATCTGATGTTACTTATCTCCCCTATGATGGTCCCGCATGCCATAGCCCAAAAGAGATAGAAAAGTTCTACAACATGATAACAGAGAAATTCCGTATTGAGCCGGTACTAAGTATTGAAGAGCTCAAAGTACTAGATACGGGTGAAGATGCTTATGCAATTGGGCTTTCTACTGCTACCCTTACTCCAAAAGATGGTTCAGCTGCTCATACGTACCCCTTTCGTGTTATGTGGCTTTTTCATAAAGTACTGGGCCAGTGGAAGATTCATAAGCAAGTCTGGAATGTAAAACCGCAAGTAGCTCACTAAGTTCTCAGATAAATTTCGTTTGTTTACCGCACCTTTCTATTCTGACTGGAAAGGTGCTTTTACTGTACATCCCCCCTATCAGCTAAAAAACTTGACTGTAACACTAAGCCATATCTTGTGTTTATTTTCTACATTGATCATAAAGCAACATACACACTCATAATAATTCCCGGGCAAGGCAGTCTACAATTGGTCAGCTTTTGCCTTATCTTTGCAGGCTTATGGCAAAATCTACTGAAGAACTCAATAAAGTATACGATCTGCTGAAGTTAGAGAAAGAAGCTGATCTGGAGTATTATCGTCAAAAAGTACTGAACGCCTCGCTGGAGCAGCGCAAAAAAGAAGGGCTTTGCTGGTATCCCGTTACACTGACTAGTCAGCGCTACAGCATGGGTGAAAAGCTCATCATAAAAATTAACCGTACTACCGAAATTAACCAGTCGCACGTTTTTCAGTCAGGCAAAATTGTAAGCCTGTTTGCCAATACTAATGATAAAAAGCAGCAACCCAGCGTATCCGGCGTTGTCAATGACGCGCGCAATAACCAAATGACCATCACTCTGAACGCAAATGAACTGCCTGACTGGGTAAACTACGCTAACCTGGGAGTAGATCTGCTGTTTGATGAAATGGCTTATCGTGAGATGAATAAAGCTATTAAAAGAGTGATAGAAGCCAAAAATGACCGGCTTTTAGCATTAAGAGAAGTGCTATTGGGTAAAGATACTGCAAGCTTTGGAGAAGCCGATGCAAAGCCTGTTTCCAAACTAAATGATAGCCAGAACGAAGCCCTGCAAAAAGTAGCGGCAGCCAGAGATGTAGCTGTCATACACGGCCCTCCTGGCACGGGCAAGACTACCACAATGGTACAGGCCATTATACAAACTGTGCAAGAAGAAGAAAGAGTACTGGTTTGTGCTCCGAGTAATGCGGCAGTAGATCTGCTGACAGAAAAACTTTCTGAAGAAGGGCTAAGTGTCGTTCGTCTGGGGCACCCTGCCAGGGTCACCGATAGTAACCTTAACCGAACTATTGATGCTCAGATTGCTAAGCACAGCTATTATAAAGAGCTAAAAAAAATAAGAAAACAGGCTGAAGACTACCGTTCGCTGGGCTTTAAATACAAACGCAAATATGGACGTGCTGAACGTGAACAAAGACAGCATCTGTTAAGAGAAGCATCGCGTGCCAAAGAAGAAGCCGAGCAGCTGGAACACTATATTGTGGCCGATATTTTGACTAAAACAGATGTTGTAACCTCTACCCTGGTAGGTGCTTCTGCCCAACTGATTAAAGGAATGCGGTTTCGTACAGTATTTATTGATGAAGCCGCACAGGCTCTGGAGGCTGCCAGTTGGATTCCGATACTTAAGGCAGAACGAGTAATTTTTGCCGGTGACCACTTTCAGCTACCACCAACTGTAAAATCTTATGAAGCTGCTAAACAGGGTCTTGGAGAAACTCTTATGGAAAAGTGCGTGAAAAGACAGCAGGCTATGGGCAAGCCGGTAGATATTATGCTTAAGACACAGTACCGCATGCACCAACACATTATGAACTTCTCGGCAGACTATTTTTATAAAGGAGACCTTCATGCTGCTGACCATGTAAAAGAACGCCTGCTACTGCCCGACCTGACTCCGGTCACTTTTATTGACACTGCCGGCTGTGGCTTCACTGAAAAAGTAGACCCTGAAAGTCTCAGTACTTATAACGAAGAAGAAGGACAGCTTTTGCTTAAGCATTTATCTGAGCTGGCAGAGCAGTTGGGTGTAGAAAAAATTATAAAAGAGCAGCTAACGATTGGGGTAATTGCTCCTTACCGCGCCCAGACCAAAGTGCTGCATGAGCTGTTTGAAAACTTTGAAATACTCAAAGAAATACGAGAGCAGATAAGCATAGATACCGTTGATGCTTTTCAGGGTAGAGAGAGAGATATCATCTACATAAGCCTGGTGCGTTCTAATGATAAGGGAGAGATTGGTTTTCTGGCCGATGAACGCCGGATGAATGTAGCCATGACCAGAGCCAGGATGCGATTGGTGATGATGGGCGATAGCTCCACATTAGGCAATCATTCTTTCTACAGCAGCATACTGGATTATATACAAAGCATAGAAGCTTACCAAAGTGCATTTGAGCTAATATATTAATTTTTGAATACAGTCAAGATACCCCTTTGTTCCATTGTCAGGAGATAGCCTTCATTCATTCAGGAGCTACACTCTGCTGCCATTTGTAATGCTGTCATTCTGAGTAGGATACCTGTTCAACACTGCACATCAAGTGTACGATAGCGAACAGCTCATAAACAAAAAATCCCTCTAAAAATGCGATTTAGAGGGATTTTGGTAGTTGGCACGGCAGTTGGCTTTAGTACTGTAGACAACATTAATTTTTAAAACAGTATTAACCCAAAATTTGAATAGCCATGACAACTGTTATCAACATTAACCCAAATTTATTTCTAGATGTAGAAGGTGCTTATATCGCTACCTCTCCTTCAAAAACAGTAGATGTAAAAAGAGATGTAACTCCATTTTCGCAGCTAAAATCTGGCAAATTCCGCCGACTATTTAACCGCCACCTTACGGCTTTTCGCCGTTAATACCCTTCTTAAAGTAAAATCTAGCGAATTTTAGGCAATTTTCCGAATGTTCTGGAAAATTGCCTTTTGTTTTTATCGGGTCGTAGAAATTAACAGATGGGGCACCCCCTCTTGCTCCATTACTTTCTCAAAAGCTTTAAGTTCGTTATTTAAAATTCGCTGATAGGTCTGCCGATGAACGGCAAGCTCTTTTTGCAGATCGCCAAAACGCTGGTAGCAGGACGCTGTAGGTCTGGCATCCTGAGCGTGAACTACCGAATACAGATAAGCAAATTGGTTGTCTAGCTTTACCGGATAGTTGATAGGATCTTGAGAGCTTTCGTTACGTGTTTGTATCAATTGCTCTTCCAGCTTATTCAGTTCATCTACCAACACATGACAGGGCTTTTGTAGCGCACTTCCATAAGTGGTTTTCTGGCTTTGTTCAGTAATAAAGCTTGCCTGCTTCCTGAGGCTGCGGATGTTGCTGATCAGTTTGTGTACTGAGCTTAATGTGTCGCGCACAGCCACAGACAAATCAAACTGAGCCAGCAGGTCTGCATCTGTACTTAGCCATCGTGGATCTTTCTGTACGTTAAAATTTTGTTCTGCCACGGCTCCATCTGCTTCCAGCCTTACTGTATAAGTTCCTGGAGGAGCTTTGGGCCCACCAGTATAGCTTAATGACATTACCGCATCCTCAACCAATTCCGGCTTCGGGTATTTGAGGTCCCAGACGAAACACTGAGCTCCAGCACGATCTGATAGCAGAGCGGTATGCTCTCTATTATTGAATCGCTGCACTACCTTGCCACTTTCGTCCAGAATTTCCAGGCTAAGGCTATCTGCCTTTTCCTGAAGGTAATAATGGATAGGCGCTCCTTCTTTTTTATTTTCAGGAACATTATCTCCGCGGTAACCTTTCAGTTGACTACGGTAGGCAGTAGCAGGACGATAAAGATGCATTTTTGTGTCTGCGAGTTCAGGACTCATTTCATGTAGCGGGGTAATATCATCCATCACCCAGAATGATCTACCCTGTGTGGATACTATTAAATCCTGCTGATGCACCTTTAGATCGGTAATGGGCGTATGGGGTAAGTTCAGCTGAAAAGGTTGCCAGCGCTGCCCATTATTAAACGAAATGTACATACCAAATTCAGTACCTGCATACAAAAGACCTTCCTTTTCAGGATCTTCTCTGACTACTCTTACAAAATGATCCTCCGGAATGCCGTTCGTAAGCGTTTGCCAACTTTGACCATAATCCTTGGTCTGAAAGATATAAGGACGGAAATTGTTGTCGCGATATTTGTATACTGCCACTATAGCCTTGCCCTCCTGATGGTGAGAGAGATCAATACTGTTGACGGTGCCATCTACCGGCATATTAGGTGGAGTCACATTCATCCATTTCTTACCACCATCTTTAGACAGATGAATTAATCCGTCATCACTACCTGCCCAGAGTACTCCCTCTTGCAACGGTGACTCTTCCAGCGCAAAGACTGTACAGTATAACTCTACTCCGGTATTATCGTTCTGTATCGGCCCCCCTGGTATTTCTGAGAGGTAGCTCTGATTATTAGTGGTTAGGTCATGGCTGATTACTTCCCAGCTCTGCCCTTCATCAGTAGACTTATGTACGAAATTAGACGCATAGTAAATAATGTCTGGGTTATGCTTAGAAATCATGATTGGCGCGTTCCACTGGAAGCGGTATTTGAGCTGTGAAGGAATAATTCCATCATTCAAATCCGGATAAACTTCTACACTACGTATGTGCCCTCTGCCCCTATCCAGGCGCGTCATAATACCTATATAATTACCAGCATATATGATGTCGGGGTTTTCCGGATGTACGGCGATATGTCCACTTTCTCCCCCTCCTATACTCAACCAGTCCTGTATAGGGTCCAGTTTGCCTACACTCTGGCTGGGTACAGAGATTGTAGTATTATCCTGCTGAGCACCATAAATACGGTAGGGAAACTGATTATCTACTTCTACTCTGTACAGCTCAGCAGTAGGCTGATTAAACTGTGTAGACCATGTTTTACCGCCATTAAAGCTTACATTCGCGCCTCCGTCATTACTCTGAATCATCACGGCAGAGTTGTTAGGGTTTAGCCATAGGCCATGATTATCACCATGCGGTACTTCTATTCTCTCAAAGTTCCTTCCATCGTTTAAAGATTTATAAAAGCCGGTATTAAGGAGATAAAGTGTATGCTCACGCTGCGGGTCTGCAAATATTCTCGAGTAATACCAGGCACGCTGACGGTACTCATGTTTGCGGTTGATTCTTTCCCAGCTTTTTCCACCATCTTCTGACATAAAGAGCCCACCTTTATCTTCTTCTAAAGCTTCCTGAATTACCCATACTCTTTTAGAGTTGAGCGGAGATACAGCTATACCTACTCTACCTACTACTCCTATAGGCAGTCCGCCTTCCAGCCTTTCCCAGCTATCGCCTCCATCTGTAGACTTATACACGCCACCGCCCTTGCCACCATCTATAATAGTCCAGGGCTTACGTTCGGTTTGCCAGGCACCAGCGTAGAGAACACGAGGGTTGTTCGGGTCCATAACCATATCTACAACGCCGGTACTGTCGTTAATAAAAAGTATCTTCTCCCAGCTTTCTCCTCCATCTTCTGAGCGAAAAACACCACGCTCAGGCGTAGGCCCAAACACATTACCTAATGCCGCAACATACAGAAGATCAGGATCTTTGGGATGAATCTGTATTTTCCCTATTTGTCCTGTTTTTTCCAGCCCGGCAGGTTGCCAGGTATTACCACCATCCTGCGACTTATAAAGTCCTTTACCGGTAGATACGTTTCCTCTGGGAGAAGCTGAGCCTGTACCTACATAGATAATATTATGGTCAGAAGGTGCCACCTCTACAGCTCCAATGGAGCCTACCGGAATAAAGCCATCGGTAATGTTTTGCCAGTGTGCGCCTCCGTCTTCAGTTTTCCATACCCCCCCTCCGGTAGTCCCCATAAAAAAGGTCATTGGCTGGTCAGGTATACCAGTAACAGCAGTGCAGCGTCCTCCTCTAAAGGGCCCTACCATACGATAATTAAGCGACTCCAATAGTTTGGCAGGCACTTCAGCCTTTGCCATAGCTTTCTTACGAGATTGCCCCAGCACTATTGCCTCAGGAGCGAACCAACTTAAGAGCAATAAACTTAACAGGTAGCAGTATTTCATACGGATAAGATTAGGTAATGCGCAATTTAAAACCCTTAGCTTTTAATTCCATTGCGCAGACTGCTTAATCTAGTCATTTTTAGTATTTTCGCGAGCTGAAAGACAAAGATATGACGAGGGAATCTATACAACTGGAAGCATACAATTATCATTTACCGGAAGAGCGCATCGCCCGCTTTCCCTTAGAGAAGCGAGATAGTGCTAAGCTTTTGCATTACCAAAGTGGAAAAATTAATGATAAGATTTTTCATGAGCTTCCTGAATTGCTACCAGCACATAGTCAGCTGTTTTTTAATGCGACTAAAGTCATTCCTGCCCGGCTTTTTTTTCAGAAGCCCAGTACCGCACAGGGCAGTGGGGCTATCATTGAAGTTTTTCTTCTTAACCCCCTTCTGCCCAGTAGTGTAATCGGAGAGGCTATGTTAGCCAAGAAATCGTGTAGCTGGCATTGCATGATCGGAAATAAAAAGAAGTGGAAAAGTGGTTTGGTGCTTGAGAAGACACTTATGGTGTATCATCAAGAAGTGGTTTTGTCTGCTCATTTGGAGGACACAGAACAGGCAAGTGTTCGCTTTACGTGGGATGCTCCTGAAGTCAGCTTTGTTGATATTGTAGAGGCAGCAGGCAAGGTTCCATTACCTCCTTACATTAAAAGAGAGGCTACAGATGAAGACAAACCACGTTACCAAACGGTATACTCCAAACAAGAGGGCGCGGTAGCTGCGCCTACTGCCGGACTACATTTTACGCCTGAAGTGCTGCAAAAATTAGCCGACAAAGGTATGGGTTTAGATTACCTTACTCTGCATGTAAGTGCGGGTACTTTTCAACCTATCAAAGAGGAAGATGTACGAAAGCACCCAATGCACTCAGAACAGATGGTGATTGGCCGTAAGCATGTTGAGAAACTGCTGTCACCTCAGGGGCCGGTTATTGCCGTAGGCACAACTTCTATGCGTACTCTGGAAAGTCTGTATTGGTTTGGATCTTTACTGGAAAATAATCCGGAAGCTACTTTTAGGGTACCTAAACTGGTAGCCTATGAAGAAGGTGCTGCTAAAAGTTTAAGCTTAAAAGCCTCTATGGAGAATGTGCTTGGATATATGGAAGCCAGACAGTTAGAGCAGTTGGTAGGCGAAACAGAGATATTTATTTTTCCCGGCTACAAGTTCAGAGTTTGTGAGGGCCTGGTAACGAATTTTCATATGCCCAAGTCCACACTTATTTTGCTGATTGCTACCTTAGTGGGAGAGGATTGGAAGCGGATTTACAAGCACGCGCTACAAAATAACTACCGCTTCCTGAGTTATGGAGATTCGTCTCTTTTACTTCCACAGAAGTAATTACTGATTCATAGAAACCACATCTGTATCCAGACTGTTTAGTCGATTGTAGTAATTTACCATCAGGTACATATTTATCTCTTTATTCAGATTTTTGAAGCCGTTGCGCTTACGAAAAACCTTCATTTCTTTCTCATGGCTTTTCATAAGAGGTAAAATCTGACGCTTAAAGTTCCTCAGGCGCTTCACCTGATTGTTTTCGTCTACAAAGTAGAACTCATCAATGGTGTAGTCGTCGCTGGCATCAAAGACATCGTATTCAAACAGACGACGTAGAACTGTAATTTCACCATCTGCCACTACCTGAAACACCTTTTTCTCCAGACGATCAAAAAAGCTGTTTGAACGGTAGTCGTAACAGCGGTAAGACCTCGCAAAGCCACACTCATCTTCTGTCTCTATGGATTTAATCATAGAAGCATGATAGGTAAGCTGTCTACCGTCGGCAGTAGTTACGACCGCCGAATTAATAAAGGTATTGATATCAACAGTACCTTCAACTTCTTCCTGATTATTCAATTTAACTATACCTTTTTCTGGAGTCTGAGCGAAAAGAGAGCTTTGTACGATGAGCAAAGCAGTGATCAGCAAAAAATTTCTCATAGTAGTTATAATATTCAATAAATCTTACATGCGTATCTTTATGCAATAATATAACTTTTTATAAAAATAAATAAACTATTTATATAAAATATCTTAATAATTTAATCTTTCTAAGTGTTTATTACATAATAAAGTTAACATACTAGCATATTATCACATATTTGGTGATAGTTATTAACTAGTTCAGTTACTAAGCAAAACCAAAATATTGCAATTTTATCAACTCACCTTACATGCTCAAGACATAAAATTTAAGCCTGATATCTATTGAACCTAAACTAAAGAGTGAAGGAAAGGCAACTATACCCGGCTAAGATTAATATATCAGATTTTAAGCTGAGCGATACGAGAAAAAATTTTGATACGAATAAACAAATTAAGTGAATACACTTAATTTTTAAGAAATTTCAAATTGAAAAATTACAATGAATTAAGAATAATGCGTGGGTATTTTAAAAAAGAGCATAAGAGGCTTAAATCTTTAATAAAAAAATATATTAACAATATTTTAATGTATTAAGTCTAGCATTTTACGCAATTTTTTTGTTAATTCGTTTAAGATTTACTTAGGTATTCTATTAAGTATTAATTTATATTTTTCACTGCAGGCAGATTAAAAGCAGTCACAGCTAAATGCTGATTTTTTCTGAGGGGCACTCCAGGTGCCCTTTTTTATTCCCCCCTTCCCTACTTCTATTTTTAGCATCATTTTGTAAATTGTTGCTTCAACACACAACATTGACTAACTATTAGCCCCATGTCCGAAAGAAAGAACAGACCGGATAGTAAGATCATTATTGGTTTTATTTTCGTAATTGTAGGTGCTTACCTGCTTTTGTATAACCTCAACCTTCTTCCTTTTTCGCTGCCCAGCTATGTCATTTCCTGGAAGACATTTTTAATCGCTTTAGGCCTGCTGCTGGTAGGTACAAGAGAAAACAAAGGAGGGGGTGTTACCCTCATTATTGTGGGTGGCGTATTTTTGGTTGCAGATATTCTGGATGTCACTATTGGTGAGCTTATATCTGAGATATGGCTATTCTGGCCTGCCATCTTTATCATCATAGGCCTCACTCTTCTTCTTAGGCGATCCAGAGAAAAAAAAACTGAAAACGAAGACGAATTCCGGGTAAATGAATCTAATGATGATTACCTGGATGTATCTGCTATATTAGGTGGTAACAAGAGATTAGCTTATTCACAACATTTTAAAGGGGCAAGACTAACTGCTATTCTGGGTGGCGTAGACCTGAACCTAATCAATGCAGAACTAGCGCCAGGTCGTCATGAAATTGAAGTTTTTGTGTTGCTGGGAGGAGCGACCATCATTGTACCAAACAACTGGAATATTAAAATGGATATAACACCAATTGCCGGGGGCACTGATGATAACCGTACTTTTCCACAACGCTATATCCCCAATGCCGAGTATGAGCTCATTATTAAAGGAGTAGTGCTCTTTGGCGGTATAGACCTAAATAGCGCATAGGCTAAAGTCCGCTATACGTTAGTGATAGCGGGCTCCTGCCTGGCCTTCTCATAAAAGTGGGTAATATTTTCGCTGAGGCTGGGAATTTCAATAAGAAAACCATCATGGCCATAGTCCGACTCTATAACGGCAAGATGCGCTTGAGGAATTTGCTCTGCTAAATATTGCTGTTCGCTTAGAGGAAAGAGCACATCTGTAGATACGCCTACGAACAATGCATGAGCCTTAACCTTGGCCAAAGCCTCCTCTACACTTCCGCGCCCACGCCCCACATGATGCGAATCCATAGCTTTTGAAAGAATCCAGTAAGAGTAAGCGTTAAAGCGCCTTACCAGCTTTTCTCCCTGGTAGCGCTGATAAGAAGAAGCCCGATAGTTATCTAACTTTCCGTTACCTTTCTCCTGCTGGGTGTTTTGGTACGTATTATAATGGCGATAAGATAATAGAGCTATCGCACGGGCAGTTGCTAGCCCCTGTAACCCGGCGGTATCTTCATTTTTTTCCCAGCTAGGATCCTGCTCTATCGCCATACGTTGCGATTCGTTAAAAGCTATGCCCCAGGGTGAGTGCTGGGCATTGGAGCATATCTGTATCAGATGTTTGATCCGATCAGCTTCCATGATAGACCATTCCAAAGCATGCTGCCCCCCAAGTGAGCCTCCAATAAGAGTATGAATCTGCTCAATCTGTAAAGACTGGCGCAGGAGATCAAAAGCCCTGACCATATCACGATTGGTCAGCTGAGGAAAACTATGGTAAAATGGCTTTTTGGTATCAGGATTAATAGACAATGGCCCTGTTGAACCATAACAGGAGCCTAGTATATTGGCACAGATAATAAAATACTTCTCAGGGTCGTACAACCTGCCTTTACCGAATAAGCCTTCCCACCAGTCTAAAAAATTAGAATTTGCGGTAAGCGCGTGGCAAACCCAGATCACATTATCCTTAGCCTCATTCAGTTTACCAAAAGTGGAATAAGATAGCTGAAAGCCAGGCAATGTTTTGCCCGACTCCAGCTCAAAAGTTTTAGTATAATGAAAAAAGTCTTCTTTATACATTAGCTTGTTATACCGATACAGATTCAGAAACTTGTTTAAATGCCTGCTCAAAATCAGCTTTAATATCATCTATGTGCTCTATACCTACTGATACGCGCAACTGGGTAGGGTGTACACCAGAATGAGCCTGCTCATGCTCAGAAAGCTGAGAGTGCGTAGTAGATGCAGGATGAATAATCAGTGTTTTAGCATCTCCTACATTGGCCAGATGACTCACTAATTTCATGCTGTTTACAAACTTCTTGGCTTTTTCCAGATCACCTTTTAGTTTGAAGGTAAGCACGCCACCAAAACCGCGCTTAAGATATTTCTTGGCTAGCTCATGATATTTGCTAGACTCCAGTCCGGGGTAGTTAACACTTTCTACGGCTTCGTGCTGCTCCAGCCAGCGAGCCAGGTCAAGTGCATTGCTTACTGTTCTGTCTACTCTGAGAGAAAGCGTTTCCAACCCCTGAATCAGCATAAAAGAGTTGAATGGACTGATAGCAGGACCAAAATCGCGCAGCCCTTCTACTCTGGCGCGTATTGCAAAAGCAATGTTTGGCAAACCTAAGGGGTTATTTTTACCAAATACATCAGAGAATACTATACCATGATAACCTTCTGCCGGCTCAGAGAACTGAGGAAATTTACCATTACCCCAATCGTAGTTGCCTGAGTCTATAATTACCCCACCAATACTGGTACCATGCCCTCCGATCCACTTAGTGGCCGAAGCAGTAACAATATCAGCGCCATGTTCTATAGGGCGGAAAAGGTAGCCTCCGGTACCAAAAGTATTGTCTACTACCAATGGTATATCGTGCTTTTTAGCTATCGCACTAATAGCTTCAAAGTCAGGAATGTTAAAGCCAGGGTTACCAATAGTTTCTATGTAGATGGCTTTAGTTTTCTCGTCAATTTTCTTTTCGTAATCGGCAGGATCATCTCCCTGAACGAATTTTACATCTATGCCAATTCGCTTAAATGCAATTTTAAACTGGTTGTAAGTACCTCCATACAGGTAGTTGGTAGAAACAATATTATCTCCTACATCGCAAATATTATTTAGCGCAATAAACTGAGCTGCCTGCCCGGAAGCTACTGCCAGAGCGGCTACCCCACCCTCCAGGGCAGCGATTCGCTGCTCAAACACATCGGTAGTAGGGTTCATAATACGGGTATAAATATTACCAAACTCCTTGAGAGCAAAGAGGTTAGCACCGTGGTCTGCGTCTTTAAAGTTGTAAGAAGTAGTTTGGTACAAAGGAACCGCTCTTGAACCTGTAGTAGGGTCGGGCTGCTGCCCGGCATGCAGTTGTAAGGTTTCAAATTTATGCGTCTCTGCCATAGTTGTGTGTGTTAAAAAGATATTAGTAATAGATTGATTATCGGTGTTTTTAGAAGTGTGCTACTGCCAGAAGCTGACAACAACAAATGAGGCGGTATAAAGCCAAAATGGCTTAGTCGCAACAGCAACAATACATAGCCGCATGCATCATGCACAGAAAAAAATGTAATGCAGGGGTAATGTCGTCGGACTTGCGGAAAAAAACTTTCGGTGTATTCATTTACTTCATTAATTTATATTCTTCCGTTTGGCGGAATCAGGATTTAGCACCTTTCCTGTCGGAGGGAGGTTGCTAGCGTTTCAAAGAGCCTGTCTCTCCACGCTTCTGTATAAATCAACTACCTTACTAAAAAGTGAAGGTGTTCATTGACTTGCAGACCACAATATTATGAATCTCTCCTATAAGTTCCAAGTTTGTCTTGACATACTTCATTATTGGCAATAGCAGTAAGCAACCGCCGTAGCACTGTTTTTTTACCTGACAAGGATACTGTTACAACTTTGCAGGGTCATTGAGCGTAAATATATTTATATGCTAAACATATTGTCTTATGCTTCCTCTCCTAATTCTTTGCCTTGCTCTTGTTGCTGAAGGTTATATCCTTCGTAAACTTTTCCTAAGGTTAAAAACTACACCCCTACTCAATAAAGCTAAGAGCATTCTAATAGCAGCACCTGCTTTGCTCCTTGTGGGTATTACCTTTTCGTTAGTCTATGCATTCTGGCTTTATTGAAGTAACTGTCAAAATATATGATCATGCCGTTAGGGGACACATAAAAAAACCGACCTCATTGAAGAAGCCGGCTTAGTCAGTCACTAACAAATTACAACTTAAAGAATCTTAAAAACGGCTCTTACTTCATATTTGATTTTAATCGTTTGAAAATCAATCTGAGGCGCCTGCATTCCTCCTGACTCTGCCATGTCCATCATAGCCATGCTGCGCGCTTTGTACATTACCGGCTGCTGATAGTCATTATCCATCTCCTGTACTTCCAGCACTTCTCCTCTCTTTTCGTCTATACCCAGCAACAGATATTCTGCTTTCTCTTTGGCATTGCGTAATGCTTCAACTTTAAGTTCCCTACGATAGCGCTCAATCTGCGAATGAGAATACTCAGAAATGTTAGCATGCTGTATACCTTTAGGGTCCAGGTATTCAAACAAGCGATTGATATTGTTCAGATTTTCAAATTTAACTCGGTATTGCTTCTGAGCCAGAAAATCTTCTCTGTCTTTTTTCTTGTTTCTCCAGTACTGATCGTAATTATAGCCAAACACATTCTCTATCTGAAAGTCCTCTTCAGCCACACCAATTTTTCGCACTGCATTATATAGTTCTCTTTCCAGTTTATCAATTTCTACTTTCCTTTTATCATCTCCTATGTATTCTTTAAGAGTGACAGAGAAGTAAATTTCGTCTGGTATAATCTCTTTCTCAGCTTTGCCGTACACTTCTATTTTTTTCACAAGCTCTTTATCTTGAGTACTTTGAGCCTGGCCAACGCCAGCCATCAAAACGAATAGGGCCACAAGGCCAAAAAATTTATTGTTGTTCATAACTTTTTTCATCATAACGTTCATTCTAATTATTCAGTATAGGGTAATTAGTCATCCGTTTCTTTTAGTGAAACTGTGACTTTGTTGTAATACAATCTTGTTTTGCCTTCAAAGCCGGAATCAGTACCTACGATCAGCCAGGCTTCACCACTTTTATCGGTTTTCAAGGTTAAAGTGTTTTCTTTTGTTTGCCTATGCGTAAACAAAACATACTGCTCATCTTCACGCGAAGTACCAATATGGCCTAATACCAGCATTTCTTTACCTCCTTCAGACTGATTTCCTTTATCCATATTTAGCTCCCACATGCCCTCTTTTTCAAAAGTTTGGGGCTGAGTCTGGCTGATGCCGGCTTTTAAGTATACAGAGCTACCAGGGCCTCCACCAATACCTACCCACGATTCTGGATAGTTTGAGGCGAGCTCTACGGTAAACTTTACATCATAAGTAGTACTGCTATCCAGGCCGCTAATTTTTTTGCTGATAAACATAAAAAGATCATCGCTATGGTTGTTGCCTTCTACCATAAGAGCTTTTTTGTTCTCGTTAAGCGGAAAAGGCAGTGGCATATGTGCAGAGTTTAGCTCGTAAAAATCTTCCTCACCTACCGGATAATCAGCAAAACCTACTGTCCAGCCTTCCAGGTCATTTTTAAAATCGTAACTATAGTTGAGCAGGGAGGGCTCTATTTCATCTTCATCCTCACAGGCAAAGAGGAGAACAGATGCTAACACAAAAGTGATACAAAATATTTGTTTCATGGCTTAATGTTGTTCTTCTGCATGACACCATAACTGCAAGCAGGGTTGGAAGAGACATAGCTAATTTTAACTTTTAGCCAACCTTACACTTTTACTCAGCAACATTCACTCAAAGGATAAGTTAGCTTTAGAAAGGCAGGCAAACGTTTTATTGCTTTCAATAAATGCTGAAAATAATTAAGATTGCAGCCTTAAACTATAGATATCATCAGTGCTAATTTATAACTATGAGTAAGCCGCATAAGGGCCCTAATCCGCCACACGAAGAGAAAGTAACCAAAGTCTCCTCAGCTCGCAAAATGCTGATTATACTGGGAGTAATTGCCATCATTATAGCAGTAGTCTATTGGCTGAGAGAAGATGCCGGAGAGGTGAGCTATGTGCCTGATGAAATGGGCAGCGAACCTGCCTTTGTAAAAGAAGGCGAACTTTATTTTGTGGATAGTCTGAGTAATGATACGCTCGCCCACATTGCTATAGAAGTAGCCGACGATGATGCACAGCGCCAGCAGGGACTAATGTACCGCTCCAGCATGGAAGACTCTACTGGCATGCTATTTATTTTTGAGCGTGCGCGCCCGCAGACTTTCTGGATGAAAAACACTAAAATTCCGCTGGACATTATGTACGTAGACGAAGACTCCAGCATTATCATGATTTACAAATCAGTTATGCCATATTCGGAAAAGTCGGTGCCTTCTTATGATCCGGCTCTGTATGTGGTGGAGGTAAATGGTGGCTTCAGTAGCAGAAATAATATTAAAGAGGGAGACCGTATCAGCTTTAAGCTAAACTAATTATAATCAGCAGGTTTGCTACAGCTACCAAAAAAATTAAGTGTACAAACATGTAGCTCATATTTTTGTTAGCTTGTATACTTGTTAGTCCTAATTTTTCTATCACCTAAGGGGTACGCATCTCTTGTTTGCCTAACCAGTCTTTTTTGATAGTAGCGACACGACAATAATTATCTACCGGAGAAAACATGTTTTTTTGATGTTCACTGTTGCAGGTGACAGAATATGAACCGGCTATTTTAGTTTATTTTTATAATTTCAATCCGTGGAGCAAGATCAACTCGTAAAACTACTTCGGAAAAAAGATAAGGCGGCTCTCTCCTTTCTTTATGATCACTATAGTGGTGCTATTTACGGAATTATTCAGCGGATAGTCCTTCAGGAAGAAGTAGCAGAAGAGGTATTGCAGGATGCTTATTTACGTTACTGGAATAAAATAGAACATTTTGACCCTGAAAAAGGCCGGCTATTCACCTGGATGGTGCGTATTGCCCGCAACCTGGCTTTAGACAAACTTCGTTCTAAAGGCATGAAGCAAAGCAACAAATCCGAAAGCATTACTGATCACGTAAGTATACTTGACAAGCAATTACATACTAAGAGCGTAACTGATCCCATAGGCCTGGATGAGGTATTGAAAGAACTTAGCGACGACCAGCTTTTTGTAGTAGAGAAACTGTATTTTCGTGGCTATACACAGTCAGAGCTAGCCAAAGAATATAATATTCCGCTCGGTACGGTAAAAACCCGACTGAGAGCTGCAATGGTCAAGCTTAGAAAACTAATTGTGCCATGAATATCAATGAATGGATAAAATCAGGTATCATTGAGGCCTATGTCTTAGGAGAGCTAAGCGAAGAGAAGGTACGTGAAGTAGAAGATATGGCTCAGGAATACCCCGAAGTACAGGAAGAGATAGAACAGACCGAAATGGTAATGGAAGAACTTGCCATGAAGTCTTCCATACAGCCCTCTAACGACGTTAAAAACAACATTTTAAGCAAAATAGATGAGCAGGACAAACCTACCAAAAGCGATAGGCCTATCTATTTACAGAGTGATAACGATAAGACAAAGAAGCTTAGCTTATGGCAATATATATCGGTAGCAGCATCTATACTTGTATTGCTAAGCAGTGCACTGGCCATTTACTATCACCAGCAGTGGAAGAGTACCGAAAATGAACTTACCAGCTACATCAGCCGAAACGAAACCTTAGCTCAGGAATACCAAAGCCTGCGAAGCGATTTTCAGCAGATACAGGAGCAGCAGGAGATATTCCAGAACCCTGCTTTTACGCAGGTAAAATTAAATGGCACCGATTTCTCTCCAAATTCTTTTGCGCTTGTATACTGGAATGCAGAGTCAGAGCAGGTGTATCTTAGCCCTGCTGGCTTGCCAAGCCCTGAAAGTGGCAAGCAGTACCAACTCTGGGCCATAGTGGATGGCAAACCGCAGAACGCAGGCGTATTTGATATACAAAACGCTCTTTTGGATATGGAGCAGATCGCCAAGGCTTCGGCCTTTGCTATTACGCTGGAGCCAGCTGGAGGAAGTCAGTCTCCTACTTTAGAGGCTATGTATGTGCTTGGTGAGGTCTAGAGCTATTTGCTGACAATGCAATAAAAATAGCCGTCATGTCAAGGACGGCTTTTGTATGAGCAAGCTACATTGCTGGTGCAATTTTTCTACTTTGAAGTTTAGCAAGCTGGTAGTTGCTATGGGTAGCAGACCTCATAACTTCTACACGCACAGCTTTTTTCTCCTCTACATTCTCGCAACTACCAGGTTTTATCGGAAGCTTATTAGTACACCAAACTACTCAGGCTTAAAGTAACGTTGCCCTTTTCTGGAAAACATTCGTAGAGGTCAGACCAGGACTTTAGTTAAGAAAAGCATCTATTCAATCTTTTCTTTAAACTTCTTGTCTTTTTCACTGCTTAAAAAATCAGCAGCATCGTCTATACCTTTTGCACCTATCTTTAGTAGCATATCATCTTCTACCTTTTGCAAGGGAGTATAGCATGAGGCAGGTTCATCTTTGTAGGGCTTATTGCTCAATTTATTATAGACTGAAATAAGCGACCAGCGTGAATTATCGCTATTGTTACTATCCGAACGGTGGAGCAGGTTGCAATGAAAGAAAAGAGCATCTCCGGCTTGTAGCTCTACATAGACCAGTTCGTGGCGTTTCAGGGCTTCATCTACCTTTTCCATACGAGCACCTACCTGCTCTCCGGCTATATTGTGCTCCACCCGCCCCATACGATGAGAGCCTTTAAGCACCTGCATACACCCATTTTGCTGGTTGGCTTCGGTAAGTGCCAGCATAATGCTCAGCATTTCAGGATAGAGAAAGCCATTGTTATACCAATAGCCATAGTCTTGATGCCACTCCCAAGCGCCACCTTTTTTGGGCTCTTTTTGCATCAGTTTAGAATGATAATGCCCTACACCACCGCCCATAATTTTTTCCGCAGCATTAAGCATACGAGCAGAACGACTATACATACCATAAACATCATCCTGAGGAGTATACCACAGCGCCAGCTTGGTACGCAATCCTTTGCTATCGTTAAAATCAAACGAATGTGCTCTGATTACCTGATCCTGAAGCGAAGTCTCATAGATCAATTTAACTTCTTCCTCAGAAAAGAAATTTCTTATAATCACATAGCCATCCCGCTCAAATTCCGCAAGGTGACGGTCAGTAAATTCAGGATATAGTTTCATAACTCTTGAGTGTATAGGTGCTTTAAAAATATTAGTATCTACAAAAAATTTTATGCTTAGCCATTTAGTACTTTCTCTATAATTTTACCGCCCTCTTTTACCTTTAAGATTACTTTCTTTCTACCATCAGGGAGGTGTTCCTCTTTAATAAGCCAGTGATCCACATCATATTCTTTAGCACCATGCTGCCTGATGGCATCGCTGCTCCCTCTCCATAATGGAAGGTTTACCGGCTCCCATTTTTTAGATTTGGCAGATGCGTAGCAGGCATCCATAATGGAATTGACAATGTAGGCATCATAAAAAGTTTCCATGGGGCTTTGCTGCCTGTCCATAGCGTCAAACATATCTGTAAACATCTGATCATAGCCCAGGGCATGAATTTCATCGCCTACCGGAGATAGCCAGCCTGTTTCCTGCTCCGCTTTTTCCGCTACATAGCCTCGCATACCTACTGCAGTAAAAAAATCGTAACCTGTATTCAGAAAATGGTCCAGTCGGAGAGTTCCTTCAGTACCTGACACCTCGTCTCTCAGGTCCATTCCCCCTCTAAACGCCCAGCTTACTTCAAACTGGGTTACCGCTCCGGTCTCGTACCGTACCAGCCCTACCGCATGATCTTCAGCATTAATGGGTTTCACCAGAGTATCTGCCCAACACATCACTTCCAGTGGCTTTACATCCTTACCTACAAAATTTCTCCCAATCTCTATGCAATGGCACCCCATGTCAATAATAGCTCCACCACCGGACTTTTCACTATCCCAAAACCAGTCGGAATGCGGTCCAGGGTGTGCCTCACGTGAGCGGGTCCAGAGTATATCGCCTAAGGCACCACGGCGTACTGCTTTAAGCGCATCCAGTGTTTTGGAAGTGTATGCAAGGTCTTCCAGATAGCCATGATAAACACCTGCTTTTTCCACAGCTTCAAGTATCTCCAGGGCCTCCTGCCCATTCATGGCCAGCGGTTTGGTACAGAGTACTGACTTACCCGCTTCTATGGCAGCCATTATTGCTTCTTTATGAAGGTGATTTGGTAATGCTACAATTACAGTATCTGTCTTATCATCCTGAGCAGCCTTTTTAAGGTTTGTATAGCTACGCTCTATATTCCATTGTTTTGCGAATTTTTTCCCTCTCTCTTCTGAGCGTGAGTATACCGCCTCAATTTTGTCTCTGCGTCGGTGGCTCAGAAGTGTCATGGCATAGAAAGATCCAATCAGACCGGTGCCTAAAAGGCTAATATGGTGGGTTGTGTTGTGCATGATTGTGTATTGAAAGATTACTTTTATAAAATTTGGAAATTTTCACTCATGTTTTGCGTACACTTTTAACATTCATTGTAAATTTATTCTCATTTTTGGATAAATTAGTATCATGAAGCCTATCCTGGAAAAACTTACTCCCGAACCCGAATGCTCATTTGTATTACAGAAAGACTCTTTTCCCTACTATCCTACCCCCTGGCATTATCATCCTGAATACGAACTGGTACTGGTACTAAAAAGTAGTGGAAAAAAGATTATAGGCGACCATATTTCCAACTTTAAGGATGGTGATCTGGTGCTAATGGGCCCCAACTTACCTCATGTGTACGACAACGATCCGGCTTATTACGAAAAAGACTCTCAGCTAAAGGCAGAAGCCATCGTTATCCATTTTTCTGATAACTTTCTGGGGAATACTTTTTTTAACCTGCCAGAGATGGCTAAAGTGAGGCAGTTACTTAATGCTTCGCGCCAAGGATTACAAATAACTGGCAGGCAAAGAAAGGAGATTGCGAAGCGCATGGAGAAAATGTTGGAATTAAGCCCTCCGCAACGCCTGACCGAACTGCTCAATATTTTAATTGGCTTGTCTCAAACAGAAGCGTACTCTTGTCTGGCAAGTCCGGGTTTCGTACAAAATTATGGAAATGCCAATGCCAAAAGGCTAGATCCGGTGCTGGCTTACCTGATGCAGCATTTTGCAGAAGATATATCTCTGGAAGAAGTTGCCTCTATTGCGAATATGTCGCCACAGTCGTTTTGCAGGTTTTTCAAGCACTGTACCAGAAAAACATTTCTTACCTTTTTGAATGAGCTCCGCATCGGCTATGCTTGCCGCTTAATCGGAGATAATCGTTACAGTATCTCAGAAATCTGCTACAAAAGTGGGTTTAATAATCTCTCCAACTTTAACCGTCAGTTTAAACGAGTAATGCACAAAACACCTTCAGAGTATAAAAAAGCGTATGTCTGATTTGGCTGGTTACTTCATTTAAGTAGAGAGTTAGCCCAGAGAGCTAACTTTTCTTCATATAAAGCCAGACAGATGAGCTTTTCCACCCCACTTTTACAGCGGATGTGTAAACTATCTGCTACACCAGGGCCTCGTATAAAATTTCGGCAGTGTGTTTTGCGAGGCGTCCGGTACCATCCTTAATCTGATGACGGCAGCTGGTTCCGGGAGCAGCGATAATCACCTCTTCTGGTTGTTGTCTAACAGTAGGGAAGAGTACCAGCTCACCTACCTGCATAGAGACCTCAAAGTGCTCCTTCTCGTAACCAAAAGACCCTGCCATACCACAGCAACCGGAGCGTATCAGGTGTACCTCGTAATTTTCTGGCAAACTCAACATTTTCTTGGTTGGTACCAGCGAAGAAAGTGCCTTCTGATGGCAGTGCCCATGCAGTTTAATCACTTTTTTCTCTTTAGTAAACACATCTTTATTGATGTTACCTCTATCAATTTCTCTGGCGATAAACTCATCCAGCAGATAGGTATGCCCCGCTATATGCTGAGCAGCTTTTTTCTCCTCTCCACTGCTCAGATCTACATATTCGTCGCGTAGCGTAAGTATGGCAGAGGGCTCAATTCCTACGATCGGAGTTTCTTCACTTACTATATCTTTTAGAGCAGCTATGTTCTTAAGGGCAATGCTTTTGGCCTGTCGTAGCATCCCTTTGGAGAGGTAGGTTCTGCCGCTTTCTTCATGTCTGGGTATCTCTACTTCGTACCCTAACCTTTCCAGCAAGAGTATAGATTTTACACCAATCTCAGTATCATTAAAATTGGTAAACTCATCGCAAAAGAGGTATACTTTGCCTTTTGATTTCTTTTGTTTGACGGGCATTTCTGAGTACTCACCTCCTACAGGCGTAGCAGAAGACGCCGCAAAGCCATTTAAAGCTACCCTGGTTCCGCGCTTATGTTGCTGGTACCACTTTCGTAATGTCACCTTATGCAGCAGTGGCATAGAGCGGCCTTCTGCAAAACCTGTCATCTTTTTGATGATACCAGAAGTAAATGAGTTCTGAACCGCCCAATTGTAAAGCCCCGGTGTAAGCGCAGCCAGAGAAGTAAGTTTAGTAAAATTCCCTATCAGCCTGTTTCTGAGAGATACTCCATTCGCATCGTAATAATGTTGCATAAACTCAGCTTTCAGCTTCCCAACATCAACATTGGAAGGGCACTCAGATTTACACCCCTTGCAGGATAGGCAAAGGTCCATTACCTCTTTTATCTCTTCGTGGTCGAAGCGGTTGGGCTTATCAGAATTGGTTAAGAAGTAGCGCAGTATATTGGCACGAGCACGAGTTGTATCTTTTTCATTGCGGGTAGCCATGTAGCTAGGGCACATAGTTCCACCTGTTAAATGTGTTTTACGGCAGTCTCCGGAACCGTTACATTGCTCGGCAGCTCTTAATACGCCAAGGTTCTGAGTGAAATCAAAAACCGTGTCTATCTCTGGAGTAGGATGCCCCGGCATATACCGTAGAAACTGGTTCATCGGCGGTGCGTCTACAATCTTACCGGGGTTAAAGATATTTTTAGGGTCCCAGGTACGCTTCACCTCTCTGATCAGCTCATAATTTTTGTCACCGATCATGTAGCGAATAAACTCTGCTCTAAGCCTTCCGTCGCCATGCTCACCACTCAGAGATCCCCGATATTTTTTTACCAGCTGAGCTATCTCCTGAGCAATGGTTCTGAACATCTCATTGCCCGGCTCCGTCTTGAGGTTAAGGATGGGCCTGAGGTGCAGTTCACCATCTCCGGCGTGGGCGTAGTGCACACATGATAAACCGTATTTTTGAAGGGTCAGATTAAACTCAGCAATATATTCAGGAAGATCGCTTACTGCTACCGCCGTGTCTTCAATTACAGGCTGCGCCTTTTCGTCGCCCGGCACATTACCTAACAGCCCAAGGCCCGCTTTTCTTACATTCCAGGCATCTTTACTATCCTGATTGTACAGTACCGGAAAATGATACCCCATATTGTTCTCTTTCATCTCCTGGTACATGGCATTTATTGCTGCATCTACCTCTTCTCGTGTATCTCGGGCAAACTCTATCATCAGTACTGCCTTGGGGTTACCTTCTATAAAAGAGGCATATTTGCGATACTCAATATTGGCGCGGGTACGTTCAATAATATGGTCATCCATCAGCTCCGAAGCTCCGGCACCATGCTTCATGGCAATGATGTTTGCTCGCAGAGATTCGTCTATGGTCTTAAAGTGAGGACAGGCGACCCCAACCTCTTTAGGAGGCAAAGGCACACAGTTGACTTTAATTTCGGTAATAAAAGCTAGTGAGCCTTCTGAACCACAGATGAGCTTACACATATTAAAAGCTTCGCCACCCTGAGTAAAAACCTCGCTATCCAGCAGTATATCTATAGCGTAACCTGTATTACGGCGCCGTTTAATTTCTTTTTTAGGAAACTGCGCACGAATTTCGTCCTGTACAGCTTTGTCCGACAGGCGCTCTTTCAGGCTGCGATATACCTGGGCTTCCAGTTCGCTGACTGCTGTCTCACCACTACACTTTTTTTCAAACTCTTCAGGGCTTATCGCTTTAAAGGTAGTCTTACTCCCATCACTTAAGATGGCTGTAACTTCAAGCGTATGTTCGCGAGTAGTTTCGTATATGGGTGAATGCAAACCACAGGAGTTGTTTCCTACCATTCCGGCGATCATAGCACGGCTGGCAGTAGAAGTTTCAGGGCCAAAATACAAACCATGCTCACTGAGGTAATGGTTGAGATCATCTCGGATTACGCCCGGCTGTACTCGCGCCCAGCTTTCTTCAGCATTGATCTCCAGCACCTGGGTAAATTTTTGAGAGATATCTACCACAATACCTTTACCTACTACCTGCCCCGCCAGAGAGGTACCCGCAGCTCTGGGTATCAGCGAAACCTCATGCTCATTAGCAAATTTGATCAGGGTAACAATATCATCTTCGGTGGAGGGGATGGCTACTGCCAGAGGCATCTCCTGGTAAGCCGAGGCATCGGTAGCGTAAAGAATACGCATAGCCTGATCATAATGTAACTTTCCTTCTAATTTGTCTGCTAACTGCTTAAGGTGCTGATGGTTCATAGTGTAATTTCTTCTTCGTCCCGTAAATGTAATACAATCTGCTTTAGGATTAAGTTTGTCTACTTTCTCCAGCCAAGATTTTTACTGTGAACGGCTGCCTCTCAAAGGGGATTAAAATATCATTTAACTGGATTTACCCCATTGGACTAAAAAAGCTCCGGCAATTAATAAAATTACTCCGATAGCTTTTTTAATGTTAATAGCTTGTACCTCAAAGCCTAACCAGCCAAAATGGTCTACTGCCACCGAAAAAATGAGTTGACTGGCTATAATAATCCCAAACAACTTAGTAGGGCCGATAATAGGCGCTATAAAAATAACGGAGGTGATAAAGAAAGCGCCTAAAATTCCTCCCAACCACATCCACCAACGTGTACGCTGTATGTTTTCTGCATTAAGAATAGAAGGATCCGTACCCATAACAGTGTTGAGGATGAGTAAGGCGAGAAGGCCCGTTCCAAAAGATATGAAGGCCGCCAAAAATGGGTTACCCAGTATCGCTCTTAATTGTGTATTAGCACCGGACTGTATTACTACTCCCATGCCAACCAGTAGGGGAATTAATAAAAGTAAATTTCGCATAAAAAAATCAGGCTTATAAAGGCGCAAATATAGCCCATACCACCTGATTTTTAAAAAACAGTAAACCTTATCTTCCCATCTGCGCCGCCGACTGGTTGCTTACCTGATTAATCAGGTAGTGGAGTGCTTCCATTCTTTTTGCTGGATAAAGTTGGCGGGCATAATTGAGATAATACTCAGCTTCTTTTAGGTTTTGCTGATTGTAATGAGCTATAGCCTCGTTATAATAATTTAAGGCTGCTAGCTGCTTTAGTTCTATTTTTTCATTAATGGTAAAGCTGTAATTATAATACACATCGCTGGCAGGCTGAATATCTTCTTCGTAAGTACTCATCATCTCTTTAATTGCACCGGCATCGGTAATAAAGCCATTACGGGCATCGGTACTTTCAAAAAGAACCACACTACTTTCGTCTTCTATTTCTACCAGCAAAAATACGTGGTATGGCAACTCACGAATAACATACTTAATATCTAATGCGTCTAATATCAGAGCATAGAACGCGCTCCCGGTAATGCAGTCATAATTTCCATTTTCTACCAAATCATAAAGGTCTGTATGCTCGCTATAGTGTTTCATGTAGCGATTATGAATTTTGTAGAACGCATATCGTAAAAACTGTTTTTCTGAGCGGTATTTATATTGCCTCTTGGCTAGCTTTTGCGTAAATGCTTCTAATTCATCTACATAGGCCTGTAATTCGTCATTAGAAATTTCAGCATTTACATTAAAAAACAGGCGGATCAGCTCCTGAGATAATTTAACTTCTCTCTGCTCATCAGACTTCGCCTCAGGTTGATGGGTAAAACCTTCTGCTTGTAGTTGTAATGAAAAAAGGGCAATGCTTATTAAAAACAGGCCTTTCCATAGATTTTTGCGGGACTTTAAAAAAAATAACATAACTCACCTCCTATTCTTCTTCTTAAGTACTAACCTAATATACATTATTTGTTAACAATTTGTTAACATTAAATTAACATTAGGATAATTTACTCATTAGGTAGGTGTACACTATGAGACAATTTGTAACTACTCTTTTAAAAAAATAATAATAAAACTGGGCTGTAGTTAACAGCTAGAAAAATAGAGTAGACAAATAATGTATGTCTTATTAAAGATCTAAATTCTGGAGTACAGAATCTAGTGTAAGTAATACTTAAAAATTAGTTAACAGAAAGGCTTAGGCCTCAATGACTATGGTCTCGGTAATCTTGTCATGGGTAGTCTGGCAGTTTTTATCCCAGAAGTACTGCAAAAAGCCAAGCCCCACCAGCGAGGCGGAAGCGGTATAGCCCATGACCCTTTCCAGGCTTCCCCATAAAGTAATTCTTTTACCATTCAGTCTTACTATTTTAATTTTCAGGAAGCGTTTGGCGGGAGTTTGCCCCTGCCAGCGCCAGGTAAAAAAGCTGAAATAGACAAAAGCACCAAAAAAACTAAGCAGGAGGCCTAGACCATCATTAAGGTCACTGAGTGGCCGAACTATACCTTCAAAGCCCGCAATAAATGAACTTTTCAGGTTCATATACTCCGTGGCAGAAACCAGATTAAGTACAAATGCGAAAAGAATCATTAGCACCAATACAATTGGTGCATACATAATTACATATAAGTAGGCCGTCATATATCGTTTAAACTGTTGGCGTAACTTCTCTCCTACTTCTATTTTTTCCAGCTTATGATCGGCCAGCGTAAGATTTTTCTTGAGCATGCGTCGGTTTTTCACCAATGTTTTGCCCAACTTTTTTTTGTAAAACAGATAAATGAAGACCAGAGGAATAATAAGCACAAAAAACTCGGTACATAAGAGCACAATTGCCCAATCAAGTATATAAGCCATTGCTCTACGGGTAAAGCCTGCCAACTGGCTCCCCTGTAACTTTTCATCTACCAGAATATGGCTTAGATCAAACTGTTTTTTGGTATGTAGCTCTGTATTTTGCATGAGTCTTACAAAATGATGACATTTTTTTACAACTAATTACCCAATAATGACAAGCAAAGCTAAGCTTTTAGCTTACTTGGGAGTGTGTAAATATTCTTATAAGCAGTTAGTTAAGCACAGGGCCGCTCGCTTTGTGCTTTCTTTTTTACATCCTTAACGACCAGGCACCTCTTCTAAATTCGCCCCTGGCAAGTCTTATATTCAAAAATTAAGCTTCAACTTAAGACATTTCTAAAAATATAGCGTAATTTTTTAACTTTCGAACTTCTATCTGGCTAAAGGATAGACATATCACAATCTAACTTTTAGAGAATGCTTAAAAAATTATGGATTACGGCCTTCTGTGTGCTTGCCATACAGTTGGTCTATGCTCAAGAGGATATTTACTCCGTAAATGACGTCCGGGATAACCGCCCCGGCCTCTACCTGTTTACCAACGCTACATTAATTACCGATTACCAGAACACACTGGAAAACGCTTCTTTACTTATTCGTAATGGATACGTAGAAGCTGTGGGCACAAACATACAGCCCCCTGCCGGTGCCAGGGTAGTAGACCTGCAAGGCAAGTATATCTACCCTTCTTTCATAGATCTGTTTAGCGATTATGGCCTTTCAGAACTACCTAAAAAAAGTGGGTTTAGTTGGGCTAGCGCCGAAAAACTCGGCCCACAAACTGAGGGCCCCTTCGGACAGAACGATGCTATCAAAGCTCAATACGATGCGGTAGAAGATTTTAACGTAATAGATGATGATGCGCAAAAGTACCGCACATCTGGATTCGGCGCCGTACTTACCAATAAAAGAGACGGACTAGCTCGTGGTTCTTCTGCTCTGGTCACTTTAGGAGATGACAAAGAGAACAAAGTGGTGTTAAAAAGTAAGGCAGCAGCCCATTACTCTTTTGAGAGAGGTAGCTCCCAACAGTATTATCCTATCTCTAAGATGGGTTTTATTGCCCTGCTCCGTCAGACTTACCTGGATGCAGAGTGGTATCAGACAGAAAATAGCATCAACTACACAGACAACACCCTTGAAGCATGGATTGGCCTGCAAAACCTTCCGCAGGTGTTTGATGCACCGGGTTGGGTGCAGATTCTTAGAGCTGATGAGTTAGGTGACGAATTTGGTGTACAGTATATTATTAAAGGAAATGGTGACGAATACCAACGCCTACAAGAGCTTAAGGCTACAAATGCTCCTCTTATTGTTCCGGTAACTTTTCCTGAACCTTATGATGTAGAAAATCCTTTTGATGCTCGCTATGTAGATTTTAAAGACCTGAAGCATTGGGAGCTTGCCCCTGCCAACTTAGGCATGCTTGCTGCTCAGGGTATTAATTTTGCCATTACAGCCGATGGACTTAAGGATAAAAAGGACTTTCTGAAAAACTTAAGAAAAGCCGTGGACTATGGCTTAAGCAAAGAAGATGCACTAAAAGCTCTCACCCACACTCCTGCCAGTCTCATAAACGCCGAAGCTCAGCTTGGCAGCCTTAAAGCAGGTACGGTAGCTAACTTTATCATCACCTCAGACGATATTTTTGAAGATGATGCCGTAATCTACGAAAACTGGATACAAGGCAAAATGTATCGCCTGACTGACAAGGATGCTCCCGACCTCAGCGGTATCTACACTCTTAATATTGGTAATGACCGCTACGAAATGGAAGTGAGCGGTAAAGCAGGAAGCCAGGAGTTTAAGCTGGTGACAAATGACACGGTAAAAACAAAAATAGATGCCAAAATTACTGGTGAGCTACTGACGCTTAACTTTCAGCCAGAAAAAGAAAGTGACCAGCGTTTGCGACTCTCTGGTTGGTTATCCGGTAAAAACCTTCAAGGGCGTGGACAAATGGCCGATGGTAGCTGGGTAGACTGGAAAGCTACTTATGATGAGGCGCTGCCAGTTGACGACAGTACCGAGAGTGAACAGGAAGAAGCCCCTATCAACTTGGATGAGCTAACTAAAATCACCTACCCATTTTTACCTTTTGGCAATGAACAACTGCCAGAAGCAAAAACTTACCTTATTAAAGGTGCCACCGTGTGGACAAATGAGGAAGAAGGAGTTCTGGAAAAAGCAGATGTACTGGTAGAAAACGGAAAAATTTCTAAAGTAGGGAAAAACCTATCTGCACGAAATGCTACAGAAATAGACGGTACTGGCAAGCATCTCACCTCCGGTGTAATAGATGAGCACTCACATATTGCGCTTAGCAGTGTAAACGATATAGCCACTGTCTCTTCTATGGTGCGTATGGGCGATGTAGTAGAGTCTGACGATATCAATATTTACCGCCAGCTATCAGGAGGGGTAACTGCTGCACAACTGCTCCACGGCTCCGCCAACCCGGTAGGTGGTCAGTCTGCTCTGGTAAAAATGCGCTGGGGTGTAAGTCCAGATGAAATGCTCATAGAAGATGCAGACGGTTTTATCAAATTTGCTTTAGGAGAAAACGTAAAACGTTCCTCTAATCCTAACTCTATCCGCTACCCTCAAACCCGTATGGGAGTAGAACAGGTCTTTGTAGATGCCTTTAGCCGCGCCAAAGCTTATGATGATGAATGGAAAGCGTACAATAGCCTGTCGGCTCGGGAGAAAAGTAATACTGTAAAGCCACGCCGCGACTTAATGCTGGAGACCATGGCAGAAATTATTAACAGCGAAAGGTTTATCTCCTGTCACTCGTACGTGCAGTCAGAAATTAATATGCTGATGAATGTGGCAGACCGTTTTGACTTTAATGTCAACACTTTTACCCACATACTGGAAGGCTACAAAGTTGCCGATAAAATGGCAGAACATGGAGCTTCTGGCTCTACTTTCTCTGATTGGTGGGCTTACAAATTTGAGGTACGCTACGCTATACCCTATAATGCAGTGCTGATGGATATGGCAGGTGTAAACGTGGCTATTAATTCAGATGACGCCGAAATGGCCCGCCGCCTAAATCAGGAGGCTGCTAAATCTGTTAAGTATGGTGGCATGTCAGAAGAAGATGCATGGAAAATGGTAACCCTCAATCCTGCTAAAATGCTTCATCTGGATGACCGTATGGGAAGTATCAAAGTAGGCAAAGACGCAGACTTAGTGCTGTGGTCAGATAATCCGCTTTCTATTTACGCCCAGGCAGAAAAAACTATGGTGGATGGACGAATCTACTACGACCTGGATGAAGACAGTCGCAAACGTGAGATGATAGAAAAAGAAAGAGCACGCCTGGTGCAAAAAATGCAAAACGCCAAAAAGAATGGCTCGTCTACACGTCCGGTTTCCAGAGAAATGCATCAGTTGTTCCATTGCGATGATATCCACTTCGGACATGAGGCTCACTAATTCACCATCAGAAAAAAGTAATATCATGAATACTACTATATTTAATATAAGCAAAGAGCTTGTGAAATTGTGGATACAGCTTCAGCCGAAGCGGTCATTCATTTTAGCAGCCACTTTTCTTTTAACCTTAGCGAGAGCACAAGCGCAGGTGCCTACGCCCGGCGATCCTCAGGAGCAGGCCATCATTGTGCTGGGCGGCACAGTCCATATCGGTAATGGAGAGGTAATTGAAAATGGAGCGGTGGCCTTTGAGAACGGGGAAATTACTATGGTAGGAAGCGCTTCCGAAGCTCAGAATATGGATCTTTCCGGTTACGAGCAGATTCAGGCGGAAGGCAAACATATCTACCCTGGATTTATTCTTCCTGATACTGACCTGGGTCTGGTAGAAATAGGCGCGGTACGTGCCACAGTAGATAACGAAGAGGAAGGCTCTCTCAACCCCAATGTGCGTTCTATTATCTCGTACAACACCGACTCGGAGCTTATTCCTACCTTTCGCTTCAATGGTATACTTAGCGCCCAGATAGTTCCTGAAGGCGGTATGATACCGGGCACTTCCTCCATTGTGCAGCTAGACGCCTGGAACTGGGAAGATGCAGCGGTAGTGATGGATGATGCCATGCACATGAACTGGCCCGGCAGGTTTCGTACAGAGTTTGACTATTCTACTTATACCATCAAAAGAGTAGCCAACGAGCGCTACCCTGAACAGGTTCAAAAGTTAAAAGACCTCTTTGAAGATGCTGTGGCATATCATGCTTTGGAGGATAACAAAACAGTTAATTTAAAGCTGGATGCTTTGCAAAACCTGTTCAATGGTAACAAAGCATTGCACATACATGCTGAGGAAGCTGGTGAGATTGCAGAAGCAGTAATATTTGCCAAAGAACAGGGCGTAGAGCGTGTGGTAGTCGTTGGAGGGTACGAAGCCTACCTGGTAGCAGATCTACTTAAAGAGCATAACGTACCTGTAATAGTAGATAATGTACATCGTCTACCAGTTCGTGAAGAGAACGATGTAAACCTACCTTATAAACTTCCGAACATGTTAAAAGAAGCAGGCTTAAAAGTTAGCCTGGCTTACCGTATTGGTATGAATTCGCGCTCTCGCAACCTGCCTTTTCTGGCTGGTACTGCTGCCGCTTATGGTTTAGGCAAGGAAGAAGCCTTGAAAATGATCACTGCCAACACCGCTGAAATTTTAGGGATAGACGATATACTAGGTACGCTTGAGCAAGGTAAACACGCCACCCTCTTTGTTTCCGCTGGCGATGCTTTGGATATGCGAACCAACCAGGTAGAGCATGCGTTTATTCAGGGGCGTAAAGTAAAGCTGGATGCAATGCAGCAGCGCCTTTTTGAGAAGTACAAAGAAAAGTACAGCCAATCTGAGTAAAATAAAGTAGATAACTTTAATAGCAGCCTTTTGGGGCTGCTTTTTTTTGCTCTTATACCTCCACCATTTTTTTCTGACGTAAAACACCCCATACTCTGTCTTATTTACACCGCTCCTATCTCGGTCATTTCATTGAACTTTGTGGTATATCAAATTTATAAGCTATGTCACAATCTAGAAACACCAAAGTTTTTTACTGGATCACTACAGTAGTTATTTTTCTGTTTGATGGCGTAATGCCGGCACTAACTTCTCATACTGAGCTGGCGATAGAAGGGGTTCGGCATTTAGGTTACCCCGATTACTTCAGGCTACTGCTTGTTTCTTTTAAAGTGGCCGGAGCCCTGGCATTAATTTTACCTTTTGTCCACAATCGGATAAAAGAATGGGCATATGCTGGCTTCGCGTTTACTATGCTTTCTGCCATGATTAGTCATTGGGTAGTAGATGGGCTAGGTATGCAAACACTAGTACCAATCATTTTTCTGATCATTTTGCTCACTTCATATTATTTCCATCACAAACTAGTACGCGACAACACTCTTAACAGCAAAAATATGGTAAGCTCTACTAAAATTGCAGATGCCTGGACTTAAGATATAGAGCAGGTTTTCTCCCCATGAGCATCATAATCTTCGGATATAAGAAGAGTTTGGATAAATTCTGCAACTTATTAATTACCAAACAATTACCCCTAAAATCATCTCATAACACATACAAATTTGAAGACTCTTCTTGAACATTAGGCAGAGTTCCCAAGCTTATTGCTACACCAAGAAAGCTTATAAAGGCTTCAGTTTAATCATAATGCAACCTTTAGGCTAAATTCCCTATCTTGTATTAAAGCAATAAGCTACACAAGCACCTATGAGAATATTCATCTGCCTGCTCTTTACGTTTAGCTTTATAGGCTGCACTCAACAAAGAGGCAGAACCTTATTCAATCAGCAGTGTGCTGTCTGCCATCAGGATAATGGCCAAAATCGTGCTCCTGACCTGACTATTTTGGGAAGTATGACTCCGAAAAGCATCTTCAGCGCTTTGGAAAGCGGAAAGATGCAATTGCAAGGTGAGCTCCTAAGTGCTGAAGAGAAAATTGCTCTGGCAGAATTTATTACTAAGCGTAACTACGATACCGCTTCCAGCCCCATACCCAACTACTGTAACCCACAGCTCAGCAAGCTAGATGAGGTACATTATTTCGGATGGGGAGGCGACTTACAAGGCAGTGGCTTTGTTCCTGCTCATATCGCTCAAATTACTAAAGCCGATGCAGCCGGGTTACGGCTAAAGTGGGCGTTCGGTTTTGAAGGCGGCAGCATTACCCGGTCTAAGCCTACCGTCATAGGTGAGTCCATTATTTTTGGAAGCCAGTTCGGAGAGGTATACTGCTTAAACATACACAATGGTTGTGTACAATGGAGGTTTGAGGCAGATGCCACGATCAGGGGAGGCATAGCCGTAAGTCAGGATCTGGCAGAAGAGACACGCATCTATTTTGCTGATTTTAATGGAAACACCTATGCCCTAACAGCTCAAAAGGGCGAGCTACTCTGGAAGACCAGCGTAAAAAACGAACCTATGAATGCTGTTACCGGCACAGCGGTATATTACGACAGCCTTGTCTATGTGCCACTAACATCAATGGAAGTGGTACGGGCAGGCGACGATAATTACGAATGCTGCCAGGGCTCAGGGCAGGTAGTTGCCCTGAATGCGGTAAATGGCCAAGAGGTATGGCGCCATCGGGTAATCAGTGAAAAGGCTAGCCCCAGAGGTAAAAACCGTATAGGTAGCAGAACTTTCGGTCCGTCGGGCGCTCCGGTTTGGTGCAGCCCCACAGTTGACAGCAGCAGAAACCTGCTCTATATCGGAACCGGAGAAAACAACTCCAACCCTCCTACACTCAACTCAGATGCCTTACAGGCTTTAGACCTGAAAAGTGGCGCGCTGGTCTGGAACTTTCAGGCTACACCTAAAGACGCCTATATTTCGGCATGCCCCGATGCTGCTAACTGCCCTGACCCTATGGGCCCCGATGTAGATTTTGGCATGGCTCCCATCCTTACCCAACGAGCGGATGGAAAAGAAGTGCTGCTGGCTGGACAAAAGTCAGGTGTCGTATACTGCCTAGAGCCTGCGAGTGGTAAGCTGATCTGGAAAAGAAGAATTGGTCGTGGTGGTGCTCTGGGTGGCATTCACTGGGGCATGGCTACGGACGGGGAAAAAGTATATGCTACCAATTCTGATTGGTTAGCACTTGGAGGTGACTCCAGCTTCAGGGCTAACCCCGGTGTATTTGCACTGAACCTGATGGATGGTAAAGTAGAATGGCAAAACACACCCCACCCTGCTCTTTGTGAAGGGAAAAGAGGATGCTACAATAGCAATTCTGCTGCCCCTACCATAACAAAAGACCTTGTTTTTGCCGGAGGATTAGATGGCTATGCACGCGCGTATGATGCCAAAGAGGGAAAAGTGCTCTGGCAGTACAATACTAATCAGTCGTTTACAACGGTAAACGGTATACATGCTCATGGTGGAGCTATTGATGGCCCTGGCCCGGTGATAGCACACGGTATCGTAATTTTTAACAGTGGTTATGCGCTTTTTGGCCAAATGCCCGGCAATGTGCTGCTTGCGTTTTCGGCAGAGTAAGGGTTTCTTCTGTTTAGATTGGATTTACAGTCCAAACGGCTAATTTTGACCACCTCTATCAAAAACTAAAACATGCACGACAATTACGTTGAAGACCAGGATTTTAAGGCACAGGAGTATAGCATGCAGCCCTTGACTAAAGGAGAATATGAAAACTGTAGCTTCAGCAATTGTAACTTTTCAGCCTCAGATCTTTCAGAAATTAATTTTGTGGATTGTACGTTTGAAAACTGTGATTTTAGCACTGCAAAAATTCTGAACACAGCTTTCCGTGATGTAAAGTTTAAAGCATGTAAAATGCTTGGGCTACATTTCCATACTTGCAATCATTTCTTGCTGGCGATAAGTTTTGAAGACTGCCAGCTCAACCATGCTTCATTTTATCAGCTAAAGCTAGCAAAAACAAATTTCTGGAAATGTAGGCTGCATGAAGTGGATTTCGCGGAAGCAGACCTCAGATCATCGGTTTTTGAGCAGTGCGACCTCCTGGGGGCTGCCTTTGAAAACACGAACCTGGAAAAAGCAAAGCTGAGCACTGCTTATAACTATAGGCTAGACCCGGAAAAAAATCGCATCAAAAAAGCAAAGTTTTCGCAACAAGGTCTGGCTGGGCTGCTACAAAAATATGAGATCATTGTTGAATAACTATTCACACTAAGCTACGGCCCAGCTTTTGTTATATTTGTTTCTGTACTCTAGGGGAGTAAGCCCGGTTATTTTTTTAAAAACCTCTCTAAAGGCTTTGGTATCTGTGTAACCTACTTCATACATCACCTCACTAATTGTTTTTCTTCCTTTCTCCATCTGCTTTTTGGCTGCTTCTACCTTTACTCGTTGCATGTATTCTACTACAGTATTACTGGTAGCTTTCTTAAACCTTCTTTCAAAAGTTCGTCTACCAATATTCAACTTTTCACATAGCAGATCTATGCTAAGCCTGTCCTGAAAATTCTGCTCTATATACTCCTGGGCATTTAGCACGGTCTCATCTTCGTGGGCTTTTTGCCCGGAAAACATAATAAAAGGCGATTGAGAGCTTTGTCCGATGTCAATCATAAAGGCTTTAGCAGCAACTATGGCCACTTCTCTACCCGCATACTTTTCTATCAGGTAAACTAAAAGGTTGGTAAATGAGTAAGCACCTCCACTCGTATATACGCCATCAGCCTCGGTCATAATTTTATCGTCCATAAGTAGCGCATCCGGAAAATGCTTGCTAAAACTACCGGCAAACTCCCAATGTGTAGCACAAGGTTTGCCATCCAGCAGGCCGGTAGCTGCCAGCAGAAAAGAGCCTATACAAAGGCTCACTACTTCGGCTCCTTTTCTGTACTGCTTTAGTATCCAGGGTATCAGTTCAGCATTGTGCTGCATCACTTCCTTTAACTCACCATGGATAGCCGGAATAATAATCAGATCAGTTTGTTCTACATCTTTCACCAGCCGATCCGGACGGATCATAAACAGGCCACTACTTTGGGTAGTCAGTAGGTTTAAGCCTACCAGGTGGAGATCAAAAAGAGGAAGCTTTCCCTGCCCGAGCAAGTACTGATTGACCCAGGAAAGAATCTGATGAGTACCTTCAATATTAACAAGGCTAAAACGTCCTTCGGGAATAAGTATAGATACATGTTTCATACGGTGGGGTGGCTGTTTTGCTTAAGAAATATACACTAAATAAAGCTGCATTGCGAGTATTTGCCCGGTCTTTATCTGTTCCGATCAGGAGTCAAAACTAGGTGTATACGCTGTCGTGATCAACCCCATATATTGTCGTAATCGCACAGCAACATTGGTACAGGTGTCGCTTAAGTTTGAGTATTATTTAAACCAATTATTCTATTATGGCAACTCAAATTTTTGTTAATCTTCCGGTAAAGGATCTTTCCAGATCCAGAGCTTTTTTTGCAGAACTAGGCTTTACATTTAACGAACAATTTTCTGATGACAAAGCAGCATGCATGATACTTGGTGAGAAACTTTATGCCATGTTACTCACAGAAACTTATTTCAAAACTTTTACCAACAAAGAGATTAGCGATGCCCACAAAACAACTGAAGTGCTTATTGCGCTAGATGCTCAAAGTAGAGCTGATGTTGAAGAAATGGTAAGTAAGGCCGTAAAAGCTGGCGGCAGTACTTATATGGATGCACAAGACCATGGCTGGATGTACCAACACTCTTTTAGCGACCCTGATGGCCATCAGTGGGAAATTGTATATATGGACGAGACTGCCCTAGTTCAGTCATAAGCAAAGACAGACCAGAAAGACTCCTCCGATTTGCTGATTGTATCACCTCTTTTAATCTATAAATTCTGAATCAGATATGTTTGAGGACCATATTATTTTTAGCGGATTTTCGGTTGATGACCTGGATGCAGCCCAACGCTTTTACGGCAAAATATTAGGCTTAAGCATAAAAGATCAACCTATGGGACATCTGGAGTTACATAACCAGAACAGTACGCCGATGGTAATTTACCCCAAAAAGGATCATCAGCCAGCAAGTTTTACCGTTCTGAATATACTCGTCAGAAAAATTGAAGAAAGTGTAGCACAGCTTAGAGCTAAAGGTATTTGTTTTGAGCAATACGATGGTGAACTACAGACAGATGCCAAAGGTATCTGTAGAAATGTAAATGGGCCCAAGCTCGCCTGGTTTAAAGATCCAGCAGGTAATATTATATCACTTATAGAAGATAGCTAAAAGGAGGCTGCAAACAACCACAATTTCATTTGAGCTTAACACCTCTTTTTTTTGGCCACATTCACTCAAGCTAGCGTTTGGGCAGCAGTAGTTAAACTTATATATTTAACACAGTTTTACGGTTGAGGCTTGCACATTTATATGCGTAAGTGGCTGCTTTTCTCAAACACTACCACCTTCTGAATTAATGAGTGCTCCACTGCCTGTACTTACTGATAAATCTATCGCGGTACTTCCCTTTGTAAATATGAGTACCGAAAAGGATAATGAGTATTTTAGCGATGGAATTACAGAAGAAATTATTAACGCGCTTACCAAAGTGCGTAACTTGAAAGTAACCGCCAGAACTTCATCTTTTGCTTTCAAAAACAAGAATCTGGATATCAGAGAAATCGCCAGAACTTTAAATGTTGCTACCATACTGGAAGGTAGCGTACGGAAAGCAGGAAAGCAGTTGCGCATTACAGCACAGCTTATTCTGGCCGAGAATGGTTTTCATCTCTGGTCACATACCTTTGATCGGCAGTTGGAAGATATATTTGTCCTTCAGGATGAAATTAGCCTACTGATAGTAGAGCAAATTCGCCAAAACTTTGGCCATCTGGAGCTACAGGAACGCCTGGTTGAAGCACCAACTCATCACCTGAAGGCTTATAATTTTTACCTGAAGGCTCGTTATCACCAGCTGAAGTGGAACAGTAAGGACCTTGAAAGAGCGGCAAAACTCTACCACAAATGTGTTCTTCTGGATGAGACTTACGCTCTGGCATACTTTGGTTTAGTACAGGTATACGGCATTTTAGCCTCCTGGAATTTTATGTCTCGCGAAGAAGGTTTTCAGAAAGCTCAGTACTATCTACAAAAAGGTCTGGCTTTAAACGACAGTAGTGCAGAAGCCCATTATTCTTTAGCTACCGCCCACTTCTGGGGCTTCTGGAGATTTGAGGATGGCTACAAGCAGCTACAAAAAGTCCTTTCTCTAAAGCCCTCCAGTGACGAAGCGCATGAAGGCCTGGCTGAACTTTATACAGCGCTGGGTGATTTTGAACGTGCTATGCATCATGCAGAGGCTGCGCTCCAGCTCAATCCTTTATCTCCTAACCACTGGTTTACCAAAGGCAATATCTACTACCATTCGGGCCGTTTTCCAGAAGCCTATACCACTATGGATAAGGTGCTGGATCTGGATACAAACTGGTCATTGGCTTTACAGCTAAAAGCACTCTGCTACACCCTGCTAAAAGACAAAGCACAATTGTTAAGCCTGCTACAAACAAAAGCGAATATGCTAAATGCTCCACATCACCTCCACCTCTATGAGCTGATGCATGAAGATAAAGCCAATGAATTTAATGACTTGCAGGAAACAAACACATACTTACCCATGAAGTTGTACTTCCAGCTTTATGGAGGATCAGAAAAAGAAGCACTCAAAACTTTGAAGCTTGGCATTAGCAATAGAGAGGGGCAGTATATAAACTTTAAAAGTGATCCACTACTAAAAAAGCTGCATCGCTTACCAGAGTTTCAGGCATTGGTTTCACAAACATTCGCTAGCACTCAACTCATTGTACACAAGAAAGGGTGCAGGCAGCAGGACACGCCAAAGATGTCTGCAGATGAGGTGCAAAGATATATAGCTGCGCTGGAAAGACTTCTGAAGGACGAAAAGCCCTACCTGGATGCTACTCTAACCCTCAAAGCCTTAGCGGAGCGTATACAGTTGCACCCCAATAAATTGTCGTGGCTGCTAAATGAGCATCTGCATCAAAACTTTAATGAACTTATCAACTCTTATCGCCTGCAAGCTTTTAAAGCAAAAGCAGTAGATTCGGCCAATGCCCACCTGACTCTTTTAGGCATGGCCTATGAGAGTGGTTTCAATTCAAAAACAGTTTTTAATGCCTACTTCAAAAAAATTTGTGGACTTACTCCCAAAGCATGGTTAAAACAGGAGATTGAGGGCAGCACCCCAAAGCAAGATTTATAAAAAAAAGTGTGGGTTTATAATCTCGTACGAATATGTTTTTACCTTCCATCATATTGCGTCCTCTAACCAAACTACTTCATGGAAGATAAATTGGACATTCCCAGTTTTCTACACGAGCTACATGGCACACAGTCCAACTGGCTAAACATTTTTCTCACATACTTATGTGCTCTTTTGGCTACGCTGGCGGTTCTCAAAACTACAGACTCAGGGCTACTGCTTAACTGGCAAAAATATGTACTTATAGCTTTGAGTATAGATTTGGGTGGAGGCGTATTTTCTAACTTTACCTTTGCCACCAGTAAGTATTATGCCGACAGTTTCAAACGCAGTATGTTCTTTATCACTTTGCACCTTTTACAACCTTTAGTATTATCATTTATATTTCCTGCACACCTGTTAGGCATCACCTTTTGTTCCGTCTACATTTTAACTTCTGCCCTACTGCTAAATTTTATTCACCAGCCAGAGCACAAGCTCAGTTTCGCAGTGTTTTTCACATTTGCCGGATTTCTGTCTCTTCAAATCAATCCGCTGGCTTTCAGTTCTGCTTTACAGCTATTGTTCAGCATCTTTTTGCTCAAACTTTCATTAGCCTTTGCAGTGCCCTGGCATGTATTGGGTAGTCAAAAAGAAAAGTCTCAGGAGCATTCGCTTTAAAGTGTTTATAATAATTGAAAACATTTATGCCGTTAAACAAAACTCAATTACAGCGAATTTTAGATAAAAGTGTAAGCGCTAAAAATATATTTGGTGGAGTAGTTAGCCTACAAACGAGAGATGAGCAGTGGACAGCTGCCAGCGGAAATTTGAAGCCTGACAGTTCCTACTATATTGCCAGTACGAGTAAGCTATTTGTTACCACCATTATAATGCAAATGCGTAATGCCGGGCAGATAAATCTGGAAGATCCGATTGCGAAATTCTTACCTGCGGAGTGGATGAATCAGCTTCATGTATACAAAGGTAGAGATTATTCATCAGAGCTGACGGTACACCATTTGTTATCGCAAACCTCGGGGCTGGCAGATTATTTTGGGCAGAAAACCCCAAATGGAAAGAGTCTGCAAGACAGCATACTTACCGGAAAAGATCAGGGTTGGGGTATAGAAGAAGTAGTCCGATGGTCAAAAAGTATAGGGGCGCAGTTTATTCCCGGACAAAAGAGAAAAGCGCTGTATTCTGATACAAACTTTCAGTTACTAGGCAAAATTATAGAAATAGTTAGGGCTAAAGCTCTGGCTGAGGTTTACCTAAGCGATATTATTCTACCTCTCCAACTGACGAGCACTTATCTTTATCAGGACACAAAAGATACCCTACCCATAGATATATATTACAAATCATCGCCACTGCACATACCTTTGGCAATGAGCTCCTTTAAAGCTGACGGTGGTATTGTGTCTAATGCTGAAGAGAATCTGGTTTTTATCAAAGCTTTTTTTGAAGGCAGGCTTTTTCCTCAATTGTACCTTAAAGAAATGCAGAACTGGAATAAAATCTTCTTTCCACTACAGTATGGTGTAGGTTTGGCTCGCTTTGCCTTACCCCGTATCTTCTCCCCTTTTAAAAAACCACCTGAGCTTATTGGCCATTCTGGTTTATCTGGTGCTTTCGCGTTTTATAGTCCACAAAAAGACGCTTATATCAGTGGCACATTAAACCAGATTGATAAACCTCAGCAATCTTTTAGGTTGATACTTAAACTATTAGATACATTACCTTAAAATACACTCAGGGAGAGGAATCACTATCTTTCAAAGCATTCAGGTCTGAAAGAATATTATGATATAATTCGGTCTCAGGAGGAAGATAATCTTTAGCTGAACCTGAGCAGGGAGTATTGGGGGGTTCATGCTTACTGGCAGGCGCTACAAATTGAGTGATAAATTCATTATGTACTTCCAGTTCACATACTTTTCTTTTATACACATGATCATAAGCAACTTTTGAGTGATGAAACACAAAGTATTTCAGATAGAGTTTGTCTGTACTGTAAGCGTAATGAAATTCACCTTTCCAATCGTGATCTGCCTCAAGAAGACTGTCAATGTAGGTTTTTCTGAAATAACGCTCCGACCAATGGTAGGCATACTTAATCTTGTATATGGCATAATTATCTACACCTACATAAAGCTCTGCTGTATGCTTCATTCTCCTTTCGTCTGATATGTACGAAGCTTCAATTACGTAAACATCCTGCCCTTCGTACTGGCTGGCTCCACTAAAGTTAAACCTCCAACTATCCAGATTCTGTAAATTTAAAAAACCTTGTCTGTTTCTTATGTGCTCAAAAGAGAGTGCCTGGTTTATGGTGGAGCTATCTGCCAGATTGTATTTTTTAAAATTGCTATTTCTGTTTGCTTTGTAACAAGTTAATTGGATTGAGTCAGAAGAAGCTAGTCCGGGGTCGTTAAAAGTTAATGGCCCTTCGTTAAGGCTCGTGTAAGTTCCACACTCTTTACTGGCAGCCCGGAAGAAGCCCTGATAACTTGCATCTGCTATGTAATTATTGGGAATAGCAGCAATACTTTTTCTAATAACTTCTTCGGCACGCATAGGAGTAACTATAAGTCCGGCAAGCTCTACTACAGCCTCTTTTAACAAAATAGTATCCTGCTGGCTCAATTGCCTGGCCGACAATTGTATTGCTTCAAAACCTACAGCCGATACACTTATCGTATCTTCAGCCATAGTTGCATCGTATGTAAAAGAAAACGCGCCTTCCTGATTAGCTACAGTGCCTATATTATACTTTTTAAATTGTAAATGAACATATGGAACAGGCTTCAGATTATTGGTGCTGACAAATACGCCTTTTGCTTCCAAAATTTGCGCACGCAAAGGGAAAACAAGTGTTGGAATGAGCATAAAAGTGGTAGTCCAGACTCTGAAAGAAGAGAAAAAGTAATATATGTTACTCATAAAAAAATGAATAACCCCACTTGTAAACGTAGCAGCAAACTACTTATTGGACTACAACAGTCTACTTCTTAGTTGAATACCAAACAATCTGGGTGGCCCGGCAATAAAAGTTGGAATACCAAACGCTTCGCCAGTATTGCCAGCATCTATCAAGTACTCCTGATCCAATGCGTTATTAACATACAGAGCCAGCTCGTAAATATCTCTCCACAGCTTCAGGCCTGCTCTGATATTAAGTAAGCCATAGCCCTCCTGAGAAATATCAGGCTGGTTTTCTTCTTCAAAGAAGACTTTAGATTTGTAATTGTAGCTAGGCCGTAAAAAGGCTTTTCCCCAAGAGGCCAGTGGTATTTCCAGGTTCGCTCCCATAGAACCTGAGTGCTCTGGAGTAAGCCTAAAAGTATTACCTGCCAATGCCTGTGCATTTCCTTCAGCATCGGTATCGTCAAAATGGGCATCTATGTATCCGTAGTTGGCAAAAATCTGTAACGGACGCGCCACCACATATTGAAGGGAGCTTTCAAACCCTAAAGCGGTAGCATTGCCCACATCTCGGGTTTCAAAGATTAAGCCCTGGTCTTGTGTGAGCCGAGCTACCTGAGTCTGGAAGTCGGTATAATCGTAATAATAAGCATTAAAATCCCACTGTAGGCGATTGTCTCTGCTCAGCACCTTAGCACCGGCCTCATAACTCCACACAATTTCATCATTAAGTACACTTATATCTGTTCCCAGAACTTGTATTACATTGGGGCGCCTACCTCGCGAAACACTGGCAAAAGTATTCCAGACATCGGTAAGTTTATAGTCTAGGGCCAGGCGACCTACTGCCGAAAAATAAGTTTCTGTATGCGACACACGCCCTCCGGTGGGAGGAAATATATTGTTAGGAAAATTGCCTATCACAAAGCTCAAACGACCAAAGTCTTCAGCATCCTGGCTTTCTATGGCCCCAATTATGTTTTCATATGTTCCTCTGATGCCTAAAGTGACATCCAGGTGTTCGGATATTGCATATGTTCCATCAGCAAAGATTTCAAAAGCATAGTTTTTACCATAATTTGTTTGCCCCTCCTGATGCTCATCTTTTACAGCTAAGCCGGATAGAGGCCCCAGCAGTTCAGGAATATCTGGCAGATGAGTAATGAGGTTGACAGTACCATCTGGATAGATCATAGGCTGAGCAGGAAGCGCAGCCAGTAACTTCTCTTTTTGCTCACTAATGAGTGTTGAATTGTTTATGATGCTTCCTCTAATGAAAGGGTTGAGCATGGCAAACATACTGCGCTCATCGGAAATGAGGGGAGTAGACTGAGAGCCATCTTCCCAGAAAAAATTGATACCCGTGAAGCCAGAAAAGGCCTGTAAATTGTTGTAGTTAACTCTTAGCTCCTGACTGATCTGTTTCCCCACAGCTTTTTCCATGATGAAAAGCGCCGGGGCGGCTGTACCGTCTGCATCAAAGGCTTCGTAAGAATCAAAAGTACGGTAAGCAGAAATAGCATTAAGCTCCCACATATTGCTGAGCGAATGATTTACTAATACGGTAGCGCCCCATACTTTACGATCTACACCCAGTTCTTCGCCTCTTTCCAGATCTGCATAGGTAAAGGGACTGGTATCTCCACCTTTTGGTGCGTACACCCCACTTTTAAAGGCTGTGCCTGGTGGGGTGTCCTGCTGGTAGTTAAAGATAAAATCTACAACTGTATTACGCTCGGGCAGGTAACGCCATGCGGTACGAAAAGCCTTGGTATCTTTACCGTTCAGGCTCCCCCCCGAAAGATTTTCTATAAAGCCATCCCGCTGGTTGATGATGCCTGATATACGCGCAAATAGTTTGTTTTCTACGACTGGCGAATTCAGGTAGCCACTCAGAAGATACTGTCCATAGTTGCCAAAACCTGCCTTAAGTTCTGCGGAAGTTTTATTTTCTGCTTTTTGCTGTATCAAATGAATAGCTCCGATCTGTGCTCCTCTACCAAAAAGTGTCCCCTGTGGCCCCTTAAGCACCTCTATGCGTTCCATATCGTAAAGCTCTACCACTGAGCCCCTAGACTTGCTAATTGATACTCCATCCTGAAAAACAGAGACGCGTGGTTCTATGCGAGCATCACCATTATCACTGGTAATGCCCCGAATCACAAAACCAGGATTGTTAACACTTTGTAACTGCACCTGTAGACCAGGCACATAATCTGAAAGTGCATCAAATTCAAATATATTAGTCTGCTGCAAGAAAACCCCATCATAAGAAGTGATAGCAATGGGTACCTCCTGTATCAATTGTGTTCTTTTCTGGGCAGTCACAACCAGTCCGTCCAGCGCCAGTAAATCTTCTTCCAGTTCTATTGTTAAGCTAAGATTCTCGTTAGCATCCAGGCTAATTGTTTGCCGGTATGTTTTATACCCTACAAAACTCACCATCAGCTCGTATACCCCTTCAGGGATATTACGCAAAGTAAAGCGTCCTTCCAGATCACTTATGCTGCCAAACGTAGTTCCGGGCAAAGAAACGTTTGCTCCCGGTACCGGCATACCTTCCTCCTGCTGTACAATTACGCCTTCAATAGAGGCATAATTATTTTGGGCGTAGAGATGATAGCCGCAGAGCGTGTTGAGTAGTAACGCTATGGATATTAAAACTGAGTAGCGTGTGTAGTAAGCAAAGGCTTTCATAGGTCTGAATATAGAGATAAGACCCAGGGCGTGCAATAAATATAAAAAAAGCTATTTCCTAAGGGTGGAAATAGCTATGTCTACTTTCAAAAAAGTTGCTTAACAGTCATTGTTAAGGTTACCGACGAGTATGGAAGAACAGTGGGCTATAGCTCCAAACGGTTTTCCATCACTACTCTTGCCAGCTCCATAAAGCTTCTTGCTCCTGTTTTCTTCAGGATACGAGAACGGTGGTTTTCGGCAGTCCTTTTACTGATACCATAAAGATCAGCGATATCGTGGTTACTTTTACCATCCACCACTGCACTTAGGATTTCTTTTTCGCGACGTGTCAGTTGATAAATCTTATCAATTAGCCCACCCTTCGGAGGTTCAGGACTCCAGTCACCGATAAGCATTTCGGTAATTTTAGGGCTGTAGTACTTCTTTCCTTTACACACATCTTCTATACCGCGCATTAGTTCGTCACCGGAAGCATCTTTCGGCAAGAAGCCCTTCGCGCCTAGTTTGATAGACTGCTGGATGTTAGATGGGTTAGCGTACATAGAAAGGATAAGAAAGTTGATTTCAGGACGCTCTTTTGAAGAAGAACGCAGAAGTTCAAGGCCATCGTTTTCACCTAAAGAAAGGTCAAGAATACACACATCAACTTTTTGTTTGCTGAGTACTTGTTCGGCCTCCTCAAGAGTAGATACTTTTCCTACAATCGAGTATTCTTCACGTCCGTCTAACATAAAACCGATCAGATCACGAATCATCTGATGATCATCGACAATTAAAATTTTGTATTCATTTTTCATAACTGGTAAGACAGGGGTAAATATGTAATAAGAGAAAAATTATACTTACGTATAAAAACGAAATTTAGGATTTTTTTTACTTATTACAAGTAATATACCTTTTATTCATCATTCTGACACATTTTTCCCTATCCATCTTTTAATTATTTCCTCAAAAAATTCATTTATTTTGTTTACAAACACCTCTTTTTCAGACTTTTGTGAGGGTAAATCCTCTATTCCCTCTAAAAATGTTAAAAATTTAGTTTCATGCATGATTTTAAGCGCACTACTTAGCTTATGAACCATTTGCAAATAAAGGCGATAGTTCTGTTCTAGCACACTTTTTAATAGCTCATCTTTAATTTCTGTAAGGTCATTTTGCATATTATCCACTATCTTCTGATAGTGGGTTGGCTGGTGGCTACGTAAAAACTCCAGGGCATCGCTTTGCTTTTCAGTAGCTACTTCTTCCATTACTTCCTGAGTATCAGCACTTCCTGTATTACTTGTAGTTAAATACTTACGGAGTACATAGAAGAATTTATTAAAATCTATAGGCTTTTGTATGTAATCGTCAAAGTCCAGCTGGCCATCATTTTCCAGGTTATAGGCGGAGATAACGATAAAAGGTATTTGAAGATAATGGAGATGGAGCTCTTTAAGCTCTCGCACTACGTCCGCACCACTACCATCTGGCAAACGAAAATCTGTAAGTATTAGGTCATACTTATTTTTACTAGCCTTTTCTATGGCTTCTTCTACGTTGGAGGCAAGATCCAGTTCAAGATCCCAGGTCTGCATAAAGCCTTTGAGCAGCAGCTGATTGTACACCGCATCTTCTACATACAATACTTTTTTGTCAAATAGCTGGAAGTTAGGCTGTAGCCGATTGATCTCCTCACGCTGCCCACTTCGGGGCACTTTGGAGAACGGAAGCGTAAATATAAACTGTGTGCCGAAGCCAAACTCACTCTCTACCCTTATGTCACCAGACATTAGGCCTACCAGCTCTTTAACAATAAACAGCCCCAGGCCGGTACCACCTTTTTGCTGGTTAATTAGCAGGTCATCCTGTTCGAAAGCATCAAAGATTTTTTTCAGATTTTTAGCTAATATCCCTACCCCACTGTCTTTTATGGTAAACTCCATAAGGTAATGGTCAGCAAGTTGTTTTACCAGCCTTACCTGCAAAGCAATTTCTCCACGGTAAGTATACTTTACCGCATTGCTCAGCAGGTTAAAAACAATCTGATTAAAACGGGTAGGATCTCCTAACACCTCTTCAGGAATATCATCGGCTAACTCTACTCTGAGTTGAGTTTCTTTGTCGGCCAACTGAGGCCGAAAGAGCTCTTCGGTCTGGCGCAACTGCTCAGTGATGCTGAAAGGAATCTCCTCTAAAGTAATTTTACCATACTGTAGTTTGGCGGTATCCAGTACATCATTAATAAGTGACAATAAGTGGCTGGCAGAGAAATTTAAGGTGTTTACCTGCTCTTTGTTTTCTCCTTTTACCGACTGCTGCAACAGACGGCTTATGCCTATGATGGCGTTAAGTGGATTACGTATTTCGTGGCTAATAATCTGTAAAAAGCGATCTTTGGCCTGCCTTGAGATTTCGGCCTGTTCTTTGGCTTGTATCAGTTCTTTTTCCCTTTGTTTTACTTCAGTAATGTCCTGAGTGGTTCCAATGAGCTTTTCTGCCACACCTATACCGCTGCGCACATAAAACTTACCAGTGCTACGCAGTACTTTCTCTTTACCTGAATTCGTAACTATTTTAAACTCAATAGAGTATGAAGAACTTTCTCCCGGCATAGCCATGAGGTTTCTAAAAAAAGTCTTTACTTTTTCTATATCCTCTTTTACTACCATTTTATTAGCTTTCTCTGCCAGTCCCTTGCCTTTGATTCTTTTATCTATTTCATAGATGTTGTATAGCTCATCTGACATGCTCAGTACATCTTCCTTAACATCCCAGGTCCAGCTACCCACTTTGGCAATATGCTGCGCGAAATTAAGTATACGGTCCTGCTCCACCAGCTTTTGTTCGGCCAGTTTGCGATGGTGTATATTGCTGATAGCCCCTACAACATAATGGTGCTTACCTCTCTCATCTCTAATAAGCGTGCCTTTAGTCTCATACCACTGAAAGTTATCGTTACCGCCACTTAGGCGAATTTCTCTTCTGAAGCGTGGTATTTTGGCATCCATAAACTCTTTAAAGAGCTTCTTTACCCTTAAATAATCTTCAGGATGGATGATAGTCTGCCAATACTCCTGATCAAGCTGTTCTTCTTTTTGCTTAAGCTCGTTTAATATCCAACGGTATTTGGGAGAGGCGTATACATCATTGGTCTGCATGTTCCAATACCAGATGCCATCATTGGTATTTTCTGCGGTAAGGCGGTAGCGCTCTTCGCTTTCCTTAAGCAACGCTTCTGCTTCTTTTTGGCGAGTAATGTCCTGTATGGTACCTATAATCTTACTTAGCTTACCTTCTTCATTCAGCTCAGTGCGCATAATAGAGAGTATATGCTTCTCCTCTCCTTTTTTAGTAAGTATCTTATGCTCAAACCTATCGCCCTTCTTTTTTTTCTGTAATCTGGCAATTCGTTTTTTTACAAACTTCCTGTCATCAGGATGCACATAGCTGGCATAGTTTTTTGTGAAGCTCTCCATTTCCTCATCAGACTCTACGCCCATAATCTGTTGGAAAGTACTGGAATAATGACTCACCATCCCTTTTTTTGTCAGGCGAATGGTGTAGCTACCCAGTTGGGCAATCTGCTGAGCTTCTGCCAGCCGCTGCTCACTTTCTGTAAGTTGCTGCTGAGCACTTTTGATGGTAGTGATATCAATGATACGGATAAAGAGCAGGGAGTTCTCCAGTAGCGTAATCTTTTTGCATACCATATGCCCCCACCGCTGGTTGCTCCTTGAGGTAGTAAATTCCACTTCCATAGATACTTCGGGGTCTTCTATGAGCGCAGAGCCTAATTCCTTAAGAATCTCAAAAAATACCGGCCGCTCCTGAAAAAGATCATCCAAATATCTGCCCAGGCTCTCTTTAGTTTCCAGTTCCAGCAGGTCTAGCGCTGCCTGGTTACAGCCTTCCAGAAAGAGTGTCTCATGGTTGATTAGTAGAATAGCATCCGGAGATAAATTGATTACCTGATCGGCATAGAGCTTAACCAGTTCGCTCTTCTCGTATTGCACAGTTTCCTGCTGAGTTTTGGTTTTCTGTTGCTCTAGTAAGAGCTCCACCAGCTCTTCTTTCTCCATCCGCTCCAGATATGCCTTAGTATATGCCATAATTTTCTTCAGTTCGTCAGCGTCAGATCACTATAAAAATTTGATCATTAATTTATGTATCTGCTCCACTTCACCCGGTGGCTTTACATATGCAAAAAGTGATACACAGCGTGCTTTTTACTACTACAACGTATCTTATTCGTTGTTAAGGTAATGCCTGGGCAATATACAGACCAAACTTTAAGTACATCATGCACTTTAAAGGCTTGTAATGTAAATTTACTTTTTAATCATATTCTTTTGTTAAACATAAAATAACTTCAAAATTTCTTTACATTCTGTGAGTTGTACGGCAATTTTGACCATTCAAAAATGATTACAGCATGAATAAGCAAGAAGAGCGCCCTTCTCTTAATTTTTTAGAAGCAATAATAGAAGAAGATATCAACAATGGTAAAAACGGAGGTGTAGTGCACACACGCTTCCCTCCTGAGCCTAATGGGTATTTACACATTGGTCATGCCAAGTCTATCTGCCTCAACTTTGGACTGGCTGAAAAATACGGAGGCAAAACTAACCTTAGGTTTGACGATACCAACCCGGTTACAGAAAGCACCGAGTATATCAATGCTATAAAAGATGATGTACGCTGGTTGGGTTTTGACTGGGAAGATCGTGAGTTTTATGCCTCTGATTATTTTGATCAGCTCTACGAATGGGCTGTCAAGCTAATTAAAGAGGGAAAAGCTTATGTGGATGACTCTCCGGTGGAAGATATACGCCGTATGCGAGGTACTCCCACCCAGCCCGGAGAGGAAAGTCCCTACCGCAATCGCTCAGTGGAAGAAAACCTCAAGCTGTTTGAAGGCATGAAGAATGGAGACTTTGACGAAGGTTCCAGAGTACTGCGGGCCAAAATAGATATGACTTCTACTAATATGCAGTTACGCGACCCCGTAATGTACCGCATACTGCAAAAGGAGCATCACCGTACAGGCGACAAATGGAAAATTTACCCTAACTACGACTGGGCACATGGGCAGAGCGATGCCCTGGAGAGTATCACCCACTCTATGTGTACACTTGAGTTTGAGATCCACCGACCGCTATACAACTGGTTTTTAGACCAGATTGGTGATTTTGACCCTCGCCCACGCCAGATTGAATTTGCCCGTCTAAATCTTAGCTATACGGTAATGAGCAAGCGTAAGCTGCTTGAGCTGGTAAATGGTGAATACGTAAACGGTTGGGACGACCCACGTATGCCTACCATTCTGGGGCTACGTCGCAGAGGTTATACACCTGAAAGCATTCGCAATTTTGCGGAGCGAGTTGGTGTGGCTAAGCGCGATAATGTGATAGACCTTAGCCTGCTGGAATTCTGCATCCGTGAAGACCTGAATAAGCGTGCACCTCGCGTTATGGGTGTGCTTGCCCCAGTGAAGCTGATCATTACCAACTACCCTGAAGGCCAAACCGAAGAGCTGGAGGTAGAAAATAACCCTGAGGATCCGGAAAGCGGCAACCGTATTGTACCCTTCTCCCGAGAGCTGTACATAGAACGTGATGACTTTATGGAAGAGCCTCCCAAAAAGTTTTTCAGGCTTGGTCCCGGTAGAGAGGTTCGTTTGAAGGGTGCCTATATCGTGCAGTGCGAAGACTTTAAGAAAAACGAAGAAACCGGAGAGATAGAGGAAATCTATTGTACTTACGACCCTCAGACCAAAAGTGGTGAAGATACCAGCGGCAAAAAAGTTAAAGGCACAATGCATTGGGTATCGGCAGAGCATGCCCAAAAGGTAGAGGTAAGAATTTACGATCGTTTATTTAGCGACCCTGATCCCGCGGGTCATAAGGAAAAGGATTTTAAAGAATTCTTAAACCCTGACTCTCTGCAAATTATAAAGGACGCTTATGTAGAGCCCAGCCTTAAAGAAGCGAAACATTTGGAGCACTTTCAGTTTATGCGTAAAGGCTATTATTCACTAGACCCTGACTCTACTGCTGAGCACTTGATTTTTAACCAGACAGTAACTCTTCGTGATACCTGGGCAAAAATTAACAAAAAGTAATACAAAAAATCAGGGAGCAGTGGCTCCCTTTTTTGTTATAGCATAAATTAGTGCTGTAATAGCTACCTGAATGCTATTTTTAAGATATTCATTTGTCTGGCCCACCATAAACCATCCAGACCGGTTTTTTGTATAATGAATATCAGCAAACAAAATACTGGCATAAACAGCACTTTGACTTTTAAAAGGCTAAAAAGGTAGCAGAAACAATATTTTTTTAAACAATAGCATTTGCTATTCAATTTAATTTTCAGATACATGAATACACTTTCAATAGGAATTATCGGGGCTACCGGCTATACCGGCTCCGAACTAATCCGTATTTTACACACGCACCCTGAAGCTGAAATAAAACTCATTACTTCTGAAAGTAAGGCCGGGAAAAAGATTGCTGAAATATATCCTGCCCTCAACGGACTTACAGACCTGGTACTGCAACCCATGGCAGAAGTAAAAAACTATCAACTGGACGTAGTTTTTCTGGCATTGCCTCACGGTGCAGCCATGAATTTTGTTAAAGACTACTACGACTCTTCTTTTAAAATTGTAGACCTGTCAGGAGACTTCCGCTTAAGTAGCCCCGAGGTATACCAGGAATGGTACGGCATGGACCATATTTTTGAAAAAGGTTTTGAAACCGCGGTTTACGGTCTACCTGAAATGTACCGGGAGCAAATACGCAAAGCACGACTGATTGCTAACCCTGGCTGCTACCCCACTGCCTCTATACTTGCAACTTACCCCTTGGTAAAGAGCAGACTCGTAAACAGTGACTCCATCATAATTGACGCAAAATCCGGTACTACCGGCGCAGGGGTAAAACCTAAAACAGCGACACATTTTAGCACTGTACATGATAACTTTAAACCTTATGGCATTAAAACGCATCGTCATTCGGTAGAGATTCAGGAGCAGTTGAGTAGCGTAGCCACGCAGGAAGCCATTGTACAGTTTACCCCTCACCTACTGCCGATAGACAGGGGTATCATCGCTACGGCTTATTCGCATCCGAAATCCGCTATTAGCGAGGAAGATGTAAAAGAGGCTTATCATGAAGCTTATGCCAACGAACCATTTGTGAGGCTACGCCAGGAGCCACCTTCAGTGAAAGATGTGCGTGGATCTAATTTTTGTGATATCTTTGCTACTTATGATGCTCGCACCAAACGCATTATCACCGTTAGCGCCATAGACAATCTGGTAAAAGGCGCTTCAGGACAAGCTGTCCATAACATGAATTTGATGTTTGGCCTGGAAGAAAAAAGTGGCCTGCAACAAGTACCTGTCAACCCATAAACAAGAACCAAATACGAAATCTACATGATTCAGAACATAACTAATGTAAAAGGATTCACCTGCTGGGGAGCCCATACAGGTGTTAAGTCTATGCGGAGAGACCTGGCATTGATTTTTTCAGAAGTACCTGCCAGTGCAGCCGCTACCTTTACACAAAATAAAGTAGTAGCTGAACCTATTAAAGTTTCTCGTCGCCATATTGCCGATGGCAAAGCTCAGGCTATCGTTATTAATGCAGGAAACGCCAACGCCTGTACCGGAGAGCAAGGACGCCAGGGCGCTGAAGCCATGGTAGAAACTATGGCCGAAGAACTGGGCATAGCAAAAGAGTTAGTTCTCGTTGCCTCTACCGGACTAATTGGAAAGGAGTTTCCTACAGAGGAGATAGTAGCTGGTATACGTGAAAATGTAAAGAAGCTAAGTAATAAGTCCAATGCGGGCTCATTTCTAGCGAATGCCATCCTCACCACTGATACTTTTGCTAAAGAAGGATTTACTGAGTTTGAGATAGATGGCAAAGAAGCACATATGGCGGGTATTGCCAAAGGTTCAGGTATGATACACCCCAACATGGCTACTATGCTTTCCTTTATCGTAACCGATGTTGCGATTACCCCTGAACTGTTGAATAAATCTGTAAAAAAAGCGGTAGACCGATCATTTAATATGATTACTGTTGATGGCGATACCTCTACCAACGATATGGTAGGCGTTCTTGCTAATGGTATGGCTGGCAATGAGGAGCTTCAGTCTGAAGATGATCCGGGCTATGCGGAGTTTATGAAGCAGCTACAGAATATGATGATTCACCTTGCCAAACTTATTGTGTCTGATGGCGAAGGTGCCTCAAAATTTATTGAGTACAAAGTAGTTAACGCGCCTGACGAGAAAATCGCACGTAAGCTGGTACGTACCATTTCAAACTCTAATCTGGTAAAGACGGCAATGTATGGACGCGACCCTAACTGGGGTAGAGTAATCTGCGCCGCTGGCAATGCCGAAGTGCCCTTTGACTACAAAGATGTAGACCTCTATATAGGTGAAGAGAAGACCCTGGTAAAAGTTTTAGAAGAAGGGAAGCCTTTGGAGTTTGATCGTAACTATATGAAAAAAGTGCTTCGTGAGTCTCATGTACGTATTCAGCTGGATATGAGAAGCGGTGAAGCAGAGGCCACCGGATGGGGTGCTGACCTGACTACCGACTACGTGGTATTCAACTCTGTGTACACTACCTAAAGAGTTAAAGTACACGCTCTGAGTTTAGTTTATTGCATAAGACTATTTCGTAGCCCTGATGAAAATTAGCGGTGTATGAAATAGTCTTTTTTTTATCATCACGCTGTGGCTCTGTTGATTAATCGGAATGCCAGCCCTGGCGATAATCTGGAAAGTAAATACAGCTTATTTACCTGCCCTATTTTAATCTCTTCCTGCCCTTTCTCTATCTTTTTTAATGTTTCGTATACCGCTTTTTCTGCTGAGATAGCCATGGCAGGAGCTTTACCCTTATGCCAGGGAGTGTCTACTACGGTCATCATCACTTCTATAAGTCTTACAGGCCTAGCTTGGAGCTGATGTCTGAGCACCTGGCTAAGAGCATGCAATGCTGCTTTGGTAGCATTGTAGATAGGATAAATAGCTTTTGGAGCGTAGACCAAGCCGCTACTAATGTTGATGATGGCGGCATTCGCATTCTTTTCTAAAAGTGGCATAAAGAGTTTAGTAAGCGCAATTGGTGCCATCAGGTTAGTTTGAATCTCTCGCTCAGCTTTTGCTATCATATCAGGATCAGTATAAAAATCGGTACGATGCACTATAGCAGCATTATTGATAAGCACATTGCAGGCTGGAAAATGGGCCGCTACCCACGCAAATAGTTTTTCTCTACCCAACTGCTGGGAAAGATCGCAGCAAAAAGTCTGTACTGCCGGGTAGCTCACCCTGGCCTGAGCCAGTTTTTCTTCGGATCGGCCGCAAATTAAAACCTGATTACCTTTAGCAATAAGCACCCTACATAACTCCAGCCCTATTCCTGAGCTCCCTCCTGTAATAAGAATTGTATTTTTTGTGAGTCGCATACCTTTGCTTTTTAGTGATACTGACAAAAAAAGCTGGTTTGCAGAAGCTTTGCATTAACCCAGGTTAACGACACCCATTTTTCTTCGGATTCTGCTCAGAGCAACAGAAGTAATCCCCAAATAAGAGGCTATAAGATGCTGTTTGATACGCTGGTTCAGGCCCGGATAATTTTCTAAGAATATTCTGTAACGTTTTTCCGCATCAAAAAGCAAAAACTCACGCTCTCTACTTTCTTTTTTGATGAATGCTTTTTCAATTAGGGCCAATAGCAGGCTTTGCCAGCAGGGATGAGTTGACAGTATGCCTTGCCAATCCTGATACTTTACTACACTTATTGTGGCATCTTCCAGGGCTTCTATGCTAAAGTGAGAAGGCTTTTGCTGTATCATGGCACTATACGAGCTTAAGAAGCTATTTTCCGGAAAGAAACCTTTGGTAAATTCACTCCCCTTATCATCTACATAATAATACCTGAACAGTCCTTCATGTATAAAGGCAAACTTTCTGGGTATCTGACCTTCAGAGATAAAAAGCTCTCCTCTTTTTATGGGTTTAAGCTGGCTGATATTCAGCAAGCGATTTGCTTCTCCTTTAGGTATATCTGCCAACTTTCGGATTGCCTGAATAAGTTGCTCGGCCATAGAAATTCTCTGTTTAGCCAGCAGCAGATATGCCATTGGCCTGGGTAAGTATAAGAGGTTTGCCATCCTTTACTACTATAGTATGCTCGTGCTGAGCTACAAACCCGCCTCTGTTACCTTTGAGTGTCCAGCCGTCGGGCATCTCTCTGGCCCAGTTGGATCGGGTTGCAATAAAGGTTTCTACGGCTACTACCGTATCTTTCTTAAACCGCTCGCGGTTATGAGCATCATAGCAATTAAGTATTTCGTATGGTGCTTCATGTAAGCTGCGCCCTACCCCGTGCCCCGCCAGGTTTCTGATTACTTTGTAACCAGATTTTCTGGCTTCCAACTCTATTAGTCTGCCAATATCAGCAATACGTACTCCACTCTTAACTCTACTGATAGCCTTAAGCAAAATTTTTTGAGAAGCATTAACCAGTTTTGAGTGCTGGTGAATATCATTACCCAGCACGAAGGAACTTCCATTATCTGCCCAGTACCCATCTAACTCTGCCGATACATCTATATTTACCAGATCTCCATCTTTTAGCACTCTGGACGTAGAGGGTATTCCATGCGCTACCTCTTCGTTTATACTAATACATGTCCAGCCTGGAAAGCCATAGGTGAGCTTAGGGGCTGATTTTGCGCCAAACTCTTGCAAGAGCTTAGCTCCATACTCATCTAATTCGGCAGTATGCATACCTACTTTGGCATAAGCATGCATTTTTTTTAGAGTAAGCCCTACGGCACGACTTACTTTTTGCATTCCTGCTAACTCTGACTGAGAAGTGATAGACATAGGTTAATGTTTGTTAGTTAGAAGAATTACTGTTTTACCCGACTTTCGTAAAGCTCTATCCACTGCTGGGGCGTCATTTTTTGACAGAGCTCACCTATCAGTGCTAAGGGCAATTTATCCATTTTTTTAAATCGGATACAGCTCTTTCCCATATCCAGCTTTGCATCTGAATGCTTAGGATACTCACTGGTAAACCAGCTTAACATATCAGGATCAGCGTACAAGCCGGAATGATAGAGAGAAATGTAATTCTTCTGCGAGGCCAGGTTAACAAATGGCAGCGGTAATTTAGGGTCACAGTGATAGCCAGCAGGATAAATGCTATGAGGAACGACAAAGCCCAGCATTCCGTAGCTCATGGTTTCTTCAAAACCCTTGGGCAGATTGTCTTTAATGGCTTTTCTGAGAGCCTGCATAGGCTGCTTCCTTTCTTCAGGAAGGGAGTTCAGGTACTCTTGTGGGCTGTTGGCTTTGGATTGCACGCTTTGATCATTTGGTTTATTCAAAGATACAAAGCCAGTTACAAAAAAAGGCCTGTTTCAATAGAAACAAGCCTCAACTTAAAGGTTTACAATAACTGATTATTCTTCTGCACGGCGGCTCTCTTCGGACAGAGTACTAAACTGAGAAGGCTCTGACCACTCGCTCCAGTTTAAGTTCTGGTCGCGGTACCTTACCCTCCAGTAATAGGTCTGTCCGGCAGGCAGTCGGTGAACTTTTTCGTCGGTAAGGTCATCGTCTTTCTGTAAGTTTTGATATGAGTACCAGTCTTCGTACTGCTTCCAGCTATCAACTATTAATTTTTCAAAATCAGGAGTTTGGGACAGCTGCCAATGGCTCGCCCCATGTTTTGCATTGCTCAGGTCACTTTCAAATGCATCGGCTTTCAGTATTATTTCCGTAGACTTCAGCTGAGTATTTTTGGGCGATATACCCTCAGGAGTTTTAGGTTTTTTATCAAAGCGCCAAACGGTTACACTATCCCTGAGTTCATTCTCCCTATGAAGGTTTTCATTACCCCGACTAAACCTTTTTACTGTAAATTTCGGGTCTCCCTGGTTAGGGTCAACTTCTACCATTACAAAGCCGTATTCATCCTGAGTAACCGTAAACTCATCGTAGTTTCTCTGCGCAAACTCGCCCCAATAGTCAATATTGCCTCCGGCAGTTGCTACATTGATCCAGAGGTGTTTGTGGTCGCGCGACTGTCCACGAGAATACCCGTGAGTGTGCCCAAAAAAATGCAGGCTGGGCTTACCCGTTTCGGTACTAAAATTTTCTAGCTGCTCTACCACTTTGCCGGTAAAATCTTCTTCTCCATCCAGCCAAAGCTCAGATTTGTGAGGATGATGAAGCTGAGCAAATACGAAATCAATACTGTCGTTTTCCGCGGTTTTCTTCAGCACTTCTTTTAGCCAGTCTAGCTGAAAATGGTTGCGGTACCCTTCATTAGAGTCTAAGCCAATGATACGGATGTTACCATGATCTTTGTACCAGTAATGTTCATTGTAAGCAGGATGCCCATTTTTGGGTAAGCTAAAATATTTGAAAAAATAGATAGAATTGCGCTCATGATTACCCGGTACCGGATATACTGGCACTTGAGAGAATAGCTCTTTGGCAGGGTCAAAGAAGTGCTCCTTCCACTGATAGTAACGGGCCCCATCGGTTACCAAGTCTCCGGGGATCATTACCAGGCCCAGATTCTCAGGTACTGCTCCACCAAACTCCTTTTTAAGGTAGCTGAGCACTCCGTCCTGAATAATTTCTGCAAATTTATCGGGGTTGCCGCTGTCAATCTGCATATCGCTCATGGCTACCAACCTGAAGGCCTCTTGGTCTTTAGCAAAGGCAGGGGTTTTAAACTGGTAGATATCAGATACGGCTTTAGCCGTTCTTACCCTGTAATAATACATGCTTAGCCTTTCAAGACCTTTCAGTTCTACTTCGTGAATGCGAGAATCGGTATAATTTACCTCAAAAGCAGTTCCTTTCGTTTTTTTACCCAGCTTGGGCGTAGTACCCCATTCTACGATACTTTCTTCACCCTGGCTGGTTTCCCACATAATTTTGATGGAATTAGGCGTAGCATCTTGTAGGTATGGGCCTATTGTGATTTCAGTCTGATTATTTTGAGCTATCGCAGACAAGCTCATGCTCAGGAAGAACACCTGAACCAGAAAAACTTTAAAGTACATAGCGGTATAGGTAGTGTAGTGAAATGAAAAATTGCTTATAAGACAATATACTCAAGATTTGAGCATATACCTTAGGTCGCAAAAATCTGCAAACACCCGCAATATGCACAGCAAAGTATGTTAAGTATAGGTTATCTATACCTCTGAAAAAATAAACAAAGCTTTACTTTAAAAAAGGTCACAGGATTTTCTGAACCTCCTGCCAAATACTTTCGGCTACTTCTTCTTCTTCGCGATTTCCGTTGATGATATATATATTTTCATCATGCTTTACCTTTTCAAAGGCCTCAAAGTATTTGGCTTTTACGTTTTTTAGATTGTCTAGCGTTTCGTACATCTCTGTAGAGCTTCTACCTTTGTTTATACGCTCCATACTGGTTTCTGGATCTACATCTATATATATATTGAGATCCGGGCGAAGGAGATCGGCGGCCATGCTATTTGCGTTAATTACCCAATCCATAGACATATGAGCAGCATGGTAAGCATATGAAGAGAGGTAATAACGATCGCTTATTACGGTGTAGCCTTCTTCCAGTTTCTTGAGGATTCCATCCTCTTGGTTGGATAAGTGATGCAAACGGTCTGCTACAAAGAGTCCGGCTATTACTTTATGGTCAGCTTCCATTCTATGGCTAAAAATATCTCTGATCATTTTGCCGATGGGGCTATCTGTAGGCTCAAAAGTGGTATAGACCTTATGACCAGCCTGCTGAAGCTGCCGTGCGAGCAGTTGACTCTGTGTGCTTTTTCCGCTGCCATCTATTCCTTCCAGAGCAATGAATAAGTTCTTAGCCATGACTTGTAATTCAATTTTGTCCGATAAAAGAACAAAAGTACTTCAATACATTACAAAATCTGAGTTTCATGCAGATAAAAAAGGATACTGCCTCTAAAAACTCACCTTATTACCGCATGAACATCCTTGTTTTTAAGATGATTAAGTCTACGAACATTTTAAATTAGCTTGCAAATTTTCATTATGAAATGTTATTTATTCAATTTTAGCTCAAACAATTAGGGTTTGTTCACATTATCTTAGGTGAGTTAGCATTGTGAAATTTTTTATCTACACCATTTTTTATGTTAATAGTATCTATACCTAAAAGTGCCAGCACTTCTCTGCTTGATACATTTGGAAAACTACATGCATTACCCTCCCAGCAGCTTACCTTTAAACATTATGAAAAATCAGATTTATTTCCACTGCTAGGGAAGTACCACCCTGATGCAAAGCTACTTGGCTCATCTGAGTTACACGAGTTTGCTCTTGATGATAAGTTGTACAAACAGCATGTGCTACCTACGGCGGACAACCTTAGCCTTCTAAAAAATATTAAAAAAGTAGTACTGCTTAGAAACCCCTACGATATTGTTCTGGCTTACCGTAGGGCAGAACTGAAAAGTATTCATGGAAAGAAAAGTGAATTTGAAGGTAAAGTAACGGAAGGTGAGTGGCTGCAAGCCGCAGAAAATAATGGATTGTTAAATGAGCTGAAAGAATTTAATAACAAGTGGATTAAAGAAGCGGAAAAGAACAGTAACGTATTAATTATCCATTACCGAGAGCTTACTCAGGATACTCACAAAGTAATTAACAAAATGGAGGCATTTTACAACCTTCCCGTCACTACCAAAAAAATAGCACTGTCAAAAAAACGCTACTCTCGCCACTCTTTTCTCAAACAAGCCCATAGCAATTTGCGGGCTTACCTAATGGAGGTAGTAATCAGGTATCATGTTTATGAACGACTAAAAAGCTGGCAGGCATACTTAAGAAACCACGGAATTAGCTGGGTATAAGCTTTGTCAAGGTCTTTTTAAATAGAAAACCGGATTAGCTTGATTAGCCGATCCGGTTTAATAATATATAGCCGATTTACACAAGTTTTAGTATGTTATTAGTGCTAAGTTTATACATTACTCTCTACTACGTAAGGCTTTCTGTATTCGCGACTTAGCATTTTATCAGCTTCAGCATCCTTGACAAATTTTTCCTTTTGTCCGTTAAATTCCAGGTTTCTACCTAAACGATAAGAAATATTAGAAAGCAGAGGAAGCACAGTAGAGTAGTATCCCTCTTCAATGTCGCAGGTTAGGTCAGACTTATTTCCAGAACGTACTGCAGCAATAAAATTAGCATAATGCCCTCCACTACCAGGTGCAGCAAGATAATCTACCACTTTATCGGTCCCCTCTTCCTGACTGTCGGAGCTCGGTCCAGGTTCATTTTTAGGCCCCATGTAGGTTTTCCAGTTGCCTCCGTTAACCTCCATCCAACCTTCGGTACCGTAGAAGAGGTTTCCGATTTTTACACCCATAGGCGCTTCTCCTCCGGTAGGTAAGCCACGTACTTCAAACTGCAAAATTTTGCCGTCTGCATATTCCAAAGAAGCAGTTTGTGTATTTGCAGTCTCCTGGCTGCATTCTTCTTTTCCGAACTTATAATATCCTCCGGATGAAGAGATTTTAACGGGATGTTCATTTTTGTTCATCCCCCAACGAGCAACATCAAACTGGTGCGGTCCCTGGTTACCAATATCTCCGTTACCAGTATCCCAGTGCCAATGCCAGTTGTAATGCCCTTTCTTTTCGTTGTATGCGCGCTGAGGAGCAGGCCCTAACCAAAGGTCGTAATGTAGCCCCTGTGGCGGTTCACTATCAGCAGATATTCCGAATGAGTTTCTTGGTTTAAAGCATAAGCCCCTGGCCATGTATATCTCACCGATACCACCGTCGTGCAGAAACTGCATTGCTTTGCGTACATTGTCAATAGAACGGTTCTGGAAGCCCACCTGTACTATTCGGTTGTATTTGCGGGCAGCATCTATCATTTTCCTTCCTTCAAATACATTGTGTGAGCAGGGCTTTTCAACATATACGTCCTTACCAGCCTGCACTGCCCAGATGGTAGCCAGCGCATGCCAGTGATTAGGCGTAGCAATAGAAACGGCATCTATATCTTTGTCGTCAAATACTTTGCGCATGTCGTACTCTGTGCCTGGCTTTTTGCCCTGTATTTCTTTTACGGCTTCTACCCTCTCTGCCCATAGGTTTTCGTCTACATCGCAGATGGTTTTTACATACACATTTTCGGATTCGGCCATACTTGCCCAGCGTTTGAGATGCCCGAAACCCTGGCCTCTTACGCCTATTACCGACATATTAATCCGGTCATTGGCTCCTAAGATAGAATTGTAGCTTTTAGCGCTAGCCGTAAGCGCAGAAGCGCCCAATGTCAGTCCGGTAGTGCCTAAGGCTGCTTTTTTGATGAAAGTTCTTCGGTTGTCATTCATGATATTAGTAGTTATACAAACGATTGCATAACATAATTTGTAAATTATTTGCCAAAACTCAAAGCTACAGGCCTAAATTGGGTTTAACTGAACAAATACTGCTACTTGGCTATAGGGAAATTATACTATAAAAGGCAAATCAGTATATTAGGAAATAGACAAAGCAAACAAGATTTATACTGCCAGATAGATATCTACTTCACCCTGCTCAAAATTGGCAGCTCGCTCATCGTAAACCTCAAAGTCAGCGGTATATGCTCTATCTAGTTGCTTGTCTTCTTTCCATATAGTTTGCCAGCAGTTGGCGATGGCGTCAGGTAACTTGCCTCTGGCCGTAATTTTGCGGTAAGGACCGCCAGTAAATGTTTTAGCTACCATACCAGCAGGAACTTCCTCTAAGCTGCTAACCTGACAGCCGATGATAGATGTATACTCACCCTGATAGTCAGACTCATACTCAGTGTAGATTGAATAAACCGTATTGCTCCGTTTATTAGGAATCTTGTGAATAAGCTGATCTTTGTGAAAACGTTGCCACAACATTCCGATATCCTGACTGGATTTACCTCCCTGATTGGTGGTTCTGATGGTGATGCCAATAATTAGAAATGGCTTTACCTGAATGGGTTCGCTATTTTGAATAATACTCATGCTGAAAGTGTAAGGTATAGGGTTTATGTCTTACAAATTAAGAATTTACACCATACTGCACATTCAGATTTTCACTTAAAAATATTGAATATTCTCTAACAACCATATAAAACGAAAAAGCTGCTCCCAAGGGAAGCAGCTTTATTCAACGAGCCTAAAGACTCATGAAAACCTATATGTTAAACCTATTGTACCATATTACCGCTCTCGTCAAAGGCTAAAATGCCCGACTGAGAACCATCTGTAATCGTTAGCTCGTACTGAGTTTGCGAATCTACATCTACTTTATATACCTTAGATACATCCCACTCTCCGTACTGCGACTCCTCAAATGCAGTCTTTACATCCTCAGGGAGTTCTTCGTATTTAATCTCTTCACGGTCTGCCTTAGCGACTACTTCTATTTTATCGTTATTGCTTTCCATAAGCGGAAGTGCGTTAGCTCCAATTGTGGCAAATGAAAAAGTGGCCAAAGCTGCTGCTGCAATTATTCTACGTTTCATATCTTCAAAATTTTAGATTCAAAAAAATTTGTATTTGAAATACATTGAACCCTTTTGGAATAAACATGCCAGGAACCAAAAAACACATTTAACTATATGAATACCAATCAATTACCATAAAAAACAAAGGTCATTCTTTTTATAATCAGGTGTGTACTAATGCAATAAATACTGCTCAATCTGAGGTTTTATTCTACAATTACACGTTATTTAAACAGGCAGTATTCCCTGATAATCATTCAATGATGTTTATTCAAATATTCCACTTGGGTAGCCATCCAAACTTTCGGTATTTTTCTCCTTCCAATAGTCGTTAATTTTTGCATTGCCCTTTTTGTCTGCCCACACTCTGAGCGCTTCTCTTTCACCCTGGTAGTCCATAAAAGGTACTGCCATACCGCAAGAGCTTTGTACCAAGTCTATTTCAATATCAATAATTTGTCTACTTCCGGCATATTCAGGAAAAAGAGAGGCATACTGGCTCCACTCCTTATTGTAATTATGGTAAACCCGGGCGGTACCATAAAGCCTAAGTATTAGCGGTTTGCCCTCAAACGCACAAAACATTACAGTAATACGATTGCTAAACTTCAGATGGGTAGCAGTCTCGTTGCCACTGCCTGTCAGGTTTAGCCACATCACTCGTTTGGGGCTCAGTACTCTAAATGTATCCATCCCTTTTGGAGAAAGATTGACCTTACCTTCTGCCATGGCGGTAGCGACAAAAAATATTTTCTGCTCCTTAATAAAGCTCTGCAACTCAGGAGTAATCTGATCCATTTTTTTTCCCATAGTATATCTCGTCATTAGTTTGTCAACTCCATGAAGGTACTACTTTCCCTAATTTAAAAAGAGCAGAACGCTCATAATGATGCATTTCTATTAACTTCGTTGCTGGTCTGCCCGTTGTATTTTGAACCTGATGTATTAGGTTTGTCTGTTGCCATTGCTATTTTTTTGAACTATGAATCTTGACTACCGATATATTCTCCTCCTAGCCAGTATATTAATACTGCTCAGCATTCTGGCCAGTCGTTTCGCCGCCCGCCTCGGTGTGTCTTCACTGCTGGCTACCTTGTGTATAGGTATAGTTCTGGGTAACGGAGGTGTATACGATTTTAATTACGATTTTCCTGAGACTACGCTTCACATCAGTGAGGTAGCACTCTGTTTTATTATTTTTTCCGGAGGATTTAACTCCAACTGGAAAGGCCTGAGGCCAGTAGTTGGAAAAGGACTTTCTCTGGCCAGTATTGGTGTTCTATGTACAAGTCTGGTTATGGGCCTGGTGGTTTACCTTCTTTTTGACTGGCCCTTTCTGGCAGCTTTACTTCTGGGTGCCATTGTATCCTCAACAGATGCAGCCGCCGTGTTCTCTATACTGGAAAGTACAGGGCTTAAGCTTAAGTGCAATTTAGGGGAAATTTTAGAGCTTGAATCTGGCACAAATGACCCTATGGCTTATTTCCTGACGATCAGCTTTTCTTATTTGCTGGTACAACCTGAAGCCGGAATTTTACAGTTAGGTATGAGCTTTATTCTCTCCATGTCGGTCGGATTACTTACGGGGATTCTGGGTGGCAGACTGGCTAACTTTATGGTTTACAAAAGTAAACTGAAGAAAGGACAAACGCCTGTACTTCTGGTATCGCTTATTCTATTGCTTTATTCCATCAACTCACTACTGGGCGGAAGCCCCTTTCTCTCAGTATATGTAGCAGGGCTACTTATTAGCCAGTCTTTCTGGAAAAACAAGCCCATTAGCATTTTCTTTTTTGAAGGAGTGTCCTGGCTAATGGAAACTACCCTTTTCCTGATCCTGGGTTTGCAGGTTTACCTTTCTGAAATTATGAATGTATTCTGGGAAGGACTCTTGCTTTCTCTCGTACTTATTGTGCTGGCCCGCCCTACAGGAGTGTTTGTTTCCATGTCACTATTTAAAGATATGAACTGGCGACTAAAGACATTTTTATCATGGGTAGGGCTCAGGGGGGCTACGCCTATTGTTTTTGCTTTAGTACCTTTAGTAGATCAGGTACCGGTAGCCGAAGAGATTTTCAATATCTCATTCATTATAGTGATTACCTCTATTCTTGTACAGGGAACTACTGTAAGGCAGTTTGCGCAGCTGACCCGCTGTAATCAGAACAGCGTCTAGAAAGGGGCATAGCTACTACTGTCCATTCGTACGCCTTCTGTGGTAAAAGAGATACCTTGCTGAGAGGAAGTACCAATCATAACCGCCTGTATTATAGGCCTTAGATTGTCTTTACGGGCAGCCCAGTCTACGATAAAGTTAGCGCCTGCCCCACCTTCGTCTTCTTTATCTTCTATCACAAATTCAACTGAAGCCAGCGGACCTAATAGAATAGTCTGCTCAAGGTAAGTACGTTTTTTTTGTCCATAAGAGTCGTAATAATCTACACCGCTTACATAAAGTGAATCACACATACTAATATTTCTTACACTTAGTGTCGCTGTCAACAGAAAGCGTCGGTCGCCGCTACTATGATATATTTCTGAGTAGATCGGGACATATACCTTCTGATGAAAGGGTAAGGCGTTTGCATCTATATCCACATACTGATGACGCTGCTCAGGAAGCTGTGTTTTTTCTCTGCCTTGCTCCTCTCCAGATGTACAGGCTATAGCCATACATACTAAGAATGTTTGAAAAATCCGTACTAGCATACCTTAGTTACTTGTTCCCTTCAAAGGTAAAGAATATTCTGTCTTTATGGGTAAGTGCGCTTTTAAGTAAGGCTCATAAAAAATCCTCTGCCAGCAATACCGGCAAGAGGATTAAGTATCAGTCAGTAGTTTGGTTTTATTTTGTACTTGCGGTGGTATTGGCTTTCAGGCTGCTAAGGTACTCTACCAGGTCTACCAGTTCCTGCTGGCTCATGGCACGCTCCAGATTGTCAAACATTAGAGATTGCTCCATTTCTTCAATAGAAGCTATCTGTTCCATTTTGTAGGAATTGGTAAGCCCTCCGTACATTCGTAACTGCAACTCATCTTCAGACTTACTGAGGATATAGCCACTAACGGTACTACCATCGTTCAGCTTAAGCACATAGCCTTCGTACCCAAAACTAATACCTTCACTAGGGTTGAGTATAGATTTGTAAAGCGCGTCTTTTGGTAACTTATCTCCTATCTCAGAAAGGGCCGGACCATAATCTACTCCCTGCCCTTTAACTACATGGCAGTTCTGACAGGCACGGGCAAACACTGCCGCTCCGGAAGAAGCATCGCCTCCCATAGCTACCAGCTCTTTGATTGGGGGGAGTTCACCCTCCGAACTAGCGCCGGGAAGGTCTAGCAGGGCTGCGGCCTCTTCATAAATATGTCTGCGCGCCGAACGTGAGAGTACCAAAGCGGTAACAGAGTCCAGCTCTGCGTGTATATCTCCACTTTTGAGGGCATCCAAAAGTCTTTCCTCACCGCCCCAACTTCCTGCAAATGCCATAACAGCCTCTTCTCTAACGCTCAGAGGTTGCTCAGCGCCACGAATAACACCCAGAAGGATGCTGTGAGCTTCAGAATTGTTAACTCTTTTGAGCACACTAATTACAGACTGTTTCTCTCTTGTATTTCCTTTTTGTAAGAGGCTGGCTATTGCCTGTTCGCCGCCTAAATTTAGCAATAGCTTCGCTGACTCTGCCCCTATATTATCTTCTGCCTTGTCTATTGCCAAAGCCAGTAGTCTATCATTATAATCTTTCAGCTCGTAGCGACGGATAAGCTCAACATACTCCTGCGAACCCTCTATACTGGATAAAGACTGGCGAAGGGCCTTGTTCAATCGCGGAGAGCTTTTAACTGTTTCCGTAGCAATATGGCTGAGAGCCAGCATACTGATCTCTTGCTGATTGGGATGCTCCTGTACAGCCAGCCTGGCCAACACTTCTTCTTTTTTGAGGGCTATATGAAAATCAAAAGCCCTAAAATAACGGAGGCGATCGGTATAGGTGTTAGACTCTGAACTGTTGATTAGTTCTGCCAGAAATTCAATAGTTTCCGGGCTGCGCATTCTCCAGATAATATCTTTACCGGCTGCGGAGTTCCAGTCCTCCCCTACCTTCTCTAGCCAGGCAGCAAAGCGCTGCTCCGCATACAAATCGCCCCCTATACCTAAGGCTTCCAGATACCAACGGTCTTTACCATCATGCTTTATAGCTAGTTGTGCCCACAGTTCATCTGCTTTTTTGGAGTTTTGATAGCGAAGAGCCAAAGCAAGCTCTCTACGTACAGATACGGCTTCGTCATTCACCATTTGTTGTAGCACAGGCAAAATATCTATATTGAGCTGACGAGCCATTCGTATGCCTGCTATTCTGATGTCAGGCTTGTCGTCTTGCAAAGCCTCTTCTACATATCCCAAGCCCTTCTCGGGCAGCTTGGACAACAGCCATAACGCACGTGCGCGATAGCGCTCATTCTCAGATTCGGCCATTATTTTAAGAGCTTCTTCTGCTTTTAGCCCCCAATCATGCAACTGCTGCCAGGCCAGATAACGGCGAGAAAGATTGGGGTTCTTTAGTGCCTCTACTGCCTTTTCTGGTGTAGAAATATCCAGTACATCAGGTTGATAGGCTTTCTCTTTGCTACCTAATAGCTTTTGAAAGAAACCTTTGCTTTCTGCTTTGGGTGTAATACGGTAAATGCGTCCTTTATCCATATCTCCCATCTGGTGGCCTCCTACGCCGGGATCATACCAGTCTGCCACAAAGAGTGACCCATCGGGAGCCACACACACATCGGAAGGGCGAAACCACTGATCTTTACCCTTGATGATGTTATCTATCTGGGCAGTATAACCCGCTCCATTTTTCTCTACCGGATAGGCCCTCACCACATTTGGCCCGGCATCAGAATGAATCATCTGGTTATGGAAACGCTCGGGTAAGAGTTCTCCTTCATATACCAGAATTCCTGTAGGTGAGCCCGCCCCAGTCTGTAGCACATTGGGCACTACGCCCGGGTCATTCAGGTGCCAATGGCGCAGAGGAATATCATCATGCATACCTGTACGGTAAGTGCGCCAGTTTTCGCCTGTCATTTCATCTTTATAGCCATAGTTACCATATTCCATCACATAATTAATACGCACACCTTTGTTACCATCATCATCGTTGTCTGATTGCCACAAGGTACCAAAAGCATCTACTGCTACTTCGTAATTGTTACGGAAATTATGGCCCAGCACTTCTACATTACTGCCATCAGGATCGCAACGAAATACCATACCTTCACGATAAGGTTTACCTTCTGCGCTTACTGCAATGCCGCTCTGCTCTTTTACCGGATTACCATTTTTATCTAACAGTTGGGAGCCAGCGTTTCCAAAATTGAAGTAGAGTTTACCGTCGGGACCAAATACGAAGGCATGTATGGCATGGTCATGCTGCTCGCCTTCCAGACCACTAAAAAGTATTTCTTTTTGGTCGGCTTTATCATCACCATCTGTATCGCTTAGCAGCAAAACATGAGGGCTACAGGATACGATAGCCTTATTACCCATCACCCAGATGCCCAGAGCAGCATTTACATCATTTCCCTGATAAAAGACCTTGCTATTGTCTGCTTTGCCATCGCCATCGGTATCTTCCAGAATCAGGATACGGTCACCCTCTTCTTTGGTAGGATTGTTAGGATTAAGACGTGGACGATAGTTGTAACCTTCACAGACCCATACCCTACCCCTGGCGTCAATATCCATATTGGTAGGGTTGATCATCATAGGTTCAGAAGCAAAAAGAGTAGCCTGAAGGTCATCGGCAACTTCCAGGCCTGCCAAAGCATAAGTAGCTGACCTTTTTTCTTCATCGCTAAGGGCATCATAGTCTACAGCCACATTTTCTTCCGTTCCGTTACCACAGGCACTCAAACAGAGTAAAGCGGTAATATAGCCACCTAAAAAGCATCTTAGCATGCCCTTTTTTAGGCCTGCTGCCTGGTACAGTTTCATACGCATGAGTAGTTTAAAGTATTAGGTTGTTAGAATTCAAGATAACAAAACGCAGAGAAATACCGGGGGATAGGTAACAAAAAAGCCGGTAGCACATGGGTTATAAACCTTAGCACTACCGGCTGTCAAGTATGAAAGCTTTGCCTACTCAGAATACTCCGTCAAAATTATCTTCTTCTTCAGCATCATCCTGTACGTAGAAATCGGTATCTTCAAAAGCTACATGTTCTAATTGTTCAAACAAAAGATCATCGTTTTGCGTCTCAAAATCATGATCATTGTCGTTTAAAGCGTCTAGATCAAAGTTATCAATGTCAAAATGGGTAGAAGTTTTCATGTTAAATACTTTATGGTTTAGAAATAATGACTTTTAATTGTCATAATAATATTAGCACTTGCAGCTCAAGCATTCAAGCAAGCGTGAGGTAATAGTAAAAGTTACAAAATGGCATATTATTGCTACCTGAAACCTGTAGAGCCTACATTGGCAAGGATGAAATCAGTAGCGCCGGATTCGGAGTTTTGACTAGCAATAGCGCCAGATTGATCTCGTAAAAATTATATAATTCTTTGATTATGAATATCCTATACAACTACCTAACTTCAATTTCACTTACAATTTTTACATTTTCTTCTCTTTCTGCACAAGTACTGTCTTCACCCTTCGTAGAAGAAAGCATAGATGACATAGATATTGGCTACGGATTAGCCATAGGAGATGTAGATGGAGATGGCTCTGATGACATCATTTTAGCAGACCAAAAACAGTTTGTATGGTATCGTAACGGTGATTGGGAAAAATTTGTGATTGCCGATAACCTAACAGACAGAGACAATGTCTGCCTGGCGGTTGAAGATATTAACCAGGATGGAAAAGTAGAGATAGCAGTAGGAGCTCAGTGGAATCCTGGAGAAACTACAGATACCAAAGCATCTGGATCAGTACACTACCTGATGCGCCCCGAAAACCCGGAAGACAAATGGAAGCCAGTAAAGCTACCTCACGAACCTACTGTACACCGTATGCAATGGGTACAGACTGCGAAAAATGATTATCAACTCATAGTATTACCGTTACATGGTCGGGGCAATAAAGGTGGTAAAGGTGCTGGGGTAAAAGTTTATGCCTACCAAATGCCCCAAAACCCCGAAGATGAATGGGCGATGCACCTGATTGATAGCAGTATGCACATGACCCATAACTTTACTGTTGATCGTTCGGAAATACCTGCCTCACTCTGGGTCGTGGGTAAAGAAGGAATAAAAAAGCATGAGTATGCCCAAAACTGGGAGACCAAAGAGCTGGCAGAACTGAAAGAGGGGGCTGGTGAAATTAGCCTAGGGCAATTAGGCAACAAAGCTTTTGTAAGTACGATTGAACCCATGCACGGTACCAACCTTATGCTTTATACCGGAAAAAACTTTAAGAATAAAACCGTATTGTATGATGATCTTAAGCAGGGGCATGCTTTGGTAGCCGCAGATGTGCTGGATATGGGCAAAGACCAGATCATTGTAGGCTGGCGTGAACCTAACAAAAAAGGGAAAGTAGGTATTAAGATTTTTGTACCTATGGATGATACCGGTGAGTCGTGGATGCACTATTTTATAGATGACAATGGTATGGCCTGCGAAGATCTTAAAGTGGCTGACCTTGACCAGGATGGTGACCTGGATATTATTGCTGCCGGCCGTGCCACCAAAAACTTAAAAATCTACTGGAATAGCCGGGTAAACAATTAAGAGTATATATGTATGGGCGTGCCTACTGGCACTGCCCTATACAGCTCTTCCATTTCAATATTGGTAACTGCAATACACCCTGCTGTCCAGTCTTTGGTACGATGAAAACGACCTCGCCACCCCAGCCCATTTCGTAAACCATGTATCTTGATAGCGCTCCCAGGCTTTTTGCCCATTGCCTCTGCCAGAGCCATTGCTTTATTATCAGGATAAGATATGCCCAGGTTCAGATAAAAGGCACTATTCGGATTTTTTCCGTCTATAATGTATATACCTTCCGGCGTTCGCATATCACCTTCAAACTGCTTGGCTCCTACTGGATTTTTCCCCAAAGCAATTCGGTATGTTTTCACCTTCTTACCACCCGACCATAACTCTAATTTTCGTGCGCCTTTGCGCACTACTATTTTATCAGCCAAAATACGGCGGTTTAGGCGTCTGCTCGGAAAGAGCGAGTAGCATAAAGCCAGAATATACAAAATGCCAATGGTGCTAGCTATAGTGCGCATTAGCTAGGGTCAGCTATCCACTCAGCTACACTCACACCTCTTTCCAGCCTATCTTCTTCCTGATCTGGCAAAGCCGGGAAAAAATCTATCTGCGTTACTTTTTCCACGCTGTCTATAGGTACAGCAAAGTGAAACATATCTTTCGTGGTGCCTTTGTTAGGTAATAAAAAGGCGATGGCTTTTATTTCAGGTTCTGTATAATCCAGTAAAACCTTGTAATAAGCTTGGGGCACGCTCACCCTGTTTTTACCTATCCTCCGGGATCGCTTGCCAAAAACCGGACCGCTAACTACGTAGAGGCTTCCATTTTCCAGCGCCCACTCTCGGGTTTGCTCTTCCAACTCTCTCCAGATACCGCGGTTAAATTCAGGTGTCTGAGGGCTGATATTAGAAAGCAGGAAGCTTTCACTCATTGCTTCTTCAGAGAATTTCATATCTCCGGCAGGAGCCAGATGTCCACGGTCGTAGCCCGAGCCTCGGTAATCGCTCAGACTGGCAGAGCCAGTTCTCACTTTCTCATCTTCCCTAAAGTCATCAGAGCGTTCTTCACGACCTCTTACCTCTCTTCCACTTAGCTCATAAGCTACCCACTCGGCTTGCTCATGCTTCTCCAGATAAGAAAGCGTGAAGTGTTTATGACGAATAATCTGGGTGTTGGCAGAAAGAGGAAGGTAGTCAAAATCTCTGCTTGAAGGAGGAGTGTTTTGCTCCCTCCTGACGGGATCCGTTTTTTCGGCATTCGGCTGTTTTCTGCCTTTAAGGATTACTAATAAAATTATTAGAGCTGCTACCAGAAGGATAACAAGCAGCAGGTAAGTTGTAGATTTCTTAGCCATTCCGTGCTTTCTTTTTACAATCTGTTATCAAAGATTAGGCAAAAGCCGGCAAGGTGCAAGTTTAACGCGAATGTTTCAGGATAAAGTTAATGATCGGGCGAGGATCATCCAGCCCGTGTACATGCCCCACCCCTTCTTTGATAATCACCTTAAGATTCCCTTTATTTTCCTGATATGCTTCTGCTATCACTCCACCATTTTCTTCGTAAGGCACTACCTGGTCATTATCACCAGAAACGATAAATAACGGCACTTTTGCATCCAGTAAAGGTTCTATTTGGTCTACCGGATTATCCTCGTAGTTTAGAGCTTCTTCTTCGGTCATATTATAAGCTGCCAGACATTTTTGCCAGTCTTCGGCACTCCCACGGCCACTCATTACTCCGCCTGGCCAGCTTTTTATATCACATACCGGAGCGTCTACATAAATGCAGGATACTTTATCTGCATTCTGGGCTGCCCAATTGAAAACAATAAGCCCGCCCCGACTCATCCCCTCCAATACTACTTTATCCGAAAAATCGTATTCCTGACTCAGGTATTGATAGAAGTTGTTCCAGATTTCTACTGCCTGTGGGCTGCCATAGAGGTCTGAAACATCTATGTATGCCACATAATAACCTCGGGAGAGCAACTCCAGGTCTACTTCCGGACGATGGCCAAAAAAACGAGCACGCCAGATCCAGGGGTTTCCCTTAGCAGCACGTTTGGGTATAACTATTCTGCTTTGCCGCCCTTCAAATTCAAAGGCGTACATACGAAAGCCATGAAAGTTACCAGGTTCGCCCTGTATGTTGATTTCCGTCACCGACTGCTCTGCCTGTTGCACATAAGTACAACCAAAGCAGCAGACGAGTAGAAGCCAGATAAAATGGTTAGGTAGTGTTTTGGTGTTAATCATCCACGATTACGCAACGATTGTTTTTAAGGTCATCCTCTATACTTTTATATTTCACATTTTTCTTGATACTTCCATCGTTATACTGCACGTTTACCCTATCATTTCTGCCCGCTACTTTAGTAGATTTGGCAGGACGAACAGGCTCGGCAGGCGGACGGTTTCTTTGGGCTGCAGCCTGAGCGTTTGCCTTGGTGCTGCTATCCAGGCTTGAGGACACCTCTTCTTTCGTTTCTTTTAGTTTTTGTTGTTTTTCTCTGGTAGCACGAGCTTCTCTTACCTGATCCGGGCTTTGTACCGGTATATCCGCTTTCATCAGGAAGGAAATAGTTTCTTCGTTTACTTTAGCAATAAAGCGTTTGAAAAGCTCAAATGCCTCAAATTTATAGATTAACAGGGGATCTTTCTGCTCATACACCGCATTTTGTACCGACTGTTTCAGGTCGTCCATCTCACGAAGATGCTCCTTCCAGTTCTGGTCAATGATGGCCAGGGTGATGGACTTCTCCATTGCCTTGATCATCTCGCTACCCTCAGTATCAATGACCTTTTGCAGGTTTGCAGATATACCTAGCTGCATTTTTCCATTGGTAAAAGGCACCAGAATATTTTCTACCGTAGCTCCACGAGTTTCTTTAATGTTTTTAAGTACAGGCAAAGACTTCTGAGCTATATGCTCATTCTTATTACCATACTGCTCATAAGCATACTGGTACAAATCCTGAGTCAGCTGACTTTCTGTTATCTGATCAAAGTCCTCGTGTTCAATAGGGTAATCTATACCTAGTGTACCCAGTACTGTTAACTTAAAGCTCTCGAAATTGCTTACCCCTTTAGTACCTAGAACGATGTCTTCGCAAGTATCGTATAACATGTTCATGATATCCATAGGCAGCCTCTCACCCTGAAGGGCATTTTTACGGCGCTCATAGATTACTTCACGCTGCTGGTTCATTACGTTATCATACTCCAACAGTCGTTTACGAATAGCGAAGTTGTTCTCCTCTACTTTTTTCTGTGCTCTTTCTATAGAGCTGGTTACCATAGAGTGCTGTATTACCTCTCCTTCTTCTAATCCCATACGATCCATCAGCTTAGCAATACGGTCGGAACCGAACAGGCGCATCAGGTTATCTTCCAGAGAGACAAAAAACTGTGATGAACCAGGGTCTCCCTGACGTCCAGAACGACCTCTGAGCTGTCGGTCTACCCGACGAGATTCATGTCGCTCAGTACCAATAATTGCCAAACCTCCTGCTTCTTTAGACTCTGGCGTAAGCTTAATATCTGTACCACGGCCCGCCATGTTTGTAGCGATAGTTACGGTACCTGCTTTACCTGCTTCAGAGACAATTTCTGCCTCACGCTGGTGTTGTTTGGCGTTTAGAACGTTATGAGAAATGCCTCGCATCTTAAGCATACGGCTGAGCACTTCCGAAATTTCTACGGAAGTTGTACCTACCAGTACCGGGCGGCCTTTGGAAGTCAGTTCGTTGATTTCGTCGGCCACCGCATTGAACTTCTCGCGCATGGTTTTGAATACGAGGTCCTGACGGTCGTCTCTTATAATTGGGCGATTGGTAGGGATTACTACTACATCTAATTTGTAGATTTCCCATAGCTCTCCGGCTTCAGTTTCTGCTGTACCCGTCATACCAGCCAGTTTGTGGTACATACGGAAATAATTTTGCAGGGTAATGGTAGCATAGGTTTGCGTAGCCTCTTCTACCTTTACATTTTCTTTGGCTTCTATTGCTTGGTGCAGACCATCTGAGTAACGGCGGCCTTCCATGACACGGCCCGTCTGCTCATCTACAATCTTAATTTTACCATCAGCGATTATATATTCCTGATCAATTTCAAAAAGCGCATAAGCTTTAAGAAGTTGGTTGACCGTATGAATACGCTGCGACTTTACTGAATAATCTTTAATCAGCTCGTCTTTCTTCTGAACCTTCTCTTCATCAGACATTTCTTCATCTTTTTCCAGATCCGCGATGGATGTGCCAATATCTGGCATGATGAAGAAGTTGGGATCTTCACCTGTTTGGGTAATCAGATCAATACCTTTCTCCGTCAGGTCAATATTATTGTTTTTCTCTTCTATGGTAAAGTATAGAGGAGCATCAGCCTCCGGCATAGCGCGTGAGTTATCCTGCAAATAGAAGTTTTCTGTTTTTTGCAGCACCTGACGGTTACCTGTTTCACTTAAGAAGCGAATCAAAGGCTTATATTTGGGCAGACCACGATAAGCACGAAAAAGTGACAGGCCACCCTCCTGGGTATTGCCTTCTTTAATTTTCTTTTTAGCATCCTGAAGCAGCTCGTTAACCAGCTTCTTTTGTGCTTCGTACAAACGTGATATACGAGGCTTAAGATCGTAAAACTCATGTTCATCGCCACGGGGCACTGGCCCAGAAATGATCAGCGGAGTACGAGCTTCATCTACCAGTACGGAGTCTACCTCATCTACCATTGCGAAGTGATGCTTACGCTGTACCAGGTCGCCCATATCGCGCGCCATATTATCGCGCAGGTAGTCAAAACCAAACTCATTGTTGGTACCATAAGTAATGTCGGCAGCATAAGCCTGACGGCGCGCCTCTGAGTTGGGCTGGTACTTATCTACACAGTCAATCGTAAGCTGATGGAACTGAAACAGGGGTGCCATCCACTCTGCATCACGCTTAGCCAAGTAGTCGTTTACCGTTACTACGTGTACTCCTCTTTTGGCCAGCGCATTCAGGAATGCGGGTAAGGTAGCTACTAATGTTTTACCCTCACCGGTAGCCATTTCCGCAATTTTACCCTGATGCAGTACAATACCACCAATCAGCTGCACATCATAGTGCACCATATCCCAGGTGATTTTTTGCCCGGCAGCCAGCCACTGATTGCTCCATACTGAGTTTTCACCTTCTATAGTGATATGCTCGTATTTGGCAGCCATCTGCTTATCAAAAAGCGTAGCTTTTACCTCCAGCTTACCCTGATCTTTCAGTCGGCGAGCAGTTTCACGCATAATTGCAAAAGCCTGAGGCAGCACTTTTTCCAGCACCTCTTCCAGGGCTTTGTTACGCTCCTCTTCCAGCGTATCTATCTGAGCAAAAACGCTTTCTTTCTCGTTCATGCCCATCTTAGGGTTCTCTTCCACACTGTCGTGCAGGGCCTTCAGCTGGTCATCTATGCTTTTAAGCTCACCATCAATAGTGGCTTTTACTTCAAAAGTTTTTTCTCTGAGTTCGTTGTCGGTGATGCTTTGTAGCTGCTGATATTCGGCTTTAATCTGCTCCACAATCGGCATGATTTCCTTAATGTCTTTTTCAGACTTGCTGCCGAACATCTTAGCTAAAACTTTATTAATGATATTCATACTAGAATATTTATATCTCTATTGAATTCAAGAAACTATACGTACTGGATGCCAGATTCTAAGAAAGGCACTAATATGTGAAAAAACCTGCTCACACAAAAACAGTGCCCTCAAAAACCATGACTGCCGGGCCAATCATATGCACATCAGTATAAAAATCTTCTTTTACCTTTCTAAAAGAAACCTGAAGTTCTCCTCCTCTGGTGTTTATTTTTACCGGGCTCTGTAGCCCTTTAACTTTGGCTAATGCTAAGGCTACGGCAGTTACGCCCGTTCCGGAAGATAATGTCTCATCCTCTACACCTTTTTCGTAGATACGCATTTGCACCTCACCATTATCAACTTTAGTAAAACTGGCATTGGTTCCTTCAGGCATAAATGTCTGATGATAACGAATTTTTTTTCCTTCGCCCACTACATCAAAACCTGCCACATCTTCTACCAGCCTGACATAATGACGCGTGCCAGTATTCAAAAAGTAACCTCCTTCCAGCTCTTCTATGCCTACCACATCTACCATACGAATATGGATCTGCCCATTATCAATAGTAGCATCATGCATTCCATCTTCAGCCATAAACTGCGAGTGCTTGCCAATCATGCCCAGATGATGTGCCAGATGTACAGCACAACGACTACCATTACCGCACATGCTAGGCGTAGCGTCCGCGTTATAATACACCATTTCAAAATCGTAGTCATCATGATCCTGCAAAAGGATAAGTCCATCCCCTCCTACTCCAAACTTGCGGTCGCAGAGGCGTTGAATCAGTTGCTCATTATTTTGAGGAAAAACACCTTCACGATTATCAATCATGACGAAGTCATTTCCTGTTCCCTGATATTTATAAAAGCGTAATGTGTTCATGGATGCTTGGTATTCTGACTATTGCTGAAATAGTCATATATAATTTTCTACTTTTCTAATCTATGTCAGAGAGCTCACCCCCTATTAATTGAGCCATTTTTCAGGTAAACCTTTTACTACGCTACCTAAATTTAGTTATACATCAGCTCTTACTGATAAGCGTACATATCAGGATTTGGCTCTCGTACTTTCAAACCATCTCCTGATCACTGATATGTTTAACAACGGCAGTTTTCTCCGGGCTCACAGTTTTTGTTATGAGTATTCAAACCCAGCACTTGATGCTTAAGCGCTATTACAAAAGTAAAAGAAGCTCTTTCATCTAACCACCTACTTACATACTTAGTAGCTTTGAATTTTTCATTCAGCATCAAAAGTACTTCGCAAAAGAGCTAAAATAACTATCTGAGCCTGACTGATTCTATATTCTGCAATACTAGAAAAATTTATGCAGATTCGGCGACGAATTTTTGGAAAGGCTAGCCTACTCCCTTTTATTATGTATAACTTTATACATTGAGCTACTCACATAACCAAACCTAATACAATGAGAAAACTGCTTTTTTTCGCATTACTTTTTGCTTTTTTTTCTTGTCAACCTCAAACTCAGGAAAATACCGATACCCGCCCCAATATACTTTTTGCCATAGCAGATGATGTTTCTTTTCCACATATGAGTGCCTATGGCACTTCCTGGGTTAATACGCCGGCTTTTGATCGTGTAGCAGAAAACGGGCTTTTATTTATGCGTGCCTATACCCCTAATGCCAAATGTTCTCCTTCGCGCTCGTGTATACTTACCGGACGTAACTCATGGCAACTGGAAGAAGCGGCCAATCATGTTCCCTACTTCCCTTCAAAGTTTACCACCTTCATGGAAAGTCTGGCTGCTAATGGCTATTTTACCGGGCATACGGCCAAGGGATGGGCTCCAGGTAAGCCAGGTGAACGACAGGGAAAAACGAGGGAACTGACCGGACCTGCTTTTAATGAGCATACCACCACTCCTCCGGCACGCTTTATTAGCAATAACGACTACGCCAAAAATTTTGAAGCTTTTTTAGAGGCCCGACCCGACTCTTTACCTTTTTGCTTCTGGTATGGTGCCCTAGAACCTCATCGTGCTTATGAGTATGGCGCTGGAGTAAATAAAGGCGGCAAACAAATTTCTCAGATAGAAGAAGTGCCTAACTTCTGGCCAGACACTGACAGCATACGTACCGACATGATGGACTATGCGTTTGAGCTGGAATACTTTGATCAGCATTTAATGCAGATGCTGGATATGCTGGAAGAGGCCGGCGAGCTGGAAAATACGATAGTAGTGGTTACTTCAGATAACGGAATGCCATTTCCTCGGGTAAAAGGGCAAGCCTACGAGATGTCTAACCACCTTCCTCTAGCTATTATGTGGCCCAACGGCATCAAAAAAGCTGGGCGTACCATAGAAGATTTTGTCAGCTTTATAGACCTGGCTCCCACATTTATAGAAGTAGCAGAACTATCGCAGGAAGAAAGTAAGATGCAGGTAATGCAGGGCAGCCCGCTCACTGATATTTTTAACTCAGAAAAGGAGGGCATAGTTAACCCGGAACGTAACCATGTGCTGATAGGTAAAGAAAGACATGATGTGGGACGCCCGGAAGATCAGGGTTACCCCATCCGTGGAATAATCAAAGATGGTTTACTGTATGTGCAAAACTATGAGCCTGAGCGCTGGCCGGTGGGCAATCCGGAGACAGGCTACCTAAATACAGATGGAAGCCCTACCAAAACGCAGATACTAAATATGCGCTATGCGGAGGATAGCCTGAAAGATTACTGGCAAATGAACTTTGGCAAGCGACCTACCGAAGAGTTGTATCGCATAGAGGAAGATCCTGCCTGTGTAAACAATCTGGCGCTCAACCCCGAATACACACCTATGCTGGAAGCCATGAAAACACAAATGCACGCTGAACTACAGGCCCAGGGCGATCCCAGAACTATGGGCGAAGGCTATGTGTTTGATGAGTACGAGTATGCGCAAAGTAATAGCAGAGGTTTTTACGAACGATATATGAGTGGTGAAGATATTAAAGCTGGCTGGGTTAATGAAAGTGACTTTCAGCAAAAAGAATAAAGCTATTTAGTGCCGGGTTGGGCCTGTGCCGAATTATGAAAACAGTACAGGCTTTCTTTTTTGGATACTACTCAATTTTCACACTCTTCATTAAATATAATAAGTAAAAACACGTTATATTCACTTATAAACCAAACTAAGTGTTATGACAGTGACCCGGCTTATTCCGCTATTGTTATTTCTTTCTTACCCCTTATTTAGCCAAAGTTTAGTAGGTACTGTTTCTGACCTGGAAAACGAGCAGCCTATTCCATTTGTCCATATCCGAACGACAGACCAACAGTTTGGGGTAGTTACCGATGCTCAGGGGCAGTTTCAGTTAGACCTGAAAGGGGGCATATATGAGTTGCATTTTTCTTCCATAGGATTTGTAGACTATTACAAAAAAATAGACACAGATACCCTCACAAGTGCTAAAGTGGAAATTCTTATGATTCCTGATCAGCGTCTACTCAGTGAAGTATTTGTATATACTAAAAGGTTTAACCCACTGGAGAAAACCCGGCATCAGCCTCTCAGAATTGCCGGATTACCTACACTTGATCATCCTCAACCTATAGAAAGTGGTACGTGGAAGTGGGACTGGACTCATTACTTCAATAACAGGCATCCCCGTCTACCTCAGATTCCTTTGATCTCAGGGGTTTTATATGGACCATTTAGCTACTTTAGCACTGAAGACAAAGAAAAAAGAGCTCTCAAAAATGTTTTACGTAAAGAGCATACCTTTGAATCTTATTATGCTACTCTCCACGATCAGGAATACAGACAACAGATGATAAAAGCCCTCAACCTTAGCGAAAAAGAATATGACAGTCTGCTTATACTCTTCAATCAACAGGATGAAAGGCTGCTGGCTCAAAGCAGTAAGGATAACGCAGGGACACAACTTTTTATCTTTTTGCAAGAACATTCCAAAAGAGAATAGACCTTCTTCCAAATTTTGTTCTGTATTGCAATTCCACTTTGTCCTACTTTACAATATTATTTAGCTTCGTAGGTTGAAACATGTAAAATTCTTGTATGAAAACACTATTAACCTACTCCTTATTAAGCATTTTGTGTTGCTTTACTCTTTTTGCTCAGGAGAAAGAAGAGAGCAAAACCGAGAAGAAAGGTTGGGACGTCAACACTCCTCAGGGCAGCTTTCAGGAGGTGAACATTACCACCGAAGAAGGCACCTGGATGAATTTGGACGTAAGCCCCGATGGGAAAACCATAGCTTTTGATCTTTTGGGCGATATTTACACCCTACCTATTGGTGGAGGCCAAGCAAAACTGATCCGGGGCGGACATGCCTACGAAACCCAGCCCCGCTTTAGTCCAGATGGTACTCGTATCGCCTTTACCAGCGATGCCGGCGGAGGCGACAATATATGGCTGATGGCGCCCGATGGTAGCGAGGCCACTCAAATTACTCAGGAAGATTTTCGTCTGCTAAACAACCCCACCTGGTCGCCAGATGGGCAGTACCTGATGGCACGTAAACACTTTACCTCGGGTCGGTCTTTAGGCGCGGGAGAGATATGGATGTATCATATAAGCGGAGGTAGAGGCATACAGCTGACCAAGCGCAAGAATGATCAGCAGGACGTTAACGAGCCAAGCGTTTCCCCTGATGGGCGCTACGTATACTATAGCGAAGATATGTATCCGGGAGGGTATTTTCAATATAATAAAGATCCTAACAGCCAGATATACGTTATCAAACGCTACGATAGAGAAAGTGGAGAGATTAGAACCATTACCGGAGGTCCGGGTGGTGCTTCTCGTCCCCAGATTTCTCATGATGGCAAAAAACTAGCTTTCGTCCGCAGGGTACGTACCAAGTCTGTACTTTTCATTCATGATACTGAAACAGGAGAGGAATGGCCAGTCTATGATCAACTAAGCAAAGACCAGCAGGAAGCCTGGGCTATTTACGGTACTTATCCCGGCTTTGACTGGATGCCCGACGATAAGGCTATTGTAATCTGGGCAGAAGGAAAAATTCGTAAAATTAATATCGCAGGAGCCACGGCTACCGAAATTCCTTTTAGCGCTACTGCTACCCATAAAATTGTAGATGCCCTGCATTTTGAGCATGACCCTGCACCCGAACAGTTTGATGCCAAAGTAATTCGTCATGCGGTTACTTCTCCTGACGAAAAAACATTGGTTTTTCATGCTTTGGGTTATCTCTGGAAAAAAAACCTTCCTGATGGGAAGCCTGAACGCCTGACTACAGCTAAAGATTTTGAATTTGAACCTTCCTTTTCACCAGATGGAAACAACATAGTTTACACCACCTGGAATGACGAAACTACAGGGGCAGTATATAAACTTGACCTAAACAGCAGAAAAGCACAGCCTCAAAAACTAACGAACATCAAGGGTAGCTTCCGCCAACCTGCATACTCGCCAGATGGCAGCCAGATAGTGTTTCTCAAAGAGTCTGGAAATAGTGACCAGGGTTACAATTTTGATAAAGAGCCGGGCCTGTATCTGATATCCGCAACTGGCGGAGAGGCCAGAAGAATAGCGGATGGTGGTGATTTCCCTCGCTTTAGTGCCGATGGAAACCGTATCTACTTTCAAACAGGTGGCTACCTGTTTGGCGCATTAGACAAAAAGCTGAAAAGCGTGAACCTGAATGGCGAAGATGAAAAAACGCACTTTACCTCAAAATATGCTACCCAGTTTATCCCCAGCCCCGACGGTAAGTGGATCGCTTTTACCGAACTTTTTAAAGTATACATAGCCGCCATGCCCCAAAGTGGTAAGGCACTTGACTTAAGCGCCGGAACTAAAGCGATGCCAGTAACTCAGGTAGCAAAGGATGCTGGTATAAATCTTCACTGGTCTGCAGACAGTAAAAAACTACACTGGACTTTAGGAGAAGAGTATTTTACTACAACGCTGGAAGACAGTTTTGCTTTTTTGAGTGGCATAAGCAGCGAAGAGGCTAAAGCCAAACTCCCTCCTATAGATACTACAGGTATTAAAGTAGGCCTTACAGCAAAATTTGATAAACCCGAGGGCTTACTGGCGCTCAAAGGTGCTCGTATCATCAGTATGAAAGGGGATGAAGTAATTGAAAACGGCGTTCTACTCATAAAAGACAATCGTATAGAAGCTGTAGGCCCTGCAGAAACAGTAAGCATTCCCAAGGGGGCTCAAGTAATGGATATGAGTGGAAAAACCATTATACCCGGACTAATAGATGTACACGCGCATGCGCAACATTTTCGCCTGGGCTTAAACCCTCAGAAGCATTGGCCTTACTATGCAAACCTTGCCTATGGTGTAACCACCATGCATGACCCATCTGCTAATACCGAAATGGTGTTTGCTTACTCAGAAATGGTGAAAGCAGGTAATATGGTGGGCCCCAGAGTGTTTTCAACGGGTATTATTCTCTATGGTGCTGAAGGAGATTTTAAAGCTAAAATCAACAATCTGGATGATGCCAGATCCGCTATCCGCCGTACCAAAGCCTTTGGAGCATTTTCCGTGAAAAGCTATAACCAGCCCCGCCGTGACCAGCGGCAGCAGATTATACAGGCAGCCCGTGAAGAAGAAATACTGGTAGTACCTGAGGGTGGTTCCTTCTTCTTTCATAACATGAGTATGATACTGGATGGACACTCCAGCATTGAACACAACATACCTGTAGCACCGGTTTATAGCGATGTACTCCAACTCTGGGCTGCCAGCAAAACTACCTATACCCCAACCCTGATTGTAAATTATGGAGGATTAAACGGTGAGTACTACTTCTACCAAAACTCTAAAGTCTGGGAGAAAGAGCGTTTGCTTAGCTTTACCCCTCGTGCGGTTATAGATCCACGGGCACGACATCGTACTATGGTACCTCAGGAAGAGTATGAGAACGGACACATACTTACTTCTGAAAGCTGTAAAGCTTTAGCAGATCTGGGAGTAAAAGTAAACCTGGGAGCACACGGACAATTACAAGGTTTAGGTGCACACTGGGAGCTTTGGATGCTGGAGCAGGGGGGCATGAGTGAAATGGAAGCTCTGAAAGCAGCCACACTCAACGGTGCTTATTACCTGGGTATGGATAAGCACATTGGCTCTTTAGAAGAAGGCAAGCTAGCCGATCTGGTCATTTTAGATGCCAATCCGTTAGAAGATATTCGTAATACGGAGCAAATCAGCTACACTATGGTTAACGGCCGTCTATACGAGGCTAAGAGCATGAACGAACTAGGCTTGCGAAATAAGCCCCGAGGAAAATTCTATTGGGAGCAAAATAAGTACAATCAGCAGTTTGACTTCCATATGAAAACACGCTCTTTTCTAACACCTCAGTGCCACTGCGGTGTGCATTAATAGCTTACTCAAAGCTGCCTGGCACATTTGTCGGGCAGCTTTTTTTTAGGCTAGTTTATTTGTAAGGCTGTGGAGCAGCACCCACGAATTGTGGTTTTGACGGCCACATCTCATTCCAGCTATACTTTTTTTCGTACCAAAGCTCATAAATTATGGGGTCGTTATTCCAGGTAGCCCACATAAATTTTAAGCCTTTCAGTACAATAGTGAACCCATCTAATACTCACCTTTGTATTTTCATTGATATACTTGCCCGAGTTTGGCAAGAGATATGCTTTATTAGATATATGCGCGTATGTGCATGTAAACATGTAACTTACGGAAACCCCTGATTTTATGAAGCAGATACATTATTTAGCCCTATTTCTCTGTACTATATTATTTGCCTGTGGCACTTCCGAAGAAGAAAAGTTTGAACAGGCGGTAAGAGCAAAAGCTATTGAGTACTTTGCTACTTATCAGCAAAGAGAAGATTGGGATAAATTTCTCTCGTTTTATCATCCAAAAGTTACCTTTACCGATGCTGCTCTTAAGACACGTACCAGGGGCATCAAAAATTTTGAAGAGTTTTACAACTGGCCAGACTCCAACTTTCAGAAGATAAGCCCTGCACAGAAGCACCTGGAGGTTCAGGATATTGTTACTCAGGATAGCCTGGTAGTAGCTCGCGGTCATTTCAACCCTTTCTACTGGCATGGCGAAAAGCAGGAATGGAGCGGAGGTTTTACTATCTGGCTTTATTTTGACAAAGATCTAAAAATCAGACATCAGGTAGACTATATACAGTATCCTGCTTCTGTAATTCTCTCTGCCCGAAGAGAATAGCTTTGACTACAGACTGCCCTATGCTATACCTACAAATACATAGGGCTTTGCTTTTCTTACCTTTTTGCCAGCTCAAAGCCCAGCTTTTCGGCAGCATTTTTCTGATCAGAAGCAATATCTATATAAATATTTCGTCCAGACCAGCAATGGCAGGCATAGCAGACCGACATATCTTCTGGTAATTCGTGCAGTACTTCTATATTGAGCGCCTTTACGTTATTTTGTAGGAGATAAGCTTTAATATTTTTCTGGTATTGAGCTTCATCCCTAGTCATCTCCCAGGGGTTGGCACAGCCAGTTTCGGCATACATCATCTTAATCACTTCCTCATTGGCTACCAGTACTTCCTCACAGGAAAAGCCACAGCAGAGGAGCAGGGCTATTGCAAAAATTCTTCTCATAGTTATCAGTTTATAAAGTAGACACCTATATTGATTATCAGGTTGGAATATTCCTCCTGCTAGTCATTGATCTACCCAACGCTAACTATGAAACAAATCTACTTACTCATTTTACTAATGAGCTGTGCTGCCAGCCTATCTACATTACAGGCGCAACAACTCACGCGGTCGGATATTGAACATTTAAGTCGTGAACAACTGGCATCTGGAATTAATGAGCTTAGAGAAATTCTTTCCATTCCGAACAATGCCAGCTTTCCGGAGCATGTAAAAGCTAATGTAGATTGGTGTCAGGAAGCTTTTGCCCGTAGAGGTTTTAAAACGCAAATTTTAACCACCGAAGGACCTCCCTTACTTCTGGCTTCTATAAACAACAAAAAGGAGCTACCTACTGTACTCATTTATTTGCAGATAGATGGACAGCCTGTAGACTCTTCCAGATGGCAACAGGAAAGTCCGTATGACCCTGTACTTAAAACCGAGACAGCTGATGGCAGTTGGCAAACCCTGGACTGGAATGCGTTTAAAAGCGATTATAAGCCGGACTGGAGAGTATTTGCACGCTCGGCCTCCGATGCCAAAGGCCCAGTAGTCATGTTTCTTAAAGCTATTGATATTCTTCAGGCTCAAAAAAAAGAAGCGGCCTTTAATATAAAGGTAATTATGGATTTTGAAGAAGAACTTGGTTCTCCGCACTTACCGGCAGCAGTAGGCACTTACGCGGATGAACTTAAGGCAGACCATATGATTATTTTAGATGGCCCACGGCACCCTTCTAATGAGCCTACGCTTACCTTCGGAGCCAGGGGCATACAAACGCTAACGCTCAAGATATTTGGCCCTAAAAACCCCCAGCATAGTGGGCACTATGGTAACTATGTGCCTAACCCTGCTCTACGAATGGCCCAGCTCCTAGCATCTATGAAGGATGAATACGGCAGGGTGACTATCCCCGGTTATTATCGGGGTATTGAACTGGATAAAAATAGTCTGGAGACGCTACGCAGTATACCTGATGACGAAGCAGAAATCAAACGAAAACTGGGCATAGCCGGGCAGGATAGTGTTGCCAGTTTTTTGCAGGCTTCGCGCCAGTACCCATCTCTGAACATACGCGGATTAAGTGCTGGCTGGGTAGGTGCAGAAGTGCGCACCATAGTACCAGACTTTGCAGTAGCTGAAATAGATATGCGACTGGTGAAGGAATCTGACCCGGATTATTTACTGAAGCTCGTAAAAGATCACATTGCCGCTCAGAATTATCACTTTGTAGAGGGGGAGCCCACAGAAACAGAAAGGCAAAAATATGATAAGCTGATCAGCCTGAGCCATGAGTTTTCTTATGCTGCTTTTCGTACTGAAATTAACTCTACTACAGGAAACTGGCTAACAACAGCTTTGGAACGGGCCTTTGGCAAGACTCCTATTCTTATCCGTACTTCTGGGGGTTCCATCCCTATTTCACCTTTTGTAGTAACGCTGGGTGTGCCCGCCGTCACCGTACCTACAGTAAACGCCGATAACAATCAGCATAGCCCTAACGAAAATCTAAGGCTGGGAAATTTTGAAGAGGGCATACGTACTGTGCTTGCCATTCTCACTCAGCCTATTAACTAAGTTATTGGTCGCTAAACTTAATTGATACAGAGTGTTTAGTGGCCTTTACTCTTAAGGCTCAAGCTCAAAGGCTCCTATATCGCATACGTTAGGCAGGCGGCCATCACCATCCTGAGGACGAGATACCCCCCTTTGGTCTTTAGAAAGACAGGATGTAGGATCTGAAATAGGGGCCAGATTAGAGCCACCATCTATTGCCGGGCTTCCTGGGAGTAAAGCATGGGTAGGTGTAAAACCTCCAGTATAACTCAAATCGTCCAGCCTCGGATTGATAGGACGAGTAGCACTACCTAGCTGGTCTCCTGAGGCTGCCAATACATTAAGTTGACCAGCATTGCCTACCAGGTTAAAGCCATTAGATGTAATACTTCCAGAGATGTCGTACACTTCATTTTCAGCCACTAAAGAGTTTTGCATCGTTAGTCTTCCCTGGCTCGTTACTAAAACTCCCCCTCCACGATTACTAAGATCCATCCATACTTTCGTGTTTCCATTATCAGTGATGGTAACATTTCGCATATGCACACTGGCAAAAACTGTTACGCCCCACCCTCCGGTAGCAGTAAAGCTGTCATCGGACTGATGATTTCCGCTGATAGTTACATTTTTCAGGACAGCCTGGCCTCCTAGTGTCAGCCCCGAGCGATAACCTTCATTGTTGACAATAGCACTATTATTGATAGTTAATTGCTCACCATGATGCCCTATACCACCACCAATATTACCTCCAATATTAGCTTCTATAAGTGAGTTGTTAATAGTAAGCTTACCCTGATTGTAGATACCGCCACCGCCGCCGCCACCACCTTTGCCTGTCACGTTATGCCTTACTATTACTCTGTTTAAGGCTACCAGTCCATCACTATCTATGCAAAGCCCTCCTCCTCTAAACACGCTTTAGCAGTCCTGAATTAGTACATCTTCCAAAGTTAGCCATGCCCCTGAATGTACTAATATACCTCCTCCTTTGTTATTATTGGTTATACCGTTTTCAATGGTGAGTTTCGTAATGTTAATGAGACCGCTATTTATCAGTATAGCTCGCGACCGCCCCTACGCGTCTATTATCGTATGGTCTATGTGCTGACCGCGGATATGCAGAATTTTGCCATTGATTTCCAGCTGCCCTGCATCCAGGCGATATCGGCCTGTCGGAAGAATGATAGTAATGGATTTTTTGTCGCCCAAAGCGGCTTCTTCAAGAGCTGCACGCAGGCTACAGCTACCTCCCAAACCGCAGACATCGTCCCCCGGGCTGTTATCCCCAAAATCACTTGTAGTATTTACATAAAAAGTAATTCTATCGTCCTGTTCGCAGGCAAAAAAGAACAGACAAAGAGCAGTAGAGAGTAGTAGGCTAAGCTTTGACATGTGATGTGTATTTAGTTTAAATAGGATACTCATGCCTTAATGCCACATAAATGTCTGTTGTAAACAGAAAGTTATAAGCTGATACGTAATATCAAGCCTAACCTATAGCTATTAAGCGTAATTTCCTGCTTTTGAAAGCAAAGCCCGTTCAAATATTGCCCAGGAAAATTAATTACATGCTGAATATGTAAACAAGGTCTGGAGAAAGAAAAGGACAGAGCTAAATACAGTTCTCTTTACCAACACATACCAATTTTATAAAACTAAGGTTGCCAGCCGAAAACTTGGGGTAACTGCGATGAATTGCTCGCAAACTTGCCTATTAACAAATTTTGTTTCTACTTACTACCTTTGTTAAGCAATACTATAGCCAACTATACACCAAGTCTGATATTCAGACGTTTAGTATACACCTACGAGCCTTTCAGTAATTGAGCTGATACATGCAGATTAGAGTTGAAAAAGAACCTTACTCACTGGCTAAGGCAGCTAAAGCCTATGCTATTATATGCCTGCTATATTTTGCGGTAGCTATTGCTCCAGATGTATGGATTTATCGGGGCAACTGGTCAGACATCGCTTTCTTCCGCTGGCTCAACCTCGTACTCATTCCTCTGGTATTCAGCCTGATCATCACTCGTTCTTCTCGCAAAGCACATCTTCACCTTACTCATCTCGCAGAACCTAATGTTATACGCAGGCGACTGGTACAGGCATTTCAAAAGCAGGGCTATAATATTTTTCGCAACCTCCCGCTCCTGGTAGTTTTTCGTTCTCCTTTTTTTCTCTGGGACCTAATACTGGGCCGGGAGAGTATTAAGCTCAAAGAAAAAAAGAAATCGGTACAGATTAGCGGTCCCTGGGTAAAAATCCATCAACTGGAAAAGATGGCTCACGAAGGCGAAATATTTTTACCCAGCCCCAAATAAGTATAGGATTAATTTCTGATCTCTACTGTGTGTCCGCAGTTTCTTAACGTCTGATCTAATGCCATGCCGATGAACATTGGATAAAACCAGTTTTTGTACCTCCCCCACACCTCCCCCGAGTACTTGGGCATTACCTCCTGTACAATAGTATCTACCAAAGGCGAAGCCGTTTCGCCAAGTTCACGTACACTTATAGCCGCCTGCAAAACCACGGCTTCCTCATCTAGCAAAAGCATCTCTGCAAGGGTTTGCAATGCGGCTAGCTCACCTAGCCGACCGGCCAGCAATTCTGCCGCCTGTATTCTCACTACATAAGAGGTATCTGTCAGCAGCTTTTGTAAAGTAGTTTTCATTGCCTGAAGATCACCATTATAGGCACCCAGAGCTATAAGAGCCCAGTACTTTACGCCACTATCCGCAGAGAGCAGATACGACTTAAGCTCTTCAGCCTCTTGCACATAGCCCACTCTATCTGCCACAGATAAAATCTTATTTACATCAAACACTTTACTGTTTCTGGCCATTTCATATACACTGGAGTTCTGTGCTTTGGCACGCATCATCATTTCTCCTTCGTTTAGCAGTCCGGTATCGTGGTGAGCCAGCATCCAGTTATAAAGCTTTTCCTTAAGTTGTCTAGCTCGTTTGTGATGCACCTCCTCTCCTATAAGGTTTTTTAATTCATAAGGGTCAGTCTGCAAATCATACAGTTCTTCTACTGCTTTAGGGGCAAACATATCAGCAGCTTCCTGAGGTAGTTCTCCTTTATCTTTGAGGCGATGCAGCTCCTGATAACTACGTTTAGAAGTATCAAAAATGATAGCATTCTGTATGTATGCTTTATGAGGCATAAAATGGCGAATGTAGAGGTAACGGCCATCATAAACTGAGCGAGCCATATCATAACAATCATCAGCACGGCTACGGTAGCCATATACCAATTGATTAGGCTGTGATTTTTCTCCCAGAAAGCTTTTCCCCTCCATCCTATCTGGTACTTCTAGCCCTGCCAATTGAAGCACAGTTGGCGCAAAGTCTACAAAGCCAACCATCTGTTTTACTTTATTAGCTGCTTTGGCAGACATTTGCAGGTCGCGTGTCCAATCCTGATACTTCTCCGGTACATGCAATACAAAAGGCACCTGTAAGCCTGAGTTGTACAACCAACGTTTGTAGCGTGGTAGCCCATAACCATGGTCGGAAAAGACGAAGATGATGGTATTTTCCAGTTTGCTATCTTCATCCAGCTGCTTTATCAGTTTACCTACTTCCTGATCAAACACCGAGATCAAATCATACTGATGAGCCCATATACTTTTGAAAGCTTCAGTCTGAGGAAAATAAGGAGGAAGATTAGCCTGTGCCGGATCATGTTTAACAGTTAGAGACTTGGTATCTTCCGCCACTTCGGTATTGGCATGCCCTTCGTGCGTAATTCCAAAGTTGAATACACTAAAGAAGGGGCGGTCATCCGGTGCATTACGCCAATGAGCATCATTACCGTTTTCGTCCCACCTACCCTGGGCACTAAAATTATAATCCGTCTTGGAATTATTGGTAGTAAAGTAGCCACCCTCGCGCATAAGCTCAGAGAGTATACGAAAATCGGCAGGAACGGGAATCTCTGAACGTAAGTGCTGAGTGCCTAAAGAGGTGGCATACATACCTGTAATTAAGGTAGAACGTGCTGGTGCACAAATGGGGGCGTTAGAATATGCTTGAGTAAACACATAACCATCTTTAGCCAGTTGATCTATGTGTGGTGTGCTGGCGTAGGTATCACCGTAACACCCCCAACCCAGCCCTATGTCTTCTGCACTAATCCAGAGTATGTTAGGTCTAGCGGTTTGCGCGTTACTAAAGCCAAAGTTTAAGATAAGAAGGATAGCAATATAAAATCGTAGCATAGTTTCAGGGAGTTGATATCTGGTTTAGATTGAGCTGAAAAGGTGTGGGATACTTTTTTCCGGCATCATCCAGTATTAATATCCAATCCTGACCCCGTCCGGAGCTGGGAGGGTTAAAAGTTTGTATGCCAGTATTGTCTCCGGTGTGAATAAAGTCTGTAATGCCGTATCGGGGGTCGTACCAGTAAGCGCTTACTTTGCTAGAGCTTATTCGCGAAAGGTCTACACTAAAGGGCCTGCCTTCCGCAGAATATACAAAAGCAAAAGAGCCATCGGAGGCACGCATTGCTTTGGTTTTTGCACTCCCCTGAGTAATAGCATCCAATAGGAAAGTGCTATCTGGTTTTAAAAGATGAAAGGGCCTGGACTCAAACAGCTGCCGCACATATTTCATCTGAAAACTTCCGGCATGGTTTATAGCCTCGTACCAGGGTACTGTAGCGCCTATCACCGGCTGCCGCTCAGGCGTCCACATCTGCCAGATGCTATTATGTCCGTAGGTATGTCCACAAGCTCCTTCCATAAGCGACCAGTAAGCTGCCTGCCGACAGTCATAGTCATCAAAACGAAGGTTTTCCGCATATTTCTGATTGTAGAAGCCTACCAGTATGTTCTCGTAACGAGGCTCACCATCCAGTGTAGGCTTGGAGGGTTCTAAACGATAATCATGCCAGGTAAACAAGCCATTATCATGATTACGGGCACCGTGCGAAGATTGAAACATATTAAAGTCCAGCCAGTCGGCCTGATGAAAAAAGTCTGAAGAAAGTCCCGGCCCACGAGGGTGATAGGTGATTAGGTGCTTACCTTCATCTCCCATGCGAAGCCCCAGAGCCATAGCTTCTATAATGGCAGCTTCTTCTTTTGTTTTAATGTTCTGATCGCCTCCCAGTATCCATATGATTGGTTTATCGCGATAGCGCTTACCTAAAAACTCACCATAGGCCTGTCCATTTTCTACAGTAAAGATGCCTGACTCATTGCCTTCGTTTTTCTTCCATTTATCGCCCCAGCAGGGAAGCATGCCTATATAAAGTCCGAGTTCCGCAGCTTTGTTCACAATATAATCTACGTGATCAAAATACGCTTCAACTGGTTGACGGGGATCATTATTTTTAAGAGGGGTAGCTCCATAAGGATTAGGAACGTTGAGCCCACCTAATTGTGCCAGTACCACCGCCTGAATGACTGTAAAGCCTTTCTCTGCACGGTTTGTAAGATAACGCTCTGCTTCTTCACGGTCTAGCCGATGAAATAGCTCCCAGGCTGTATCTCCGAGGTAAAAAAAGGCCTTCCATTCTCATAGAGCAGATACCTTCCATCATCAGAGACCTGTAGTGCTGGAAAGGTCTGTGCCCAAGCCAAAGTGGACATAACAGTAAAGAGCAGACAAATAGAGGCCAGGATACGTTTAGGTAGTTGCATAGTATTTTTTTATGAATATAAACACTTACAATTACTCTCTACAAGCGGAGGCTTCAGAAAAACATAGGCGGATTAAATAGTGATCTTAAGGGCAATTGCTAAATTAGGGGCATCTTCAGATGCTAAAATTATTTATTATGCGACTAAGCCTGATGGCCCTGGGCCTAACTTTTACAATTTTGAGCGCCTGCTCAAGTAATGCGCAGAATGTTCCAAATAAAGAAGAGCAAATCCAAGCTGCTGTGATGGCCGCTCCCGAAGACCAGAGGGCAGGTGCTACAGTACTTGGTTATGATGAGAAAGGTGATGTAGTGATGCTCCGCGAAGGTACCAACAATATGGTTTGTCTGGCCGATGACCCTAACCAGCCTGGCTTTAATGCAGCCTGTTATCATAAAGATTTGGAAGCTTTTATGGCAAGAGGGCGTACACTTAAAGCCGAAGGAAAGTCTTCTCAGGAGATTTTTGAAATACGTGAAAAAGAGGCTAAAAACGGCTCTCTACAAATGCCTGAAGCCCCTAGTACTCTACATATTCTTTCAGGTAAAGATGGTAAATTTAATGCTGAAAGCGGCACAGTAGAAAACGCTAACTACCGCTATGTAGTGTATATACCATTTGCTACAGCGGAGTCAACAGGTTTGCCATTGAGTCCTATAGTTCCGGGTGGTCCCTGGATTATGGATCCTGGCACTCACCGCGCCCATATCATGATTACTCCACCCAGCAAGGAGTAAGTATAGGCAAAATGTTTATGTGCAGATCTTTTATCAGTACCACAAAGTTTTAGGATAGCTTATAAAACTCCCATAAATCCCTCGGCCCCCTTTTGGTAAAGGGGGCCGAGGGATTTACGCTTTCCTAACAAGACCTTGGTTTGATGCTCAACAATCTTGTAGTATATGATTGTTGCCTTAACCTCATAAACTGAAATAATATTGACAATTACCCACTTACAAACTTGTATAATTCCCTAAGTCAAGTGTCCAGTCGTAATCTTTAAACTCCAGCTCTGGGTCCGCGTCTTCTGGAATAACCTCATAACGACGCAGAAAATCTTTTACCCCATCCAATCCTCCAAAATCGCCACGAAACCAGCTGAAAAGCGCGGTTACATAAACTTTAGCCTCACCTTCCTTATAGGTACTGCTACGATTTAAAAACTGTCGGGCAATCTTATCTAACTGCTGATCCATATTTTCAGCTTTGTAAATGGCTATGTATGGGCAACTGCTTGCTCCACAATTCAGGGCAAAGTGTATACGTCCATCGGTTTCGTCTACTCTAAATGTTTTCTCAAAACTGCTGGCAAAAGGATCTTTAATTAAACCTAAAGACCATTTTACTTTAGAGCCACGAATTATGCCATGCTCTATATCATCCAGACTGAGGCTTTCACCAGCAATAGTAATTTGCTCCGTAGTAAAGAACTTATCTCGGTCATCAAATTTTTCTGGATTATCGCTCAGTATGTGCTGTACAAAACCATTATACACATTAATAAAAAATGCTTTTTTTAATCCATCGTTGCTGAGTTCAGCTGCTAAGTCTTCGGCTGAGACATTGGCTAATGCCTCAATAACCTGAGAAGGATCCTCATTATCACGAGCTGTTTCTACCAGCCGCTGCGATAAGTTAATATATTGATAATCTTTATTCTGATTCATAGAAGCAGTTTGTACAGCATAATTATTGTGCTGATCTGCTGGAGTACAACTTAAAAGTAAGCTTAGTATGGTAACTAATATCATTGGTATATATTTCATGAATTATTCATCTGAAAAAAATCCGTAATTCACATTGATTACGTAACTTTAATATAAGCGGATTGTATACTGCTTATAAAATTAACGCAGTTCGTGCTGAAGGATATAAAAATTAACCAAAAATGAACGTCAGTGTCATTATACCGACATTCAATGAAGAGGAAAACATCGCCAAGCTAGTAAAACACCTCTTCAAGCACGCTACCACCAAACTTGAAGAGATTATAGTTTGTGATGGCCATAGCCGGGATGCTACACTTACCGCTGCCCAGGATGCCGGAGCTAAAGCTTTTCTTTCTCCCAAAAGAGGGCGTGCCACCCAGATGAACTATGCTGCCAGCAAAGCACAGGGAGATGTACTCTACTTTGTACATGCCGATACTATGCCTCCAGCTACCTACCTTTCAGATATACAAGAGGCATTAGCCGACGGTTGTTTGTTAGGTGGATATCGCTCTAAGTTTGACTCCAAAAACCCCTTGCTTAAAATAAATGCTTATTTCACCCAGTTTGAGAGCCCTGTCTGCCATGGTGGAGATCAAACTTTGTATGTCTACAAAGATTTTTTTGATGAGCTGGGAGGGTATCGCGAAGAGTTTGTCATTATGGAAGACTTTGATCTGATACGTAGGGCTCGTAAGATTGCTGTTTTTAAAGATATGCAGAAGAAGGTGTTGATCTCTGACCGCAAATACCGAAAAAACAGTTACTTCCGGGTAAACTTTGCTAACCTGATCGCATTTAATATGTACAGAATGGGCTTTGCTCCCAAGCGTATTCAGCAGACTTACAATAAGCTACTCAAACACTCAACCACTGAACGTAGCCGGGAAACATCTTCTCCACAACAGGCATATTAGGTACGATTTTTTAAATTGCCCTAAAAAATGCCTTATGCTACATAAACTTTTCCCAGTCAGTTTGCTCATTTTTCTAGTGTATACGCCAGCCCTCTTACAGGCTCAGGCTTACAAGAAACAACTTATCTCCTCTATAGAATCTAAGCAGGAGACTTACCAACAACTTGCTTTAGACATCTGGAACTATGCCGAGTTAGGTTACCAGGAGACTAAAAGCGCCCAGGCATTACAAAACGAGCTACAAGCTGCCGGCTTTAGTATTGAGTCAGCAGTAGCAGATATACCTACTGCTTTTGTAGCCAGCTACGGCAGCGGAGAACCGGTAATCGGTATTTTAGGAGAGTACGATGCGCTTCCTGGCCTCTCTCAGGCAGCAGTGCCCGAACGTCAAATCCTGGAAGATGGAGGTGCCGGACATGCCTGCGGGCATCATATGTTTGGCGTAGCTTCTGCGGCTTCCGCCATTGCTATTAAAGATTGGCTGGCCAAAAGCGGAAAAGCAGGTACAGTACGTTTTTATGGTACGCCAGCCGAAGAAGGTGGTTCAGGCAAGGTTTACATGGTGCGAGCAGGCCTGTTTGATGATGTAGATGTCGTATTACAGTGGCACCCTTCAAGCTTTAATGACGCCAGCCCCGGCACTACCCTGGCTAACAAATCGGGCAAATTTCGCTTTTATGGTGAAGCTTCACACGCTGCTTTTGCTCCCGAAAGAGGTCGCTCCGCCCTGGATGGTGTAGAAGCCATGAACTTTATGGTGAACATGATGAGAGAGCATACACAGGAAGGCTCACGCATCCACTATGTCATAACTAAAGGAGGAGAAGCCCCCAATGTAGTTCCTAACTTTGCCGAAGTTTATTATTATGTGCGCCATAAAGATGTGGCTGAAGTAAAAGATATGTGGCAAAGGCTCGTTAGGGCTGCCGAAGGTGCCGCTCGGGGAACAGACACCCGGGTTGAAGTAGAAGTGACAGGAGGAGTATATAATATCCTTCCCAATGAAACCCTTGCCCGACTAATGTATGAAAACCTGAAAGAACTTGGGGGGATCAGCTACGATAATGAAGAAACAGCTTTTGCAGAAGAAATAAGTAAAACTCTTGGCAAAAATGCCGCTTCACTAAGCATGGCTGGTGAAATTTTACCTTTTGAGATGACTGAAGGTAAAGCCTCATCTGATGTAGGGGATGTAAGCTGGGCCGTACCTACCGTTGGTCTGAGAACAGCTACCTGGGTGCCTGGCACCTCTGCCCACTCCTGGCAGGCAGTGGCCGCCGGTGGAATGAGCATTGGCATGAAGGGCATGCTACTGGCCGCAAAAGCTATGGCTGTTACCGGTGTTGAACTTATGCAGAAGCCTAAACTCATTAATGAAGCTAAAAAAGAATTTGAGCAGCGCCGGGGAGAAGGTTTTGAGTACCAGTCATTAGTTGGCGACAGACAACCCCCATTAGATTACAGACAATAAAAAAGAAGCAAAAGCAGGTATAAACCTGCTTTTGTGTTTTAGCTTATGAACATTAAATACGTACATACCAATATTGTAAGCTCTAACTGGAAAGAGCTGGCCGATTTTTATACCATCGTATTTGGCTGTAAAGAAGTGCTCCCTCAGCGTAAACTTTCGGGAGACTGGCTAAGCCAAGGCACAGGGGTAGCAAACGCTGCATTTGAAGGTGTTCACTTACGTTTACCTGGCTACGGCGAGGCGGGGCCTACACTAGAAATTTACCAATACACTCACATGTTGGATAAAGCAGAAGCAGCACCTAACCGCAAGGGCTACGGACACTTGGCCTTTCTGGTAGATGATGTAGAGAAGATGCTTCAGAAACTAATAGCTTATGGTGGTAAAGCACTGGGAAGTATCTGCAAACATACAGTAGAAGGTGTAGGTATGCTTACTTTTGTATACGCCACAGATCCGGAAGGTAACATACTGGAACTTCAACACTGGAATTAGCCTCTAAACTATTGCTTTGGCACTACATACGCATTAACCCAATATAATTGTTTACCTGCCTAGCATTCTCAGTAATTCTTGTATTTTAGCTAAAAAAAACCAGCAATTATGGCTTCGTCTGATGACGCACTGGATCGCTATCTAAAAAAACTGATGGAGTTAAAATATACTCGTCAGGAAACCCAATACACTGAACAGGAGCTCAAACAGATTGCTCTGGACTCCGGTCTTAGTGAAAATGACTGGCAGCAGGCTCAGAGCCGTGCAGAGGCCCAGAAGCAAAGAGGAAAAAATCATCTTGCCCACGCCAACTGGCAGGATGCCGTAGAGGAGTTGGAGGCGGCCTGTGCGCTTCGCCCTAATGATGCTGAAGCGCATACCCTGGCCGCTGAGGCTTACATGAACCGAGGAGGCAAGCAGCAAAACTCTACGGATTTTAATCAGGCAGAATATCACCTGGACCAGGCGCTACTAATTGATAGCCAATACGCTCCTGCTTACAAGCTGAAGAAAGATCTTAGCCAGAGGGAGCAGGTCTTATCCTCCTATACGAATAAAAGCACATCACAAAAAAAATATATACGCTGGATGGTTTTTGGAGCAATTGCCCTCGTACTTGTCATCGCTTATTTTACTACCTACAACGCTATGGTAAGTGCTGAAGAAAAAACAGTAGAAGCATGGGCACAGGTAGAAAATGTATATCAGCGCCGTCTGGATCTCATTCCCAACCTGGTGTCTACTGTAGAGGCTTCTGCAAATTTTGAACGAGAACTGCTTACAGAAATTACCCGGGCACGTAGCCAGGTGATGGAGAGCAGTGTAGACCCTACACAACTGAGTGGCGCTGCCCTTCGCCAGTACGAACAAAATCAGGCTGCTTTGGGAACCTCACTCTCGCGCCTGATAGCAGTGGCTGAAAATTATCCTGAGGTAAAATCCACAGAAAACTTTCGTGATCTGCAAGCTCAGTTGGAAGGTACAGAAAACCGAATTTCAGTTGAGCGCAAACGCTTCAACGAAGCTGTACAAGCTTACAATGCCAAGGCTCGTAAGTTTCCCTACAAGCTGTTAAGCTTTGACACAAAAGCATATTTCACCGCCCAGCCCGGTGCTGAAAATGCTCCAGAAGTAAATTTTGACTAAGCATGGCATACCCTCTATTTTCTAAAGAAGAGTCCTTACAAATTAAAAATGCAGTTGTAGAAGCAGAAAAGCTTTCTGCTGGAGAAATAGTACCGGTAATTAGCAGGCAGGCCTCCTGGTACGAGCAAAGTTTGTGGCGGGCAGGTGCTTTGTTTAGCCTGATCACTGGTATGGTACTTACTATTATTTATCTGAGCTCAGAGTCATTGCTGTGGCTACCTCCTTACCTCTGGCTACTGATCTGTACTACCGGAGGAATTGCCGGAGCCACACTGGCAGAATCGCTCTCTGTAGTCAAGCGTTTTTTTATTAGCAATAAAACCATGCAACAGGCGGTAGAAAATAAAGCTAGGCAGCTGTTTGTGGAGCAGGGCGTTAGCCACACAGAGCAACGTAGTGGCATACTTCTGTTTGTAAGTTATTTTGAAAAACAGGCAGTTATACTACCAGACCTGGGTATTAGCGAGTTGGTAGAGCAAAAAGAGTGGGAAAATGTTTTGCAAAAAATGATTAATACTATCCGTAGCGGGCACACCACTCAGGCGATATGCGATGCTATAAAAGAATGTGGAGCTTTGCTGGAAGCCAGTGGTATTCAAAAAGCTATTGATGATCAAAATCAGTTGCCCGATGAGGTTCAGATTGATGACTAAGCATGTTTTGACATTAGCGATGCTGCTTATTGCTTTCGCAGGTAGCCAGGCACAGGAAGTACCTCCCCTATCGGCACAGGTTAATGACTACGCCGACCTTATTCCTGAAGGGCAAGAGCAGAATCTGGAAGCTAAACTTGCAGCATTTGAACAGCAAACCAGCCACCAAATCGCAATTTTAACCCTTAACACACTGGAAGAAGGCAATCTGGAAGACTTTGCCTTTCGCACTTTTGAAAGCTGGCAACTGGGCCAGGCTGGTCAAGACAATGGGGTACTACTGCTCGTAATTTCACGTGATCGTAAATTAAGAATTGAGGTAGGCTATGGACTAGAGCCAGACTTACCAGACGCCTATGCCAGTCGCATTATCCGTGAGGTAATTGTACCGCACTTCCGCCAGGGTGACTATTCCGAAGGCATTCAGGAGGGAGCCACAGCAATCATGCGAAAAATTGAAGGAACAGATATGCCTGCCTCTTCCTTTGTACAGTCTCAACAAGATGGGGGCAGCTACTGGTGGCTGATTATGTTTTTAGGCCTACTCATTATGGTTTTGGCTATTTACCTGTTCAAAAGGCATAGAAGAAATCGCCCCCGCTTAAGCCTTGAAACCGGACTGCCAATGCAAAAACTAGATGAAGAGGAAGAAGATTCTCACCTGAACCGTGGCCAGCAAATAGAAGAGAAAATAGGCTCGGTAGACTATGATGTCTGGGTTTCTGGTCAGGAGGGCGATGTGCTGGTAATTCCATATAATAACTTCTGGCAGCGCACCTACTCTAGTTGTCCTAAATGCGAGCACAAAACATATTACCGTAAGTCATCCAGAGTGGTAAGAAGTGCGACCTATGCACATGACGGTCGTGGTGAAAGAGTATACGCCTGCAAAAATTGCGACTACACCGACACTAAAACCTATCGCATTCCCCGACTCCAAAAGAGCAAAACTGTAATAGTTGGAGGAGGAGGTAGTAGTGGTGGATTTAGTGGAGGAAGTTTTTCTGGAGGTGGTTTCAGCGGAGGTGGCGGATTTAGTGGTGGCGGAGGAGCTTCGGGAGGCTGGTAAACTTTTTAATCATTTTTTTTTCGTAAAAACAAAAAATACTGAAACCTTTACTAGACATTAGTTGTATATACAATTAAATTTATAACAATCATCATTTCAACCAAAATCAACTAATGAAAACTATTAAACTTTTTGCTTCATTTGTATTTGCCACAGTTGTGCTAGCCTCATTTACTAATCCTGAAAAAGTTACTTCTTATGAAGTAGACGCAAAGGATAGCAAGCTGATATGGACCGGACGTAAAGTTACTGGCGAACATACTGGAACTATTCAGATTAAGGACGGAAACCTGGAAGTAGATAATAATAAACTTGTAGGTGGACAGTTTTTTATAGACATGACTACTATAGAAACTACTGACCTTGAAGGCGAGTATAAAACGAAACTGGATGGGCACCTTAAGTCTGACGACTTTTTTGGCATTGAGCAGTACCCTACTGCCAAATTTGTTATTACTAAAGCAAAAGTTAAAAAAGGAAATCAGTACAATATTACAGGAGATTTGACAATTAAAGGAATCACTGAAGAAGTAAGCTTTCCTGCTACTGTAAAAGTAAGCGACAGCGAAGTAGTTGCTGACGCAACTATCGTAGTGGACCGTTCAAAATATAATGTACGTTATGGCTCTGGTAGCTTTTTTGATGACCTGGGCGACAAAACAATCTACGACGAATTTGATTTGGTAGTAAGCCTTAAAGCTAATACTGCCGTAGGTAAATAATTATTACTACTGTGTAGTAATAGCCTCACTATTGCAAGTGAGGCTTTTTTTTTTTTTTATTAGAGGCTATCGCAATTCGAAAAGAATTAACAGACAAATAGATTCCGCTTCCACAGATTACAAAATTTACAATGTAGCAATGGTTACATTGTCCACTTCCCGATCGTAAGTCTGCTTGTAGTACACTTTTTTCTCTATAGCTTTAATGACTTCAGCTCCATAATCCGCGTCATACATTTGTGACATTAAGCTCAGCCCCCCGGGGCTAAATACATTCACCTCCATCAACTTATCTCCTACAATATCTACACCTACCAGAAACATACCATCCTGTATTAGTTTAGGGCGAAGAATTTGCATAAGCTGAAGCATTTCTTCAGTGACATCTGCTTTTTGGGGCTGACCTCCCGCATGTATATTACTTCTAACCTCATCAGGCTGATTAACACGCCTTAAGCCCGCATATTTACCATTGCAGTGCAGAGGTTCGCCGTTCATTAAGAACAGGCGAGTATCTCCTTCTTTGGCTTTAGGCAGGTACTCCTGAGCAATTACATAACCATCTCGGCTAATAGCTTCAATAATCTGGTTAAGGTTATTTTTAGATTTACGATCTACCATAAACACATTGGTACCCCCTGAGCCCTGAAGAGGTTTCAGAATCATTTTTTCCTTCTGTTCTCCGAAAAACTCGTGTATTTCTTTCGGATTACGTGTAATAATAGTCTTGGGTCTCAGGATTTCAGGAAAATGCTGAAAGTACATTTTATTGATCGCATCAGATAAACTTCCAGGGTGGTTTAATACAATTACATTATCTTTAAGCGCTATTTGAGCAAAGATGTACGGCGCGTTTTGTGCCCAGTTTCTTTCGTTAAGATCATCGGCAGGGTTATTTCTTAAAAAAATCACATCCAGATCTACGGAACTAACATTCACATCCTCTGCCTGCCTTAAATCTTTTAAAAAAGTAGTAGAGGATTTATAGTTATGTTCTTTTACTGTCTTTGCCCGGGCTACCATGTGCCCATCAGATGTATAGCCCAGGTCGCCAACGCTAATCAGGTACACCTCGTGCCCCCTTTTGTAAGCAGATAGCGCCAGGTAAATTGTGGTATAGGTTTCTCTTTCTGTTTCTATGCTATTAATGATGAATGCTATTTTCATGGCTAATTAGTTTGGTTACTGGTAAACCTTCCCTCACGCTGGCCAAACGTGCTTTCGCAGCTTTACCAGTAAGGAATGAAGGCAAAAAAGGAGCTCTGAGCACTCTGCGATGCATCAGCTCTTTAACATATGGAATGTGAGTAGCAGCGAACTTGCCTCCGTAAAGTGGTTCTATCGCTCCACCCTGTCGCAGATAATTCATTAGTTGTAATAGTCCTTTCAGGTATGCTGCATCTTTAGTGAGTCCTCCTCCTCTATGTACTCGGGTACAAATATTAAAGGCTGCTTTTTCAGGGTAATTGTAATTTTGGGTAAGCAGTCGGTATGTTTCTATAAAATCTGCACCTTCACACAATGCGTCAACAGCCACTACCCTAATGGCCAGAATTTTGAGACGAGATGCAGTAAGTCCACCAACCAAGTACTCTGAAAGTACAGCCAGGCCCTCCTGCAAAGGATCATAACCTGCCAGACCAGCGTAAAACAGTTTAAATGGCTGATGTTTTCCATTACAGTATGTAAGAATATGGGTACCTACTTCATGCTGAATTAAGGCTTTAGCGCGTGAAGCTTCTACACTAAAATCTTCGGCAATCAAAAGCTTACCTTTAGAAACCATGATCCCGCTAATATCTTTTCTCACCTCTACTCCCAAAACTACATCAGGGAATTGCTGATGATAAAGTGACAGCTCTGTCTCTGCCAAAGCTTTAAACTCCTGAGGGCCAAGTAGCTCTTGCTGTTCTGAGTAATCATCTTCTACATCTAGTAATATCTCGTGGGCAGCTCCTATAAGCTCTTTACCCAGTGTACCATACAAACTGTTACTTAATGGCAAAAAACTGGCAGACTCTCTCTCTTCCAACATCATCAACTGCTTTTCCAGCTCGTTTCTTTTATCTCTGAACAAAAAGGCCAGTGTAGGATCTTCTATATTTTCCAGCTGTAGATTAAATAATTTACGCTTTTCCTCTTCCGGATCTAATGAGATGAGGCGATAATTAAACTCCGGTTCTTTAGCATAATTATGTTTTTTGAAGTTTTCAAACTCTACAGTCTGGTTAACCGGACTTACCCTAAGCAGGAAGTTCATTTTTTCGCTTACTTCAGCGAGCTGTTTATCTACAGAACGTACCAGCTGCGTAAGCTGAGTTTTGCCAAGCACAAGGTAGTGCTCAAAAGTGTTAGAGGTTTGTACCCTTATAAACTCATAAGCGGCTTTTTTTAGTACTTGTCCTATTTTTCGCCTTACTTTCCGGTAGAGTAATGCATAAAGATTTCCTTTTTCGTCTTTATAGATGAGAGGTACTTCTATACCAATTTGCAGGGTCCCTACTTCTTTAGATTTCTCCAAAGAAAGTAAAGGACTCATGCCCGGTGGATGGCGGTCTATCGTATTAAAGATAGCTACCTGTAGCGGTGTATATAGCGCTTCTATTTCGTCAAACCCCTGCTTTAGAGCTTTAATGGTAGCTGGTGAGCGGTCAGCGGGGGAATATATTTTAAATGTATCAATTTCATCTTCAGGGGCTAACCATAGTTCCAGAAGCATAAAAGCATGAAACTTATGAGCGGCAGTAGCAGATAATTGATAGAGTAAGTGCTCTATATCCAGTTCAGCATGAGCAATAATGTAAGCACCCTGCGTTTTGAGCAACCCGGAAAGATAGGGATCCGCCTGGTCTGTATAGCGATATACACAGACATACGGCAAGGGCTTATCTATAACCAACTTCCCTCCTTTTGGCAAGCGTCGGTTAATACTTTTACCCCTCTCCATAGATCGGCAGACAGATGCTATAAAAGCTTTGCTTAGCATATTATACAGTGCTTACTTTAAACAGACTCTCGGCAGCTCTGCGCACTGGTAGCATAGAAGATATAAACAGCTCTTTCAGGTGTTTAAGCTGCTCTTCATTAGCCTCCCCTGTCCATTCGTTCATAAAAAACTTCTTCACTTCTATAGCCAAAGGACATACCCTTTCCCCATAATTTTCATATATCCACTGGCTAAAGTAGCCTCCTTTAAATTTAACATTTTCTCTTACATCCAGATGGCGACCTTCAAAGTTGTAGGTGCGAAAACAATCTATTAAGGTGTCTACTACCGGCCCCCAGAGCTGACGCTCCATATTTCGCGTTCCAATATTTATTTCCGGGTTTTCTTCCGGACTGGCATAACGGTCTACCCCCTCTCTACGGAAATTGTAAGAATGGAAGTCGTAAACAATCAGCCACTCATGCTTGAGTAGCAGCTGATCAAAATGATCGGCAATCTGACGATAAAAGTTGTCATATATATTTAAGGATTTCTCCATGATCTCGTCAGGCACTTCTTCTTTCCAGACATGTAGCCCCCAGCTATCTTCTGGTCTGGCATACACAGCTTTATCTCTGGGCCGATTGACATCCACCTCAAAGCGTGAGTTATGCACCTTAATCGTGTTGTCAGATATTTCCAGCCACTGGGTAGTATAGGGATCTTCTTCTCTCAACCTCTCTGACTCATGCAGGTTGAGGTACGGCAGAAGCTCTGGCCGGATCATATGCCCGTTATGAATGGCAGCTGCCACTATCGGGCTTTCTCCTGTATTTATTTCTATGTGTACCATATTGTAAATGATACAATTTGGCCGCCACAAGATTAAAAATTATACAGTTTTGAAGCTTAAAACAGGCAAAAAGCTGCTAAATTTAAAAATAACAATGATTTTTCTTTTACTCCTGCTCTTATTGGGAGAGCTAACATAAATTAATAGTACATGAAAATGGGGATTTACACCCCATTCTCCGTAGCATTTTGGCAACAAATCCGTAAAACGTCAGAACCGAACGAGCAGTTGTTCGGGAGGTACTTTTTGTGAAATAGCACCTACTGCCTCAAGTGTATGCATTACTTCATCCAGCATAGCAGTAGACACCTGGGCATTTTGCGCCCACTCTGTCTTTTGTAGCCATTCAGATACATCATTTTGCTCAAGCTTGAACCTATCGCTTATCAGTTGTTGCGCGTTCTCTCTCTGCTTAAAGCTCGCAGCATAAGTGTTGATGACCTGAAATACATGCTTTAAAGCTTCACTTTTACTTTGAAGTACATCTTCTCTTACAGCCGCCACAAAACAGGGCCAGGGTGTATCTATCTCTCCTACCCTTCTGAACTCCCCACTATCTACCAGGGGTTTAGTCATCAATTTCTCCCACATAAAAGCATCAGCCTCCTGTTTTGCTAAAGCCTGTCGTGCGCCCTCTATTCCACCTACCTCTACAAAGCTCATTTTTTGGGTAAGCCAGCCACTTTGCTGGGCCAGTACAAAAGCCATTAAATGAGAGCCCGAAGTAGGTCGGCTAATGGCAAAACGGCTTCCCTTAAAGTCTTCTACCGTATTAAACTCACTGTTGGCCGCTACATGTATACCCCAACTAAGAGGTGTCTGAACAAATAGCTGTGCAATCTTAGCTGCTACTCCTTTAATTATACTGGCAACTACCCCCTCAGTAAGCGCAATAGCAATATCCGCTTCTCCATTTTCCAATTGTTGCATCATAGCTCCGGTACCTCCGGGAGCATCCTGCCAAACTGCTTCTACGCCCTGCTCAGCAAAAGCACCTTCCTCAATAGCCAGATGCCAGGGTAAATTAAAATGTTCAGGAACTCCGGTCACATGCAAACGAACAGGCTTAGCCATAGATTTGTACTTGTTAATTTGTGGTGCAATACTAATTTTACCTTTATATGGTGCAAATTAGAGATAAGTACACATTCCGGAAACTTTTTGACGGTTCTATTTTACAGCGTAGCTGTACTGAAGAGATACTAAGCCTACCGCTTTTAGCCAGCAAGATTGTTTGTTTCTTTTGGGTAATAAATAATTCAGCGTTCCGTATAAACTATCTAATCGCTCAATTTTGCAGGCGGATGATGAAGTCCAAACCATTATGTCTATCTCTACTAATTACTTTAGTCTCTTTGTTTACTGTTCACTCACAGTCTTTTGCACAAGAGGAAGCCATCAGACTGGCAGTTGCCGCCAACCTGCTTTCTCCTATGCAGCAACTAAAGGAAAAGTATGAGTCGCAATATCAAAATAAGTTGATACTTATACCTGGTTCGTCGGGCAAGCTGACAGCACAAATTATGAATGGCGCACCATACGATATCTTTTTATCAGCGGATATGATGTACCCGAACAAACTGCTAAAAGAAGGGTACGGAAAAGGGAAGGTAGAAATTTTTACAAAAGGAAAACTCGTCTTCTGGAGTAAAAAAGAAATTGACAAACCGCTTAAAGACTGGCTAAACCAAAGTCATGTTAAATCGGTAGCTATCGCCCGGCCTGAATTAGCCCCTTACGGCAGACGGGCCAGGGGCTGGTTGCAGGAAAATAAGCTTTGGGGCAAAATTAAAGGGCAGATAATATATGGAGAAAGTATAGGTCAGGTCAACCAATATATACGTTCGGGTGCGGTAGATGCTGCATTTACTGCTGTATCTGCAAGACATGCCCCGGAGCTCAGAAACAGAGGACATTGGATGGAGATAGAAAATAGCACTTCTGCCACAGAGTGTTTAAACCACGGTTTACTTGTGTTACAACAGGCCAAAGCCAGCCAGGCTGGAATACAGCACTTTCTTTTATTCTTACGCTCCGAGGATGCACAACAGCTATTACAAAATTTTGGCTACGAGAAAGTGAACTGATATGTCGGAGCTTCTACAACCCTTCGTACTTAGTCTGGAATTAGCTGGTATTACTACCGTTCTACTTTTTTTGCTAGCTATCCCACTGGTGTATTTAATTTACTTTGCCCAATCAGCAATTAAGCCTTTGTTAAAAGCAGTAGTAAGTATGCCGTTGGTACTCCCCCCTACTGTCTTGGGCTACTACCTTCTCATTATACTTAGACCGGAAGGCTGGTTAGGAAAACTTAGCGATCAACTGTTTGACCTCCGGCTGGTATTTAGCTTTCCCGGACTGGTCATTGGCTCATTGATTTTCAGTTTACCCTTTATGGTTAACCCAATTTTATCCGCCATAGAAAACCTTCCAGCTTCCTACAAAGAAGCTGCCTATACACTCGGTAAATCTCGCTGGAATACGCTATGGCATGTTTTTCTACCCAATGTCAGGTCATCTGTTATTGTTGGCCTGGTAATGACTTTTGCCCATACCATAGGCGAATTTGGTGTTATACTTATGATTGGGGGAAATATACCGGAAGAGACCAGAGTAGCGTCTATTGCTATCTACAACGAAGTAGAAATGCTGAACTTTGACAATGCAAACATCTATGCAACTATACTATTGCTATTCTCTTTCGTAGTTTTATTCTGTGTATACTTTTATCAAAACCGAAGAGTGGAGGGGGTAATATGATTAAAGTCAGGCTGGAGAAAAAACTTTTGGGAAGCGAAGGAAAATTAGCGCTCGATGTGCAGTTTGAAATGCCTGAACATAGCATCTGGGCACTGATGGGCCCTTCAGGAGCAGGTAAAACCAGTATCCTCAAAATGCTGGCGGGCCTTATGCCCCCGGACCGGGGTATTATAGAAGTTGATGGAGAACTATGGTATAGCAGCACCCACCATACATGGCTAAAGCCTCAGCAGCGTAGTATCGGGTTTGTTTTTCAGGACTATGCGCTCTTTCCAAATATGAGCGTAGGTCGTAACCTGAGCTATGCCCTACCCGCTAACTCTTCTCGCGATTTGGTAGGTGAAGTACTGGCCCTTATGGAGCTGGATAAGCTAGCGAAGCAATACCCACAAAAGCTTTCCGGAGGACAGCAACAGCGTGTCGCTTTGGCTCGGGCCATTATACGGCAACCGCAGCTTTTGCTTTTAGACGAGCCTTTTGCTGCCCTGGATAAGTATATGCGCGAAAAGCTTCAGAAAGATATTCTTGCACTTCACCAGAGGTTCAAAACTACAATGCTGTTGGTAAGTCATGATGCTATGGAAGTAGCCCGTATGGCAGAGCAGGTGCTAATTCTGAAAGATGCCAAGGTAGTTCAACAATGTAAGCCCCATGAAACCTTAGCCGTAGTGGCTGATGGTAAATTTAAAGGCGAAGTAATAGAAATAAATACACAGGAAAATTTTTTTATTATGCAGGACGAAAGGCTGAGTGGACTGTTAAAATTTCCTTTACCTCTATCTTACGCCTTTAGTATGGGGGATCGCATTCAGGTTAATGCCGGGCAAATTGTCGTACAGGCTGACTAATCAGAAAAATTCTAATATATTGTCTTTACACAACACTAAAACTATGAACAACAACAAGATGCAGGCTTATTGGAAGAACAACATCAAATACCTGCTTATTTTGCTATCTATATGGTTTGTCTGCTCGTATGGTTTCGGAATTTTACTTGCAGATCAGCTTAACCAGATAAAAATGGGAGGATTTAAACTAGGCTTTTGGTTTGCCCAGCAGGGATCTATCTACATTTTCGTCGTTCTTATTTTTATTTATGTCTGGCTTATGAACCGACTTGACAAAAAATACGAGGTAGACGAAGAATAAATTTCTGTATTTTTACCAAAAACATACCTGAGTATTTGTTTGCAGATTTGCTCAATGAATTTTCTTCATTTACTTTGTTACTGATAATAAATGATTATGCTTTATAGTCAGTATAGCGTAATCTTTATGTATGATTCTCAGTCCGTAAACCCCAGCGCGCATGAGCGAGTCTCCTTCTTCAGGTTCCACAACCTCAAAGTCCAACGACTTTGAAGCACAAATGCAAAAGCAAACAGCATTTCAGTTTATTGAAAATATCAAACAACATCTAAGTGATGGCTACTGCGTCACCGATCAAAACGGTATAATCGTAGATTTCAACGAAATTTTCTGTCATACTTTCGGCTATAAGAGAGAGGAACTGCTTGATAAAAGCTTTATAGAACTGCTTCCGGCAGAAATGAGAGCTTATGCCATTATGTTGCATCATGAGTACCTGGACGGACAGTCTGATGAAAATGCGGCTGAATGGACTTTCCAACACAAAGAAGGTCACCCCCTTCAACTCCGTTCTATTACTTCTCGCATTGTTTCTTCTCAGGATAAGCGCTACAAAATGGAGATTCTGGTGCCTATGCCTCCTCATCAGGCTACAGACCTGGAAGAGCACATTAAAAAGATGCAGCACCAGTTTAAAAATACCCTGCACGAAATAAGTGGCCTTCTGCATCTACAATCTGTTCAGCTACAGTCAGAAGCCAAAGAAGTAGTTACCAACTCTCAGAAGCGTGTGCTGGCCATTGCAATCGCTTTTGAGCTTTTATACAAAGGTGAAGAGCCTGACTCTATTGATCTGGAAGAGTATCTACCTAAACTTTTAGGTCAGTTACAGATTAACTCTAAACTTACTTTTGAGCAGGAGAGTATTTTCTGGCAAGCTAACAGGGCTTATGCATTGGGTATAGTTCTGGTAGAATGCTTTAATAGTATTAAAGAGGAATTGCTGGCTAATCAGAAGATAAAAATAATTGCCAAGCAGGAGGCAGATGAGTTTGTGCTTGAGCTTAAGGTAAAAAATATGCCTAACACACAGTTTCCAGCTTTTAGTAAGCAGTTAATTAATGCGTTAGGCAGACAATTGCAGGCAGATGTAAAGATTGGAGAATCAGCTCAAAATATATTGAGCTTGCGATGTCCTTTATGAAGCTTCTGAGAGCTCCTCACATTTAGATTTTACATGTTGGATTACGTCTTTGAATGCATGATCTATTTGCTGGATAAGCTGTTCTTTGCTTTCTCCGGCAAAGCCTACATTCTCTACCTGGGGTTTAATTTCTTTTAGAAAATGGCTAAGTTCATTAGCTCTTAGCATCTCCAGGTGAGACCCTACATTATGCATTGTTTTACGGAAGCTATGCCCATCATGCTTCTCTATAGCCTCTGTCAGCTTGTTGATGGCTTCCTCAAATTCAAAACACATAATTTGTAGAAAATACTTATACTCTTCCTTTGATTCAAAAACCTCCTCTATATAGGTATAATCTATGTTGATGTTGATTTTCTTCTCAGTATACATAACTTTCATATCTATTCTACACTTCTACACCCCTGCAATTTGAAACCAATATATTTTTTAAAAAAAGCGAAAGCCTGTGTATCTACCACATGTGTGAATATCAGTGAAATGCTAAATTATCCAGCATTACGCATGTTTTTCTCATAATAAGTTTTTGCGAGTAAATACTAAGTATCCCAGGAGGAAATCACCCTTAAATTTAACTATATCAATAATATTTTAAACTATGAAAATTAATTTTAATAGTCACCTAAACAATGTACAGTATTTGAGTTAGAATAGATGTACTGCCTAACACTTTATCTATGCCCACGTACATCTAAGGCAGTATACTAAATACACACAGTATGAAGGAAGAAAGCATTAAAGTAGTGGTAGAACAGCTTAAATCTGACATAGCGGAGATAAGCAAAAACTCTAAAGGAAGCAGAAACGGTGAGCGTTTTAAGTCCACCAGCAAACTCAACCATTTAAGAAAAATCTTAAACTCTATTGAGGATATTAATCAGTCTGTGGAAGAACTGATTGAGGTTCAGCAGAAAAAAAACAGGCAACCTTAAATTTTTCAGTTAGTAAATTTTGCTTCATTTGTTGCTCATATGTTCAGACTTAGAGCGACTTCTTTATCCTGCTTCTGATTTATTGTATATTGGTTAAACACTTAACAACAACCAATAACACTACAATGAATCAATTACAAGCAAAGTCCGAGCGAGAGAGCGGACGCAGAAAATTTGTAAAATCTTCCTTAGCTGCGTTAGCTGGTGTCAGTCTGGTACCTCGCCATGTTTTAGGAGGTCCAAACTTTACAGCGCCAAGCGATAAATTTAATCTTGCCTATATTGGTACCGGCAGACAAGGCCGTGGGGCTCTTTTCCAGAATTTCATAAAGATTCCTGAAGTACAAGTTGTTGCAGCTTGTGATGTAGACAGCCAGAAACTGGAAGCTTTTCAAAAAAAAGTAGCTACCTACTATAGTGAAAATAATGGTAGATCATCTTCTGAAATGATTGATGGTTACAAAGACTTCCGCGAGATGCTGGAACGTAAAGATATAGATGGTGTAATTGTAGCTACACCAGACCACTGGCATGCCCTTACATCTATAGCTGCTGCCAATGCAAAAAAACACGTATACTGTGAAAAGCCTCTATCTCTTACCATTAGCGAAGGACGTGCTATGGTAGATGCCGCCCGCGATAATAATATTGTGCTACAAACGGGTAGCATGCAACGCTCATGGTCAGATTTTCATAGAGCAGCCGAGCTGGTAGCCAACGGCTATATTGGAGACATACAACAAGTGGTAGTAAGTGTAGGTGGCCCGCCCGACGAATGCGAACAAGCTGATGAAGCTACACCTGATTACCTTGACTGGGATATGTGGCTAGGACCAGCGCCCTCAAGAGGATATAGCTCTCATTTTGCCCCTCCTATTACTTGGGATGGCTGGCCTCGCTGGCGCTACTGCAAGTATTACGGTGGAGGACTTATGACCGACTGGGGAGCTCATATGTTTGACATTGCGCAGTGGGCACTTGGCAAAGATCAATCAGGTCCGGTAGAAATTTTACCCCCCGATGGTAAAGATGTTAAAGTGCTTACCTACATCTATGACAATGGCATACCCATGACCAGAGAAGATTTTGGCAAAGGCAATGCCGTTCGTTTTGTGGGTACCGAAGGGACTATAGAAGTTAGTCGTCAGTTCCTGAATGTGCCTGATAACATAAAACATCAGTCTATTGGGTTAAACGATACCCACCTCTACCACAGTGTCAATCACTATCAGGACTGGCTGAACTGCATCAAAACAGGAGAAAAGCCCATTTGCGATGTGGAAATAGGGCATCGTACCGCATCGGTATGTAACATCGGTAACATCGCCTATGAGTTAGGCAGGCCCTTAAAGTGGGACCCTAAAAAAGAAGAGTTTAAAGGTGATAAAGAAGCGAATGCTATGCGCTCCAGAAAAATGAGAGGCTCCTGGAAGGTCTAAACGAATAAATAAAGCTACAGCTCTGCAAATTAATGGGGTATCTGTAGCTTTACCCTCTACTGACTTATATTTAATAAAAAAGCGTAGCTGAGCTACGCTTTACATTTTATATACTAATAAAGCTGTTTAATTTCTCGTTTGTTCTCTCTGAAAGTCTTTATAGCACTGGTTGATAGCCAAAATTACCTGATACTCATTAGGCTGCTCAACAAACAAATCTCTCATACGGCAGTACATCATAAACTTATCCAAAGTATCTTCTTTTAGCCCGGTCACTTTTTCTACTAAAGCACGATTGTATTTTTTAGCAAGCGCATCGCTCTGCTTGGCTTCTGCAATTTTTTGTCTGGCTTCTCTTTCGTAACGAGCTCGCTTATTTAAACGTCCGGCTATAAACGAAACAGGATTAAGCGCATTGGCTTTTACTTCCTTTCTGGGCCCGTAATAAGATCCTGGTATATGGATACCCTGCTTTTCGTTAGGCAGATCGTCCATTTCTAAGATCGCCTTTTTAAATGCGTATTCGTCTTTAAAAGCAAAAATGGTAACGTTCTCCAGGGCATACGTCTGCTCGCTTAAACGGATTTGCAGATCATAATTATCTGTGGTGGCAGTATCGCCAAAATAAAGGTGCTGGGTCTCATGGGCTACTGTAGAAAGTACCAAGGTATCTTTTTTAGGAAATTTAATAAAGAAGAAACCTTCATCATCGCTGATAACTCCCTTGCCAGTTTTAGCTACTGAAATAGTAGCAAAAGGAACTACTGCTCCATCCTTATCTACTATAGTGCCTGACAGGCTAATTGTCTCATCTTTTTGTTCCTGAGCCTGTACCAAAGCTGGCAGGCAAAAAAAGATCAAAACCACAATATAAATATACCTCATAGTCTAGTCATCTATCTAAAAAGCCCAGTCATTACTCCAAGGGCAAACAATCTGGCGAAGCCATCACTTGGACCACTAATTTAAATGAATTTAATCATATTCTCCTACTTGCAGCTTACAATCTGGTTTATTGCAGCTACCTTAAAGAGAAACGAATAAAAACTAAGCTATTGCTTAGCGGACATTCATTTTTAGTGATAGGTGTTTGTTAATATGCCATTGCAAACACTTATACACCCGCTCTGGTTCGTACGTTTATTGACAATTAGCATGCGTCGCTTTGACATAAATTGCCGAATAGGCACTCATTTTTAATACAAAAACATGCTTTTCGCCACATTTCTGACAATCTGTCATTAGATAGGCGCTTGGCATAAGCATTGATAATTTTAGTGTGAAATTGAAATTATAAAACCGAATCAATAAGACATTATGGGAAAAGTTATAGGAATAGACTTAGGAACAACAAACTCCTGCGTCGCTGTAATGGAGGGTAACGAGCCCGTTGTCATCCCGAACAGCGAAGGCGGAAGGACGACCCCATCTGTGGTCGCGTTTTTGGACAATGGTAATGGAGAGCGTAAGGTAGGTAGCCCTGCTAAAAGACAGGCAATTACCAACCCTCATCATACAATTAGTTCAGTAAAGAGATTTATGGGTAAAAAATTCTCTGAAGTATCAGATGAAAGAAAAAATGTCTCTTACGAACTGGATAAAGGAAGTAACGATACTATCCGAGTAAAAATAGGCGATCGCCTGTATACTCCTCAGGAGCTTTCTGCAATGATACTTCAAAAGATGAAGTCAACCGCTGAAGACTACCTTGGAACTACCGTAAGCGAAGCAGTAGTAACTGTACCAGCTTACTTTAACGACGCTGAACGTCAGGCTACTAAAGAAGCAGGTCAAATTGCTGGCCTTAACGTTAAAAGAATTATTAACGAGCCTACTGCCGCTGCACTGGCATACGGCCTGGATAAAAAAGATAAAGATATTACCATTGCGGTATATGACTTAGGTGGAGGTACTTTTGATATCTCTATTCTGGAGCTAGGTGATGGCGTATTTGAAGTAAAATCTACGAATGGTGATGTACACCTGGGTGGTGACGACTTTGATGGTAAAATCATTGACTGGTTAGCTGAAGAGTTTCTGAAAGACGAGGGCATAGATCTGAGAAAAGACCCTATGGCATTGCAGCGTTTGAAAGAAGCTGCCGAAAAAGCTAAAATTGAGTTGTCAAGCTCTACCAGCACAGAGATTAACCTACCCTACATTATGCCGGTAGATGGGATTCCAAAGCACCTGGTAAGAACACTAAGCCGCGCTAAATTTGAGCAGCTTATTGACGACCTGGTTCGCAGAACCATGGAGCCTTGCAAGAAAGCATTGGATGACGCAGGACTTTCTTCTTCTGAAATTGACGAAGTAATTTTAGTGGGTGGTTCTACCCGTGTCCCTAAAATTCAGGAAGAAGTTGAAAAATTCTTCGGCAAGAAGCCTTCTAAAGGTGTAAACCCTGATGAGGTAGTAGCCGTTGGTGCCGCTATCCAGGGTGGTGTATTCTCAGGAGATGTAAAAGACGTACTTCTTCTAGATGTTACCCCTCTTTCATTGGGTATTGAAACTATGGGTGGTGTATCTACAAAACTGATAGAAGCGAATACTACTATCCCTACTAAAAAATCTGAAGTATTCTCTACAGCTTCTGATAACCAGCCTTCTGTAGAAATTCACGTGCTGCAAGGTGAACGTCCTATGGCGAACCAGAACCGTACCATCGGTAGATTCCACCTTGACGGAATTCCACCAGCTCCCAGAGGTGTACCTCAGATTGAAGTAACTTTTGATATAGATGCGAACGGTATTCTGAACGTATCGGCCAAAGACAAAGGAACTGGTAAAGAGCAAAAGATTAGAATTGAGGCTTCTTCCGGACTTACTGAAGAAGAAATAGACAAGATGCGTAAAGAGGCTGAAGCTAATGCTGAGTCTGACAAGCAGGAAAAAGAAAAAATTGAGAAAATTAATTCTGCTGACTCGCTGATCTTCCAGACCGAAAAGCAGCTTAAAGAGTTTGGCGAAAAGCTTTCTGAAGGCAATAAGAAACCTATTGAAGACGCGCTTGCTGAACTTAAAGAAGCTCATAGCAAACAAGACCTTGATGCTATTGATGCTGCAATGAACAAGCTAAACAGCGCATGGCAAAATGCATCTCAGGAAATGTACCAGGCTGCTGGTGCTGACCAGGCAGGTGCCGCCGGTGGTGCAGCAGGAGGCCCACAGGCAGATGGTGGAGCCGCTGACGCAAGTGCCGATGGCGACGTATCTGATGTAGAGTACGAAGAAGTAGATGACAAAGACAAAAAATAATAGTGTCTAGTTATACCTAATTAATTGAAGCTCCGCTCCGGCGGGGCTTTTTTTATATCATTAGAAATTTATTTTTAAATTATCCATCCAACTACATATTTTTTATATACATAAGCCATTACTGTGAACTACTGTAGCCATTGTGGAAGCGCACAACTTAATTTCAGCATTCCTGAGGGTGATAATCGCGCGCGTTATGTCTGTCAGCAATGTCATACTATTCATTACCAAAACCCCAAATTAGTAGTAGGCTGCCTACCTGTGTTTGAAGACAAAATACTGATCTGCAAGCGTGCAATAGAGCCTAGATACGGTTTATGGAACCTGCCAGCAGGTTATCTGGAAAACAACGAGACGGTAGAGCAAGGCGCTATACGCGAGACCCGAGAAGAAGCCCATGCAAATGTTGAGATCATTCGTTTACACAGCATATACAATCTCCCCCACATAAATCAGGTGTATTTACATTTTTTGGCAAGGCTTAAAAATCATGAATTTTCTTGTGGTAGCGAAAGTCTGGAAGTAAGACTTTTTACCCCCGAACAAATTCCCTGGTCGCAAATGGCCTTTAGCTCCAGTACCTTTGCTCTTAAAAAATATTTAGAAAACACCACGAATCACCCAGGAGTACATATTGGTACATTTTATCCCGAAGATTTCCATAGAAAAAGCCCCAAAAGATAAAATTGTATTTTTTTGTGTTTTCAATAATTTTATGACATCTATTTGAACAATAGGTTTTCCACTCAATCGTGAGAATATCATCAGATAGATTTAAGTAATTTTAACTACCAAAATAATACAATATATATTTATCAATACGTTTTTGTTTTGTTTAGGGCATATTTCTACTGATGTAACTTTTTAAACGATTCGTAAACCAAAAACCCACATCCTATGCGTAAATTTAAACTATTGGAATATTAGTTAGAGAAGAAATCAATATAAGTGCTAACTACTCCATAAAACTTTTGTATGTGCAGCAACATATACACTAAAGCTTACAACCGACTTAAAAAAGCACAATAACATATTGCTTAAGCAATAATTTTTTAATTGTAATTGGGAAGAAGGGTTAAGGATTATCATAATTTTTTCTTATGAGCACGATTTTATACGCCTATCAGAAGCTTCAGGCTTCTATACTATGGGGAATGAAGAATGTAATATTAGATATGAGTTATTTGCAGGAGCAAATACCTCATATCAACGAAGCCAGCTTCTTTATTTTAGGAACTTCATACTGGCACTCACTATCTACCCCCTTGGTTACTATTCTGATTTTATGCCTGCCTGCTGGCCTATGCCTTATATTATCCCATGAAAGAAAATGGAGAAAATTACATTTGTTTCTATTGGTTTTCTTCGTATTTGCCGCTATTAACGGATTCTCATTTGCCCCAGAACCTTTCCTGCCAGAAGTCTCTCAGACTAACCCTATCATCATGACGCTTACAACTTTACTATTTGGTTTGGTGGCCTTAGGCATAGTGGGCGCTTTGCTTAGTAAACTATCTACCCATATCTCTGATCATAAACTAAAAGAGGTAAACGGTCAGCTTAACATTGAAATTCAGGAAAGAAAGAAAGCTGAAGATAGTCTGAAAGAGCATCGGGAGAACCTGGAAAAACTGATACAAGAAAGAACATTTGAGCTGGAAAATACCACCAAGCGCTTAAGAGAAGAGATTAATGAACACAAAGAAGCTCAAAATCAGATTAACCTTCAGACTTCTCTGCTAGAGCAGGTAAACAGTGCTATTATCGCTACCGATCTGCATCATAACATTACTTACTGGAATAAATGTGCAGAACGCCTCTTTGGCTGGACCAGCAGCCAGGTATTAGGCAAGCCTGCTATTGAAGTACTCATTCGAGACGAGCACCGACGCACCGGAAAAAAGTTTATTAGTAAACTAAGTAGAAAAGAGTCCTGGTCTGGCGATTTTACTATTCCTCATCGGCTGGGTAAAAAAATTCCAGTAGAATTGAGCTGCTCCGCTCTGCTGGATAGCGAAGGCAGAAAAATTGGTACTACCTGTGTAGCAATAGATGTAACCAACCACGTGAGGTCGGAACGCAAACTACAGAGAGAAAAGGAAAAGGCGGTTAAACAGGCTCATGCCAAACAGAACTTTCTGGCCACCATGAGCCACGAAATACGTACGCCACTTAATGTGGTAATTGGTATGACACGCCTACTTAAAGATGCTGAGCCCACTCAGCAGCAGCAGGAATACCTGAAGAGTCTGGAGTTTTCTGCCAACCACTTACTAACTATTATTAATGATATACTGGACCTGGCAAAAATTGATGCCGGTAAAATTAAGCTGGAGAAGATTAATTTTGATGTAAACAGCGTGATTGAAGGTGTCAGGAAAGCATTTTCTAATCGTGCTCAGGAAAAAAACATTGACCTGAGAGTAGATCTCGATGAGAACCTGCCCACTCAGCTTTTGGGAGATCAGGTACGACTTACTCAAATACTGAATAACCTGGTAAGCAATGCCCTTAAGTTTACCAACGAAGGCTTTATTACCATTCGGCTTAGAGTAATGCAAGCACATAAGCAATCTATCAAACTTCTATTTGAAGTGAGCGATAGCGGTATTGGTATTCATGAAGATAAACTGGGTCAGATCTTTGAAAACTTTACGCAGGCTCAGGAAGATACTACTCGTAAGTATGGAGGTACCGGCCTCGGGCTTACTATCTGCAAGAAACTGGTAGACTTACAACAGGGCCAGATTAGCGTAAAAAGTAAAGAAGGAATAGGCAGTACTTTTAGCTTTGAACTGGAATACGAGATAGACCAGTCGGCGCAAACAGAAGAGACTTTACAGGCTATTGAAAAAGCTAACTATTCTCTAGATAACGTACAGCTTCTGCTGGTAGAAGATAATCATGCCAACAGAATTGTAGCTTCTAATTTTCTTAGCCGCATGGGAGTCAAAGTTTATTTTGCGGAAAATGGAGAGCAGGCAGTAAGCATAGTGCAGCAAAAGAAATTTGATATCATTCTGATGGATTTACAGATGCCTATTATGAATGGCTATGATGCTACCAGAGCTATTAGGCAATTAGGTGAAGAGTATCAGCAAATTCCTATCATTGCTCTTACCGCAGATGTAGTATCAGATGTTCGCAAAAGGGTACACAGTTCTGGAATGGATGACTACCTCTCCAAGCCCTTTAAACCAGAAGAGCTTAATAATGCTATTGCTAAAAATCTTAAATTATCTATTGAAGTACCTGTAGCAAGCAGCAAAGATGAGGAGGATAATGTCATGACACTTTGTCAGATACTAAACGATTATAGCGACGATACAGAGTTTGTACAAACCCTTTTAAGCTCACTGAGAAGTAGCTTTCAGCATTTATCACAGCAAATTAAAGAAACGACAGAGAAAAGAGATACCTATACCCTTCGTAGAATAATGCACAAACTTCAGCCTTCTATTAAAATGATAGAAAACCAGGAGTTGTATCAAAAACTGGATATGCTTAAGCAGGTGCTTACGCAAGACGAGATTAACGATACAGAAATTCGCCTGCTGCTGGAAGATATTAAGCGTACCTCCAACGAATCGGTAAAATACATTAACACATTGCACGAAAAAGTTGTCAGTTCTGATGCTCCGGCCTAAGTAAAAGTTTGATGCTTTCCGGCTAATTTCGTTAGTTGTGCCTTATATCAACCTAACTAACACCATGAAACTAAGCCAACTCATACTTTGTCTAAGTAGCATCATTTACTTTTCCTGTAATTCGCAAAATGCAGAGAACATGGAGAAGGTAAATGGCGCAGGTCTAGCAAGTAGCAACCCGGCAGCAGAAGGTTTTAACGAAAAGAACTCTGACCCCGAAGCAATAAAAATCGCTGATGAAGTGATGGAAGCTATGGGTGGAAGAGCAGCCTGGGACGAAACCCGTTATCTACGCTGGAATTTCTTTGGCCGCCGTACTCTGCTATGGGACAAAAAGACCGGTGACGTGCGTATTGACGTACCCGCTGATTCCGCTATCTACCTGATCAACGTAAATAATGATGAAGGAAAAGTGCTCGTAAAAGGTCAGGAGCTTAGCACGAACGATTCTCTCCAAAAATATATTGAACAAGGCAAAAAAATCTGGGTCAATGATAGCTATTGGCTGGTTATGCCTTTTAAGCTGAAAGATAGCGGGGTTACGCTTAATTATGTCGGAGAAGATAGTATGCAGAATGGAGCTATGGCGGATGTATTAGAGCTCCGCTTTGAACAGGTTGGCTTTACTCCCCAAAACAAATATCAGGTTTATGTAGATAAGGATGAACGTCTGATTAAGCAATGGGCGTATTACAGCGAAGCTCAACTGGACTCACCCAACTTTATAACCCCCTGGACAGACTACCAGGATTATAATGGTATAAAACTTTCTGGAAACCGCGGAGAGAGAGGGCTCTCAGATATAGCAGTATTTGATTCGGTGCCCAGAGCAGATATCTTTACCCTTAAGCCTTATAGTTATAACTAAAAAAAAACGCACTCTTTAGAGTGCGTTTAGTTCTTTTATATCCTGATAAGAAAACTCAAAATCTATTTCAAAACAGTCTACAAACTCTTTTTTCATGGCTAGCTTCAGCTGGGTTGGGTCTTCACAATAGAAGATAAATGCACCTCCTCCCCCTGCACCACAAATTTTACCTCCATAGGCTCCATGCTGCTTGGCAAAGGTGTACATAGCATCCAGGTTCTCATTGGTACTGGCACGGGCTAGTTGCTTCTGTGCCTCCCAGTTTTCATCCATAATGTTAGCACAGGCCATAAAGTCACCTTCGGCCAGGGCGTACACAAAGCGATATCCACAATCAGAAATCACATCCAGAGCACGTTTACCCTCCTCTGACTGATAATTTTGATACACCTGCTCTACTGCAGACTGAGCATTACGAGAGACTCCGGTATGTAGTAGCAGCAAATTTTTTCTGAATGCTTCCAGCGTATCTTTTGGTACTTCTATATCTAATGGCTTGGCATAGTCATCACTACACTCAAAGCAATGGAATCCACCATAAACAATAGCATACTGATCCTGACGCCCAATTGCCCAATTCAAATCTTTATTTTCTCCGGTAAAAAGGTCTTCGGCTATTTCACTGATGGTTTTATCCTTTGAGTTGTAGTTGCCGTTGCTTATCATTTCAAGCAGCTTAACTGCTGTAGAAGTGCTTAGCCCACTTCCACGGGGGTAGCCGGAGAAATTATAATTACTTCCACGTTTTTCTATAAATGGCATAATAGCCACATTAGAAACATAGCCGGTTTTCCCCTTCATAATGTAGGGGACATCGGCCCAACCACCGGCAAAGTCTATACGGAGGGGCGCTTTAAACGCATAATTAATTTTATTAATGATATCTGTCGTAGAAGTTGGCGATAATTCTGGCGGTACTTCTCTTTTAACCAGCTGAATCTGAATATCCAGTTGGTTGCACAGTTCTTCTTTAAATACCAGCCCTGAGTCATCGTCGTTAAGGACGTATACATCTGGTCGCAGTTCAGAGAGTACTTCTTTACAGTCTATTTTGCCCTCTCCAATATGTGTATCGTTAAGTACAGCAAAATCTACATCTTGTAGTGCCGCGATAAGGTGAACTCTATTGGTTTCAGGGTTAACAGGTCGGTCCGGGCCTTTAAGAGCTCTAAGGGTAGAGTCTCTACCTACCCCTACGACTAAAATATCTCCAAAAGCTTTACACTGGTTGAAGAAGACCGCATGGCCCGACTGTAGTATATCGTAACATCCGGTACAAAAAACTATTTTCTGATCTCTGTACTTTTCACGTATTGCGGGTAGCTCTTTCGCATCCAGCACCTTGGCCTTGATACTATCAAACATAAAAAGGGATTTGCTTCAAAAAGTTACAAAACTACGAAATGTCTCTCAGCCAGAGCATCAATTTTGTATTTTCTTTGTGTAAGATTGTTATATAGTGCTAAGGTAAGGCTTAAATATAGATTTGAGTCTGTAGCGTCCATTGCCCTTTTCTCTGGTCAGATATAATATTGCTCCCCTGCCTGATAAACACTTCGCGAGTGCCGTATTGTAACGTAATCTTAGCGTTTTGCCCTTCTATAAACCAGTTAATACCAAAATCTGTCTGAAAAACATTATCATCCAGGTAGTCCAGATTTTTGGATTCCAGACGAGCAAAAGGTTGCAACTTACCCAAACTGCCAATCAGGTCGCCAGGAAGTAACAAGCCTGCCTGTGTCATCCATATGCTACCCGTACCAAGCAGCGGCTCCGCATTACCAAAGCCATCTACCGACACTGCCTCATCAAAGCCAGCGGGAGCAGCAGTTTGTCCGCTTGCGGTATTCATAATACCTACACTACGGTAATAGTTAGTGCCGTAATTATAGTTATAAAGCACAGAATAAGCAGTAACTGCCATTCCCTGTACTCCAAAAGGATAATCTAAAAAAGCGTCTACCGCCCAGGCTGTATGATCCTGCTTTTCTAATGTAGCATTGGCAGCCAGTATACCACTGGCCTCAGGCTGATGATAAAATCCTGCTCCCAGGTTAAATACTTTTTTGGAGCCAACGTAGGTTTCTGTACGGTAAGGCAAAAGGTTACCTTCTCTCTCCAGAAACTCATAGGCCACATAACCACCCCAGGCAACTTTATCTGATGGTATGTTGACTGCACGCTCCTCATTCACCTGATTAAGCTCACTGTAAACGAAAGGCTTATTCATATGAAAGCGGTAATCCAGGGGGCCTGCCTTACCTTTGGCAAAGATTCCATACTGCCTTCCAAACTGGTCGGTTCTTTCAATATTAGGAAAATTGTATACGGGTAAGTCTACTGTCATAAAACTGGCGACACTGGCATTAGAAAAGCGCGAAACCCCATTCCAAAAGTGTAACCCCATCCCCAGGTCAAGGGAAAAAACATTAGTTTCTTTTGTTAAAGGGTTAACTCCAGGTACTACAGTGTACTGAGTCCAGGCATCATGAAAAAACATCTGCGGCTTTTTGGGTCCCTGACCAGGAGCACCACCATTAATAAATGTCTGATTGTTGATACCAAACTGAGTGAAGATTAAAAAACGGGGAGATATCTGAGAATAGACTGTAGCCCTCGCTCTTCTTACCCCTATATCAAAACTATGCTCTGCCAGTTCTCCATCTGCTCCTACTGTTCCGGGATTATTTTCGGTCCACTTTGCCCAAAACTGATTCAGCAATATTATTCTTATGTATTTGCTACTATCCTGTCCGACAGGTATATGAATTCCTCCCTTGTAAAGGTCTGAACCTTGAGCAAAAGCAGCAGTACTACTGGCAAAAATTGATAGTAAAGTCAGAAAAAATGTTACGCGATGCTTCATAGTAAAGTTTGGTTTCAAAAGTGGCAAATTTATAAAAAATATCATTCAAGGCCTTTATCTAAAATTTTATCTGATTTTAGGAATAGCTAAGTGGTAGCGCTAGCTAAACACGTTTAAATAAATTACTTAGGTACATTTTTAAAAAAGTCCATGAAACGAGAAACTTCTAAATAGCAATCTCTTTACACTTTAGGGGGTAAATTAGGCAATTAAATAGATATTAAGCACACATAACTAGTTATCATACAATACATCAATAGTCATACTTACTTACATTTAAATATTTTTTGCTAGGTATTTGTAATTACTGTATTTGATTATCAGCTAATTAATCAGATGTAGTCATGCATTTACTCAAACTATTAATTTGGACAATACTATTTTGCGCAGGTGTAGAAACTTCATTTGCACAGACCACCTACTACAGTAGATCTAGCGGGGCATGGAATGATCCTAGCAACTGGTCAGTGCTAAGTCATATTGGCCCCTCAGCAGCTTCAACACCCGGCAACAGCAGCACAGATATAGTTATCATTGCCAGCGGACACACCATAGACTTTAATGCAAACCAGCCTGTAAACAGTATCACTATCGCTTCACTTACTGTAGGAGGTACCCTAACAGAAGGCACATTACGCTTTCCTTTCTCTGACTACGATGTTGCGGGGGAATCCCATGACCTCAATCATAATTTTGAACTCAGCGTATTAGGTAGCCTAACTGTAACTGCAAAAGGAGATATACATCTGGAGGAAGGAGGTAGCGGTACACCTGCCTTATCTGGTGCAGCAACAGGCAGAATACATCAGCTAAATATAGGTGGCGCACTAAGCATACTTGGCAATTTTGAGCTTAGTAGTACTGATACTACCCAAAGGTGCGACGTCAAATTTACCGGGGCTGCTTTGCAGGTACTTAGCGGCCTGGCTTCTGTTCATCACCTTACTATTGATGGTGTAGGACTAAGCCTTACCAGTGATCTTAATATTTCAGGAGACCTGACATTAAGCAGTGGGTTGATTACTGCCAATACTTTTACAGTAAATTTCAATGGTACTGAGCCTCAGAATATGACAGGAAATTTTGCCTTTTTCAACCTACGCAAATCAGGTGGTGGTTCACTTACACTTATTGGTACGGCTACTGTACTAGGCAACCTTATCCTGAGCGATGGCCTTATTTATACTTCGGATAGTGATATTATTACAATACTGGGGGCTGGTTCAGTTAGTGGAGGGAGTGATAGCAGCTATGTAGTAGGCCCTTTGGTACATCGGGTAAGTGCCGGTAGTTTGATGACCAAAGTGTTTCCCTTTGGTAGCGGGGATGTTTATCGTCCTATCACACTCAGAGTAAACCTCTTTGGAATTGTAGAAGATTTATTGTACAAAGGGGTACTAAACGAAGGGCCTCCTCCAAGTCGTACCTTGCCTATTGGTATAAACAAAGTAACCGATGTGAGGTATTATACTATCTCTCAACTTACTTTGCTTGAAATTCCTTTTCTGGATAGTGTTATTGCCAGTGTTTCAATTCAATATCAGGAAGATGACTATGTGGCTACGCCTGGTGACCTGAGAATACTCAAAAGCGATGGTGCGGGCAATTGGCTGGATGTAGGTTCGGCGTCTAACTCTTCTTCTCCTTCGGGCTCTTTCTTTAATGGACTCATTAGCTCTAATAACTTCAATACTTTTAGTGATTTTGCGTTATCTTCAAGTTCAGAGAACAATCCTCTACCAGTCAATTTTATAAACTGTGAGGTTCAGGCTGTATACCAAGGTGTGGATGTACGATGGCAAACGGCTTCTGAGCAAAATAACAAATCGTTTACGATAGAAAGATCAGCAGACGCAAAACAGTTTGAGGATATTTATACATTAGCAGGAGCAGGTGATAGTGATACCATCAATACTTACCATTATCTGGATTCCAGCCCTTTAAAAGGACAGAGCTTTTACCGTATCCGCCAGACTGACTATGACGGTACGTTTTCGTATTCTAAAATTCTATCGGCTCACTATTTCTCAAATCAGGCTCTAAATGTGCTCTTTTACCCTAACCCTATAGATGTACAAAAGAGCAGCCTAAGTATTAAGGGAGGGGATAAAGATGAAGTTTTTCTTATCTCTATTGCTACGCTGAAAGGCAAAGTGGTTCATACCCACAGTGTACAGGCAGATCATTCTGGCAGTGTCAAAATTCAGTACAAGGAGCTTTCTTTTCTTTCCAAAGGAGTATATATGATTACCATTAGTGGCAAAAGGAAGCAACTAGTTCGGAAGATAATTGTAGAGTAGGCCAGAGAAACTATCCGCCAATGGTAGACATAGACTCAGAGGCAGGGTGATGAAACTTGCGTTTCTGCTCTGCCTCAAAACCATCTTTAGCTCTTTGCATGTAAGCAGCTTTTAGTGCTTGTGCTAGGCTTTCGTCAGAAGCTCCGCTACGCAATAGATTGCGAAGATCGAGCACACCATCATCATATAAACATGTTTTTAAGGTTCCCTGAGCTGTAAGTCTTATACGATTGCAGCTTCCACAAAAAGTACGGCTAAATGCGGCAATAATCCCCACATCACCTTTAAAGCCCGGCACCTGATAGCTATGAGCGGTTGCATGGGGAGCATCCTGAACTTTCTTAAGACCAGGATAATGCGCTTGCAGTCTCTCCAGAATTTTTCTGTGCGTCCACACCAAAACCGGATAATGGCTACCTTCTCCATTAAAAGGCATTTCTTCAATAAAACGCACTGATACCGGATGCTCGCGGCCCAACTCAGCCAGAGGAATAATATCTTCAGTATTTTTTTCCTCCATGACTACCGCATTTATTTTAGTAGGAATTTGATGAGCCATCAGCTGCTCAAAACAGGCTTTCACTTTTTCAAACTCATCTCTTCGGGTAATCTCCAGAAAACGCTCCCGGTTAAATGTATCCAGGCTAAGATTTACAGAACTGATCCCTAGTGCTTTAAGCTCAGGGATGTAGGGTGTAGTCAGTACCCCATTAGTAGTAATATTGACAGCCTCAATTCCTTGTATTTGCTTTAGCTGTTTTAAGAAATACATGAGGTCTTTTCTTACAAAGGGCTCTCCACCTGTTATGCGTACTTTGGATATTCCCATCCCTGCCATAAGCCTTACCAGGCGTAGCATTTCTTCATAGCTAAGTAACTCCTGTTTGGGTAGGTACCTGATCCCTTCTGCAGGCATGCAGTAGAAACAACGGAGGTTGCAACGATCCGTAACTGCCAGACGCAGATAGGTGATGGGTCTTCCGTGATTATCGTATATAAGATCAGGCATAGGCAACTTTCAATCTAGAGCGTCTACAAATTTACAAAGCTTTGGCACAATTGATAAGCTTATACCAAATAGCTTACCGCTGACTAATAGTAAGATACGCAAAGCTAAAGTAAATGACAGTATACGATCATTTATAGATTAGACGAAAATTTATGATCATTTATTTCGTGTATCTTATGTATCCCTTTAATTTGTAGTCTATGCAACTTAACATTTTATTATTCGGCATTACTAAAGAGATTGTGGGCCAGCAAAACCTAAAAATAGAGCTACCCGAGCAGGCCAGAGTTGGTCAGCTGATGGAAAAGCTGAAAGAGGCTTACCCAAGGCTGAGCCAGCTACAATCTATGCTGGTAGCTGTAAACAATGAATACAGCCAGCAGGAACAGTTACTGCACGAAAATGACGAAATAGCAATTATTCCCCCGGTAAGCGGAGGCTAGGCTTGAGCTACTCATGAATAAACAACAAATTAATATACACCTTAGCGACCAGCCCTTAGATATCAACACCACTCTGGCAGCGGTAAATGACGGAAGCGCCGGTGCCGTAGATGTTTTTATCGGTACTGTCCGTAACAAAACCAAAGAGAAAAATGTAGTACGACTGGAGTACGAAGCTTATGATAGTATGGCTATAAAAGAAATGGAAAAATTAGCACAGGAGACCGCTACTAAGTGGCCGGTAGCCAAAATAGCCATTCATCACCGTAAGGGTATTCTGCACATTGGGGATATAGCCGTTATTATCGCTGTCTCTACTCCACATCGGCAAGAAGCATTTGAAGCCTGCAAATATACGATTGATACTTTAAAAGAGCGGGTACCTATCTGGAAGAAAGAGGTCTTTGAAGACGGAGAAAGTTGGGTAGCCGCCCACCCTTAAGTTATGCCATATATAGATAAGCTCATCATCTACCCTATTAAATCATTGGATGGTGTGGAGGTAGATACCGCAGAAATTACAGAAGGGGGAGCCCTCCACTGGGACAGGGCTATTGCACTGTACAATGAGGCCGGACGTACTGTAAATGCCAAAAAGTATCCTGCTATTCTGAGGGTCAGAGCAAATTTTGATCTGGAAAATCAGGAAGTAAGGCTGCAAAACTCACCCTCTAACTCCGAAACTTTTAGCCTTACCAATGAGCTGGAAAAGTTAGCGGCCTACTTTAGCGATTACTTTGGAGAGAAGTTGAGCATCAGACAAAATATGCAGAGCGGCTTTCCTGACGATGACGAAAATTCTGGCCCTACCCTCGTAAGTCAGGCCTCTTATCTGGAGCTACAACGCTGGTTTCCGACGCTAAGCCTGGACAGCTTTCGAAAAAGATTTCGTGCAAATATAGAGCTGGGTGGGTGCGAGCTAGCTTTCTGGGAAGACCGCCTTTTTGCAGCCCCCGCCCAAGAAGTAGGTTTTCAGCTTGGTGAAGTAGCTTTTTTAGGCAAAAAGCCCTGCGCGCGTTGTACAGTACCCGCGCGTGACCCATATACCGCAGAGAACGATAAAAGCTTTATGACTTCTTTTATTCAGATGCGCGAGCAAACCATGCCTACCTTTGCCAATATAGAGCAATTTAGTCACTACTATCATCTTTGCGTAAATACTGTGCTACCCCCTACCGAGCGGGGAAAAACACTTCAGGTTGGTGATCTTTTCAAATAGCCCTGACTTACCATGTTATTTAAAACACTATCACTATTCACTACATACCAGCAAGATGGTTTAGGCAGGCATTTTGGTATCTGCCCGCTCTTTTAAGTACTCCTCAAAAGTATGTTTACCATAAGCCGGGGCTACCATATCGTGGGTAGTAATGTAGGTAAAGTAGCTTAGTTTATCATACAGGTTTTTGCTAAACAACCTGATAAGTAGCAGGCCAGGCCGAACAATCCACTCCGGTATGTTTACTGTCAGTTTTACGTCCATTGCTTCTGCAACAGTATCCATCACCTCATTCCGGGTATGCACTTCCGGACCGCCTACTTCTACTACTGAGGGGCCGCTCTCCAACTGCTCTACGCAAAACTGAGCAAGATCCTGCGGATGTATAGGGTTAGTCTTATACTTACCACTCCCCGGTGTAATCAGAAAACCCGCTTTTGCCATAATAATCAGGTCATTAAGGCCGGTAAACATGCCTACTGGCTTAATAACGGTATGAGAAATATTCGTATGCATCAGGTTTTGCGCAAACATCTCCTGAGACCAGCCCTGCATTAGCCGGGGAGAACTTTCACTGGCGTAGATAGAAGTATAAACAAAGCGCGGAACTTTGGCTTTTTTAGCTTCTTCCAGTAGGTTCAGGTTCCCTTTAAAATCCACATCAACAAAATTTCCAGGCTCCACAGCAAACATGCTTATACTCATGCCTATCGTAGAAAACACAATATCAATATCATCACATATACCGGAAAGTTGTTCGGGATAGCGGGCATCTGCCAACACAATTTCATCACAGTAAGGTAAAATTTCTTCTCTTTTGGTCTCATCTCGTATATGAGCTCTTACCCAATATTGACCTGACTGATGGATCTGGCTGAGCACCTCCCTGCCCAAAACTCCAGACGCTCCTGCAATAAGTATCTTCTTCACATTGTTATATTTTTAAGAACAACTGTTTTCTTTTAATTAGGTTTTATTTATATAGAACCATAAAGATGAAGGAGCTCTGTGCCGAAAGAAAAGCTTTAGGACAGGCTTATAAGAATAAAACAACTACCCAAAATGAAGCAGGAATATGACAAGTATACAGCGGAAGACTTCCAGGTATGGAACACGCTGTACGAACGACAAATTGTAAACCTCCCCAAAGCGGCTTCACAGGCTTATCTAGGTGGACTCAAGCAGATCAATTTTACGGCTGATAAAATTCCTAATTTTGATGACACCAATGAGATACTGAAGAAGCTTACCGGCTGGCAGATACATGTCGTTCCCGGTCTTATTGATGACGATAAGTTCTTCCAGCTTATGGCAGACTGCCACTTTCCGGCCTCAACCTGGTTGCGTAAGATGAGCCAGTTGGACTACCTGGAAGAGCCCGACATGTTCCATGATGTTTTTGGTCATGTGCCTTTACTTACCAACCAACCCTTTGTAGATTTCCTACAGGCTTTGAGCAAAATCGCGCTTCGCTATATTGACAATGCCTGGGCTATTCACCTTATCTCCAGAGTATATTGGTTTACTGTAGAGTTTGGCCTGATTAGGGAAAACGGTTCATTACGTATTTATGGAGCAGGCATACTTTCTTCTGCCGGAGAGACTAAATACTCACTTAGCGAAGAAGCCCGACAACTACCTTATGATGTAGATGAGATAATGAGTACATCTTATCGTAAAGATGTTTTTCAAACTCAGTATTTTATTATTAATTCATACGAAGAACTTTTCCACTCTACAGATGCGATAGAAGCATATCTGGAAAAGTATGCTGATAAACCTGAACCAAACTTTGCCTGAGATTGAAAAGAATCCATCTGATTTCTAATCCCAGAAACTTGTCCACTGCTCTGATGTACTCCTTTGCCCAACGCAATGATACTCGGGTAGTGGATGAGCCCTTATACGCTTATTACCTTAAGTTACGTCCGGAGGTAGACCATCCCGGCAAAGAAGAGATACTGCAAAGCCAAAGTACCCATTTGCAGGAGGTAATAGACGACGTACTTCTTAAAACATATGACCGCCCTGTTCTTTTCATCAAAAATATGGCTCATCACCTTATAGAGATGGAGACTGATTTTCTACTCTCTATGACTAACCTCTTCCTGATCCGCAATCCCAAACAACTGATTGCCTCTATGGCTAAGGTAATGGAGCAGCCCGGTATGGAAGACATAGGCGCCAGGCAGCAGTACGAGTTGTTTGAGTGGCTAAGCCGTAAGGGACACAAACCTTTGGTGCTAGATTCGGGCGAGCTTCTTAAAGATCAGCATACTGTAATGCCCAAACTCTGCGCTGCTTTAGAAATTCCTTACGAACCCAATATGCTGGAATGGAAACCCGGAGCCTTACCTGAAGATGGAGTATGGTCTAAGTACTGGTACCATAATGTGCATCAGTCTACCGGCTTTAGCCCTCAGCCCAGTTCCAGCCGTCCGCTACCCGAGCACCTGAAGCCTTTGTATGATGAGGCTCTTCCCTACTACAAGGCGCTCTACCAGCATGCGATTAAAGCCTAATACTTTTTCCTGTCTTACTGATTGCACTTTAGATTTACTAACCAGACACCTCAGCTATGTTACAAAAATTTAATCCCCGCAATGCCGAAATCCAGATTTATGTAAAAGACCGGCTCTATCCAAGAGCCGAAGCTAAGGTTTCTGTTTTTGACAGTTCCGTGCAGGGTGGAGATGCAGTGTGGGAAGGTCTAAGAGTTTATAAAGATAAAATCTTTTGTCTGGACCGTCACCTTAATCGCCTACAGGCCTCAGCCAAAGCACTTATGTTTGAAGCCATACCTGACAATACAACTATCAAAAAAGCGATCTTTCAAACTTTGGAAGCAAATGCCATGCGTGATGAAACACACATACGTTTAACACTTACTCGTGGCGAAAAAGTAACTTCAGGTATGGACCCTCGCGTCAATCAGGATGGCTGCTGCCTTATTGTATTGGCTGAATGGAAACCTCCAGTCTACGATAACCAGAAAGGTATATCTGTCATTACCTCTTCTATTGCTCGTAACAGTCCCAAACATCTGGACTCTAAAATACATCACAACAATCTGCTCAATAATATTCTCGCCAAAATACAGGCTAATGTGGCTGGTGCGGATGCTGCTGTTATGCTGGATACTCATGGCTTTGTGTCTGAACTGAATGATACTAATCTCTTTATGGCAATTGAAGGCAGACTTTACACACCGCATGCCGATGCCTGCTTGCATGGTATTACCCGTGGCCTCACTATAGAAATTGCTCGTCAACAGGGGATAGAGGTCATAGAAAAAAACCTTTCGCTTACTGAGTTTTATACTGCCGATGAGGTGTTTGCTACCGGTACTATGGGTGAGCTAACCCCAGTAGGAATGATAGATGGGCGCAAAATTGAAAGTAAGAGCAGTATACAACTGTTGAGCCAGCTCAAAGAAGCTTTTTATGCTCGTATTGATGAGTTGAGTGAGCCTTTACCCTTTTAACCTACCTATCATATTACTTAAATTTTAGTCAAGCGAATCACAAAAAGTATGATTGAAGTCTTTTTTTCGTTTTAGTATAGGTTACTTTTTGCAAGGAGCAGCCTACTAAGGAGAGAGAAACAATCAACCTCTACAAGCATATGACTACACTTCAGTGGGAAGCAGTTTTACCCTTGTACCTAAGCGTGACTTATCTTTTTATGGTGTTGCTTACTGCCTATCTTGGCAGAAAAAGCAATCTGCATTGGGGCATTATCGCTCTGGCAGCCTTGCTCCTAAGCCCGATAGCTGGCTTACTACTCTTACTCATTAGCGGTGAAAGAATGAACTCATACCAGCGTATGGAGCGTCTTAAGCAACTTAGGGAACAGGGGCTACTTAATGATGAAGAATTTAACTGGAAGTACAAACCTGCCAGTCAGTTGGTGCTACGTAAAGAGTTGGGCATACTACGGTATGAGGGAGTACTGACCTATAAAGAATACCGTTCTAAGCTTCGCAAGCTCAAAGAGCAGGGGGATTACGCATTTAGCTAATGTATATGAAAGCAACAATTCAACAGCTGGACAAAGAAGACCTGGATAGTTTTTTTGCTCTGATCCGTGTTTTTAAAGAGGTGTTTGAAATGCAGGACTTTTGTATGCCTTCCCATGAGCACTTACGCAAGTTGCTGCGTGACCCGGACTTTATAGTGTACGTAGCCCACGCTCAACAAAAGGTAGTGGGCGGTTTAACAGCTTATACTTTGCAACAATACTATTCTGAAAAACCTCTTGCTTATATTTATGACCTTGCAGTACTGAAGCCTTATCAAAGAAAAGGCATTGGTAAAGCCCTCATCCAAGCCCTTAATAGCTATTGCAGGGCAGAAGCTTATCAGGAGGTATTTGTACAGGCCGATGAGATAGACACCTATGCACTGGACTTCTATCGCTCTACCCACCCTAGTGAAGAAGAGCATGTACGCCACTTTTATTATAACCTTGAGCCAAAGGTTTAGAAAGCAAGTTACAGCAAATTTGTTTGTGGCTAGTTTGTATGCTAAAAAACCTGATGCCCTTATCGTTTGAAATCTCGCTTACCTCCTTGCTTTGCCATCAGTTGGGTCTCTTTAATAACAATATCGTGAGAAAGAGCTTTACACATGTCATAAATCGTTAAAGCAGCTACATTGGCCCCGGTTAGAGCTTCCATCTCCACACCGGTTTTAGAAGTTACTGCTACTGTACACAAAATTTCAACTTCCTGAGCATCATTCAGGCTGATTTCTATTTTACACTTTTCAATTGGAAGAGGGTGACAGAATGGGATCAGTTCATGCGTTCTCTTGGCTGCCATTGTACCGGCAATAATTGCAGTCTGAAATACTGGCCCTTTTTTGCTGTAGATGTCCTGATGTCTATCGTTAGTCTGTAATGCTTGTATCACCTTATCTCCAAGCACAACGATACTACGGGCAGTAGCACTTCTTTTGCTAACCTGCTTATCTCCCACATCTACCATTGTAGGCTGGTTTTGCTCATCTATATGTGTAAGCTGCTCTTTATTTGTAGACATGCTTTCTCTTTCAAATTATTAACATTAAACCATATTAGTACGCTATAAGCCAATCCTGCTAGCAGTAAAACTCTAATTAAACTATTTCATTAGCAAATCTAATTAGTTTTAAACTCACTTCTCCTCTCAGCAAACATAGGAGCTACATAGTAACTATAGCCTCAAATCTTCTTATTTAGAAGGTAAACTGGTAATGTTTAACCATAAACCTCCCCCTTTTCAAAGGGGGGCGGGGGGATTGACTGCTGCCTCCTAACCCACACAACATAAATACTCTTTGCATATGACTTGAAGAGAAACGACTACTCTGAAAACTTACTATTCTCTAATCTACCTAGCCCCCTTTAGCGAAAGGGGGAATTGTTAGGGCTATTCTAAAAAATAAAGCGCCAAACCTCCCCATTAGTGAAGAGGCAAAAAAAGTCCCTCATTGGTTGAGGGACTGGTAGTATTGTATTAAAAGAACTATCCTAAAAGTGATTATAACTATTCATCCAGGCGACCTTCTTCTGCTGCCTCTTTCATTTCTTCGTTAGCATAAATAGCCACTTCTACCCTACGGTTTTGCTGACGTCCGTTTGCGGTATCATTATCTGCAATTGGTTGTTCTTCTCCATACCCCTTAGTAGTCAAGCGACTAGATGAAACTCCCAGGCTCAACAAATATTCAGATACAGATCCTGCTCGCTTCTCAGAAAGTTGCTGGTTATAGCTATCAGATCCAGAACTATCAGTATGTCCTTCAATTAAAATATTGGTGTCTTCATATTTTTTTAAAGTTTCAGCCATCTGTTTCAGGTCTTCTTTAGTACTTTCTCTTAATGCATAAGAATCAAAGTCAAATAGTAGACCTGAGTCAAAAGTAATTTTAATACCTTCTCCTACACGAGTTACTTCAGCGCCTTCCAGATCCTCTTCCAGCTCTTCAGCCTGTTTGTCCATCTGTCGGCCAATAAGCGCCCCGGCAGCTCCACCTACAGTTGCTCCAATGATAGCTCCTACTGCTGTATTCCCTGCTTTATTACCTATAACACCCCCTATCGCACCTCCAGCACCGGCACCTATGGCACCACCTTTCTGGGTGTTATTAAGAGTTTTACAAGCCGGCAAAAAACTCAGATTTGCCAGTAGACCAACAACAGCAATCCAGCTTAATATTTTAGTATTGTGTGTATATTTTCTTCTTTTCATAATTCTATTATTCAATTGGTTCCAACAGATACTACGTTCAAAATGGATACCAAAGTTTATACGAAAGGTACACAGCCTATGATTGGTTAAATCAGTCATAAAACGTAGTAAAATCTATTTTTTGCAATTTTACTCCCGCGAAAATTCTACGAACCATGGAAATTATTACACACTTTTTGTTGAAGAGAAGCCTTTAAAATTTATACATAAAATAAAAAACATAGCCAAACGGAGGTATCAGAGGCTAAAATGAGGGTTCTGCTTCATCAAAATACTTTCATGGCATCATATTTAAACCATATAAAACAGAAACATCGTAAATAATTATATGGAAAATATAGACCGAAGTAAACTGACAATAATTAGATTAATCATATTACTAATGTGCGCCATGATTATTCCTGTTAGCTTGATTGCACAGGATATGAAAGCAGGTATTAAGGGAGGTGTAAACTTTAGCAATTTCACCTCACTTGATAATACAGAAGATCAGGGAAACAGAACAGGGTTTCATGCAGGAGTATTTGCGCAGTTGCCTGTATCAGAATTTTTTGCCGTACAACCAGAACTGACTTACAGTACAAAAGGTACCAAAGCAGATTATAACATTGCTGGATTTGAAGGAGAGGCTAAGTACAATCTTAACTATTTGGATATACCTGTACTTGCTGTTTTTAAATTAGGTGAGTCTGCTGACATTCAGATTGGTCCTTACGTAGGATTTTTACTAAACAAGAAAGTAGAAACTGATATAATAAGCGGACAGTTTGCCCCCGATGATAGTTTTAAGAATGTTGACTTTGGCATGTCTGCTGGTTTTGCCCTCAACTTTGATCCTATCTCTGTAGGAACTAGATATAACTACGGTATTACTAAAATTAACGAGACTGAAGCTTCAGAAGCCGGTCTTAGCAATACCCGTAACTCAAATGCGCAGATTTTTATAGCATTTGACCTAAGTAACTGATTTAGAATTGTATAAGTGATCAATTGTATTTCCATGACTAAGGCGCTATATGAGCGCCTTTTTTATTTTGTATAGACTTTAGTAACATTGCTATCATTCAAAGCACAGCCATATGATAGATGTACAAGAAGCCTACACATGCGTAATGCAAAATGCATTATCCCCCCAAATAGAAATCCTACCTCTGGAAAAATGTCAGTCTAAGATATTACAGGAATCAATTTACGCTGACCGCGACTTCCCTCCTTTTGATCGCGTCACTATGGATGGTATTGCCTATCGTTTTGAGGCTATCAAAGACAAAGATTCGCAGGAAGTATTACTGGAGGTTGAAAGCCTGCAAACTGCCGGAGTAGCAGCTCATGTACTTGAAAATACACAAGCTTGTATAGAGGTAATGACCGGAGCAGTATGCCCGACTAATGCTGATACAGTCACGCGCTACGAAGATATAGAGTTTGTTGAGAAAGAAGGAAAGCGCTATGCCAGGCTAATGCTTGCTCCTAAAGCTAAAGGGCAAAACGTACACACTCAGGGACTGGATGAAAAAGCAGGAACTGAGCTGATAAAAGCAGGTGTGAGTATAGGTCCTGCAGAGGTAGCTGTTGCTGCATCGGTAGGAAAGAGTGTGCTTAAAGTGAGTAAGCCTTTGAGTATAGGCATTATTTCTACTGGAGATGAGCTGGTTGGAATAGATGAACAACCTGCTCCATTTCAGATTAGGCGGTCCAATACGTATGCCCTTTTAGCAGCACTTCAGCAGATGCATTTGCAGGCTCAGCTATACCATCTGGCTGATGAAAAAAACATTATACTGGAAGGTCTTCGCAAGGCGCTTTCAAAACATGATGTACTTATAATGAGTGGTGGTGTATCTAAAGGAAAAAAAGATTATGTGCCGGAAGTACTGGAAGAGTTAGGAGTAGAAAAGCTTTTTCATCGTGTAAAGCAAAAACCCGGAAAGCCTTTTTGGTTTGGCAAAAACAAAGAGCAAAAACTGGTATTTGCTCTTCCAGGAAATCCAGTCTCTACTTTTATGTGCTTTCACCGCTATGTTAAGCCTTGCCTGCTGGCAAGTATGGGTAGCCAGATAGCTCCACACTACTTTGCTGAACTTAGCGCTGAAGTTAAGTTTTCCCCACCGCTTACCTATTACATGCAGGTGAAAATTAGCAGTACCTCAGAAGGCAAACTGCTTGCCACGCCCCAGGAAGGACAAGGTTCAGGAGACTTTGCCAATTTATTATCATGCGACGCGTTTATGGAGCTTCCACCAGAAAAAAACGAATTTAAACAAGGAGAAGCCTATCCAATAATTTTTTACCGCTAAGCTTTTATACCGAAGCTGTGCCTAAAAACAATTAGCACTCGGGCATTTTAACAGAGATATTAGCGGCCAAACCACCTTGCGAGGTTTCTTTATACTTGTGGTTCATGTCTTTGGCTGTCTCCCACATAGTTTTGATAATATTATCTAACGAAACACAGGCATCCGCAGGATCACTATCTAAAGCCAGACGAGAAGCTGTAATCGCTTTGATGGCACCCATAGAATTTCTTTCTATGCAGGGCACCTGTACCAGACCTCCTACCGGGTCGCAGGTTAGTCCCAGATGATGCTCCATTGCTATTTCGGCAGCCATAAGTGCCTGCTCTACGCTACCTCCCAGGCACTCTGTAAGAGCAGCCGCCGCCATAGCAGAAGAAACTCCAATCTCTGCCTGACAACCTCCCATAGCTGCTGAAATGGTAGCATTCTTTTTAAAAAGAGTACCAACCTCACCAGCAACCATTAAAAAGTCTACAATATTGTCTTCATCCACATCTTCGCCAGAGAAGCAGATATAATACATCAGTACCGCAGGAATAACCCCAGCCGCTCCATTAGTAGGGGCCGTAACAATACGTCCAAAGCTCGCATTCTCCTCATTAACTGCCATCGCAAAACAGCCTATCCATTTCAGAATATTACTAAAATCGTTAGGACGTTTTTTTACTTCGGCACGCCAGGCTTCTGCGTTCTTAAACTGCTTCTCCCCCATCAGTTTACGATGCATATTAGCAGCTCTTCGCTTTACGTTTAACCCTCCAGAAAGAGTACCCTCGGTATAGCACCCCTGATACATACTGTTAAGCATCACCTGCCATATTTTTAGTAAGCCTTCGCGTATTTCTTTTATGCTTCTCCAGGCTTGTTCGTTAGCCCAAACCATATCAGAGATGCGCATCTCACCTTTTCGGCAATGAGCCAGAAGCTCTTCTCCGTTTTGCGAGGGGTATGGGAGCTGAATATCATCAGAGAAATCCTGCTCTTCGCCTGCCTTCTTTACAAACCCTCCCCCTACAGAATAGTAGGTAGCTTCGTTAAATAAATTTCCCTGAGTATAAGCTTTAAATACCAAGCCATTAGCATGTTCCGGTAGGGTTTCCCCTCCCTTCATAATAATATGTTGCTCAGGATTGAATATGATACGGTGCTTACCACTCAGCGCTAAGCGATGAGAAGTACGAACCTGTTGTTTAACCTCTTGAATACGGGGAATTGGAATGAAGACAGGATCTTCACCACTCAGACCCAGCATTACTGCCAGGTCCGTACCGTGCCCTTTTCCGGTGAGCGCCAGGGAGCCATACAGCTCCACTTCAACCTCCTCTACCTCATCAAGCTTTACTTTTTGTGCTAATTCTTTCAGCCAGCGCTGCGCTGCTCGCCAGGGACCCAAGGTATGAGAGCTGGACGGTCCAACTCCTACTTTAAACATGTCAAAAACGCTAATCTTCTCCATACACGATCTTAACACAAAAACTCAATATTTTGCTCAGAGAGAAGCGTTTTTATTGAAGTTTTCTATTCAATACATTACTGTTTTGGCGGATCTCACAGGCATAATCGTAACGCTACCATTATCACGAAACAGATACTTAGGAAGATTTAGGACGAAAAGGCTTGATTACCTCTTCGTTGCACTCCAGATAGGGCCCTACCAGCAGGTCTATGCAATACGGTATAGCAGGAAATACAGCATCCAGGCACTGGCGAATTGCTTTGGGTTTACCCGGTAGGTTCACAATCAGGGTCTGGTTACGAATACCCGCCGTTTGACGAGAGAGTATAGCAGTAGGCACATATTGAAGACTTACCTGGCGCATCAGTTCTCCAAAGCCCGGCATCATTTTCTGGCAGACGGCCTCAGTAGCTTCAGGTGTTACATCCCTTTTGGCAGGGCCGGTACCGCCAGAGGTAATAATCAGGCAGCAGCCTTCTTCATCCGCCATTTTTTTCATCCTGGCTTCCAACTGATCCTGTTCGTCAGGAATGACATCATAAACTTTCTCCCAGTGAGAAGACAGGTAGTCGTTGAGGGTATCTACAATAGCTTTACCAGGAATATCCTCATATATACCTTTACTAGCCCTGTCCGATACATTGATGATTCCGATTTTAATATCCATACTTTTTAAGGTTATGCGGTGTTTGGTTCAGGTAATGATCTGTTGGGAGTAGCGTTTATTTCTCGGTAAGAAAAATCATTCGCTTACTATGGGCCGCGTCATAATCATGTAAGTGGTAGTCGCCAAATACTTTTTTTACTCTTAGCCCTGCTTTTTCAAAGTAAGCACGAAAGTCCTCTTCGCTAATCGCCCGTACTCTTTCCTGAAAATGATATGTCTTTCCCTGATCTTCAAACTGTATATCTTTAACAATAAAACGATCCTGGTTCAGGTAACGCGTAATGTAAAAGGTAATACCCTCTATAGTCTTGACATCATCGGCTTCCAGCTCTTTAATAGTTTTTGGGGTATTTAGAAAATCTATTAGCATCTGGCCTCCTGGCTTGAGAGACTGGGCGGCAGCAATAATGGCCTGTTGGTTTTCTTCATTGGTACTGAAGTAACCAAAGCTGGTAAAAAGGTTGAGCACAATATCAAAAGTATCTTTTTTGTACACCTTGCGCATGTCGTGCACATCAAAATGCAGATAGTCATCTTCAAACTGACGGGCATAGGCGATGCTCTGTGCTGAGAGGTCTACCCCAGTTACTACCATACCCCTATCTCTGAGTTGTAAAGAATAACGACCTTTGCCACAAGCCAGATCCAGCACATGCTTAGCTGGGCTACAACCAAAAAACGAACACAGCCGATCTACAAAAGCTTTAGCTTCGCTAAGGTCACGGTTTTTGTAAAGGATGTGATAGTAAGGTGAATCAAACCATTCGTCAAACCATTCTTTTGCGCTACCTTTCTCCATGCTGTTAGTCTCGTAAGTCAAAATCTCTTATACGTTTGAAGTAAGCCTGCAAGTTTACGGCAATCTGCCCTGAAGCACAAACAAGCTGGCATTAAAGAGGCCTAACGCACTATTTGAAGTCATCACGACTGATGATATTTTCTTTGAGAAGTTCACGAATCACAATTTCTGTTAGCTCGCTTTTAAAAGCAAACTCATACCGAATATCCATGACATAGGCTTTTAGACGCATTTTGAGGTAAGACCTTCTTTCCTTTACCTCATTAAAAAACAGCACAGCGATGGGTTTGTTAAGATAAACGTATTTGGAGGTCTGGGCAGACTCCGTTGCGATTTTTCTAACCCGCTCGGTATCAACATCCAACGGCAAAAATATTTCGGCTACCACCTGGCAATCCAGCGCACCGGCATTGCTGTTGGACACAGACTGATTCATCAGCTCTCCGTTAGGTATAGACACCAGAGAATCGTCTGGAGTAACAATACGCGTGGAGCGTAGTCCAATCTCTACCACTTCGCCATAAAAAGAGCCAATTTCTATTTTATCTCCCACTTTAAAAGGAGTATCCAACAGAATAACTACTCCCCCAAAGATGTTCTTCAGTACATCCTGTGAGGCAAAACCTACAGCTACACCTACCGAAGCTGTTAAGGCAAGTACTGCCTCTATCTCTGGCCTGATTACCCCGGTAATAATTATAAAAATGACGACTACCCAGCCTAAAATTCTGATTACTGGAATCAGCCCTTTGATAGTGATACGGTAGTTTGTGCTCCGTTCTGAAAACAACTCTAAAAGCTGGGTAGCAAAACGGATCATAAAATAGCCTAAGCCAAAGATGATGAAGCTCCAGAATATTTTTCCTAAAGAAATTTTCCTTAGAGCTTCAGGGGTAGACTCCTCTTCTCCTCCACTTTCCTCCTCCTTGTCCAAATCTATCAGTGGCCTCTCTCTACCCAAGATGGTATCTGCCTGAATAACGATGGTATTAGTCCTGATCTGTACAGGCAGACTACCTACACTATCTATAGCAGAGGTACCGCTAGGCACACTATCCTTCATATTTTGCTGTAGGGAGTCCTGAGCAAGGCTTACAATCTGCCGACTGGGCAGCGGTAGCCTCATATCTACCGTGTCTTGTAGTAGCAGCTGAAAGGGGTGCGCTGCCAGCAGTAGCCAGATGAAAAGTATGTGCGGCATCAGTGCAGAAAATTTTTAGCTTTCAACAAATTCACTACCTGACGGTAAAGCAAAGGGTTGATAATATACACTTCCTCTTTTTTAGTGATAAATCCATCGTCCATTAATTGTATCAGGCTAAGGCTATTTTTGCCAATCTGCTTGGCTTCAGGTTTAGCCTCAATCTGATATTCTGTAAGTCTGCGAAACTGCTCTTCGGTAAGGCCATCGTGCAGTACTAGCAGATGAAAGGTGAGCAGATGTTGCAGAGATATAGATTTGACAAAGGAGAAGTCATAATCTTTTAGCGAGCCTATATATATGGTGTCTTCGGTTACTCTGCGCGCAGAGCGTAGCCAGAACAACTGAGCTATACTAAAGTTACCGCTGGTAATTTTGTTAAGGTCGTTAAAGTATTCTCTCTCCAGATATAGCTGTTGTTCGTCTTTGCTCATCTTGGCAAATTTTTTACGAAAACGATCTTCCCGGGCAGCCTCATACACCAGAGCGTAACCGCTCACCCTGTGTCTTTTAAGGATTACCTCTCTCAACTGCTGGTTTTGAAAAGCCTGTAGCTGTACCTCATACTCAAAGTAGTCGGATATATGAACCGTTTTGTCCAGGTAGTTCCAGGCATATAGCGTACAGCTACAAAGCCAGAAAACCTGTTTATTGGTTTTAGAGATGAGTTCAAATAAGACTTTAAGGCACTTAAATCCACCCACATTGCGAAGGTAAAAGTGCTCCAGATTTTCAAAGATCAGAATAAGAGGCTGCGTTCGGCTGGTCAGATAGTACGCTACATCTTCCATACTCATGAAATTCTGATCAGGAAAAAAGCCGCTAAAATAGCTGAGCAAGTCTTCTTCACTATGAATCTGGCGGAAGGTATTAGCCCTGATCACTTCGCAGCGTCTGATATTGCGCTGGTTACTCTGTTTTAGAAAAAAATTGAGAAGCGTGGTAATACCACTACCCTTCTCTCCTATGATAGCAGTGCTGGCGAAACGACCTTTACTCCAGTTCTGGAAAGCGTCCTGTATCATTTTAGTTTCGGCTCCCCGCTCTTCATAAAAAACGGGCTCTTCCAAAGGGCGGATACTAAACAATCGCTGATATACATAGGGTAGCTGCTGAATGGACTTTTCTGTTTCGGTCAGAAAGTCAGATATTTCGGTGCTTACCTCTACCTCTTCTGAGATACCCATCTGCTTACGGTAATCTTTTACCTGCCGCTGGGCTCTGCCATAGTTTTTGCGGATATATCGTAACGTATAGGGAACTGCGTTTCTCGCATAGTCCAGAGCCTGCTGTTGCAGCATACGAGTTTGTTCTAAGGCTTTGGCACGGGCAACCCTAAGCTTTAGCTCCAGGGCATAGTCGTTGCTTTTAAGCTCAGTAAGTTCCTGTATAAAGGCCTGCACCGCTGCTCGCACATCTTTATCCAGATGATGAAAAGTGTGGTCAAGATTTTCGGTAATGCTCTCCACCCCTTTTAATGCACGCTGGAGCCCCTCCCTGGCAATGCTCTGAGCCTTTGCCTTACTCTCTTGCTCTCCTTCAAAAACTGAGAGAGCGGAGTCAAGGTTAAAGTATGATACCTGCCCTACTTCGTTAATCTGCTTTTGTAAAGCGGCCAGTTCCTGGCTAACTTTTTCTTCAGACTCATCAATTTTATTTTTAAGGTTGGGCAGCGACTCAAAGCTCACTATCTGTCGTGGTGAAACAAAGTCAATCTCTGAGCTTTTGATGCCCCTATTGTACTCATTAGTCTTAACCAGGCCTCTTCTTTCTGGAAGTTGCTCTACCTTATCTTTAGCTTTTAGTCGTACATTTTCCATCAGGGCAGGTAATGCCTGGCGATACAGAAGAGCTATGGTTGCAGGCAATATTGTCCGTATCAGTTGCAGATCTATATACTGCTTCTGATCATTCAATGTGCTCTCCATATCTTCTTCCGACGATTTTTCTATAGCTTCCAGAGCGTTTTGTATCACGCTCATGGCAGTATTTATCTGTGGAAGTACAGCTTGCCTGATTTTATGATGAGCCTCATCTCTCACTTTAAAGTGCTGAAACAACAATTCGTGACTTAGCACACTAAATTCGGCATCTATCCGCCAGTCTTCGTACAGGGCAAAAAGGGTATTACGCCAGCCCTGCCCAAAGTTGAGATAAGCTTTTTCGGTATGTTGTTGCTTTGCTTGTAGTTTACGATTACTAAAACGGCTTGAGGGTAGCTCGGCGGTACCCGCACGCTCATAATCGTGCTGAAAGCGCTGATGTATTTTCTCTAGCAACTGCTCCTGGTCTTCCAGTATTTCTGTTTCCAGCTCATGCAGTTCTGCCTTGATATTTGCCACCTGTTTTTCAAAACCTTCAGTATCCAGCGAAGGCAAGGCACTCATCCAGCCCTTGTCTTCGTAGGTCTGTTCTTGCAAGCTCAGGTGTAAGTTAGATAGCATACGATCGCACAGTTGCCAGGCTTGCTGTGAGGTGATAGCCAGCTCGCGGTAGATTTTCTCAAATACCGGAATTAGCCCTTCGGCATACTCCTCCAGATAATAGTGTTCAGAAAGGTTTCTAAGAGGTATTTTATACTTCCAGGGCTGGAGCGGCTTAGGCTCCCGGCGAAACAGTTTTCTGAAAAAGTTAGCGATGCGGTTGGGTAGATTTTTCCATCTACGGAACCAGCGTTTCCACTGTTTGATAAAGCGAATCTTCCAAGCGTCAGCAGGCTGAGTTTCAAAACGCTGCTCCAACTGTACCTCTTCGTAAACTACGGGTAACGATTCCAGAAACGATTTTTTTACCTGGCTATACTCTTCCAGTATTTCGTGGAATCTCCGTGGACGATTATCCTTATAGCGATGCTCTATCAGCTGGTAGTTTTTTACGGCATAGTCTGAGAGGGCATCAAAAAAGACAGACGCGTTTTCTTCTTCTCTGGCATGGGTATAGGTCTGGGCAAACTCGTGAAATGCCGATAACAGCTCATCTGCAAACTCTGTCTGGTAACGGATACTTTGCTTCAGTACAGGAAGGACGGAGTCCTGTATCAGAGAGCGGGCACTATCCTGAACGTCAGTAGCTTTATTACTCATAGATGAGGTTACAGCAACATGCCTGTAGAAAAGATTTTTCTCTGGATACTATATTCTTCATTTGAAATGATAAGTAGCTCTTTTGATAGCTTCGTGCAGGGTGTCCGCAGCTTTTGCAAAGCCCTGGCGTATATCATGAAAAGCAGCAGCGCTTGAGTATTTAATATCTTCGTAGGAACGATACAGCTTACTGTCTTTATCTTTTAAGTCCTCTAGCTCTTCGTCCAGCTCTGCCCTCAGATCCTTAGCTCTTTGCTCAAACTCTTTAATTTTAGCGTAGATTTCCTGCAGACGCTCTTTGGCCTGACCTTCGGTTTTATGTGAATCTGACATAGCTTTTTCCTTTAGTTATTGGCTTAATTTAGCAAAAACTAATTTGAATACAAGCTATGCAGCGCTGTCTGTCTCTTTCTTAAAACAAGCTAAAGTTTGAGACTTCTCTAATGAAGTGCCCGATTACGTTGGGTTCAATAATAATTGTAAATAATAAGCCGAAAAGAGCGCCGTAAAGGTGAGCATCATGGTTGATACGATCACGTATTTGTTTGGAGCGTTGGTAAGAGTATAATAGAAACAAAGCTCCCAGTATGAAGCCCGGTACTGGCAGAAGCGCAAAGATGTATATCTTGCCGGTAGGGTCAAACATAATTGAGCTAAAGACTACAGCTGCTACACCACCTGAGGCGCCCAGAGAGTTGTAAGAAGGATCATTTCTATGCTTGATATAAGTAGCAATATCAGACACCACTATGGCTACCAGAAACATGCCCACATACATGATGATGCCAGTAGTATCACCAAACAGATAGGTATAATACTGCTCTATGACGCTACCAAAAAAATAGAGCGTAAACATGTTAAAAAAGAGGTGCATATAGTCCTGATGAATGAAACCGGAGGTAATAAAACGCCAATACTCTTTTTTGGTATACACAGAGTAAGGGTTAAAAATCCATTTGTACATCACTTCAGGTTTGTTCCATGCGTAGAAACTGGCGGCTACCGAAACGGCTATAAGTATTATTGTAACTGAATCCATATAATTTATCTACCAAATATTATTTTTCGCGAGCCATAAGCTGCTCAGCAAATTGTCGCAGGTTTTCTCTTTTATCGGGATTTACACTGATTTGTTGCAGCTTTTGTAATCCCAGGTCAAAATATTCATTCATTTTTCGTTCTGTAAGCTGCCTGATATTCAACGCATCATAAATAGCCTTTACTGCCGCAACTTTTTCTTCTTTGTCAAATTCCTGTCTGGATATCCACTCCTCTAATTCTGCTTTCTGAGCAGCATTGGCACTCTCCAAAGCAGTGATCAGCAGAAAGGTTTTTTTGTTTACAATAATATCACCACCTACCTGCTTACCAAATTTTGCCTGGTCTGCATACACATCCAAGAGGTCATCTTTGAGCTGAAAGCTTGTTCCTATATTGACACCAAACTCATAGAGCAAACCGCAATCCTGCTCCGAAGCACCTGCCAGCATTCCTCCCAGTTGCAGGCTCAAACCTAAGAGTACAGCAGTTTTAAGACGAATCATTTGCAGGTACTCCTCTTCTGATACCTGGGTGCGGCTTTCAAAGTTCATATCCCACTGCTGGCCTTCGCATACTTCCGCGGCACAATGATTAAAGGCGCGCAGCACATGGGTTAGCTTCTCTGGTGCTACACCCAACAGTAAGTCATACGCTTTGACCAGCATTACATCTCCAGAAAGGATAGCTACATTAGCATTCCATTTTTCGTGTACACTTGGCTTTCCTCTCCTCAGCGGGGCTTTGTCCATAATGTCGTCATGCATAAGCGTAAAATTATGGAAGACTTCTATAGAAAGAGCCGGAAGCAATACGTCATCATCAATTTCACCTTCGTGGTATAGCTGATAAGCCAGTAAGGTTAGCAGAGGACGGAGCCTTTTGCCTCCCAGGCTTAAAATATAGCGGATGGGCTCGTAAAGAGCGGTGGGTTCATGGCCAAACTCATACGCTTCTAAGCGTTGATTTATTTTCTGGATGTTTTCCTTTACCTGAGCGTTCATATAGTGTATAACTGCCGGACTGGCAAAAAGAGCTAAAGATTTAAGCGTAGAATTATGTAAACAATTAAAACCCCTCTGCCGGTATTCGAGTGACTTAAAGTTACCCTCAAAGCAGGCAAAAGGTGCGTAAAACTGTATAAAAGTATTAACAAAAACAACCAATTAAGTACTGCTAACCAAGTATGAGCAACAAAGCACCTAGGTCATTTATCCTTATTTGCCAAGGCAATTACTAGCAATAACAGCTACTTAAGTATAAAATTGCCTAACTTTTTTATTAAATTGGGATACACTTAGTAATCATTAACCTAAGCTTCTTATAATACGGGTCTAACATTCCGACTTTTTACTTATTTTATTTTACGTATTGTACATGAGTATATCTTTCATACAAAGGAAGAGATCATCGTTTTTTTTTCTACTTTTTTTAGTCTTCTACTCATTACAAGCATGTCAGCCTTTTGACTCTCAGCCGCCTGGTGCAAAGCAGGGAATATTAGATTTAAGATCGTGGAACTTTGAAATGCAGGGCACGGTAAAGCTCAACGGGGAGTGGGCGTTTTACTGGAATCAATTGGTACACGCTTCAGATAAAACAGAGAAAATCTCTTCTAACGAGTATTTTATCAGCCTGCCCTCTAGTTGGAATGGCTATGTCTATCATGGACAGCAACTTAAGGGGCTGGGCTTTGCTACTTACCATCTGCGTATATTGCTTCCCAAAGACATTCAAGAGCTAGCCCTGATGCTTAATACCTCATCCACTGCCATGGCTCTCTTTCAGGAAGACTCCCTGATTTACCAGGCTGGCCAGGTGGGTACTACAGCAGTAAGCTCTCGTCCGGAGTACGCACCAGATTTTGTGAGGGTACAAAGCAAAGGAAAAGAAGAGCTCAACCTCTACCTGCAGGTATCAAATTTTCATTTCCGTAGGGGGGGGGCCTGGACACCTCTCGTTTTGGGAAAGTTTACCGATGTACGCAGGAAGTGGTTACTTGAAGTAGGCTTGGATTTTTTTTTGGCAGGCAGCATTTTTATTATGGCACTTTATCACCTGGGATATTATTTCTTAAGAAAAGAAGATATAGCTCATCTTATTTTTGGACTTGCTTCATTTGTAATTTTTATCCGTATAATTAGTACAGGACAGTCTATCATCAGATTTTTGTTTCCTACAGATTGGGTGTGGATGCTAAGGCTAGAACTATTGAGCTTCTACATATTTGTCCCACTCTTTACTTATTTTCTCTACCTTCTTTTCCCAAAACTAATTCCCAGACTGCTGGTAATGCTGAGTGCAATAATTGGCTTTCTTTTCTCTCTTTTTGTACTCGTAAGCAACTCCCTGTCCTTCTCCTATACAGTTGTTCCATATCAGCTAGTAACAATTATTATAAGCCTTATGATGATTTATCAACTCATGAGGAACTACCATCATAATATCCCCGGCTATAGAATTTTTATATTTGGCCTCCTCATATTCTTTTTTACATTTATTAATGATTTGCTATATGCCAACGATATTATATCTACTGGCTTTATTATTTCTATCGGTTTATTAATTTTTATCCTTTGCCAGTCATTGATACTTTCTCTGCGCGTATCTCAAGCTATTTACAACCTTAAGCGTGCCAATGAAGTTCTGACCATACAGAATGATACGATACAAAAGCAGAATACGGAGTTGATACAACTTAATAAAGAGCTGGATGTATTTGTGTACCGCACCTCGCATGACCTCAGAGCCCCACTAACTTCTACCCTTGGCCTTATTGAAGTGTTGAAGATGGAAGAAAATCCGGAGCGTTTCAGGCAGTATCTGGACCTACAGGAACAATCTCTGAACAAGCTGGACAATTTTATACAGGATATTCTCAATTATTCGCGCAATACACGCCTGGATGTAGCCAGTGAACCTGTAGATTTTCAGGCCCTGACGGAAGAAGTATTTTCGCTATACCAGCACCTTGACAATTATGAGCTTATGGACAAGCGCTTAAGCATAAACCAGGAGCATGAGTTTTACAGTGATAAAAATCGTATCAACATAGTACTGAACAATCTGGTTTCTAATGCTTTTCGCTACTACAATCCTCGAGAGCCTTTTCCTTTTATTGAAGTTCAAATAGTAACCTATGAAAATGAAGCCCAGATTACAGTTAAGGACAATGGCTTAGGAATTGATGAAAAGCATCATAAAAAGATTTTTGATATGTTTTATCGGGCCAGTAACCATGCTAAAGGAACCGGGCTAGGCTTATTTATCGTGCAGGAGTCCGTTCAGAAACTGAAAGGAGAACTTAAGTTAAAATCTCAGCCTGGCGAGGGGAGCACATTCATCATTCATATACCTAATAACAAACGAAACGGCTCACTTAACAATATCCATTAAAGGCGAACTTGTTCATTCATCTAAGATATGTTTGTATGATAGGGTGGTAGGACTTTGGTTCAGTGTTTTTTTGATGACTGAAACAGAGCCTTCACTTTCCATAATAATGGCCTCCACTTCATCTAAACTATTAAGCTGACTTCTCCTAACAGCGCTTAAAAGGTCTTTCTCACTTACGCGCTCTTTTTTCATATTTTTCTTCAGATATTCTCCCTGATAATAAAGTAGTGTAGGTGAAGAAGAAACAAGTTTGGAGAATAATTTAAAGCGTGTACCCAGAGAAGTTACCAGATACTGAAGCATTATGAGGAGTAAGAAGGCCGTTAACCCTTCGGAGATAGTAACATCTTTGGCAGTGAGCACCCGCCCAAAAGTTGAACCTATAGCGAGCGTCACTATAAAGTCAAAAGCACTCATATTGGTTAATGTTCTCTTGCCCGTAGACCTGAGCAAGAGTACAATACCAAAGTAAGTTAATGAGCCTACTATAATAATTCGTAAGATGGGGCCGCTCCCATCCCAAAATAAGTCGGGAATATTCATGGAAACCATATTTGAACGCTCAGCAAAGTCTTGTTCTATTTTACAAATTCAAGGTCTATGGTACGGCGATCCATATCCGTTTTGATAACTCTTACTTTTAGTTTATCACCTAAAGCGATAATGCGCTTACGACGTTGCCCAATAATTCTGAAGTTTTTAGCATCGTACTCGTAATAATCGTCATCCATTTCTGCCATACGCACCATACCTTCGCAGTGGGTTTCTATCATTTCCACAAACACACCCCATTCGGTTACACCAGAAACAATACCCTCAAATACCCGATCTGTCCCAAACTGCTGCATGTATTGTACCTGCTTATATTTAATAGATGCTCTTTCTGCATCGGCAGCTCTTTTTTCTCGCTCCGAAGAGTGCTCTGCCTTTTTCTCGTACTGCTCTCTTTCGTCTATCTCTACCCCATCCAGGTATTTTTGTAATAAACGGTGCACCATTACATCCGGGTAGCGGCGAATAGGCGAAGTAAAGTGCGCATAATGTTCAAACGCCAACCCAAAGTGACCTTTAGCTTCGGTGGTATATTTTGCCTTGGCCATAGTACGAATAGCCAGTTGCTGCAAAATGTCCTGTTCCGGTTTACCTTCTACCGCCGCCATAAGCTCATTAAGAGAGGCTGAAATAGCATCATCAGAAGTATGCAGTTTGTAACCAAAGCGCTGCGCAAACTCAGAAAACTCCTGAATTTTAGTAATGTCAGGGTAGTCGTGTACACGGTATACGAAAGTATTTTTCTCTTTGCGCTTCTTATAGTGGTAAACAAATTCAGCTACTTTTTTATTGGCGAGCAGCATAAACTCTTCTATCATCTTATGCGCATCTTTACGGATTTTGGGCACTACCTCCAGTGGGTTACCGGCATCATCCAGCTTAAAGCGCACTTCGGTAGTCTCAAAGTTTACGGCACCTTTGGCAAAGCGTTCATTTCTAAGTTTTTTAGCCAGGTTATTTAGCAAAACTACCTCTTCCGCATAGTCTCCTTTTCCGCTTTCTATTCTCTCCTGCGCGTCTTCGTAAGCAAATCTGCGGTCGGAGTGGATTACTGTACGCCCTAGCCATACATCTTTTACTTTGGCATTCTTATCCATTTTAAATACCGCTGAAAAGGTGAGACGGTCCTCATTTGGACGTAGCGAGCATAAATCGTTTGACAGTTTTTCTGGCAACATAGGTATAACTCTATCTACCAGATAAACTGAAGTAGCACGATCCTGCGCTTCTCGCTCCAGAGCAGTATCTTCCTGCAAATAATGAGTTACGTCAGCAATGTGTACACCAATCTCCCATACATCGTCTTCCAGCTTTTGAATAGATAGCGCGTCGTCAAAGTCTTTAGCGTCTACTGGGTCTATAGTAAAGGTAGTGACTTCCCGAAAGTCACGGCGCTTTGCCAGCTCTTTCTGGGTAAGCTTAAATTTAATTTTGCTAGTTTCTTCTTCTACATCGTGCGGAAACTCAAATGGCAGATCAAACTCCGCCATAATAGAGTGTATTTCTGCATTGTTTTCGCCAGCAGGCCCCAGTACTTTTACAACCGTACCCACCGGGCTTTTATCTTCGGTAGGCCATTGGTTTAGTTTTACTATTACCTTATCGTTGTTTTTGGCGCCCTTAAGTTCGTCCAGGCGCACAAAAATATCGTGATGCATTTTACGGCTATCGGGTACTACAAAAGCAAAGCGATTAGACATTTCTACTCTACCTACAAACTCCTGCTTGGTGCGCTCTACAATTTCTATCACCTCTCCTTCTGGACGCTTCTCGCTGGTACCCGGGCCAAAGGAAAGCACCTTAACGATATCACCATCCAGAGCGTTTTGCAGGTAGTCGGCATCTACCTTTATATCTTGCTCTAACTCTTCGCAAATGATAAAGGCAAAACGAGGGTTTACAAAATCAACCTTACCCAGCAAAATTTTGGGCTCAGCAGTTGTCTGGTACTTACCGTTAAGAATTTTTTTGACCTTACCCTCTTCTTCCAGTTTATATAAGATATTAGGAAGAGCATTTTTGGAAGCTTTATCGTTGATGTTAAGTCTACGAGCGATCTGGCGAGGCGAATAAGCCTTGGTGAGGTTAGCATCTAGTAGGCTTAGCGCCTGAAATGCCAGCTGCTCTTTACTGAATTGCTGTTTTTTTGACCGCGAACGGGTCTTTTGATTATTTCTTTTTTTTGGCATTATGTATAATTAAAAAATCTTTGTTTTAGTGATTAGGTGAGCGAATTTATAAAAATCTGTAGCTCAGCCATACACTTTGTGTATTATTGAAATGTTGTATTACTCCTCACATTTTGCCTGCAAGTATAACTCATGGCACTCTGCTATGTTGCAAAAAGTGTAAACATGAGCTACAAAAGGCTTTTTTCTGATGAGATATTCAACATCAGCTGCGTAGTATTGAAGTAATTATTCTTAACGGGAGAGGAAGACTAAAATAATTGAGGATGGATGTAAAATAGTTGTAATTAATGGATAAACCTCTTTAATCAGGCTAAAGTTCAGATTTAGGATTAGGGTAAGTTAAATGAGGTAGAGAGTGGGCTAAACCACATTAATATTTTCCTGCTTAATTGGCTCTAAAGATTGAAGGTGAAGAAAGACCTGGGCTAGCATAGATACATTCCTTTTACAGAAGCGAGCGATTTTATTAATGTCCTGCTCCTCATAATAAATACGATTGATATCACTGGCTTTAATGGCTTCTTCGTTTACTGCATTAACACTAAACAAAACGGCAAGCAGTTCCAGGGTCGTATAGCTTTTATAGTCTCCAAACTTCCACATTTCCATAGTATCCAGGTGGGGAATTTCCCACGACTTTTTGCCGGCTATATTCATAGAAGGGGGCAGCTCTATACCATTAATCAGCATACGACGGCAAAGGAAAGGAATGTCAAATTCTTTACCATTATGCGCACACAACCTAAGCTTTGCCTGATCAAATTTAAGTACCGTCTCCTTAAAGTTTTGCAGAATCTCGCTTTCATTATCACCAGAAATGCATTTGATCCGTAATTCCGTTTCATCATTTTCCAGAGTATGGAAGATGCCAACTGAAATTACGACCACCTTGCCATACTCTGCATAGATACCTGCACGGCTAAAGTACATTTCTTCTACGCTAAGCTCTTCGCGGTTTTTGAGGTTAGAAGCTTTTCTGCTCCACTCCTCTTTTAGCACCTCATCAAGCTCGTTAAAGTCAGGCTTAGCAGATACTGTCTCAATATCTACAAAAAGCAGATTGTTTAAGTTTAGGTCTTGTGTCATGTCAAATCGGTTATTTGATAAGGTATAAATACACAAGCCAGCAAAAGGTTTGTAGCAGCTGTCTACTTCTCAAAATCTTTAAACAGCATACTGGGTTGAATACCAGTATTATGTTGATACTTTTTGCTATGATAGGCCTCGTATTCTCCTTCTATAGTATGATAAAAAATCTGACAAATTTCAACACCAGCATATATGCGGATGGGCTGCACGCAAAACATTTCCAAAGTCCAGAAGCCGGAAAATCCAACGTCTCCAAAGCCAGCTGTAATATGTACGAACAGGCCTAACCTACCAATAGAGGAACGACCTTCCAGCATGGGCACACAATTGTGTGTTTCGGTAAACTCCAGGGTACGCCCCAGGTAAAGCTTGTCTTTCTCCAGCAAAAGTCCTTCTTCAGGTATAGTAATTTTAGTGGCAGTATTTTCCAATTTCATATCCAGCTCATTACTATCGTATACCAGCAGGTCTTCGTGTAGTCGCAGGTTGTAGCTGTTAGGATTAAGTTGCTCTTTACGATAAGGGTCAATAATGATGTCTTTGCCCAGTTTTGATTCTATACTTTTACCGGAAAGGATCATGTAATTTTTTTGTTCAGTAGTTTTCTGATAAATATATTAATAATCAGCACTAAGGCCTATGCTAGCTTCTGATGCTGAATGTTTTTCAAAAGTAGATAAATAATAAAAGTAAAGCATCATTGGAGATGACAATGTAGTACAGTAAAAAAAAATCGTCTTTTTTTTGGGATAGCTATTGTATTTTCAAAACCCGTATTTATCTTTGTACTCCCATTCGGAAACAAGCAATAAGCGAAAGTAGCTCAGCTGGTAGAGCGCAACCTTGCCAAGGTTGAGGTCGCGGGTTCGAACCCCGTCTTTCGCTCAAACAAAAGCGACTCCCAGAACGCATAATAGGTGAGTCGCTTTGCTGTTCTAAGCAATTTGAGTTTAATACTCATGCCGGGATGGTGGAATTGGTAGACACGCAAGACTTAAAATCTTGTGACCATTAGGTCGTGCGGGTTCAAGTCCCGCTCCTGGTACTCAAAGCCTGAAAGAAGTTTCTTTCAGGCTTTTTTTTATGTTCTGTCGGTTTCTAATACGCCCCGGAAGAATATGTGAGCTCATAGCTATGCGTATAAATCTCAAAGACAATTCCGAATGGGTCTTCTACATAGCACATTTTGTATGGCTTTTCTCCCGGGTAGTATTCACGTACGGGCATACGTTGCTTACCTCCCCGGTCTACTATCTTTTTAATGAGGCCATCAATATCCGGATCCTGTACGCAGAAATGAAAAAGCCCTGTCTGAAAAGGGTTAAAATCTCCTTTGGCTTCCATTTTAGAGGGAAAAGAAAAAAGCTCTATTCCAACTCCGTCAGAAGTTGACATGTGAGCGATCTGGAATGCTCCCCAACCTTCACCAAAAACATCAATACACATCTGCCCTACCGGGGTCTCTTTTTCTTCTTTTACTTCACTGGGTTCCATAATTGTATACCAACCCATCACTTCAGAGTAGAAGTCTACAGCTGCCTGTATGTCTGGAACAGTAAGGCCAATATGTGAAAATGAACGTGGATAGTTTTCTACTGTCGGCATAATAGTAATTATTTATATTTACGAATTCGCTAACGATAGTTAGCTCAACGCAACTTTCCGACAGAGGTTAATCTAATTGTTGAAATTGATCCATTCCGCACTTTGCTGATTTGCTTGAATATGCAGTAAGTCTGAAGTTACATAGACCAGTAAAAATCCTTAAACTAAGTGAGGAGATGAGCGTTAGTTAGTATGTATTCAACTTGAATAACTTTTTAACCTAACACATCACAAATTTTTACAGATATGGCCGTACTAGGCAATATTATTAAAACAGCTCTGGAGTTTACTGATAGGGTTGTACCAGAATCCTCTCCTATAGAGGAACAAAAAGAAACACTTACGCAACTGCTGAAAAAAGCCAGAAATACTGCTTTTGGCAAATACTATAATTTTTCAAAACTACTTGAGAAAGAGGATATGTATCAGGCTTTTGCGGATACGGTACCTTACCATGACTATAATCTCATTTCCGAAGAATGGTGGCAACGCCAGTTAGAGGGAGCCGAAGATATTACCTGGCCCGGCAAACCTAATTATTATGCCCTGAGTTCAGGTACTACCGGAAATAGCAGCAAACGTATTCCTGTAACCGACGACATGCTGGACGCGATTCGTAAAACTGGTATCGCTCAGGTATTGGCTCTCTCCAATTTTGATTTACCTGCTGACTTTTTTGAGCGTGAAGTAATGATGCTGGGTAGTTCTACCGATCTGGGGCATAATGGAGACCATCTTGAGGGAGAGATTAGCGGTATTTCTGCCAGCAATATTCCTTCCTGGTTCAGAGGCTATTATCGTCCGGGCGCTGAGATTTCTGCCCTCTCTGACTGGGACGAAAGAGTGGAGCAGATTGCTAAAAACGCAAAAGACTGGGATATTGGGGCACTAAGTGGTATTCCTTCCTGGAATGAACTCATGTTAAAAAAGGTAATTGAATACCATAACCTAAACCACATCCATGAGATATGGCCTAACCTAAGTGTTTTTACTTCTGGAGGCGTCGCCTTTGAACCTTACCGTAAAAGTTTTGAGGCTTTGCTGGGTCACCCTATCACAATTATTGACACTTATCTTACCTCAGAGGGCTTTATCGCTTTTCAGGCTCGCCCTAATGAGCATATGGCCATGAAGCTTTCTACTCGCAATGGAATTTTCTTTGAGTTTGTTCCTTTCAAAGATGAACATATAGATGAGAACGGCGCCATAGTACAGGGAACCAAAGCTCTTACACTAGAAGAAGTGGAGGAAGGTGTAGACTATGCCTTAATAATTTCCACTGTATCTGGAGCATGGCGCTACATGATAGGCGACACCATACAATTTACCGACAAAAAGAGAGCGGAAATAATCATCTCTGGTCGTACCAAGCACTTTTTAAATGTGGTAGGCTCTCAGCTATCAGTACTGAAAATGAACGACGGAATTAAGCATCTGGAAGAAAAATTCAATATTGCTATTCCTGAGTTCACAGTTGCTGCCGTACGTCCCGAAAACGACTATATACATCATTGGTATCTGGGTGTAGACAGCGACACTGATACTGATGAAAAAGCTCTTGCCGAAGCATTAGATGAACATTTGAAGAGTGTGAATAAAAACTATAATGTAGCACGAAGCAAAGCTTTAAAAGATGTTAAAGTAAGTGTAGTATCTCCTGATGTTTTTTATCAATGGAATGAGCGCGAAAAGAAAAAGGGCGGACAGGTGAAGATGCCTCGTGTGATGAAAGAGGAAGAGTTTAACGAATGGCAAGAGTTTAACAAAAGTCTATAAGGTAGATTAATCATTATCTACCTCATCAATTGGAAGCAGGCTGTCATCATCATCATCAATGTGCTCCATAACTTCTTCAGGCGACATATAAAGTCGCCTGATTCTGTTTTTATAAGTCATTGGTATTTGTGCGTGATCCAAAATAAAATTTTTGGTGCTTAAAATTTCGCTTCCCAGACCGTGGTTAATCGCAAACAAATCAGCGGTTTGCTCTGCCCTTTTCAGGTATGATTCTGAACTTAAATACCCAAGCCCAAAACGAATAAGTCCCAGCCCGCTTCTTGTCTGATAATCCATAATATGGCCCAACTCATGACCTATCCAGCCGATCAGTGTTTCTCGCGGTAATTCTTCTACAGGTATTGATTTCTCTTTCAGCTTGAGAGCCGGCGTAATTTTAACCACATAGGCTCGTTTACGCCTGGACTGAAAAATTCCAAACCAGCGAGGCTGTGCCTGCATAAAAGATTTGATAATATCTTTGCGAAACACAAAGTCTATAGGTGTATTCTTTAGTTCAGGGTAGTGAGACAAAGCTTCTAGTACCTCATCTCTAATTACATCAGGAATACGCTTATTTTTAGCAAAATCTATAGTAGTTGTAGTCACCTCTTTTCTTTTATAATCCAGACTATGCTGCACAGCGCACCCATCTATGAGCACGCACATAAGTATACATATCAGCACGAAGCCGTATCGCATATTGTATTGAATTAAAGCTTGCCGAGAACCAAACGAAGTATGGGGTTACATCTAGTTCTACCATTTACTCAACACCTACAAAAAATAAATGTTCTCCTGCGTAAGAAAAGCTTAGAAAGTGACTGTTTTCCTGAAGACTTAATTGATATTTAAATATGCCTCTAGTTTGTCTGATAGGCGCTTCGCTACATCCTTCTGCTCCTGGTAGAGATTTTGAGTTTGAGAAGGATCCTCTTTCAGATTAAAAAGCTGAGGTTCCGCCTCTGGCGAAGGGTACCCCTCTGGACGTGGATAACCGGCTGTAAAACCACCAGCTCCGGGGCCATTAATATAAACCCAGTCTCCCTCACGCATAGCATATAGGCCATATACAGACTCTACCAACAGAGTATTGCGTAGACCCGGAATGTTTTCCTCACCCATAAGCACTGGTAAAAAGCTGTAACTATCTTCGGCTGCTGTACTTTGGGAAAGAGGGATATTATTGAGCTCTGCGAGTGTCGCCATCATGTCTGTAAAGCACACGAGCTGATCGCTACTGCTGTTAGGAGCAATTTTGCCCTTCCAACGTGCGATAAATGGCATACGGTGGCCTCCTTCATAAACATCGCCCTTCATCCCGTTTAGATGAGCCGTAGCCTGATGCTGGTATTTTTCTACATCTTCCGGAAACCAGACCGGCCCATTATCACTACTAAAGAAGATTAATGTTTCTTCATCCAGATTAGCTTCTTGCAGGTAATTAAGTATACTACCTACCGTCTGGTCTACCTGATAAACAAAATCACCATAAGTTCCAGCCTCACTTTTGCCCTCGTATTCTTTTAATGGCAGCCAGGGAGTATGGGGCGCAGCTAAGGCTACATACAAAAAGAAAGGTTTATCAGATTGAGCTTCATGATTTTTAAGAAACTCTATACTTTTCTCCTGAAAGCGTGGCAGCACCTGCTCGTGATCAAAATCAGCTGATATGTTTCCTCCTCTCCAAAATGCCCCCTGTATAGGGCTTACATCAGGAGAGTTGTTCCCCTCAATGGTTTCAGTAGGGAGTGATATACACTGGTTATTTTCTATGTAATAGTAAGGCGGAATATCTAAAGATGCAGGAATACCGTAAAAATAGTCAAAACCACGGTCCACCGGGCCGGAGCTAAGCACACCATTGGGTTCAGGCTGTTTTTCGTTCTCGCCCATGCCTAAATGCCACTTACCCACACAAGCAGTAGTATAGCCAGCTTCTTTTAGCATAGCAGGCAGTGTCAGACGATCTTTTTCTATCCACGAACCTTCAAAAGTACCCGTGCGGCGTACTGGATAACGACCCGTGATAAGACCATAACGCGAAGGTACACAAACCGCAGCAGGAGCATGAGCATCTGTAAACCGCATTCCTTCAGAGGCTAATTTATTCAGGGCGGGAGTAGGTATTTTAGAATCTGGGTTAAAAGCGGACATATCCCCATAACCCATATCATCTACTAAAATAAAAAGAATATTAGGCGATTTCTGAGGCTGGTCCTGTATCTCCTGTGACGGGGATTGGCAGCTTAAAACAGTTAACATTATGAAGGTAGTCAGGCGCGTAAAGAGATGCATATTGAGCAGATATAATATTAAGTATCTACTAATATAGCACTAATGATAAGTACACCTACCCTTTTCATAAATTAGTCAATTTTTCGGTTAACTTACTTGAGGACGGGATCAATACATAAAAAAAGCCCGGACAAATGGCCCGAGCTCAAGTTATATAATCATTGTATCCTAATCATTTACTGTAAATGAGATTTTGGCGTTTACTCCATAGGATACTATCTGATTGTTTTCCACATTGGCTTTCATTTCTTTCACGTAAACCGATGTTATGTTCTTCACAGATTTTGAAGCTTCTGTTAACGCATTTCTTACTGCATCATCAAAGCTTTTTTCTGATCCTGCGATTACTTCAATAATTTTTGTTACTGCCATGATTAAAAAATTTGTGGTTTAAAAAAGTTTCGTGTGTTTGAGCACCCTACCCAATAACAACTATAAAGGTAGACTCAGGTATAATACATTCCTGCCGCACAATTGTTTGGGATACTAATAAGGGTCAGGCTTAAACAGCTTAAGGTCATTAGTAAAAAAAATATTTTCAGGATTATAAGTAGCCCCTCACTGCTATCAATATACAATGAAGAACTCTTCAGCGGCAAAAGTCGTTTTAAAATGTACAACATTAACACATTATTAATGAATACTACCCAAACGCAGAACAATATTTTATTAAATGACCTGAGTACGACTTCTCAGAAAAAAGAAGAACCCTACATCTGGCGATATTTACGTTCTTACGAAGGAAAAGCCATGGCAGAACTGGTAATCTGGGAAGAAAAAATGCGTAAAGCACCCAGCCTTGCGAATAAGATTTCTAAAGGCATACAGCAGCGTATCAATACTATTATTCCTGAAAGAATCCACCGGGCGGTTACCCTGGCGATCAAACAGATGGTGCGCTCAATCATCTTCGGTTCAGAGTTTACTACCAAAAAGCCATTTACCAGCATCAGCTTTAAAGAACGTGAAGATAAAGCACGCCGCTGCATAGACATTTATAATAAACTAGCTGCTACCGAAGGAGGCATTACTGGTGCCGGAGGTTTTCTAATGTCTCTGGCAGACTTTCCTTTGTTTCTAAGTCTGAAAATGAAGATGCTGTATGAGATTGCCGCTATCTATGGCTATGATGTGAGAGACTATCGCGAACGGCTGTTTATGCTAAAGATTTTTCAGCTGGCATTTTCCAGCCAGCAGCAGCGCAATGAGGTGTTTGCCCAAATTTATGAGTGGGAAGCACTTAGTAAAACCCTCCCTTATGATATCAATGCTTTTGACTGGCGCACCTTTCAGTTGGAGTATCGTGATTATCTGGATCTGGCCAAGTTAGCTCAGATGATTCCCGGCATAGGTGCAGCAGTTGGGCTAGTTGTCAACTATCGCCTTACCAGGCATCTTGGCAATACAGCCATGAACGCCTACCGTATGCGTTGGCGCGATGCCCATAAGGTAGAAAGGTTTCAGCTATAAGCTTTAGTAGCCGTTTTACGAGTATGAGTAGCAGTTTAACTTGGGAATCTTTTCAAGCTTAAGCTGCTCTTTTCATTTCAATAGTATTTATTTTTTCCTCTAGTCTTTTCTCTCAAACTTTAGGGTTCATCGGATTCCAACACTGAGGCTATTTTCCTTTAATCATCCACAATAGTTAATAGACTGGCTGCCGTGGGGTTTTCAATAGTGCTGTAATTCCCGCCAAACAAAATAACCTTAAGTTATAGTAAGATAAAAATTATTGATTTTTCTTATAGTTTATCTCCCCTTACCTTTGATACTGGAATAAAGATAGAATAAGCTCTGGGTGCGCACCTTACTTTCTCTGCTTTATAGATCTGTTATGGCTGATCGTTCCAACGACTCATTCTTGAGTCATTAATACTAACATCTAACATAATTCTATTAACCAGATCATTTAAGTTAATGAACAAACTTACGTTTATACTAGGATTACTCATCTCCCTGGGAGGTTTTGCGCAGCAAATGACAACTGACTATGGAGCGCCGGTAGGAGATAATCAGAACTCAAAAACTGTGGGTGAATACGGCCCGGTTTTGCTTGAAGACATTCACCTGATAGAGAAACTAGCTTCATTTGACCGAGAAAGAATTCCTGAAAGAGTAGTACATGCCCGTGGCGCAGGTGCTTTTGGTGTGTTTGAGTGTACTAACGATATGTCTGAATACACGATGGCAGCACCTTTTCAGGAAGTTGGAAAGACTACAGACCTATTGGTTAGGTTTTCCACTGTAATTCACGGTAAAGGTTCTCCAGAAACTGCCAGAGACCCCAGAGGCTTTGCCGTAAAATTTTACTCTGAAGAAGGAAATTACGATATCGTAGGAAATAACCTTCCGGTATTCTTCATCCGCGATGCCATTAAGTTTCCTGATATGGTGCATTCGCTCAAGCCTTCTCCGGTAACTAACAAACAGGACCCTAATCGCTTTTTTGACTTCTTCTCTAACATCCCTGAGTCTACTCATATGCTAATGAGATTATACACTGACCTGGGTATACCTGCTGGTTACCAGTATATGGATGGTAGCAGCGTGCATGGCTTCAAGTGGATCAACGAAAAGGGAGAGGTCACATATGTAAAATATAGCTGGAAAACCCGCCAGGGTGTTAAAAACCTGAGTGTAGAAGAGGCGGCAGAACAGCAGGGAAAAGACTGGCAGCATGCTACCATGAGCCTACGTGAAGATATAGATAATAAAGACTACCCTCAGTGGGATCTTTATGTACAGATGATTAAGCCTGAAAATATGCATGACTTTGACTTCTGGCCACTGGATGCTACCAAAGACTGGCCTGAAGAACAGATTCCTCTGCATAAAGTAGGCACTATGACACTTAATGAGAACCCTACTAACTATTTTGAAGAAATAGAAATGGCGGCTTTCTCACCGGGCTCTCTTATTCCTGGGGTAGAACCTTCTGAAGATAAACTATTACAAGGCCGTCTTTTCTCGTACTTTGACACGCACCGCCATCGTTTGGGAGCCAACTACCAACAGATAGAAGTTAACAAGCCTAAACAGAAAGTAGTCAACTACAATGCAGATGGCTATGCCAGCAGCAGAAACAAGGAATTTCCTGAAGCGGATGTTAATTATCAGCCTAGTACACGAACAGAGGTTAAAGATCACAGCAAATACAAAGCTGTAGAAACTCCGGTAAACAATGTCGCTATCACACAGAAGAAGATAAGCAAAACCAATGATTTTGGGCAGGCAGGAGATTTCTATCGCTCGCTCAACAAAGAACAGCAGGCCAGCTTACTCAAAAATCTTCTGGGGGATCTGGGGCAGGTAAAAAGCCGCGACGTACAAATGCAGATGATCACCCATTTCTATATGGCTGATCGCAACTTTGGAATGGCTCTAGCTAAAGAGTTAGGCTACTCTAAAGATGATTTTACAAGACAACATTAATTCCTAATCCAAAGAGGGGCTTGGGATAAGCCTCTCTTTACACTAATACTTCATCCAGCAGAAGAATGCAAAAAACATTACAGTACATTTCAATATCACACCATACAGCGCCGGTAGAAGTAAGAGAGAAATTCCATTTCAGCCATGATGAGTTACATCAGCTGTATGTCCAACTTCCAGAGCTGTACCCTGATATAACTGGCCTCAGTGTTTTAGCTACCTGCAACCGTTCGGAGATTTACTTTGAGTCTACTCAGACTTCTATAGAGCAGATTGTCCATTACTGGCTGAGTATGAAAGGTTTGGGTGACGACTCCCGCTACCTGGAGTATCTACAATTTAGCAGCAGCACCTACGATACTGCCAAGCATCTACTAGACGTTGGTAGCGGCCTACATTCGTTAGTAGTGGGTGATGCCCAAATCATTACACAGGTTAAAGAAGCTTTCCAACGTTCCAGAAATTATCAGTTGCAGGGCACATTACTGGAGAGGCTGATGCAGGCAGTATTTAGAATGCATAAAAGAATTAGCAATGAAACAAGCTTCAGGAGGGGTTCTATGTCAACCGCTTACCAGGCTTTAAAAACAATCAAAAGTCAGTTTGGAGGACAGTTACAGCACAAGCATTTGTTAATTATAGGCTGTGGAGAGATTGGGCAAGAGGTGTTACGATACGTTCATAAGTTTGGCTTTGGAAAAGTAAACCTTGCTAACCGTACCGAAAGTAAAGCAGAAGCTCTTGCCCATCAACATGGGCTGGGAGTTACCCCCTGGCAGCAAGTATTAAGTAACCATTTAGAAGCTTACGATGCCATTATTACGGCAGTTAGCCACTCCCCTTCTCTCATCAAAAGCGCTTGGGGTACTGCTCACAAAAAACGCGTGATAGCCGATCTGGGTATGCCGGCGAATGTTAGTTTTAAACTTAGCCATCAGGAAAATATCAGGCTCATCAACCTAGACAAGCTCGCCGAAGAAAACCACAATACCCGTAATAGCCGCGAAGAGGCAGTTACTAAAGTAGAGCAGATTATAGATAGTGAGCTAGCTGAGATGATGCTATGGCATAAAAAAATGCCTGCAAGAGCAGTATTAGGAGAGTATGCCGCCACAGTGTACGAAGCTGTACGTAATGAGTTAGCTTGTAACAAAAGCCTCAAACTAGCAGATGAGGTACTGGATCAGATTGCACATAACATTAGTAAAAAGCTGGTGAGGCATCCTGCCAGAGCTATACAGTCGCTTAAGTTACAGGAAGCAGAGCCGGAATACCTCAAAACTATAAGCCTATTGCTAAGCAATCAATCATAAGAAGAGCCGCAGCAACAGGCCATATTGTAAAGAATAACAATAAAGACAACGAAAAATGAATAAAAAGGGAGTTTTACTTATCAACCTGGGCACACCTGACTCTCCGGCTACTGCAGATGTAGCCCGTTACCTGAGAGAGTTTTTGATGGACGAAAGAGTAATAGATATACCTTACTGGAAGCGCTGGATGTTAGTTAATTTAATTATCGTCCCCTTTAGAGCACCTAAAGTAAGTAAAGAATACCGCAAACTATGGACAGAAAACGGCTCGCCCCTACTCCATTACGGAAAACAAATAAAGCAGAAACTTCAATATCTGCTAGGTCTGGAATACCAGGTGGAGCTGGCTATGCGCTACCAAAACCCCTCTATAGAGCAGGGCTTACTTAATTTGCGTGCTTCGGGAACAGATGAAATAATGATAGTTCCTCTTTTTCCCCAATACGCTTCGGCTACGGTAGGTTCGGTACACCAGAAAGTGATGGAGATTGTACAGAAATGGCATATTATCCCTAAAATTAATTTTGTCAGTTTCTTTCACCAGCATCCGTTATTTATTTCAACTTTCGCAAACAAAGTAAAGCAGCAGATGCAGGATGGTAACTATGACCATATCCTGTTTAGCTACCATGGCATACCTGAGCGTCATCTGGCCAAAATGAACAGTAGCAGTAATTATTGCGACAAGCCTCACTGTAGCTGCTCTGAAGGACTAAGCCATCGCCCATACTGCTACCGTACAGCCTGCTTTGAAACCTCCAGGCTCATTGCCACAGAAGCAGGTATTAATACAGCGCAATACAGTACATCATTTCAGTCACGCCTGGGTAAAGATCCCTGGATCAAACCCTATACTGACTACACCATCAAGTCTTTAGCTGAGCAGGGAGCCAAAAAGCTTTTAGTAGTCTCCCCCTCTTTTGTAGCTGACTGCCTTGAAACTGTACTGGAGATTGGAGAGGAATACTACGAACTATTTCTGGAGCATGGAGGCGAAAGTTTGAGTATGGTAGAAAGCCTGAACGACGATCAGGCATGGGCAGAGGCGCTCAAAGCCATCGTCTTAGAAAACAATCCACAAACCTCCCTAAACAACTATTACTATGAAGCTATTTAAAGCGCTACTCTTAACTGTACTCACCTGGAGTATTTGTGCAATACAGGCACAGGCTAAAGATATTTTTAGTGCCTCCAGCCAGGGTGATACCGCTACAGTTGTTCAACTGCTACAAGCAGATTCTACACTTATCAACCAGCAAGATCATAGAGGTTATACAGCCCTTACCCTTGCAGCTTACAATGGGCACCAGCATTTGGTAGAACTGCTACTTCAACACGGCGCGGATATCAATGCTTACGATCGTTCCGGCAATACGGCACTAATGGGGTGTGCGTTTAGAGGATATTATGAGATTGCCTCTGCCCTAATTGCTAATAAGGCATCTGTCAATCAGCAGAACTTTAATGGGGCTACTGCTCTCATCTTTGCCTCCACATTTGGGCATGAAGATATCGTAAAACTACTGATAGAAAATGGAGCTCAGGCCGACCTGAAAGATACCCATGGTATGTCTGCTCTAGACCATGCTCGTATGCAGGGCAACAGTAGCATTGTGGCACTGCTGGAAAAAAACTTATAGCTAGCCAATTTAATCTACAGGGGTAGTATGTGTTAAGCTACTACCATTTTATCAGAATGGCTGTTCCCGCTTGGAGCAGTCATTTTTGTTTTTATGCCAATGCCTCTAGCAAAATTATTTATTAGCATTTCTAATGCTGAATAATTTAATCGTTTAAGCTATGGACTGCTTCAGAGCTTCTTTGCCGTTAAGAGAAAATTAATAGCTGTTTTATATAAAGCATTAAGTCAGATTTTAAACAACACTAAAGGTAAATTTAGATTGAGTATTTTTACCAAAACCTCAATTCTACAAAACTGAAATAACATTGCTGCGTTAGCCTATAGACCCTAATAAATAGTATAGACAATGAAAAACTACCTATTACATCTCCTCTGTCTGCTATGTATTTTTACAATTAGCCACCTGGCCTTGGCTCAGGATGAAAAAAAGGAGTACGAAGAAAAAATTGATGAGAGTGAGATTCCTGAAACTATCAAAGAGCTACTTTCTCCAATGATGGAAGATGCCCGAAGAATAAAATACTTCAGAGAGTACGATGAAAACCACTCTGGCTACGAGATAGAAATGGTTTGGGAGGGAAAAAAGCTGAGCATTGAGTTTTACGATGATGGACGGCTAATGGATATTGAAGAACTGATAAGCCATAAAGAGATAGAAGATGAAGCACGGGAAGCCATAGATGAGTATATGGACGATACCTATAAAAGGCACCGTATGCTCCGAATCCAACGACAGTACACTGCCGAAGAAGAAGACGACGAGGATGAAGATGAAGAAATTATTGAGGATTTTATGGAGGGAGATACTGATGACCTTACTATACGCTATGAGATTGTAGCTCAGGTAAAAGGTGAAGAAAAGTATGGACCTTATGAGTTTCTGTTTGATGATGAAGGTAATACCCTAAAAGTACAAAGAATAGACAGAAGATCGTCCGACAATGTATTATACTAACAAGAGACTTATACTTTTTATTAGCAGCCTGCTTTTCTTTGCTCAATATCAGTCTCGGGCACAATCCGCTTTAAAATGGGAGCCAGAGTTTTCGTATACGATGGGTGCATTTGAGCACTGGTCTTTTAATGCCAAAATAAACGGACGAAACGTATGGACTGAAAAAGATGAGAACAGCCAGAGAGACTATGCCTGGGAACAGATAGAAACTCAGATTTTTGCAGATTATGAGTTTTTTAATGAAAGTGAGTTTGGTATCGGCTACAATTATACCTGGGAAGGCCCTTTTAACACTGAGGTGAAGGGCTACGAACACCGCTTTATGCAGCAGTATGCTTTTGTTTCTTTCAGCGGGGCCCGACGTATTGCTCACCGAATACGTACTGAACAACATTTTCAGCACGATGGGTTTGAGAATCGCTTCCGCTACCGTATTAGTTATGATTTCCCCCTAAATGGCAGATTACTAGATGATGGAGAGAAGTATATCATCCTCTCTAATGAAGTGCTCTGGTCCTTTAATGCCATTATGCACGAACTAAACAACAGGGCTTATGTAGGGCTGGGTTGGTTTTTTAATAACAAAAGAAAACTGGAGACAGGCATACAATACCGCCTGGAAGGCTTTAATCAGGCGGGGGCAGAAAGCATCTTCCACCTGGTTACCTCTTACTACATCAATCAATAAGCACAAAAAAAGGCCGTTGCCACAGGCGACGACCTTTCCGCTATATAATCCATCCGTAAGACAATCTTTAGAAATCCATATCATTTCCTCCACCATCGTAACCTCCATCACGGCCACCTCTTTCTCCTCTCTGGCGTCCTTTAATGTCGTTGAGACGATACGTAAATGAGAGTGTAATCTGGCGCACACCCCACTGAAATTCAGCATCTTCGTACAAGGTATCGGTAATTGTTTCGTATCTGAATTTGCGGGTATTAAACATATCTCTTACACTAAGGGCAAGAGTTCCTTTCTTCTGCAAAATATCCCTGGTAGCACCCAGGTCTATAGCATATAGTGCTTTTCTTCTGCCCTGAGTTGTCTCTTCCGGTGCACGATAAAATCCACTCATTTGTACATCAAAAAGCCCCGCTAGTTTCCATTTAGAAGTAAAACGCCCACTCATAGTATAAGTATCTGCATCCAGAGCTTCTCCTCTAAACTCTCCTTCGGTAATGGAGCGGTAAAAATTCATATTCGCGTTGATATTCCACCAGGCAAAAAGATCTTTAGAACCATTGAGTTCAAAGCCGTAAGCATTCTGGGTACTTAGGTTTTCCGGACGGGTGTAAGTTATTACTACGGTATCACTTCCTACAACATCCTCCTCAGACCAACGCACTCGCTCTACTACATCATCTGTAAAGCGGTAGTAAGCTCCAAAGTAAACATTACCGCTAGGGTAATTTAGCAGGTAACCAAACTCATAGCTATCAGTAAACTCTGGGTCCAGGTCAGGGTTACCAGTACGTATGTTACGAGCATCTGTGTAGCTTGAGAAAGGGTTGAGTGACCTGAATCCCGGGCGATTAATTCTGCGGCTGTAACTGGCCTGTAATGAGTTGGTTTTGCTTAAAGAGTAAGTTAAAAATGCACTTGGGAAAAGGCTCAGATAATCTTTATCATTCTTAGTGTCTGTATCAATCAGGTGGGTAGTAATATCAGAAGCTTCAGCTCTTAATCCTCCCTGGTAAGACCACTTGCCGGTTTTGTTGCTCAATATGGCATATGCGGCATATATATTTTCATCGTAGGCAAAAGTATTGGTAAAACCAGGCAGGTTAACCCATTCGCCAGATTCCTGCTGCTGCTCTACATTGTAAGCATTATCAATCTGCCTGAGTGTATTACGAAGCCCGGTTTCAAACTTGGCATTTTCTAAGAAAGGATGCACATAATCTGCCTGAATCAACCATTGCTTCTCATTTTCATCGTTCAAAGAGCGCTGAAAAAGTGTAGGCATCATATTTTCATCAAATCCCTCGTACTCATTCTGGTCAGAGTCCTCTATCTCCCCGCTCTGTCGGTACTGTACATTGGCGGTAAGCTCTCTTCCCTTTTGCTGATATGTTCTTTTATAATATAGCTCATACTCCTGATTTTCTTCATCTTCAAATTCACGGTCGGTACGTAGGGTACGTCTTAGAAATTCGTTATCTAATGTATAATCACGGTACCAGGTATCGGTATTATTGTCCTGCTCAGACACATTGTAAAGCAATGAAGCAGTCAGCGTATTGTACTCATTAAATATAAAGTCTGTTCCTACACGAATGTTATTGGAAAGGCCTCCTCTTATTCTGTCGTTTTCGCGTAAAGTAACATATGCGGTATCCTGATTATTAAATCTCTGATAAGAGCTGCCCTGCCCCGGGCGCTGACGATAGTTGACTCCGTAGTTCACGAAAAAATTCATCCAGCTCTGACGATAGTTCAGGTTTATTGAAGCTCCATAGTTCTCAGGTGTACCTACATTGGCAGTGAACGAACCATTAAGACCAGATTTTTTCTCTTTCTTCAACACTATGTTTATGATACCCGCAGAGCCTTCAGCATCGTATCTGGCAGAGGGGTTAGTTACTACTTCTACTCTCTCAATAGCATCTCCCTGTAGGGTTCGCAAACCATCAGTATCGCCTATGCCAATTAGGCCAGAGGGCTTGCCATCTACCAGTATGCGCACGTTTCCACTGCCTCTCAGGCTTACGTTACCATCTACATCAACAGTTACCGAAGGCAGATTATCTAAAACCTCAGAAGCATTTCTACCGGTATTACTCAGGTCTTGAGAGACATTAAATACGCGTTTATCCAGTTCCAGTACCATTTGCTCTTTCTGCCCTTCAACTACCACTTCTGCCAGAGTAGAAGTATTGGGGCTAAGGCTTATTTTTCCCAGATTTTTGTTACTGCTGCCTAGTTGTATGCCGTCAATTACTTTAGCATCGTAAGAGACAAACTGTATCTTTACCATATACCTTCCGGGATCAGCACTAATGCTAAAATTTCCCTGATTATCGGTATAGCCCCCTGTAACCAGGGTGGAATCCGGGCCTTGTAATAAGCTTACAGTAGTGTATTCTAATGGCTCACCAGACTCGGCGTCTAGTACTGTGCCACTAATATTGCCCTGTGCCAGGAGGAGGTGTGTACTAAAAAGGCAGAGGACTAAGGGTAGTAATGATTTGTACATGTCAGAAAAAAGGTTTTGAAAAAGGTTTAGCTAGCTCTTGTACTATACTTGAACGGGCTAAATACACTTAAAAGCCTATTTTCTGAAGCCTTATAGACAAATGATTACTACTTATAGACAAAAGCCTCCCTAGGGAGGTAAATGACCGTTTTAATCGATAAAAATTAATGGAAATACTGGAGCTTTTTAAGGCTAACAGGCCCTAAAATGCCTGAAGGTTCAGGCTTCCAGCGCGTAGCATCAAAGGATTGGTATGTAATATCTACCATATTGATGTCATAAAACTTCTTCCATTCTACTCCCTGACTATCCAGGTAGCGCATACGGTTGGCCGACAGGTTTTGTACAATTAGCTCCAAACGGTTTTGAGATTGCATTAGAGAGTCTTCCAGAATAATCTCATAGGGCAACGCCCAGACGGTACCTACCTCTTTATCATTAAGAATCACCTGTGCACTTTCTCTGAGCTCGCTAAAGCTCAACAGATAGGCTTCCGCACTATCCTGCTCCATAAGGTCAAAATCTAATATGTAGCGAGCTTTTCCACTATAATACTGTAAGCTGGTATCTGGCCAGTTGGTCCAGGAAGTCAGACTATCAACCGTAAATGAGGTAGTACTGAGCAGCTCTGTATTACCCTTTATAAACTCTACCTTCCAATCAGAGGGCAAACTTATAGCTTCATTTACTGCTGTGTAGAGGTAGTTCTGGGTATTTACTGCCTTGTCGTATGTAATTATCAGGCAGGACTCTCCTGGCTTAAGTTGCAGGTATACCTGTGTACTATTATTCACTGCCGTATGGTCTACCAGGCCTCGCTTATTGCTAAGTGGTTTAATCATTTCTACTACCTGTGCAGGTACAGCAAGTCGTATCGGCCCCTCACTAAATTGGCTACTCAGATTACTAATAAAGTAAAGGTGTCCATGAGCATGTTTCTTACGAAGAAAATCTAACCCCTGATCCTTCATACTTTCCCGGCTAAGCCAGCTAATGGTTTGTAGCTCATCCACCGTCTGTAAAAGCTGTATGTTGGCTATAGACTCAATATCTTGATTAACCTTTTTAAGTTTTTCTTCATTTTCCTCCCACTGATGATATGCGGCAACTGACTGCGGCAGATTTTTCATAAATATGAGTTTTGCACCATCAGTAGCCAGTTGGTGCAGCTTTTCCAGACTTTCCAGAGGTATATACTCCAGCGGAGGTAGTAAAAGGGTTTGATAAGTTGTGCCATTAGCCGTCTGCAATTGTTCTCCCACAAGGCTAAGTTGCTGTAATTGAAAGTCAGAGAGGTAATCAAAAGTATAGCCTTTGTGCCAAAGTTCTCCGGTAAGCTCCCCTACCGCTGAAGCAGAAAACCAGTCTTCATAGTGGTGCACATCCAATTGAAGCAGCCACTTTCCTTTTTTGTTGGTCCAGAGGTCGTGGATAGGAAAGTAGAGCAGAATGTCATTATCTGGTTTGGTGTTTTGCAAATAGCTCTGACACTCGCTAATGTAGCGGTTGAGTTCTGGTAACTCATCCCAGAAATGGCTATTCTGGTTAAAATTGGTAGACGCATAAAACAACCAGCCGGGAAACTCAGCCCGCTTGGGAGAATAAGGCATGCCATGATAAAAAATATGATTAATACCAGAGACAAAGAGTTCATCTATCTGCGGCTTAACCTGCGAAAGCGACACTTTAAAGTGATTACCCAGCCAGGTAGTAGTTTCTGAGCTAACCAGTGGCTTGGCGCTTAAATGCGCAGCAGAAGAGGCAAATTTCATCATTAAAGGACTGGGCTTTCCAAACCTTTCCTCTTCAAAGTCTTCATCTATACGCAGCCCGGGAATGTTAAACTTGCTTGTACCGAAAGATTCTGTTTCAGGGATGGTGGCTTGTGCGTAGAGATCCAGGATATTCCCTGGAGAGCCATGAGCCTGGTTTCTGGTCAAGCTGCCTTGCTCATTACTCCAGTTGGTCCAGAGCGACGTAAAATTGGCATAGAGAAGCTCTGCCAGAGTAGCTCTCACATCATGTAGTACTCTACCATGCTCCGCATGACTGCTATCATTTACAATCGGCAATACTTCCTGCAAAGGATAGCCTTGAAGGCTTTCAAATTTTTTTAGAAAATTTTTAGTCCAGTTGGCTCCATAAACTTCATAAGAGTCATGATAAAATGAACGGGGAGGCGCTTCATTTATTAAATCAGCCAATGCTGAGTCGTGGTGTTGTAGATAATCTATGACCGATAGCGAATCAAAATAATCCATCACCAAACCCTCTCCACCAGGTGCGGCACGTTTTACCTTCTGCCCCGTGAGTGAGCTTGCCAGCAGCAAAAGTGTCCAGTCATTCTGGTCTACTTTAATCTCAAAATTCGCCTGATCAGATATATTCGCTATTTCTTTCGTTTCGCCCTCTGCATTAAGCAGTATTCCGGCCACAACACTTTTATGGTTATGCTGATTAAGGATTGAGTCTGTTTTAAAACTTATCAGCTCTGTAGTGGGGAAACGATAGCTGACGAGTTCGGCTTTTTTTGCCGCAAACTCCTCACTTACCTGAGGCCCCCCAAACGGCCAGCCGGTGCCTAGCGTTAAATCTACTCCCATCCCTAATGAGTCTGCTGTAAGGATCGTATGCTTAACAGCCGCTTTCCATTCAGGACTCAGATAACGCAAAAACTGCTCTTCTTCACCTTTTACACCGTAGATAGGGATAATATGCACGCCTCCCATGCCTGCTTGCTGGAAATCAGTAAGCTGCTCGCTAATGTCTTTATGAGTTACTGCACTGCCCAGCCACCACCAATAGGTCCAGGGCTTAGTAGTTTGATTAGTTTCAAATTGAAGCGGTTCTATATTTTGAGTACATGCGGAAATTAAGAGGCAAAGCCACAACAGTGTGTTTTTCATTGTCTAGTACTGACTTAAAATGCTTTTGATTCGTTCTAAAGATTGAGTTTTAGCATCCTTATTGGCTTCTCCTCCCTCCGGATCATCTCCTCTTCGCATAAACGCATGACCCGCACCTGAATAAATCTCATACTCGTAAGTATTCTTTGCTTTCTTCATCATCTGGGCAGTGCCCTCAATAGTGGCATTAACTCTCTGGTCATCTTCACCATAGAAACCATAAACTGGAGCTTCTATTTTAGCAAGCTCTGCGTAGTCGTCTGGGGCAGTACCATAAAACACTAGTGCTGCTACAATATCCTGGCTTAGGGTAGCATAGCGAAAGGTCTGTGAACCTCCCCAACAAAAACCCATTACAGCAACTTTGCTACTAGATGCAGGCAGATCTGCCACATATCGTTGTACAGCTTGCAAATCCTGTGTAACCTGCTGAGGGTCTAACTGGTAGATAGCTTCGCGAGCCGCGTCTGAACTAGGAAATTCGCTGGTTTTATCGTATTGATCATTAAAGCCAGAGAGTAGGTCGGGAGCAATTGCCAGATAACCAGCAGCAGCCATCTGATCAGCAAAGCTTCTGACCCAATCGGTAAGCCCACGGTTTTCGTGGATTACAATAACAGCTAATGCATTTTCTGATTTTTCGGGATAGGCGACAAAGCTATGGATGCTACGTCCATTAGACTGTACCTCCACCCACTCATGATGGCGGGGAGAATTTTCTAATTGCTTCAGGGCAAAATCCTGAGCATAGAGCCAGGAGCTAAAAAAGCTGCAAAGCAAAAGTAAGCAAAACTTGTTCATAGCAGATTAGGTTGGTTTGTCCAAGCTCAAGTTAAGCTTTATCTTAAAGAAGTAGAAACCTGTGCTGTGCTGCTAGTGCGAAAAGTGTACTTCCACTTGTTCTGTTTTGTCAGCTTTGCTGAAGTGTATTCTGTAAGTAATATGTTTAGCCTTGTGTGAAGGTTGCTGATCTACATAAGGTGAGTGAGCATTTTGAACCAGAGTATGCCATTCTCCTTCATCAATCTTACGCTCTATGGCCACTGCCTCCTGGCAAAGTTTTTCAAAATCCAGACGTGGTTGATTCTGCTCGTTCAAACTAATATGAACATGTCCTTTAGGTGTAGGTTTATGATTTTTGGTCTGAGTCATATTTGCTTAACTAACAAAACTTAGCCTATTGTTTGAAAGGCCATCATATCTCTGTTTTTCAGGCTATCACTTTCAGTTTTATTTTTTTCTTCCAGGGAGTCTTGATTGATAATTGTGTCCTGCCCATCTTTTTCTTCTGTATCTCCCCCTCCCGAAGTGCAGGCAGTTACTCCTATTATTAATGCAATTCCAAATAATACCTTAATCATCATAACTTTTTTTAGCTTACTGCAAGTATAATTAACAGTAAGCAAAAAATGTTCTGCTTTAATTCATCTTCATTCCGCTAGGAAGACATTGGTTCATACTAAGTCGCTGATCCATGGGAACATTTAGTGGCAATGGGTAATAGGCCGTTGCCTGATCAGCTAACTCAGGGTAAAGCTTCAGAAATTGCTCAGCTTCCGGTACCTCAGACTGGTTAGGGTCAGCATCCTTCCAGTTGCTGAGAAACTCGCTATAGTACTCAAAAGCGGTGGGGCCATCATTGAGTAACTCAGCAGCTCTGGCCATTCCTAAGAGAGATGCACTTCTGCGAGGCATTAGCTTTAGTGAGTGAGCAAAGGCATTCATTGCTTCCTGAGGCATATTCATTTCCAGCAGAACCTCGCCATATAGCTCATGGATAGGCTTTACTACATCTGGAGGACCAGAAGGCGGCTCCATGCTCTCTTCCAATGACAACCCTTGCTCAAAAAGACTGCGACTATCAGATACTTCGCCCTGATGATAGGCTATAAAGCCAGCCAGTGCTTTCTCATTAATTTCACAGAGCTTTGCATGATAGGTATCCTGCCTGTCGACAAACATCTTACGTATCAAAGCCATGTAATCTAGCGCCTTGTTTGCGGCTTGCTGATCATCCAGATGAACAGCACTAAGACCGGAGGCCAACATTTGACTACAGCGGGTATATAGAATGCGTCCACTTAGACCTTCAAGTTCAGGTTCAGGTAAAATTTGCCAGTATTCTCCATTTATAATGTAGCTGGCTTCCATCTGAGGCATGTAGCGCTCCATACTCTTTCCGGCTAGCTCAGCATAGTTCGTCTTAATCTGTTGCAGATTTTCAAAAGATTTACTGAACTGACCGCACTGTTCGTAACCGTATGACATCCAGCTCAGACTGTGATAATCCAGTTCTGTTATGTCCAGCCCTTTTTTCTCTACCCACTTCTGCGAAGCGGCAAAAGCGTCTACATTAGAGTTGATGACCTCTCTCCATAAACCTAACTGCACAAAAATATGAGAAGGCATGTGGAGCGCATGGTTAGACTCCGGTGCAATTTCAGCATAAGTGTACGCTGCCTCTAAGGCCATAGGGGCATGTAAAGGGTCGTCCAGAGCATGAATCAGGTAATGAACAGCACCGGGATGCTGACCATTTTGCTTGATAATTTTTTGAGAAACGGCAGCCGCTTCCATTCGCTCTTTAACATCATCCTGTTCAGGCCTGAGTACACCTAGCAGGGAGAGAGCATAGAAGGCTGCAACTTCCTGATCTTCGGGATAGCTCACATAGAAGTCCTTCATAAATTGCATATATGCATTGTCGCGCTTAAGCTTATTTTCCTCCTGGCTGTAAAGAAAGTCCAGCGATTTCAAATAGCTTTTTTCTTTTTCTGTTTTTGCTTTTAAAAGACGCTCTTCACTAGTAGCTCCCAGTTGATTTAAAACTTTAAGTGCAGCTTCTTTATCCTGATTTTGCCATAATGTGCTATTGTGAGCCATAGCCAGGCCCCAGTAAGCCATAGCAAAATCTGGATCTGCGTCTATTGCTTTTTGAAAAGCTTCTTGTGCTTCGGGATACCAGAAGTTATGTAGTGCCGCTACACCTCGGATAAAATGTGGCTTAGCTTCTTCATTTCCGCTTACCTCAAAAATGATTTTGCCAAGTGATGCTTGAGATTGTTTATCTGTTGTAGACTGAGGCCGGCAGGCAAACAGACCTGTCATTAGGTATAAAAAGAAGAAAAAGCGTAGCATGGCAGTACAGATTAGGTGTGCATAAAGTCTTACCTAATTTATACAGATTGAACAGAAGATACCAGCAAAGTCAGGTATTTATATTGGCATAGCAGGTTAGCACCAAATTTTTAGTAAGTTACTCCATATACTCTCAGTGGTATGACTGGGTTCCGGACTTAGGTACGAAAGACGTAAGAGCTAGCTGTTCTCTTTCCTTTTGTTGTGTAAGCAGATCGTAATAAGATACTAACGCAGTATTGTATGAAACTTCCAGAGAGGTAAGACTGATTGTTTGTAAACCTCCGCTTCGCGTCATCTTAAAATCAACCGTTGGATCTCCTTCTCCTCCATGCAAATGAAAGTTCTCAATGTTTTCAGCAGTAAACGCAGGTTCTTCCTTTAGCCATTTGGCAAACCACTCCCTTCGTTTAGTGCGCATCTGCTCATCGTAAAGCGTAACTGAAGACCATATATGTGGCTGAGAAGCATCCATCTGCGTATGGCTAAGTTTTTTGCTATCCCAGCGGATTTCATGTACCGTACTACGGTCTGGGTTTCGGCTTACTCTGACTAAGGTAAAGGGCTCTATCTTATCAAAGTTGTATTGCCGCAAAAAGTCTTCTACTGTGCTGTAGTTAAAAGACTCAACAATGACTCTCCCCCTGCTTTTACGATACGGCAGCTCTCTTTTATGCTTGACAAATGCACCATTGAGAAGACAGGCTGCATCTCCGTTTTCTGCTGCGAGTATCCATGTACCTCCTCCCTGAGGGTCCAGGGGCATTAGAAGTTGCCCCGCATTGCTCTGAGCCAGTGAAGGAAAAACAGCACCTTGCCTGGCAGTACTTTCATCCCGGTTAGATGTAAAAAGAAAACCTTCGGGTGTTGGAAGATATGTTAGTGTACACATAAAATTTCAAAAGCATATTTGATGTAGCAACACTAAACTGCGGCATAAGGTTTTCTGAACTGTTTCGTCCATAAACCTGGTAGCTGAGAGGTATATTATCAGATAATATTCAGGTAAAATGCCAAAGCAAGCAGAAGAGCAACGCCTAATATACTTAGTAGAATAATGGCCCATAATGGTAAGCCACTCTTTTTGGGTTGGTCAGACAGAATTAAAGTATCTTTAAGCTGCTGCATAAAATAGTATTCAATACCCTGAAGCACATCACGATGCGTATGTACAGCCTGAGCCAGTTCAGCATGCTCGCGCATACGCTGTTCAAAATCTGCCCGCTCATCGGCTGGCATTTCTTCATTAACGTATCTGTCTATCTGATCTCTATAGTTTGCCTTGTCTTCGCTCATGATTAATCTCCATAAAATTCGTCTCCACTATACTGATTGCGCAACATGTGCTTAAGAGTAGTAAGGCAACGCAGCTTTTGAGTTTTGGCTACGTTTTCGTTTTTGTACTCCAGGGTTTTGGCAATGGCACTCATGCTAAAACCTTTGAAGTAGAATAGCTTAAGAATAGTCTTACAGGGCTCCCCTATTTTCTCCATAAGAGTAGCTACAAAGCGCTGTCTGTCATTACTGGCAAAGCTATCTAGAGGTTCCGCATATAGGTTTTCTATGGCTACCGATTCTTCATGGTCAAAGATGTGGCTGTCCATGATTGCATCTTTCTGAATCTTTTTGCGAAGAATGTTTTTGCCTATAGCAAACAGGTAAGTTTTAAGAGAGCAGCTAAGTGTCTCAAGTTTACCCTGTACTATATTATGATGTAGGCAGATCACTGCGTCCTGAAAAGCGTCGGCAGCGGTAGGTTCATCCGTTTTGTAAGTAGCTTGAGCCCACTGTATAAAACCACTACGATGGCTTTGGTACACAGCTACTATACTTTCTTCGTCTCCTAACTTAATTTGAGTGATCAGTTGTTGATCTTCAGTATTAGTCTCTTGCACAACAGTTTGATTGCTTTTATGGGGAACAAGTTTACGTTTTATTGCAAACTCTATCTTTACTCTGTGTCCTTTTTTTTTGCAGACGTAATTAATAACAAATTAGCCAGAAAATCAGCATACAACCATCTTTTTACATAAAAAAACCACTCTTGCGGAGTGGCTTCTTATATAAGTTTTGTAAGACCTGAGGGCTAAAAAATACTTTCTTCGTCAAGCTGCTCAACCGGCTCATCTACCATAAGGGAATCTGGCTCTTCGCCTAATATATCAGACTCGTATTTATTACAATCTATTTCTATAGAAAGGCCACCTGCAGGTCGTTCAAACGCGCCTTTTTCAATGTCTAATCTTTCGTCTGCATAAACGTTCTTCATATATTCTGTCCAGATAGGCATAGCCATACGTGCCCCCTGCCCCAAAGCAAGGGTACTAAAGTGTACACTTCGGTTATCTCCACCTACCCAAACGCCTGATACCAGATTTTTGGTAACGCCCATAAACCATCCATCAGAATAGTTAGAAGTAGTACCCGTTTTAGCACCTACTTCATTACCCTCTCTAATCTCACGAGGGATTCCTCTTCCTGTTCCTCCTTCTTCCTCTGTAGCTCCTCTAAGCATATACAACATCAGGTAAGCCGTTTCCTCGCTTAAAGCCTCACGAGTATTTACCGGATTTTCGTAGATAGTATTACCATCTTTATCTTCAATGCGGGTAATAAACACGGGCTCTGTCCAGGTACCATGGTTAACGAATGCACTGTAGGCACCTACCATTTCGTACACTGATACATCTCCACCACCTCCAAGAGCCAGGGAAGGTACCGCTTCAATATTGCCATTGATACCCAAACGTTTGGCATACTCTACCACAGTTTCAGGTCCTATGCGCTTCATTACAAAAGCAGTAATTGAATTTTTAGACTGTGCCATAGCCTGGCGAATAGTCATTCTTTCACCAGAATAAGTACCTTCTGCATTTTTAGGTGTCCAGGTATCTTCTTCACCATTAGTGTATACCGAAAATGTTACTGGCGCATCTACCACTTCGTAGCAAGGTGAGTACCCATTGTCAATAGCAGCTGCATATACAAATGGTTTAAAAGTTGATCCCGGCTGTCGTTTACCCTGCATCACGTGATCGTACTTAAAATGCTTATGATTAATACCCCCTACCCAGGCCTTAATATGGCCATTGTGAGGATCCATTGACATGAAGCCGGCATGCAAAAAGTGTTGCATGTATTTGATAGAGTCAATAGGACTCATAGTGGTATCTATTTCCAGATTTTCACTATTCCAGCTAAACACTGTCATGTCCACAGGGGTGTTCATTACTACATCTATAGAATCATGACCACGGCCATACTTCTTTTCCAGACTACGGTAGCGTTCCGTACGCTTGGCAAGCATAGGGATAAAACCTTTCAGTACTTTCCCGTCTTCGTCTCGCCAGGGCTCTCCTCTTCCTTCCCAATGTTTTTTAAACAAAGCCTGCTGATATTTCATATGCTTTTCCACAGCTTTTTCAGCGTGTTCCTGCATACGACTGTCAATAGTGGTATATATTCTTAGTCCATCTTCGTAGAGATCGTACCCGTGTTCTCGTGACCAGCGAAGGAGCCAGTTTTGTACTACTGACCGGAAGTAAGTAGCCAGACCTTCGTTGTGGCTTTCTACCTTATAATCCAGTGCCATAGGCAATGCGGTAAGAGAATCATATTCACTATCTTCCAGAAAGCCATTCTTACGCATCTGGTTCATAACTACATTACGACGACGAGTAGAGTTCTCAGGATTTCTCGCAGGATTGTAGTAGGTAGCTGCTTTCAGCATGCCTACTATTGTGGCAGATTCTTCTACAGTAAGATCATGAGGGTGCTTGTTGAAAAATGTTTTGGCCGCGACTTTGATACCAAAAGAGTTACTACTAAACTCAGCGGTATTAAGGTACATGGCTAAAATTTCCTTTTTGGTATAATATTTTTCCAACTTAACAGCCACCAACCACTCTTTGGTTTTGATGATAAGCATACGCAAACCAGGGATTTTCATCAGCGGGCCTTCCATCTCTCCGGTTCTCGTTTTGTAGAGGTTTTTCGCAGTTTGTTGAGAAAGTGTACTACCTCCACCTTCCAGGTCACTGGCTCCAAATGTGAGGGTATATTTAATTACTCCCCAACCTACACGTGTTAATCCAATAAGGTCTATACCACTATGTTCTGAAAAACGAATATCTTCTGTAGCTATCAGTGCATTTACCAGGTTGGGCGATAGTTCCTCATAAGTTACCGGACTACGATTCTCCCTGTAATATTTACCTAAGAGTATGTTATCAGATGAGTAAAGCTCGGAGGACAAGTCACTTTCCGGGTTTTCTAACGCTTCCAGGCTGGGCAGGCCACCGTATAGGCCAAGAAAATCTTCACTTACAGTATAGATGTACAAAGGAAAACCAATGAGGAAAGCAAAAAAAGCAATCCATACTCCTCTTACTATCCATTTAAAAAGCTTCTCACGGCCATTTCCCTGACCTTGTTGTTTGCTCGTAGTTTCAGACATTGTGGTGTTGAGCTATTGAATGTAAATCCGGTTAATATTAATTGTGTTTCAGTAGGTGAAACAAAAATCAGACAAAATTGAATCCAAAAAGGAAGACCTCAAAATGCCATGTAATGCTTTTCGAAAAAAAGCAGATATTTATCTACATCCTGAGTTTGTAAAAGAATGTTAAGATTGTCCTGAGTGATGATAAAACTTTCGCCTACTTCTCCTTTTTGGCTAGCAGAAAGCTTGCTTAGAGGTCCTTGCTCTTCTGTAAACTTACGATAGTAGCTCATTGCATCTTCTTGCCCAGCAAACTTTTCTACAATAATCATGACTTTTCCTCCTTCTAACATCAGATTGGCTACTGTAAGATTACCATCGGCAAAGTTCTGCGCATTAAATTCATTGATAGCTTTGGGTAAATCCGTAGAAATTTTCTGGACATTATTGTAGAGAATAATAAACGAATGTGTCTGGTCAAAACGCTCTCGATAACGCGCACCCCTTCGTTTGGCTTCTGCCTCCTTAAACCCCTGTGCTTTAGTAAGCAGTTCCTCCGCATAGGCATAAAGGTCACTTTCAGGATACTCTTCCATAAAATTTTGTAGCCCCAACTGATACTGGTAATAGTCTTCTGTCTGGCCAGTAATTAGTACTTCCAGAAACTTCATATTATCAGTAAAGTCATTTTCAGTATACTGACTTAGACTGGCTGTTACAATTTGTTCTGCTTCCTCATAAGCCCCCCTATCGTATAAATCGTATGCTGACTTATAAAGCTTTTTCAGCTTTTCGCTTGCTAAAGTGCTCTCTTCGCGATAATTGGGGTTACGTATGATTTTGGCATAAATACTCTCAGGGAACTTTTGTAAAAGTTCATCACGGTAGCGCTCGTAAGTGTTATCTCCGAGTTCTTTGTACAGTAGGTAGAGCTCATACAAAACTTCAGGTCTGTACTCTGACTCAGGAAAACGCTCCATCATGGTTTCAAAAGTCTCAATAGCATTAGGCTTTTCTTCAAGATCAAAATTATAGATTCCTCCGAGTCGGTAGTAGGCCTCCTCTATGCTCGCCAGCGCCTCCTGCTGAGCTTCAGTTGTAAACGGGATATCCGCATATAATTCCTGCTTTCTACTTTCGGTAGTACTTTCGGTAACAGGACCAGTAGTAGGTATATCTTCAGCAGCTTCTATGGCTTCTGCATTGTCCTGGGCAAAGTTTTCTTCAATAGTCTTTTCTGAGCGTCTCCAGTTGTCCTCCAGTTCTCTGTTTCCCCATTTTCTAACGAACTCACTTCTACCAATACTCACAGCCGAGGGGGTATAAAAATACCAGTTCTCACCGCTACTGGCATTTGCACTAGCCGTTGTTTCGGTGTTTTGACTAAAAGGAGAAGAAAACTGATTGAAACTATTATTATTACTAGCCAAACGGTTGCGCCTCCTGTTTTCTTTCTCCTGTGCCGCAAGCAAACGATCTTCTTCCTCTATCATCTGATCCAGAAAAGTACTGAGTTCCACAGTATCCATTTGCGCTAATGTTAGCAGGCTATCCTGCCTTTGAATAATATTTAACTGATCTACAAAATTAGCCAGTACCTCCTGTCTTTCTGCTATCTGGTTATACTCTTCTTCATCCTGTGGCAGCACTGTCATCGTACTATCATAATATGCTTTAGCTAATTCGTAGTCCTTTATATCATTATAATAAATACGCCCTAAAGCCAGATAAGCATAGGCTTTTTGTCTACTGTTGTTGAGGCTGGCCTGTACCGATAAGTTGTAGTATTCAAGCGCTTCATCCAGGTTGCCCTGCTTCTGCTCAAAGGCAGCCATTTCATAGTAGATTTTGTCCTTATACTCCAGGTTCTTCTTGTCTTTTAGTAACTTCTTAAAATACTTTCTGATTTTACGGGTGTCGTTCTCCCGGCTAAGATCATAGACCTGTGCCATGTTAAGTCGCGCATAAAAATACAGTTCGTATTCCGGATTGCTTCTTAGTACTTCTTCATAGTTTTGGTAAGCCTGTGCGTCAAAACCTAAGTCCTGATACAGTTGCCCGATAATAAAATAAGTTCTTGCCCTGCCCTCATCATTACCCAGAAGCGGAGCTGCCAGCAGAAGGTTACCTACCATGTTGCTGTAATCTTCGTTTAGCTGTGCCAAGTACGCTCTGGTGAGATAAAGATTGGCTTTATTAGTATTGTTTAGCTTCTCTTTTTTCAGAAAATCAGAGACTGCTACAGCGTTATTCTGTTGGTTGGCCTCTATAAAAGTATACATCAGCTGTATAAGAGCGCGATGGCGGGCTTCATCATCTTCACTTTCAGTATTAACGAATTTAAAGGTTTTGATGGCATCTTCAAAGTTTTGGCGATACATCCGACACTGGCCAATAAGTATGTAGCTATCGTCAGCCCAGCGGCTGTTGGGGTGGCGCTCTATAGCGATAGATGACTTTTTTATACAGTCCTCTATTTGATTATCCAGACTGCTGATTAGAGCTGTATCTATTTTAGGGTAGATTTGGAGTATATCATTAAAGTTGTTTTCCTGACTATCTCTGATGGCCGCCTTTATCTCATCCATTCGCATATCTGCATAGAAATAGGCATTGTAACGAGCGGTTGTGTTATGGTAAACGCTTGCTACCATACCGCTACGCTCTGGCGCACAGGCAGATAACAGTAGACATATACTCCACCAAAGAATGTAATATTTGGAAAAAACTTTTACCTTCAAATGATTAATATTTAGATTTATACTAAAGCTCACGACAGACTTTGGAGAGCAGCAGCCCCCCGATTAGTCTAATATTTTTTAATCCTTACTTTTGTCCTGTCGGGGAATTTAACTATAATACTTTGAAGTCCAGGAAAACATTTTCAAATCGTTTAACTACCAAGTACCTACTCATAGTTCGCAATGAGGAGGATTTTGCTGAGAAAACGACTTTCACATTTACTTACGCAAAGTTAGCCCTTTTCATTGTATCTGTGTGTATAATAATGCTTGTAGGTAGTTTATTTTTGGTGAATACCTTACTAGAGCAGTGGTTTGATCCAAGATATGCTCAGGCAGAAGCCAACAGAAAGCTCATAGAACTTTCTATGGCGGTAGACTCACTAGAGATGCAGGTAAAAAAGAAACAGGATTTTATTTCTTCTTTTCAGAAAGTAGTAAAAGGTGATTCTCTGACTGATAATGAACAATACTATATTGAGAACTCTGGAGAGCGCATAGTAAGTACTGAGCAGATTAAGGAACCGGAAATCTCGACCGTTGACTCTCAGTTCAGGCAGGAGTTTGAAGAAGACGGTGTAGAGTTACTTACCGTAAGTACCAGTACATCATCAAGTCAGTTAGACGAATTATTTTTTTTTACGCCAATAACAGGTATTATATCTTCGTCATACAACCCCAAACAGGCACATTATGGTGTGGATATTGTTTCTAAAAAGAACGAACCTATAAAATCGGTAGCCGATGGAACGGTGATATTGGCTTCCTGGACACAGGATGCCGGCTATGTAATTGCTGTGCAACATCGCAGCAATGTAATTTCGGTCTATAAGCATAACTCCAGTTTGCTAAAAAAATCAGGTGATTTTGTAAATGCAGGCGATGTTATTGCTATTATTGGAAATACAGGGGAATTGACCTCGGGACCACATTTGCACTTTGAACTTTGGTACAACGGGAACCCTGTAGATCCTGAAGAGTTTGTATCATTTTAACTAATATAAATGACATGTTCAGTAACAATCAAAAAGAGAAGGTGAAGACAGAAGAAGTTAGCAACTCAAGCAGCATAATTGGCAAAGGCACATCAGTACAAGGAGACCTGAATACCGTAGGAAACATTCGTATTGAAGGTGATGTTAAAGGTAATGTCACTTGTAAATCTAAAATTGCTCTGGGGCAATCTTCATACGTTGAAGGTACTGTACTCGCTCAGAATGCTGAAATCGCCGGTGAGATTCAGGGTTCTATTGAAATTTCAGAACTTCTTATCTTAAGGCCTACTGCTGTCATTCATGGTGATATTGTTACCAATAAATTAATTGTAGAGTCAGGCGCTACCTTTAATGGCTCATGCCGTATGGGTGTTTCCGTTAGCGATATTGATTTTGACAGTGAGGCAGAAATCCAATCTACAGAAGACGACGACATTGAATCAACCTCCGCAGAAAAAGAATCAAGATCAGTTTAAAGCTTATGTCAAGTACTCTGGACTAGCTTTTCAAATGATAGCCGCTATGGGACTGGCTGTTTGGGGTGGTATGGAACTAGATGAGTCTATGGGCAATGGTTTTCCACTTTTTACGATTATCTTTGCCCTACTTGCTTTTGCGAGTACTCTCATAATAACCATCCGAAGTTTACCCAAACAGTAAATGTTAGAAAAAAAACAGTCCTGGCTTGCACTTTTTTTATTTGCATTAGTAGTTGCTCTTCTCGTATTTCTGGTTCAGCAGATAGTTCCGATCTGGGTTTATCATGGTGCCTATTACATCGTTCTTTTTTTTCTACTTCTAACGCTTTTAACGCAATACCTCACCCAAATGGGGCTTAAACACGCTCCAGACAAGTTTGCTTTCGTTTATCTAGGAACCATGACCCTCCGGCTGATTATCAGTATTGGCATTATTCTGATCGTGCTTTTGCAGGATATTCCCGACAAAATCACTTTTGTAATCAATTTTGCCATTGTGTATTTAGCTTTTTTAATTTTTGAAATATATGCCTTATTAACTACCTTGCGCTCAAATTTTCAAACGAGGGCAGAAAATGCGGATAAAAAGCAAAAAAACACACCGTAACTTATTCTTATTCAGCTACATAATTTTATTTTTCATTACACTTTCAGGCAATGAGCTCCAAGCTGCTGATGGAGAGCCAGACCCTGAAACAGAAGGTGCAACAGAGTTTATCTTTCACCACATTGCTGATTCTTATGATTGGCACTTTTTTACTATTGGTCATACACACGTAACGCTTCCTCTTCCGTTAATTCTATATTCAGAAGACAGAGGACTTGAAGTATTTATGTCTTCCAGCTTTCTGGATGAGGATCACAATTACGTACCTTACAAAGGCTACGCACTGGAGGATGATGGTTCGCACCTTGTATCTCTAGAAGGGCGTACTTTCTACGACTTTTCTCTTACGAAAAACATTGCTGCCATGATTTTGAGTGTAATTGTAATGCTCCTGATCTTCCCTGCGGCAGCATCCAGATATAAAAAAGCTCCTAATTCTGCTCCTAAAGGAGTACAGGCGTTTATAGAGCCAGTGGTTATATTTATCCGTGATGAGGTAGCTATACCAGCCATAGGAAAACATAAGTATCAAAGGTTTATGCCTTACCTACTTACTGTATTTTTCTTTATTCTGGTAAACAACTTATTAGGCTTATTACCAGGGGCAGCAAACGTAACAGGAAACATATCTATCACGCTTACCTTAGCACTAATTACTTTCCTGATTACCCAATTCAGCGGAAACAAATATTATTGGCAGCATATTTTCAACACACCCGGTGTACCCTGGTGGTTGCTGCCTATCATGATTCCAGTAGAAATTATTGGAATGTTTACCAAACCCTTCTCTTTGATGGTTAGGCTTTTCGCCAACATCACTGCTGGTCACATTATCATACTTAGTATTATCGGCCTGGTATTTATCTTTGAAAGTATTGCTGTAGGTCCCGTAAGTGTAATCTTTGCCTCGGTAATGAACTTTCTAGAGCTTTTGGTGGCATTCTTACAGGCATTTGTTTTCACTCTGCTTTCTGCTATCTACTTCGGTGGCGCTGTAGAAGAGCACCATCATGAAGAGGGCAAAGCGCTTGAGGGAGAAGGCAACCTTGCTCCTTTGCAGAGTGATTCTGCAATGGTTTAATCAGCTTTCATTTGTTTCATTTATATAAATTAGTTTAACTCTTATGTTGTTAGCTTTATTACTACAAGCTGCTGAATCAGTTTCTGGATTAGGAACTATGGGTGCAGCACTAGGTGCCGGAATAGTTGCGTTAGGCGCTGGTCTTGGTATCGGAAAAATTGGTGGTTCTGCGATGGAAGCAATTGCTCGTCAGCCTGAATCAAGCGGAAGCATACAAACTGCTATGATTATCGTAGCTGCCCTTATTGAGGGTGTTGCTCTTTTTGGAGTAATTGTTTGTCTTATTATCGCTACTGCGTAAAGCAAAATTTAAGCATCCGGCTCTTGGCATTAGGCCCTGAGTCGGTTCTTTAATGAAACAAATTACTATCCGTAACTTTTCACTTTACATACATTAACTAAGCATCAATGGATTTACTTACCCCAGATTTTGGACTGATAGTCTGGCAGATCCTCATCTTTTTGGTTGTACTTTTTGTGCTATCCAAATTTGCATGGAAGCCTATAATCAATGGGCTGAACGAACGTGAGAATTCAATTGAAGAAGCCTTACTCTCTGCAGAAAAAGCTAAAAACGAAATGGCTCAGCTCAAAGCTGACAACGAAAAACTATTAGCTGAAGCCAGAAAAGAAAGAGATAATATTCTTAAAGACGCTACTGCAGCAGCAAACAAGCTTAAAGAAGATGCTCGTGAGCAGGCTAACAAAGAAGGGGCTCGTATTATTGCGGATGCTAAATCTGCTATAGAGCTACAAAAAAATGCTGCTCTTGCTGAAGTAAAAGACCAGGTAGCTAAGCTTTCTGTGCAGGTAGCAGAAAAAATCCTGAGAGAAAAGCTTAGCAGTGATGAAGCACAAAAAGAATACGTCTCAAAACTAGTTAATGACTTAAATGTTAATTAACTCAGCTAAAACGGACTTTTATATATGGTTAATTCAAGAGTAGCATCTAGATATGCAAAGTCACTGTTAGGCCTAGCAGTGGAAAAAAATGTTCTTAAAGAAGTCTATCAAGACATGATGCTCTTCAAAGAGACATGCAAAGCCAATCGCGACTTTGTTTTGATGCTTCGTAATCCTATCATCAGTCACGAAAAAAAGAAGGCTGTTCTATACGCGCTTTTTCAAGATAAATTTCATCCTATTACCCTGACTATTTTTGATGTAATCACTCGCAAAAACCGTGAAGCTTATCTTCCGGCTATTGCAGAGTCATTTGAAAATCAGTATCGTCATCATCAGGGTATTGCTAAAGCCATCATTACCAGCTCTGTACCTCTTACCGAAAAGCTAAGGGAAGAGGTTACTTCATTAGTGGCCAAGCAAACCGGGAAAAAAGTTGAGCTGGAAGAGCACGTAGACTCAACTCTGATCGGTGGCTTTGTACTTAAGATTGGAGACCAGCAAATGGATAACTCTGTAAAAGCTAAGCTAAAAGCTCTTACCTACGAGTTTGCTGACAACAGCTTTGTGAAGTCGTATTAAATTGAATTTTACTAAAAATCTAAAACCTGATATATAATGGCAGAAGTAAGACCTGATGAGGTTTCAGCAATATTAAGAGAACAGCTTTCAAGTTTTAAATCGGAAGCTGAGCTCGAAGAAGTAGGTACTGTACTGCAGGTAGGTGATGGTGTAGCGCGTATCTACGGATTGACAAAAGCTCAGTCTGGTGAGCTTTTAGAATTTGAGAACGGACTTAACGCTCTGGTTCTTAACCTTGAGGAAGATAATGTTGGTGCGGTACTTTTAGGAGAGCAGGGAGACATTAAAGAAGGTGATACCGTGAAACGTACTAAGCGTATTGCCTCTATTAAGGTAGGTGATGGTCTTGCCGGACGTGTAGTAAACACTTTAGGTGACCCTATTGATGGTAAAGGGCCTATTGAAGGTGACCTTTACGAAATGCCTATTGAGAGAAGAGCTCCCGGTGTAATTTACCGTCAGCCGGTAAATGAACCACTACAAACGGGTATTAAAGCGATTGACTCTATGATTCCGATCGGTAGAGGTCAGCGTGAGTTGATTATTGGTGACCGCCAAACTGGTAAAACAGCAGTAGCGATAGATACCATTATCAACCAGAAAGAATTTTATGATAAAGGAGAGCCTGTATACTGTATCTATGTAGCCTGCGGGCAGAAAGCCTCTACTGTAGCTGGTGTTGTTTCAGCTCTTGAGAAAAATGGTGCTATGGCTTACACTACTGTAGTGTCAGCATCTGCCTCTGACCCTGCCCCTATGCAGTTCTTTGCTCCTTTTACAGGTGCAGTTATTGGAGAGTACTTCCGCGATACCGGTAGACCTGCATTAGTTATTTATGATGACCTTTCTAAGCAGGCAGTTGCTTACCGTGAGGTTTCTCTACTCCTTCGTAGACCTCCAGGACGTGAAGCTTACCCTGGTGATGTTTTCTACCTTCACTCTCGTTTGTTAGAGCGTGCTGCTAAGCTTAACTCAAATACTGAGATTATAAAACAAATGAACGACCTTCCTGAGTCTATTAAGCCTCTGGTAAAAGGTGGTGGTTCATTGACAGCACTTCCAATTATTGAAACACAGGCAGGTGACGTTTCTGCATATATCCCAACGAACGTAATTTCAATTACTGACGGACAGATTTTCCTTGAAACCAGCTTATTTAACGCTGGACTTCGCCCTGCGATTAACGTAGGTATCTCTGTATCTCGTGTTGGGGGTTCTGCTCAGATTAAGCCTATGAAAAAGGTGGCCGGTACACTTAAGCTTGACCAGGCGCAATTCCGTGAACTGGAAGCTTTTGCTAAATTCGGATCTGACCTTGATGCTGCCACTCAGCTTACCATTGACCGTGGTAGAAGAAACCAGCAGATACTGAAGCAAGCTCAATTCTCTCCTATGCCGGTAGAAGAGCAGATTGCCATTATTTATGCTTCTACTAAAGGCTTTATGGACAAAGTAGCTATTGACAGAGTTAAAGAATTTGAAACAGAATACTTAAACCTGTTGAGAGCTCAACATAAGGATACCCTAAAAGCACTTTCTGAAGGGAAATTTGAAAGTAGCCTGACGGATGTATTAGGAAAAGTTGCTTCTGAACTTGCTCCTAACTACAAAGGATAGAATAACTATAAAGGGGCTATGTAACGCGCATAGCCCTACTTCTTAGACTCACAAAACAATAACATGCCGAGCTTAAAAGCAGTAAAAAGCCGAATAGCCTCTGTAAAATCCACGCAGCAGATCACCAAAGCTATGAAAATGGTAGCTGCCTCTAAGCTGCGTAAAGCACAGGACCGTCTGCTACAGATGAGGCCTTATGCTGAAAAACTCAACGTGATACTCAATAACGTATCTTCCAGCTTAAGCGAAGAAAATGTTAGTGAGTATGCCAAACAAAGAGATGTCAAGAATGTGTTGTTTGTAGTTTTTACTTCTGACAGAGGACTTTGTGGGGCCTTTAATACCAGCTTATTCCGTTACCTGCGTCAGCTCATTTCTAATGAGTACAGTACCTATGAGCGTAACAACAGGCTACATCTGATGACTGTGGGTACAAAAGGTCGTGATTACTACAAGCGTAGAGGACAAAACCCTATCGAGAAATACGCAGAACTTTTTAGTGAGCAGTCTTTTGAGAATGTACGAACTGCCGCTGAAGCCGTAATGGAGATGTACGAAGGAGGCGAAGTGGATAAAGTAGTTCTGGTATTTAATACCTTTAAAAATGTAGCTACTCAAGTGGTTACTAACGAACAGTTTCTTCCTGTACAATCTTCTAATGAAGAAGAAAGCAAAGAAACAAATAACAAGATAGACTATATCTATGAGCCTTCTGAGGAGTATATAGTGGAAGAACTAATTCCTCAGTCGCTTAAAATACAGTTTTACAAAGCTTATCTGGAATCAGCTGCAGCTGAGCAGGGAGCACGTATGACAGCGATGGATCAGGCAACTGATAATGCAGGTGAGCTGCTCAAACAATTGAAGCTTACCTACAACCGTACCCGTCAGGCAGCAATTACTAAGGAGATACTTGAAATTGTTGCGGGTGCAGAGGCACTGGAAAGCTAATTTTACGTATACATTATTTAGAAAAGCCCAGTATTGGGCTTTTTTTTTGACCTTTGCCCAAGCATCCATGCCATTAGTCTAAAATTAACACGCATATGCTGTAATTATAAGAGCTTACAATACTTTAACTTTGCTTATTTACAAGCCCCCTTACTTTGAGCTTTTTCAAGATTTTTAACATTGCTCGTATTCTCAGTCTGGATGTTGTGCTGGGAGCAGTAGTAAGCAGCCTGTTTATCGCAAAATATATGGGGCTGTTAATACCAGTGAGTATAACACTCGCTCTTGGAGAATGTGTGTGGCTAATTTACACACTGGATCACCTCAGTGATGCTCGTGCTATTCCACATCAGGCAAATACACCTCGTCATAGGTTTCATCAAAAATATTTTAAAGCTCTCTCCATTATTTTTATCCTTGTGTCTATAGGTGGCTTAATTACCCTTAGCTTCCTTCCTTTACGCCTGATAGTGTGGGGCTGTATTATTATGTTATTTGTCGCCTTATACTTTTGGTCAATCCAATTTTTGGAACTAAAGACACTTTTTCATAAAGAAGTAGTGAGTGCGCTACTCTACTGCTTGGGCATATTTCTGCCGGCATATTATGCAAATAGTGCTTCCCTGCCTACCTCTGTTTACTTACTTTTTGCTCAATATCTGGGTATGGCACTTTGCAATCTTCTGCTTCTTGCCTGGTATGAAAAAGATGTAGACACTAAAGACCAACATACTTCATTAGCAGTAGTAGTTAACGAAAGATACTTACGACATGTCATACAAATTTGCCTGTTGTTAGTTTATGGTCTGGCTGTCGTTAGCTTTTTATATTTTAACGCTGAGCCAGAATTCAGATTTGTACAGTTTATCGTGTTGGGTATGGCTACAAGCTTACAAGCCATATTAAGCTTTCCTGCTTTTTTCAGTGCTAAGGAGCTATACCGTAGTCTGGCAGATGCCATTTTCTTTTTTCCTTTAATTTATCTTCTACTTCCATGAAGCCAAATAGCTTTCAGGCAATAGCTCCCTATTATGACTTTCTCGCAAAAATAGTTTTCGGCCAAAATATACTGAGAGCACAGAAAGTATTTTTAGATAGGCTACCCAAACATGCAAATATCTTATTTGTAGGAGGCGGAAGCGGAGAAATTATGTCAGATTTACTATATCAGGCCCAACCTAAACGGATTACCTACATAGAGGCATCATCAGCTATGCTGGCCAGGGCAAAAAAAGGGTATCAAAAAATATCTCATCATATAAAATCAGATACACATGTTGAGTTTATTTGCGGTACCGAAGCTCAGATTCCTTCAGGCACACTATACGACGCTGTACTGACATTTTTCGTACTAGATGTGTATAACAGTAATGAAGCTAAGTTAATGGTTACAAAGCTTTCCTACATCCTTAAAGACAAAGGAGAGTGGTTATTTGCAGACTTTACGAAAGAAGGGAAAGGCATAAGCCGTTTATGGAAAACAGTTATGCTCAAGCTGATGTACAAATTCTTCAGTTTGAGTAGCGGTCTAAAAAACCAAAGCTTACCAGATTTTACCGAAGTATTTCAAAGTATAGGGTATATGCCTTTCCAAGAAAGATTTTTTTACCACAGATTTATCAGGAGTGCACTCTACCGGAAAGTTGTTGTTTGAACACCTCTCCTACTTCTTCTACCATTTTGGGCGAACCAATAAATAGTGGTGTTCTTTGATGAAAACTTTCTGGTTGTATATCCATAATACGCTGCCTTCCATCAGTAGCTAAACCACCTGCCTGCTCAGCTATAAAAGCCAAAGCATTGCACTCATATAAAAGCCTGAGCTTTCCCTGAGGGTTAGCATTGGTAGAAGGATACAAGTAAATACCTCCCTTAAGCAAATTGCGATGAAAATCCCCTACTAATGACCCAATGTAGCGGGCAGAAAATTTACGCTGCTTACACTGCTCTATATAATTACGGATATTATCGTCGTATTCGTAGTAATACCCCTCGTTAATAGAAAATATTTTACCATTTTCTGGTATGCACATATTACGATGGGATAAAAAGAACTCTCCTAATGATGGCTCATAAGTAAAGCCATTAACCTTATCACCGGTAGTATATACCAACATAGTTGATGAACCATACAAAAGATAACCCGCAGCGATTTGAGCATTACCTGGCTGCAACATATCTTCTTCTGTAGCACGGGTCCCAAGCTTGGACTTGCGTCGGTAGATAGAAAATATAGTACCTATAGATACATTAGCATCTATGTTAGATGAACCATCCAGCGGATCAATAGCTACCAGATACTTTGAGTTGGGGTTAAGGTGTATAATTTCTTCTTTTTCTTCAGAAATAATTGCACAGACCTCGCCGCCATTTTTTAGGGCACGAGTAAACCTGATGTCCGCAACCACATCTAGCTTTTGTTGGTTTTCTCCCTGCACGTTGGTTTCACCAAAATCACCCAGAATATTGCCCAGGCCAGCCTGGTTAATTTCTCTGTTTAGAATTTTGCCAGCCAAAGCAATGTCTCTCAACAATTGTGAGAGTTCACCTGAGGCAAAAGGGAAGCCATCCTGATTAGTTTTGATAAACCTATCAAGAGTGGTCCCTACCGGGAGTCCAAGGTTAGTCGTCATAATATTTCACTAAATAAGTACAAACACTCGCACATTAGCTTAGCTAAAGCTGATGTTCCTTTTTTATATAATCTAGCAAATTTTGACAGCTTCTCCACAAAATCTCATAAACTTCTATAAATCCATCAGCACCGCTCCAATAAGGGTCTGGCACATTAAGGTTCTGAGCCTTATCTTCAAACTCTCTCATCAGAAAAACCTTATAGCTCTTCTGAGTAGCTGAGCTTTCTAGCCTAAGAATATTCTTTTTATTGTCTTCATCCATCGCAATGATATAATTATATACCTCAAAATCATCCGCGCTAAACTGCCTTCCTTTATGGTCTAGTGCCAGTTTATTCTGCAATACAACTTCCATAGTACGCTTATCAGGAGTTTCCCCCATATGGTAATCAGAGGTGCCTGCAGAATCACATTGAATCTGGTTTTGAAGGTGCTGTTCTTTGAGCAAACCGTTAAATACCGCTTCGGCCATAGGAGATCGGCATATGTTTCCCAGGCAAACAAATAATACATTAATCATAAGCTAAGTGAATGGTAAATTAATATTTAAACTTGATAGGACAAAGATGCGAAAGCATGGGAATTTGAAAAACCGGTACCCTTAAGATTTAATGAGGCCTAAAATCCAACAGCGATTATATCCTACGATTTGGATTCATGTTTTTCTTCATCTTAAAAAAAAATTAAATAATATGAAATAAATTCAATTTTCAAACAGTTGATTATCAGTTTATTACGTGTAAATATAATAATTTTATATTTTTTTTTAAGAGACGGGGTTACCTTTCCTTAACATCTAGTATATATAGGTACATAACACAAATTGTTTTTATTCATACACCTGTTTACAGCAAGAAAACCTTCTTTAATTAAAGAAGGTTTTTTCTTTTTACCCCTCTTATCTTTTCAAAATTCTATTCATTATTGTTTTGTACAACTAACGCGGAACTTTGAGCCTATGGCAAAAAAAAACCAACTCAAAGTGAGTTGGCATTTCTCTTTATTCTCGACCTAATTCAAAACCTATTCATCATTAAAAAGCATATTCATTTTTATTGATAAGCAATTGAGCGATTGATCTTCTCAACTCTTTCAAATTATACAGATCCATCTTGGTAAAGCGCTTAAGCCCCATAAGCATAACTCGCTGCTCATCTCCTTTAGCAAAAGAAGCAATGGCTTCTTTACCGTTACTATTTATCTTATCTACTGCCATATGAAGATAAAGCTGTGTCATATTGATCTGCTCACGGCAAGCTTCTTCTCCCTTCATGCCAATCAGCTTCTCTGTACGCAAAATGGTAGATTCTGCAGCATAGATTTCTATCATCATATCAGCAATATTCATGAGTATTTCCTGCTCCTGATCCAGCTTAGTGCCAAAATCCTGAGCTGCTTTACCAGCTACCATTAATACAGACTTTTTCAGATTCTTTAGTACCTCTTTTTCTTTGGCAAATAGCCCTGTCATATCTTTTGCTGAAAAGTCTGGTACCGAAGTCAATTCTTTACCTACTGCCATTGCCGGGCCCAGCAGGTTAATCTCACCTTTCATAGCACGTTTAATGGTCATACCTACCAGTAACATACGGTTGATCTCATTAGTACCTTCATAAATACGGGCAATACGCGCATCACGATAAGCTCTTTCCATCGGTGCATCAGCAGAGAAACCCATTCCTCCATAAATCTGTACTCCTTCATCTACGCAATAGTCCAGTACCTCAGAGCCATGTACTTTCATAATAGCGCACTCAATGGCAAACTGCTCCACTCCTTTCAATTTCGCTTCGTTTTCCGACATGCCTTCATCCATCAGAGCCTGAATGCGATCTTCTATATCCTGACCGGCACGATAACAAGCGGCTTCTGTAGCGTAAATGCGAGCAGCCATGTTTGCCAGCTTCTGTTGAATGGCACCAAAGCTGGAAATTGATACCCCAAATTGCTTACGCTCATTTGCGTAGTTTACCGAATCGCTCACGACTTGCTTACAACCACCAATTACACCTGCACCTAACTTGATTCTACCGATGTTCAGAATATTTACTGCTATCTTAAAACCATTACCCCGCTTGGAAAGCATATTTTCTACGGGTACCAGGGTATCGTTAAAGAAGACCTGACGGGTAGAAGAGCCTTTAATACCAAGTTTCTTCTCTTCCTCATTCATAGTAATGCCACCAAAGGATTTTTCAACGATAAAAGCAGTCAGGTATTTATCATCTTCAATTCGGGCAAATACAATAAAAAGATCGGCAAACCCAGCATTGGAAATCCACATCTTTTGCCCGGTTATTTTATAGTGCTTGCCGTCTTCGGTAAGAACTGCTTTGGTTTTACCAGAGTTAGCATCAGAACCCGCGTCTGGTTCAGTAAGGCAGTAGCAGGCTTTCCATTCGCCACTTGCCAGTAGAGGTAAATACTTTTGTTTTTGCTCTTCAGTACCATAATACAGAATAGGCAAGGTTCCTATACCTGTGTGAGCACCATAAGCGGTAGAAAACGAACCTGCAGAGCCTATAACATCAGCTATCAACATAGAAGTATTGAAGCTCATACCCAGGCCTCCATATTCTTCAGGAATAGAAATTCCTAAAAGGCCTAATTCACCAGCTTTGTCAAGCAGGCCAGGCATAAAGCCAGGTTCCATACTATCCATTCTCTCAATGTTAGGAGCAATTTCTTTATTGATAAAGTCCTGAGTGGCATCTGCCATCATACGCTGCTCTTCGCTAAACTCTTCGGGTATGAAGATATCTTTTGCCTCAGTCTCTTTAATCAAAAATTCTCCACCATTGATCGTGTGTTTTTTTGCAAGTGTATCCATGAGTCGCTGTATTTAACTTTATATTTTCTGGGTTAAGTGTATTCATATTTATTATGCATACATAACAAATATACTAATTAGTTCGAGTATTAGTATGCATGCATAACTTTTTTTTGAGTAATTTTTAGCGCGCTTACTTACACTATAAAAGCCACCAGGTAAAAGAGACTGAGAAAAGCGTTAACTTTTTTGCTTTAGATAGTTATATAAGGATAGCAGGCTTTCAAAAAGTAAAAGAATGCTCAATTTCATTTTTTAATATGGCACAAGACCCGGAAACCTTAGAAAAACAAAGAAGCATTGTGGAAAGTCAGGCAGCCCTGGCCCGTAAGCACGTGAACAATTATAAAAGTAAAGACAACACCGATAAGTTAGTAAAGCTTAAAGAGGGTGGTGAAATACTGAAAGAACAGATTCAGATGGCGCTTACCGAGTATCGCCGTCATAATAAGGCTGTATTTTTCTCGGCATTTTCCGGAGGTTTGGAAATAGGCTTCAGCCTCTTACTCATGGGTACAATTTATACCATGTTTAGTAGTACAATGGATGATGCCAGCCTAAATATTGCGCTTGCCTTCGCTTATCCTATCGGCTTTATTTTTGTCATATTGGGGCGGTCAGAGCTATTCACGGAACATACTAATCTGGCTGTACTGCCAGTGCTAAACGGTTCTGTACGGGTAGTTAATTTGCTGGAACTCTGGGGGATTATCTTTCTTGGCAACCTATTAGGAGGATACCTGTTTGGATTTATTTTAGCCAAGATGGGGCCATCTATGGGGGTAGTTAGTAAAGAGAGCCTTTACCACCTGGCCCATAAAATGGTACAATACGATTGGTTGCTTACCCTGGGTAGTGCTATGTTTGCCGGTTGGCTTATGGGCCTACTTTCCTGGCTGGTAACTTCTTCCAAAGATACAATCAGTAGAATTCTGGTCATTATTTTAGTAACTACGGTAATTGGTATTTGCGGATTGCACCACTCCATTATAGGCTCCATAGAAGTTTTTACCGGCATGCTGGTAGACTCACGGATAAAACTAGCGGACTATCTTCACTTTCAGACTTTTACCACTTTAGGTAATATTCTGGGCGGAACCGTCTTTGTAGCCATTGTTAAATATAGTCATTTAGGAAACGCACATTTAATTAGCGAGCGCTTCCAACAACATAAGCAAAATAAAAAAGCCGGAAATTAACACTTCCGGCCTTAGCAATTTGGTTAGTTATAGTGATGGGGCTATAATGCTTTTACCTTATCTTTATCACCACGAATATTCAATTCAGGCTCTCCTTCATATTGAATTTGACTGGAATCTTCCGCATCAGCATTTAGAGTCTCTGAAACGTTCACTCTGGCAGTAGAAGCTCCGGTAGTTTCCAGGCTCACAGTGTTAACATTCATTTCCTGTGCTTCCAGCTTGGTGGCTCCACTCAAGACTGCATCAAGAGCTGCGCTTTGCCCATAAAGCCTGGCAATAGATGCACCCCTCAGTTGTAATGAAATACTCTCAGCTTCTCCCCTAAGGTAGGCTTCACTAGATCCTGAAAGATCTATACTCAGTTTCTCCCCCTCAAATTCATCAATCGTAGCTTTAGCGCTACCATTTAAGCGTAAACTTTGTAACTCTGGCAGACTAATAAACACTTCAACCATATTTTCTTCCTTATCAGAAAATATTTGTCCGTATTGTAACTCCAGCACATTATCTTCCACTTCTGCACGAAAATCGTTGAGCAAGTTATCTTTTGTATTAAACTCAACTCTGTACTCATCTGCTTGCCGTATATTTACGCGGAATGGCCCTGATATGTGTATTGTCTCAAAATTGCTCAGATCAAAAACCTGAGAAGAATCTGAGCTACTTGTACCAGGAGTACTATCAAACTGCTTATCCAGTACTTCGCGTTCGCTACAGCTCGTACATTGCAGGCCATCCGGAGTAAACATAAATACGTTATCTCTTAAATCTGAACGATTGTAACCATACTGATAAAGCGTATTGCGCAAAATACTACTTAGCTCCCTATCTATGATAAACTCCTGCTGGTATGGAATAAAAAGAATGACTTCTACCTGCTGCTTTCTAAACTTGGCATCTTCGTCAAAAGTAAAGGCCGGAGGAAAAATGATAGCTGAGTCTTCTACACTTACCTTATAAGAGACCATTTGAGCATAATCTATGGCAGCTTTTCGGTTATTACCTCTGGCCTCATATCGTGTTTCCACTTCAAAGGTACTATCGCTATGCCCCCTAAGCATCAGACGCGGGCGGGCAAATTTTTCACTCTCCCCATAAGCGCCCATTGAAAGGATGGCTTTACCTTCGCTAACTTTAAGCGTATCGGTAGTTGTATAACTTCCTTCTTCCCTAAAGTCCATTACCAGCTGAGGCACAGTTACACTTAATCCGATTAAAGCAATAAACCACACGCCTAATGCACTCCATCCAACCGCAGAGCTTATCAGCTTACGTCTGGCAATAATGGCAATACCAGCAATGATGAGCGCAAGGGCAGGAATAAAAGTTGTGATGAAAGCGAAAACAACCGCAGTTAGAGGTACGCTCTCACGAAAGAGCTGCAAAGGAATTTCACCATCAATTACTGGGTTAAAAGATGACAGGCCAGCAAAAATACCTCCACCTACTAATAAGCTAAACAGAATTGAACCTCCGAGTAGTATCAGAATAAGGCCAGCAAAAACTCTTGCCAGGTCTCCTAACAAACCAATAGCCGGACCTATGGCTTTGCCCAGCGCATTAATTATAGTAGCAATTAAGCGGAATGGGAATAAAATGATCTTGACTAAGAGATTTTCTTCACCATTCTCATCTACACTAAAGTTTTTTTTTATACTTGATTCTATATTGGTAAGCGTAACAGGCTCCCCTTTCATCTGCATTTTATCTGTAAGTGTTTTAGCCTCTGGAGTAATAATCCAGAGGATAATGTAAATGAAAAAGCCAGTACCACCTAAGAATATACTGAGTACAAACAGTAATCTTAAGAGCGTAGGGTCGGTACCGAAATAAGCGGCAATTCCCCCGGACACACCACCAATAACTTTATCATCGGGGTTACGAAAAAGCTTCTTAATTTTAGCATTTTGCGTAAGCGTGTTACTGCCAGGTAGCACTATCCATAGTACGATGTAGGCCACAAGGGTAACGGTACCAAAGGAAGCAAACGCATCCGCAAAAAGGAAAAGCAAAAATGCCAACCTTATCCACAATGGGTCTGTTTTAAAATAATGAGCAATCCCTGCTGCCACCCCTCCGAGTACCTTGCGTTCGTTGTCGCGGTAAAGGCGTTTGCGTCCGTAGGTGTCCTCCTCTTTAAAACTATGCTCCTCGCTATAGCTACTGCTGCTTCGGTAGGCTTGTTCTTCCTCCAGCATATCGGCAGCCGCAAAATCTTCCACACTACCCATAGTTTTGATCACCCCTTCTACATCTTCGCGAGTGATGACCTGCTTACTATTAGTTAGTTTGGAAAGAAAAATTTCAGCAATTCTGCTTTCTATATCATCGGTAATTTCTTTGCTATCCTCATATGTAGAAAAATAGCGGCTTATGGATTCCAGATAGTTCTTTAACAGCTCATAGCCGTCTTCCTCCACATGAAAGATGATACCACTTATATTGATACTGATATTCTTTTTCATGTCAGACTTCTTTTACGATTACTTTTGATGTGTATTGGAAATAATTTGGTTTGTAGAGGCTACCAACTCCTGCCAGGTATTACCCAGCTGATCCAAAAACTCACGCCCCTTATCGGTTAGTTTATAATATTTGCGTGGTGGTCCTGAAGTTGACTCTACCCAGTGGTAGTCTACCAGTCCGGCTTTGCGGAGCCTGGTAAGCAGCGGATAAAGCGTACCTTCCACTACCATTATTTTGGCTGAAGTAAGCTCATCCAGCATATCCGATGCATATACCTCCCCGCGAGAGATAATGTGTAAGATGCAGTATTCCAGAATACCTTTCCGCATCTGCACTTGTGTGTTCTCAATTTTCATGTGTTCTAACTGATTTTCAGCGGTCTAGCAAACCTTCTTGGCTTGTTTAAGCGAAGAAGGTTTATGTTTTGGGTTAACATTGTGCTCACATACAAATGTATTATATAGTACTATGTTATACAAGGTATCTTACAAATTTGTTGCACCATACCTAAAATATTTATTCAGATATATATATTTACAGATACAATTATTTGATTATCAGTAATTTATAACTATAAAATTTATTATAGTATACTTACAAAGAGGTAGAAGTGAAGCTTAGAATTACTTCAATGGCTGAATCTTAAAACATTATTTTGCATCCATATCTTATACCTTCTAAAAAACTTTATGATTGACAAAACAAGCTCTCTGGAGGAAATACATACTTACGTTTGGGGAACCCTGGCTCGGGGGGGAGCCGACGCAAAGCATCCTTACCATTTTCCGGTTATGGCTACCTCCAAGCAGAATGAGGCTCATCAAAGAACGCTGGTACTAAGAAAAGTGGACATAGAGAAAAGATTACTACTTTGCTACTCGGATGTAAGAACACAAAAAGTAGAAGATATTAACCAAGTGCAGCTCTCCAATTGGCTTTTTTATAACCATCAGGATAAGGAACAGCTAAGAGTGAGGACAAGAGTGGTGCTTTATCACCAGGATGAACTGTGTCGTGAAATATGGAACAACATTCCGCCTAAAAACAGGGCAGACTATATAGGACCCATGGCACCGGGGAGCATTACAGAAAGCTACACAGCTAACTTACCAGACAATTATATGGAAAGCCCGACTGAAGCTAATACTGCACAGGGTTGGGAAAACTTTAGTGTTATAGAATGTGAGGTGTATGAAATAGATTTCCTTAAGTTGATGAAAGGCGGACACCTTCGTGCACTTTTTAGCTGGAAGGAAAATGCCTGGGAGCACAATTGGCTGGCTCCCTAAACAAAAGAAAACACATCGGTAAACAATAAAAGCGCAAGAGTGATCAGAAAAAGTATGCTAAATATACTATTAGCAGGATCATTAAAAAAAACGCGCATCAGATCTTTCATAGTGTATGTTTGAATGTATATTGAATAACGCTAATGGAAATCAGCCTATTCTTCGTCATTGTCTTCTTTCACTACCGTCATTACGTGCGAAGCTACCAAAGCAGCAACAGTACCTAATAAGCCAGCTACTATCCAAGTGAAAAGTTCTAATCCTTCTGTTCCGAATGCGTTAAACATATTAGTAAAGAGTAAGTGATTAATATACAGATTTATAACCCTGAAATGTACTCAGAGTTTAGATAACGGCTGCAATTTTACCCAAATAAGCTTACTTTGACAATGTAATATTTACTTTTTTAGCACAATTTGTGTAATCCTACCTGCATACAATATTTATAGCGCTATGACGACAGTAAATACTAATGTAACTTTGCACCCCCAAAAAACGATCATTGTGATAACCGGGCTTTCGTAGCGTTGACCAATAAAGCATGAAAACTTACTTACGCATTCTTTCTTTCGCCAGGCCATATGGCGAATACATTCCTCAATACCTTATTTTTACTACTTTATCTATCATCTTCGGGCTGGTAAATTTTACCATGCTTATTCCTCTACTTGAGGTTCTGTTTAATCAGGTAGACCAGGAGGTTCAGCAGGAAATAGTGAGCAAACCAGAGTTTGCTTTTAATATAGACTATATTGTTTCTCTCTTCAACTACCATTTTTCTAACATCATAGAAGAATTTGGTAAGGTCGGAGCCTTAATATTTATCTGTAGTATCATTCTGACTTCAGTTTTTCTAACCAACCTCTTTAAATACATTGCCGGACTCACGCTGGCGAAAATCAGGGCCAGAGTTATAAAAAAGCTGCGTACTCGTATTTTTGATCAGGTAAGTCGCTTGCACCTGGGTTACTTCTCTAATGAGCGCAAAGGAGATGTAATGTCAAGAATAACCAATGATGTACAGGAAGTAGAAAGCTCTGTAGTAAGTACGCTCAAAGTGGTTTTTCGTGATCCGGCTACCATTATCGGCTTTTTTGCAGTACTCTTTTTCATGTCTTTCAAGCTTACCATTTTTACACTGATCGTTATGCCCATCTCAGGTACTATCATCTCTGAGATTACCAAAAGGCTGAAGCGTAAGGCTACTCAAAGCCAGGAATCACTCGGCCGCATTGTAAATATTCTGGACGAGACTCTATCAGGCATGCGTATCGTAAAAGCATTTAACGCCCGTGAGTGGATAGGCGAAAAGTTTGGAGAAGAAGTTGATCGTTATGCCAAGATTAATGTATCTATGGCCCGCAAGCAGGAAGCTGCCTCTCCCCTTTCTGAATTTATGGGAGTATCTGTGGTTACCGGTATTTTACTGTATGGCGGTATTTTGGTGCTTAATGATAACTCAGCGCTGGCTGCTAGTGAGTTTCTTACTTACATTATTCTCTTTTCACAGATATTACCACCGGCAAAATCTATCAGCAATGCGCTTAGCAGCATACAGAGAGGACTAGCTTCAGGAGAGCGTATCTTTAAGACTATCGATACACTGCCTCAAATAGAAGATAAAGAAGATGCAGTAGAGATAGAAGGTTTTCATAAAGACATTCAGTTTGATCACGTAAGCTTTGCCTACGAAGATGAACATGTGCTGAAAGAAATAAATCTACAGATAGAAAAAGGAAAAACTGTTGCAATAGTTGGCCCTTCTGGTGGAGGCAAATCTACCATTGCAGACCTGATTCCTCGTTTCTACGACCCTGTTGGAGGTAAAATTCTGATTGATGGCATTGCCCTGACAGATGCTAAAATAGACTCCGTTCGTAAGCTAATGGGAATAGTAACACAGGAGTCCATACTATTTAACGATACTATTTTTAATAACATAGCTTTTGGTAAGCCTGAAGCTAGCGAAGAAGAAGTAATTAACGCAGCCAAGATCGCCAATGCTCATGAGTTTATCTTAAACACTCCACAGCAGTACCAGACTGTAATTGGAGAACGCGGTACCAAGCTTTCCGGAGGGCAACGTCAGCGCCTGAGCATTGCTCGTGCTGTACTTAAAAATCCTCCAATTTTAATACTGGATGAGGCCACCTCTGCTCTAGATTCAGAGTCAGAAAAGCTGGTGCAGGAAGCTCTGACCAACCTCATGAAAAACCGTACTTCTATAGTAATTGCACACCGCCTCAGCACCATACAACATGCCGACGAGATAGTAGTAGTACAGAAAGGCGAGATTATAGAAAGGGGTAAACATGAGCAACTGGTAGAAATGGGTGGTCTCTACTATAAATTAACTGAGATGCAGACTGTTTCTTAACTTAAAAACAAATCGTACCTTTTAAGGTGTTTTAGAAATAAGTATTTTTTGACCAAGTTAATACCAGTATACTATGAAACCTTTTAAACTGACGTTATTTCTACTCCTTTTACTTTTTCATGCCGTTTTTGTAGGCATCGCATTTAATAACAGCTGGGATTGGGCCATCAGCAACGCCTCTACAATACAGTGGATCACGCTAATTGGCTTAGTGCTTTTTATCCTTTTGTTTCTGATCACTATTTTTGATCGCCGCAGCTACCAAAACAGAATCAACCGTCTTGAGGCAGAAAAGGATAAAATAAAAGCTAAAGTCTATGATATGCAGAAACGCAATGAAGAGATAGACGACTCAATCCGTTCTTTTGAACAATCAATTGACAAAAAAGACACCGACCAAAACAAAGAACAACTTTAAGTGCAAGACCTAATCAAAAACGAGCTGACCCAAGCGCAGCATGTGTTACAACAATTTGTTGAAAACCCGGATAACCTGTCCCGGATAGAAAAGGCAGCGCAACTTTTTGCAAATACTATAAAAAACGGAAACAAAATTTTTAGCTGTGGCAATGGAGGCTCACACTGTGATGCCATGCATTTTGCGGAAGAGCTTAGTGGACGCTATCGTGAGAACCGTCCTGCCCTGCCTGCACTGGCTATTTCTGATCCCAGCCATATATCCTGCGTAGGTAATGATTTTGGCTACGACTATATTTTTTCGCGCTACCTGGAAGGGCTGGGTAACGAAGGAGATGCTTTGCTCGCTATTAGTACCAGTGGCAACTCTAAAAACGTAATTGAAGGAGTTAAAATGGCCCGGCAAAAAGGTATGAGGGTAGTAGCCCTAAGTGGTAAAGACGGAGGAGAGCTAGGCCCTCTGGCTGATGTAGAAATTCGGGTACCCCACTCTGGCTTTGCCGATCGCGTGCAGGAAATTCACATCAAGGTTATACACATCCTTATCTTACTGATAGAGAAGCAAGTCCTGTAAATTTTCTTTCAAACATACATTTGTCTGTAAATTTTGTATAACATTTTGCTGAATATCAGCAGTTATACTTATTTGATAGAAAAAAAACTCGCAGATCACATGTTAGCAAAAACTTACGGTAGTGCAGTATATGGTGTAGATGCTTATCAGATCACTGTAGAAGTGAGTGTAGGGCAGGGACTTAAGTTTTTTATGGTTGGTCTGCCAGACAGTGCGGTCAAAGAAAGCCAGCAGAGGGTAGAAGCCGCTATTAAGCATGCGGGCTATAACATGCCGAGAACCAAAACGGTAGTAAATTTAGCTCCGGCAGATATTCGCAAAGAAGGCTCCGCCTACGATTTGCCCATTGCATTAGGTATTCTGGCAGCTTCCGGTCAGTTAGAAAGTCCTGAGCTGGGGCGATATATGATTATGGGAGAATTGTCTCTGGACGGTATACTCCGCCCGGTAAGAGGCGCATTGCCTATGGCCATAGAGGCACGCAAAAACCAGTTTAAAGGAATGATTCTGCCTAAAGAAAACGCCAGCGAGGCCGCAATTGTCAATAATCTGGATGTAATAGGTGTAGAAACTTTACAGGAGGCTATACACTTTTTAGAAGGCAAACTGAAACTTGAAGCCCACTGGCATGAGACTCGTGATATTTTTTTCCAGGAGTTGGACAACTTTGAGGTTGATTTCGCTGACGTACAGGGGCAGGAGAGTATCAAAAGAGCTTTAGAAATAGCAGCTGCTGGTTCTCATAATGTGATTATGGTAGGCCCTCCCGGTTCAGGCAAAACTATGCTGGCGCGCAGGCTTCCTACTATTCTTCCTCCACTTACTTTGCAGGAGGCTTTAGAAACCACTAAAATTCACTCTGTTGCCGGTAAATTACCCTCTAATGCATCACTTATTGCACAACGACCGTTTTGTGCCCCTCATCATACCATTAGCGATGCAGCATTAGTTGGAGGAGGCAATATTCCCCAACCCGGACAAATTTCTCTGGCCCACAATGGTATCCTCTTTCTGGATGAGCTGCCAGAGTTCAAAAGATCTGTGCTGGAAGTGATGCGTCAGCCACTGGAAGAAAGGGCCGTCACAATCTCCCGAGCCAGGGGCACTGTAGCTTTCCCTGCTAACTTTATGCTAATTGCCAGCATGAACCCCAGCCCTTCTGGAGATTTCTATGATCCGGGCAGCACCCACCCTGACTCTCCGGCAGCCGTACAGCGTTATTTAAGTAAGATCAGTGGTCCCTTGCTGGACCGTATTGATATTCATGTTGAGGTTAACCCGGTCTCTTTTGATGAGATGACAGCCCAGCAAAAACAAGAAAGTAGTGCCAGTATTCGCGAAAGGGTAATGCTCGCTCGTAAAATGCAGCAGAACAGATTTGACCAGATTCGTAATAATGGCAAACTAGATGAGCATGTTCACTCCAATGCCATGATGCCTTCTCATCTGGTGAAAGAAGTATGTCAGATCAACCAGGCAGGCAAAGTACTGTTAAAAACCGCAATGGAGAGACTGAATCTATCTGCTCGTGCATATGACCGTATTCTTAAGGTATCGCGGACCATTGCCGACTTATCAGGAGCAGAAAAAATTGAGATTGAGCATCTTGCCGAAGCGATTCAGTACCGAAGCCTGGATAGAGAAGGTTGGTTCGGGAATTAAACACTTGCTTTCCAATCTATATTTTCTCCTTAACTTACGCTCTAATTGCCAGGCATACCATTAACTTGATGTCCGTAGTTAGATTTTTCATTTTCACATAAATATATGTCGCAACCTATCCTAAAAGTAGGCATAGTAGCCTATGGCCATATCGCAAAAAAATATCATGCTCCCCTACTTCAGGCTCTGCCTGGTTTTGAAATTGTTAAGGTTTATGAAAGGCATCATAAAAATGCGGAAGCTGATTACCCGGGTGTAAAAAGTGTGGCTTCTCTGGATGCCTTGCTTAATGATGATGATATTGGCCTGATAGTGATCACCTCTCCCAATCAATACCATTTTGCTCAGGCTAAGGCGGCACTGGAGGCTGGCAAACATGTAGTACTTGAGAAACCTTTTACTGTAAGCACTATGGAGGCGGAAATGCTTCTTCAGGTAGCAAAAACAGAAGATAAAATATTAAGTGTTTTTCATAACCGCCGCTGGGATGGTGACTTCAAGACTGTTAAAAAGGTATTAAACTCAGGTATGTTGGGTGAGTTGGTAGAGTTTGAATCACGTTTTGACCGCTTTATTAATTATCAGAGAGAAAACTACTGGCGAGAGCAGGATATTCCCGGCGCAGGAGTACTATATGACTTGGGCCCTCACCTGATAGATCAGGCTTTACAGTTATTCGGAAAACCTAAACAAGTATTTGCAGACATCAGAAAACAGCGGAAAGATAGTCTGATAGATGACTATTTTGATATACTCTTTTATTATGACAGCCACAAAGTAAGACTTAAGGCCGGTAACCTGGTCAAAGAACTTCAGCCTAGATTTATATTACACGGCACTCAGGGTTCATACGTGAAGTACGGACTAGATGCACAGCGTCTTACACCAATTAATGCCGAAAATCTGAGCAAAGCAGACTGGGGCAAAGAAGCGGAAGAAAACTGGGGAACTTTAAACACTTATTATCAGGGGCTGCATATTAATGCTAAAGTAGAAACATTAGCAGGTAGCTACCAAAGTTACTATCAGGATATTTATGAAGCGATCACTATGGGACATAGCCCTCAGGTTAGCGCGCAAGATGCGCTTGACTCTATTGAGCTTATAGAGCTTGCATTAAGCAGCCATCAGAAAATGGCAGTCTTATCACTCTAATTCTTTGTTTATTAATCCATATTTTGGGTTTTTTGAATTTATGAGTCTTTTTAATGTGCATCATATCGCGAGCAGCCTGCGTAAATATCGGCAATGGCACCAGTGGGTAGGGATTAGTATTGCACTTTTAGTATTAATCAGTAGTCTGACAGGCATACTACTTGCCTGGAAAAAAGATATAGACGTTCTACAGCCACCTACACAAAAAAGTATTGCTGTAGAAGAGCAGGCATGGCTGCCCATAGAGACTCTGGCATCGTTGGCGCAAGACACGCTGGCGAAGCACCTTAATCAGGCTAAGCCAGAAATAGATCGTATGGATGTACGCCCGGCTAAAGGTATTGTAAAAGTAAATTTTACAAAAGGGTACTGGGAGGTTCAGGTGGACGGCTACACTGGCAATATCTTATCTATAGCCCGGCGACATTCAGATTGGATAGAGCAGGTGCACGACGGCTCTATTGTAAGTGATCTATTTAAACTAGTTTCAATGAACAGCCTGGGACTGGGGCTGCTTATTCTCACTGGCTCAGGCATTTGGCTTTGGTTTGGTCCACGAAGAATACGTAAGATCAAAAAAAGAAAGCAAGCCTGAACAATAAGTTATATTTTTGTTTTGATTAGACATAAGAACTGCAATATCATTATGAAGAAGACACTATCATTTTTTTCATTCGCCATTATTATATTTTTAGGAATAAATGCCTGTTCTCCATCAAAAACAATAGGCACCAAAGGCGAAGAAGATTACAATGAAAACATTGAAGATATCCGCCTAAACTATACGGACTCTATTAAAAAGGCGATGACTGAACCCAGACAGGAAAGCACACGCCCTACTCCTGAAGGCCCGAAGGTAAACGCAAGCCTGGCTACTCGCTATAGTATTAATACCGAGCTAGATGATTTTTTAGTTCAGGTGAGTGATAACAATGCCAGAAATAATGTATATCAGGGATTTACGGTACAGGTATACACCGGCAATAGCCGCGAAAAAGCTAATGAGGCCAAAAATATGGTTTACAGCCTGATTCCAGAGTCCAATCCAGCCATCTCCTTTGATCCTCCAAACTATAAGGTGAAGGTAGGCGAATTTACCGACCGACTGGAAGCTCAACCTATTTATAGCGAACTTAAAGGGAATTTCCCCGTGGTACTTATAGTGCCCGAAAGATTTAAAATAAACAAAGACGATTAATACAAATACTCCTCTACCTAACCTATGGATCTTAAGGAAAAAGTGAAGTCCCTGGCTGAAGCCCAGGCACAGGAAATAGTAGACATTCGCAGACATTTACATGCCCATCCTGAGCTATCGTTTCAGGAGCATGAAACTTCAAAATATGTAGCCGAGCGGCTAAAATCATTTGGTATTACTCCTACAGAGGGTGTAGCCGACACCGGCCTTACAGCACTAATTGAAGGAAAAAACCCTCAGAAAAAAGTTATTGCACTTAGGGCAGATATGGATGCCTTACCCATACAGGAAGCCAATGATGTACCGTATAAGTCTACCAACAATGGGGTAATGCATGCCTGCGGTCATGATGTACACACCTCTTCACTTTTAGGAACAGCTAAGGTACTGAATCAGCTAAAAGGAGAATTTGAAGGTAGCGTAAAGCTGATTTTTCAGCCCGGAGAAGAGAAGATACCCGGAGGAGCGTCGCTGATGATTAAAGCAGGAGCGCTGGAAGCCCCTAAACCAAACCATATTTTTGGTCAGCACGTACTCCCTCATTTACCAGCAGGTAAAGTTGGGTTTAGAGAAGGTATGTATATGGCCAGTGCCGATGAAATCTACATTACCGTAAAAGGTAAAGGAGGACATGCCGCAATGCCTGAAAAAAACATAGACCCTATTTTAATTACTTCTCATATTATAGTGGCCTTACAACAGATTGTAAGCAGACATGCCAGTCCTAAAATGCCAACTGTACTCTCTTTCGGTAGAGTAATCGCCGAAGGAGCTACAAATGTAATTCCTAACGAAGTCAAGGTAGAGGGTACATTCCGTACTATGGATGAGGAGTGGAGAGCGAAAGCACACCAGCGTATGAAAGCTATAGCCGAAAGTCTGACTGAAGGTATGGGAGGCTCATGTGAGTTTGAAATACGAAGGGGGTACCCGTTTCTAAAAAACAGTCCTGAGCTAACTCAAAGAGCCCGAAACTACGCTATTGACCTGCTAGGGAATGATAATGTCGTGGACCTTGACTTATGGTTGGCAGCAGAAGATTTCTCGTACTATACCCAGGTTGCAGATGCCTGCTTCTACCGTTTGGGCACCGGCAATGAAGAAAAAGGCATTACCTCATCAGTCCACACCCCTACCTTTGACATAGACGAAGATGCTCTGAAAGTCGGTGTTAGCCTGATGAGTTGGATTACTTTACAAGAACTTAAGCACTAAATCCCCACTGAAGTAATAGGGCCACTAACAGGTATATTAAGAACAAAACCCAATAGAGTGGCCTTGCTTTTTTCTTTGTTTTTCCGAAAAGAAAGTTGTCTATCCCGAATTTAAAGCGATTTTCATAAGGAGTTTTCATGTCAAAAAATTTTTAAGATACATTTCATTAAAATAATCAGCGATACCTTACTGTATCGTGTTATCCTTTTTTTCTGAGCTTATACTGCCTAACTACAGTATTTCCGGTCCGCTTGAAGCTACCAAATAGCCCTTTTAGCTTCTGAGTAAAAACTAATATAAGCATTTAAAATGGGACTTGTTTAAAATCAAATTTCCTTTTGAGGAATCTCAGATGATTTTTAGCCTTTTAGGCATAAAGCATTAAGTAAAAAAAATACATTCCTAATTGTAAAAAAAAACCATAGTAGCACTTTTTCACTATTTGTTACTTCACTGTATTATAAGTGTAAATATTGAGTTTCAGTATTGTTTCTCGCTCCTTATGCTTCTTTCTGCAAAAAATGATTTTTTTATTTAAATATTTATATTTAATGTTACATAAATTATATAAGTAAGTATCTACAAAGATAAATAAGCTTATATAACTAACTAAGACAAAGCGTACATAGTAATATTCACTTGCGTAAAATTCAGCAATAAATAAGTATCAGCCCATTAAATGTTGAAAGCATGCAAAATAATAGCATACACGAACTCAAAAGATTTATTGCAGACCTTGCCCACATCAGAGATACTTATGAGATGGATATTGCTAACGCAAAGCGAGCTATAGAAGTAGTGAAGAGTATGAGATTAGAATACAGTACCAGAATTTAAGTCCTTACATGTTATTGATCAGAATATAGTTTGTGCATGAAAACAGTAAAAGATCAGGTAGAAATAAAACTAGTGGATGCTTACAAGCACAAAGAAACACATGGCTTGTATGTAAACGGAGAACTACACTATCAGGGAACAGAAAGCGAATGCTCGTTTCTCCGGCTGGTTTTGTTGAAAAAGATAGAAATTGACAGCGCAAAGGCATGACAAATCATGCCTTTTTTTGTAACTGAGCCTAATGCTAGAATGCATTACTCATATACTCTATCAATTGTTCTCTAAAGCCTGGGTTTACAGAAGTAGCAATAATTACAGAGATAACCAATCCGATAGTAGCCAGGCCTAAATCTTTACCGATCATAGCAAAAGCCTCTTTAATTCTTTTCTTTTTATTCTTGCCTTTACCCTTACTTTTCTCCCTGATTCTGTAGCCAAGCTCTCGCCCTCCCAGTAAACCTATAAATACCCAGGTTGTACTCATTGGAATTACACTGACAAAGAGCTTATAAACCAGTATAAGGGAATAGACAAAATCTATAATTGTAGCTGAGCGAATATCTCTGACTTCACTCTTTTCATTTACTATATCCTGTATTTTATCACCCTTCAGGAAGAAGATCAAACCCAGACCAAGAAATATTACCAGAGCAAAGCCTATAAATTGTATAGTTGTGAGCTCTCGGGGTAGATAAATAGCAATATTGGCAGCATCTTGCATAATCCATACAGACCATAGGGTACCGCTTGTTAACCATTGTGCCACTACCCACCACTGAGAAGGCTTACCCTTAAAGTACTTGGTAGTAGCTTTACTAATTAACAACCAAACCACCAGGCCCAGACCAAATGCCATAAAATAAGCATTGATACTTTTTCCAATTACTGAGCCTACGGCACCGGGGCTTACGGCAAAGCTACTTAACAGCAAAAAAGTGGTGGAAACCGGCATTCTCAGCCGAGTGAGTACCAGAAGAAAAATTGGTGCAGCAATCTGTAAAAAGGCAAAATTATCAGGTTGTGGAAAGGCCAGATTACCATTGCTATCTGTTGCTTGTAAGCGACCATAGGTAACATCTCCAGAATTAATAACCCAACCTATGGTAACAGTAGCCAGAAAAATACCACCAATATACAACCAGAGCACATACCACTTACGGTCAGCGTTGGAAGCGATAAAGGTACCTATAGTCTGAATACTATCATTAGATACTGCGGAATAGGCGGCCAGTACAAAACCAAACCACATGGCTACCCCTGTATATGGGTAAATAACGCCGGCTACTAAAAACAACAATGCGGTAATAACGATAAATTTCCGTTCCTCTTTAAAAAGATCGAAAAGTTGGTAGATAACTTCTCTAAAACGGCTAGAATTGACTCTCTTATTTTTAGTTTTTGGCATTACTTCAGCTATCAGATAGGACGACGTCTTGTACTAAGATTTTGAGTTTACTCTTTCTTTACTTTAGTGTACCTGTAATTATTATCCTTTTTTCACCTATTTCAGCACGCAAAGTTAAATACAGCCACAAAAGAAATAGCACTCTTCGTATTATATTTATGTTAACTTTGCGTACCGAAAATACAGCTCCCGGCACCTTTGTTAGCTTTACAAGTGATGGCATAAGCAAGTGCCAGGTAAAAAGAAGTTATACTTTTAAAGAAATTTAAATACATAAATCATTTTATGATTGACTTCCAGAACTTTGTCTTAGACAATGGACTCAAAGTTTATGTTCATCAGGATATTACCTTACCTACCGCTACGGTAAACTTACTGTATAATGTAGGTTCCAGGGACGAAGATGAAAACAAAACCGGATTTGCCCACCTTTTTGAGCATTTAATGTTTGGGGGCTCAGTAAATATTCCTTCCTACGACGAACCTCTACAGTTGGTAGGCGGTGAAAACAACGCTTTTACCAGCCCCGATATCACTAATTATTATATAAGCCTCCCTTCTGACAACTTAGAAACAGCGTTTTGGTTAGAGTCCGACAGAATGTTGAGCTTATCTTTTGATCCAAAAGTGTTGGAAGTGCAACGTAAAGTTGTTATTGAAGAGTACAAGCAGCAATACCTGAACCAGCCTTATGGTGATGCCTATATGAAGCTAAAGGCACTAGCCTACAAAGTACATCCTTATCGCTGGCCTACTATCGGACGAGATATCAAACATATTGAGGATGCCAGTATGGATGATGTAAAATCATTCTTCCATAAATTTTATGTACCAAACAACGCCATACTGGTTGTTTCCGGCAATGTAGTGTTTGATGATGTTCGCCGACTGGCCGAAAAATGGTTTGGTCCCATTCCTAGTGGCGAGCAATATCTCAGAAACCTGCCCCAGGAACCCGTACAAAAAGAATCCAGGGTAGAGCATGTAGAGGCTGATGTTCCATTAGATGCTATATATAAAGCTTTCCATATCCCTGAAAGATTGCACGACGATTATTATACAGCCGATTTGCTTAGTGATGTTCTAGGAAGAGGTAAGTCTTCTCGTTTACATCAGGAGCTGGTTAATAAAAGAAGGCTATTTAGCAATATTTCAGCATATATTAGTGGTTCTATGGACCCTGGCACCCTGAACATTCACGGTAAGTTAAACAAAGGGGTTAAAATGGAAGAGGCAGAAGCTGGTATACAGGAAGTGATTCGTTCTGTAATAGAAGAGCCCCTTGAGGAAGAAGAGCTGGAAAAAGTAAAAAACCAGGCAGAATCTACCATTGTTTTTTCAGAAATGGAGCTACTTAATCGTTCAATGAACCTGGCCTATGCTGCCATGCTGGGTAATCCTGATCTTATTAATGAAGAATCCAGACTTATACAGAAGGTAGAAGCTGAAGGAATACGTAAGCTCGCTGCAAACAGACTTGTGGCAAGTAACGAAAGTACCTTATACTATCATTCCCGAACTAAATAATAAGCATTTGGATAAAAAGTGGCAGCATAAACCTGCTGCTTTTCTTGTGTATTTTAAATAGTATTAAAGTAATTCGGTGGAAGGATTCCAAAAAACAAGCTCGAAATTAACTACCTGATTATTTTTCACTTCTATACCTTCTTTCTCCAACTGCTCCTGCATAGCTTCGGGAGGATTAAAATGATGTCTGCCCGATAACAGACCATTTCTATTGACTACCCTATGTGCAGGTACATTTCCATACTGATGAGCATTGTTCATTGCCCAACCTACCATACGCGCACTACCTTTTGCGCCCAGATAGTTAGCTATGGCACCATAACTGCTAACTCTACCCCGGGGAATTAATCTGACGACCTCGTACACATTCTCAAAAAAACTAATTTTGTCTGACATAAGCCTCTAGAGTAAAAGTTTAGCGGCATGAAGATAAACAAAATAAGCTTGCTTAAAGCACGTTGCATTGAGCAGAAAAAAGATACATTATATATTTGCTTTATGACTATACTGTTTAGCAAAACCAGGCCCTATTATACTCCATATATCATATGGATTACTTGTATTCTGATACTCGGCAGCTGTGCCAGCAAAAAAAAAGTAGCCGACCGAAAGGCACCTTCCTATAAAAAAGAAAGAGCCTATACTCCTCCTCCAAAACGTAATGAAACCAGAAGCAGTGTACATAGCTCTGAAAGCGAGACAAGCTATGCAAGCCCTGTAGATAAGGTAATTGATATAGCTCGCTCATACACAGGAGTACCTTACCGTTGGGGAGGCACTACTCGTTCGGGTATGGACTGCTCAGGTTTGCTGATGACTTCTTTTAATCAGGCTGATTTAAGTATACCCCGAACTACCTCAGAGCAGGTAAAAATTGGGAAAGGGGTAAGTTTGTTTAAGTTACAGCCCGGCGACCTGGTTTTCTTTGCTGCTAAGAAAAGTAACCCTAACAAAATCACACACGTAGGTATGGTTACTGAAGTAAAAGGTAAACATGATGTCCGCTTTATTCACGCCTCTACTAAATTGGGCGTCGTTGAAAACAATATCTATTCTGATTATTACAGAAGAATTTTTATAAAAGCGCGCAGACCTTTTTGACTTTAATAATATTTATCTAGTTTTGCAGACCTATTTATGGGGGATTAGCTCAGCTGGCTAGAGCGCTTGCATGGCATGCAAGAGGTCACCGGTTCGACTCCGGTATTCTCCACAAAGCCTCTCAGCCCTGAGAGGCTTTTTTTATGCACTATTAGCTCTTGTTTTATAATCTATCTACTCCATCAGCGCAATAGCCATATCTCTAGCAGACCTTATCTAAAGTTTGAGCTTTAACAGCTGAAATTTTAATTTCGTGAAATAGAAAAGGAGAGAAGTGGTGTTATATACAGCTTTGTATGGCTAGCATTACCTTACACTTCAATAAAAAGCCTCCTAACTAAGTCAATTTAAGAATGGTACTATTCTTAATTATTTATGAGTTTACAATTTTTGGGCTTTAATGAGAAGGTAGCTGAAGTTATGATACCTTACTGAGGTTTTAGTGCTTTGACACCTTTTATTAATTAAGTTATCTTTTTGTCAATCTTCTATAACAGTTTTATAGGATTGCATAACTTTTTTGCCCCGCGTAAGCCAAAAGCCCCAGCTGGCAGAATATGGATGTATATTCTGGGTGACTGATTGCTCATCATATACTGGAAGCCCTTTGTTTACCCATGCAAAGATTCCTCCCCATAAGTTGTATACATTAGTGAAGCCTGCATCCTTAAGTCTTTTTCCTACAACGTCACTTCTATAACCTACTGAGCAATACAGCACTATTGTAGTATCTGAAGGCAAATCGTCAAATTGTTCTAGTGTAAACTCCTCATACCCCACCCAACTTGCTCCTTTTAAGTGACTTACGCTGAACTCTTCCGAACTTCTTGTATCTAACAATAATACAGTATCAGAGTTAAGCTTTTGTAGGTCATTTATGCTTAAATGAGGCGTATGGTCAGGAATTATGACTTGCAAGAACAAAAAGTAGAATAGGCTTTTAAGCATAAGTGCACTACCAATCAGGAATAATACAATCAGTATAGGGTAGAAAAACTTCTTATTTTTTAAAAGATATAGCATAAGTAATATATAGAACTAACACAAACTAAAAGTAGTGTTTACGTACCTTATTTGGTACAATTACTACGTTAGGCCTTACATTATTATGCAATAAATGTAATTGTATGGACAAAAACTTACACGCACAATATTTAACGTGCATTGGCGTATTTTCGTACTATTTATAAAAAATGTATAATAGTATTCCTTATAATTTATATTAAATATCGGACGTATGTTTTTTCTTTTTATACCTTTATTTAATATTTAAACAATTATTACTCACCCTTCACCTAGATAATTTTTCATCAAAATCAGATGTATGCAACAAATAGTAAAATTTACTTATTATTGTTTTGTCAAATCACTTAGCAGGAACTACAACTTAATATTATACAAATGGCTAAGCTCAAGAACATTATCAGACAGCTTTCAGACTCGGATTATATATCCATACACGAGTCATTGATGGAGAACAGTGCAGAAAAATCGGCTCACCTTCTTAAAGCAATGCGGGAAAGGTCTCTGTCAGATAACAAAATTATGGACGAACTAGGTGTTAATACTAATGCTTATTACACCCTACGCTCTCGTCTTAATCAAAAAATTGAAGAGTACTTACTCCAGCAAATGGAGAATCCTCGTACTGATCTTATCAAAAAAGTTGCAAACATCAATGAAGTAATCTTTACTAAAAAGAAAGCGATTGCAATTGCTACGCTTAAGAAAATTGAAAAAGAGTTATTAGATTACGATTTGCCAAGTGAGCTTACCGTTGTATATAAGACACTCCGCAAGTTACACATCAATACTCCTGAGCACTTTACCTACTCACAGCTTTATAACAAGCACGTAGCTTATATGCTGGCAGTAGATAAAGCTGAAGAGATGCTTTCTCAGTACTTTAAGAAATATGGTGAGTACTCTCTTTCTCGTGAAGAGACGGGCAAGCTTGAGCTAAACCTGCTGGCAGAGGAGATGAACAACCTTTGTAATTTATACGAGTCGCACAGACTGTATGTATATCAAAGCTGTTTAAATGTATTTCACCGCCTTTTTGTATCTGAAGAGATACATGAAAGCAGTGATATGGAGCCAATAGAGGATATACTGGATAAGATGCATAATATCCTTAACTCTTACTATCTGGATTCTATCTACCACCACTTACAGCTGACTTACGAACTACTTCGTCTGGAGTATTACAACCACTACAAAGTGTACCGTAAGGCAGAGGACTACTACGAAGAAGTAAACGATGCTACTTCTACCCTACTTACAAACTATAGCCTGCATACTTATCCTGCTCAGTACCTGATCAGTAAGTTAGAAAGAGCTATACGTGTGGGTGAAGAAGAAGCACTGTACGAAGAGAACGAACTTCTGTTCCACGACTTTGAGTGTGACCTGGATGATGTGCCAAAGTATGTTACCTATGTGATCTACCGCGCGTTGTCTTGCTACTACGTACAGAAGTACAATGAGGCTGCTCGTTGGATCAACAATCTCCTTAATGAGACAAGTCTTAAAAAGTACCCTTACGCACAGCTAGAGGTAAAGGCGATACTTGCCCTTCAATACTGCCTGATGAATGATTATGACTTGTTTAATCAGCTTACTAACAGTATTCAAAGACAAGTAAGAATACTCGGAAAAGACAATAGTGAGTCTATCGTAGTTTTTACTAAGATCCTGAAGATCTCTGTATCTGATGTAAAACGTGATAAGTATAACAAGATTAAAGCACTGGTTGAGAAGTTTAACCGCTTTGAAATGGTCAACTTTGCTCCTACGCAATTGGTAAAAATGGATGAGTCTTTTATCAATCGTCTTTGCTAGTTAGTGTTTTTATACCCATCAGCCCTGGAGTCTTAAACTTCAGGGCTTTTTTTTGCCCTACAGTATACATTTAGACCCTCTTTTAAAAGTTGTGCAATACCCTTTCTACTCCATTTGTATATACACGGACCACTTATGAGCTATAAAGGCAGGCAGTGTAATAATAAGAGCTTAGAAAGACTAAGATAAGTTAAGTAGAACACCTTGGCTACTTCTGAGTTTGGCTGCTGATACACACCACTTAATTCTTGTACATATGTTGACATCAATCCCTGTTATAGATCAAGCTGTGCTGAACAGAATTTAAGATACTGCAACTCCCAGGACATAAAAAAAACCACACCGCCAGGCGATGTGGTAAAAACATACTTATCAATTATGAGTAAATCTTAAACCGCTAGTTTCTCGAGGTTTTTCTGAGTAAGCGGTTTGTTGATGTATTGCTTTACACAGGCATATTTATGTGACTTATTGACATCCTGAGGGTTAATAGAGGAGGTTAACATCACAATACTGCAATGCTCTTTAGTCTCATCAGCTAGCTTGTCAAATTCATCTAAAAACTGAAAGCCATCCATCAAAGGCATATCAATATCCAGGAAGATAACTTCAGGAAGAACTGTTTTACCGTTTTCGCCAAGCTTTTCAATGTTCTTTAAAAACTCAATAGCACTTTTTGCTCCTGAGTGCGTATAAATATGATCGCTGATATTAGCAGCTTCTATCATTTTTTGATTGATGAGATTATCAATCTCGTTATCATCAATCAACATAACAGCGCGGTGTTTCTTATCTTCTGACATATGCTTCGCTAACTTTTGTGGCTAAAATTTATTATAAATAAGTTTTGAATACAATTATATGGAATTTAAGCAAAAACAGTTCTAGATTCTTCCTCTTCCTGCTTTTATGATGCAATTTATAAGATTTTAACAAAAAAAATTTTTCAATTCTATAATATACTTACTTTCACTTTTTATAACAATACTTATTTCACATATAATATTATGTATATATCCCCAATGGTATATAGAATTAATGTAGTCACAACAAAAAAAAAGCACTTTTGATAGTGCTTTTTTTACAAAATATCTACGTGTTTTTACCAGCCATATCCATAAAATGCATGCTTACCTTCAGATGTAATACCTTCTATTAAAATGCCCCCACTTTTATCTGCCATAATATCCATGAGTTGTTCTGCACTAAACACTTTCTCATGATCTATAGAGGTAATTACAAAACCTTCTTCCAGACCAGCATCTGCCCACTTACCTTCACCTAACTCTACAACCTGAGCCCCTCCTTCTATCTCCAAAGCCTGTAAGACATCTGCTGTCGGAGTAATAAATAGCGCACCTTCCATTTCCAGTTCTTCAGGGCGCTTTACTACTTCGGTATCACCCATAGTATTTTTGAGGGTTGCATATACATTGTTTATTCCTCCATCTCTATAATAAGTTACCTTTACCTTATCACCAGGACGGTTTCTGGCTACCAGTTCCTGCAATTCAGAGACGTTTGTTACTTTTTTTCCATTAATCTCAACTATAATATCGCCAGGCTGTATTCCTGCTTCAGATGCTGCACTTTCACTAGCTACTCCCTGTATATATACACCCTCTACTATATCCAGCCCTTCTTCTGCCGCAAGACGCGCATCAACATTAATAATTGATACACCAAGCAGAGCCCTTTGCACTGTTCCAAACTCTATGAGGTCGTTCATTACTTTACGTACTAATGTGGCAGGTACGGCAAAAGAATAACCAGCATAAGTACCGGTAAAGGTCGCAATTGCGGTATTGATACCAATTAGCTCTCCTCTAAGATTTACCAAAGCCCCACCGCTATTGCCCTGGTTTACCGCTGCGTCGGTTTGTATAAATGCCTCTATCTGGCGATTATTCCTATCGTGGAGTATATTAATATTTCTGGCTTTGGCACTAATAATACCTGCGGTAACAGTAGAAGTTAGTGTACCAAAAGGATTACCTACTGCCAGTACCCACTCTCCTATTTTAAGGTCGTCAGAGTCACCGAAATCTACAAAAGGCAGATCTTCTTCATCTATTTTAATTAAAGCAAGATCTGTAGTAGGATCAACGCCAATTACATTGGCCGTATACATACGATTGTCGTCCAGAGTAACATCTACCTTGTCTGCATCTTCAATTACGTGATTGTTGGTAACAATATACCCATCTTCAGAGATAATTACTCCAGAGCCAGAAGAGCGAGAAGGCCCTCTCCTCTCGCGCGGTTCTCCATTCCGAAAGTACTCATTATACAAATCTTCTAATGGATTGGTAAAACTCTGACCAGAACCATTGTAGGTAGAACGAATAAATACCACTCCGGGCTTTACTCTTTCTGCTGCATAAATAAAATTAATACCGTCAGGTACGGTAAAAGCAGTATCTGTAAGGTATTTAGATAACTGTATATTTCTTTCGCTCTGAAGATTGGTATTGGCAGTACTGTCTTCGTCAAAATACTGCATAAGGCTTACAGCAGTAACTCCCCCCAATATCGCGGCTAATACCACCCCTAAAAAAAACTGTAATTTATTCATGACGGGCTGTTCAAATTCAAATTAATGCACCATATGGTGTAAATAATAACGTCAACGCATTAAATGTGTTATTGCCTGAATTAATATAATACATTTAGCTCACTATAAATTGACTATGTTTGGCACCAAGCTACAAAATCAAGCCTGCAATAGTGTTTAATTGTATTATTTTTTTGAAAGTACCATACGTTTTCAAGCGATAATATTTTTTTTAAATTTTTTCTCGCCAGTGTTTGCATAATAATTAAGAGCATGCTAATATTGCACTCCCGTTAAGGAAAACACTCCTCCTTAGCTCAGTTGGTTAGAGCGGCTGACTGTTAATCAGTAGGTCCTTGGTTCGAGCCCAAGAGGAGGAGCTTTAAAATTTGCCACTTATAAGTCTATCTTGTAAGTGGCTTTTTTGTGTTGATACGCCACCTATTTTTTTGCTTTTCTTTAATCTTATTTCAACCAATAATGGATCAAGCAACAAATCTGGGGGACAGTAGTACTAAGCATAGATTTTGGAAAGTCTGTAGAGGAAGAAGCTAATGTTTCTCACCCCTCTGAACTGTGACCTGAAAGCTTTGATTTTGGCATTGAAAGATTCAGCAGCAGCATTAGTACTTCTTCTATCAAAGAAGTTTAAGATAGTTTTATAGTGTTACTGAATGGTTCTAGAGACTGTATTAAAAGATTTAAAGCCAGCTTTTTCTACCTGATCATACCATCTGGCCAGTCTGGTGAAAGCGACACCTTTCTCTTTAGTGTTTTGGTATATATGTCCTAGCTTTTGAGCTAATTCATAAGCTTGCTCAAGCTGTGGATAGAGTTTGAACAGGATTTCTGCCCTGTGGACTTGGGAAGACGTCCATTTGCTTTTGTCCTTGAAGAGCAGGTACCTGCTCCTGACCAGTAGTTGTTTAGGAGTATCACCATTTTCTAACCTGTTGGCAACGAAGGTTCTGCCTACTTCTTTGCTCAATTCCATTTCTTGGTTCTCTTGCTCAATAACTTCCCAGCGATAAGCTATCCTCATTTCCTGAACTGCTTCATAAGCCAGTTTTTGCACATGAAAACGATCGGTGACTAAAACAGCTTTGGTAAATGTCTTAGTCACGATCTGTTCCATACTGGCCGCCATGTCTAAGGTGACTTCTTTGACCAGCCTCCTTTTTTCTAATGGGATCTTTCTAAGCAGGATAGACTTTACTCGTTCACTGTTAGTACCCTTGATCATTGCAATAAAGCAGCCTTTATTCCCCCTGGCCGATTTGTTGGTGATCACTGTGTAAAGTTCACCCTGTGAAACTGCTGTTTCATCAATAGTGATATATTCACCAACATTCTCAGGAAAAACAACATAATCCTCGGCATGCTCTAACTGATCCCAATGCCTGTAGTCACTCAAATGAACAGCATATTGCTCTTCTAATAACTTGCCGTTTATATGGAAGTAGTTGCCTAAGCTTTTACAGCTTACCGGTGTGGTATCGATGCAATGCTTTCGCTTCGGCGATCCGATAAAAAAGACGCGAATTCCATAGTCATTCGCGTGCCCTGAGCCACCAATTCCCAGTTTCTAAAAACTACCTTTCCTGTATCTTCATTCCACCACCTTCTGCGTTTTACTTTCAGATAGCAGGCTTTACCGCGTATGGGAAAATCTTTTACAGTAATTTCTGCAAAATAGCCTTTGAAGATGAGGTTCTCGCCTGCATATTCCTCCGGATGCTGGTTCTTCTCTGCTAAACTAATAGGGTAGCTCTCTTCTGTCTTTTCTACTGAAGTAACTTCAAAATAGTCAAGCATCCCATCCGGTAGAAACAAAGAAATGATAGCTTTATCCAATGATTCTTTTTGACGGCTAAATTATACCCTAACAACTTACCCCACAACTTTTAAGCTTGATCCCTGATGTAGGTTGACAGTTTTAAACAAAACTGTATCTATGGAAGATCACATTCGCGAACTATTAAACAGCTATCAATACAGCGAAGAAGTCAAAGAGGCAGTTGCCTTTCGTGTGCTTTTTGGAAACGAAGATGCCAGGAAAATCATGCAAGAATTGGGCATACACTCTATCCAAATGATTTATCATTGAGTTAGGTCTCATATCTTTGCCTCCTATGAATGAAAAGCAAAAACAAAATTTAGAAGCTTTAAAACAACAGAATAAGGATTTAGAGAAATCCTTACAAGATGCCAATCTAATGATCTGCTGTTCATACTATGATTGATGTAGCTGAAAATATCTATTAGAAAAAAGTCTGGTGCGGGGCACCCCGTGCCAAACGGTCTTAAAACTACAGTGTAATCAAATTGCAAAGGTAAGTGTCGGTAGCCTTTGCCGACTGTATGGTAAAAGTCGTCAAGCATTTCATTAGCTAAGAACATTCTTGAATCAGCGCCCTGCCCAGTCTATGCTGGTATTGGATCTAGCAACTGCTATCAGGAGGGAGATCCCTGGTCTGGGGACGAAAAAGCTATATCTTCTGCTACGGGAGCCCTCTCAAAAAAGTGGCACTACTATGGGCAGAGATCGGTTACATAAGTTGCTTCGCTCCCACCGTATGCTCATTCGGCATAAAAAATCTGTACACCAGACTACACATTCAAATCATCTTTTGAGGAAATACCCTAACTTGATCAAGCAACTTCCGGTCTCGGAGACCGAACAAGTGTGGGTATGTGACATGATCTAAATCTTTGTGGAGGTTGACTTCATCTGTCTGTCTCTAATTACAGTGCCTACTTAAAGAAGATAGCGGGCCTACTGCCTGCATCAATTTTTGAGCACCAAAGGTTGCCTGAGAGCTTTGGAAATGGTCCTTGCCACACGTAGTAAACAGGGGAGTAGGCTTATTCATGATTCTGATCGCGATGTACAGCACTGCAGCTTTCAATATGTAAAGCAGCTAAAGGCAGCAGGCAAAGCCATTAGCATGACAGACAGTGGCCATGCGTATGAGAATCAGATTGCCAAAAGATGAATAACCCCCTAAAGCATGAGTTGTCTAAATGGCCTATTTGAAGCGTATGTGATATTTTTTCTTAGTCTTGATTGCTGGTCATGCTCAAGATTCAGTTACGGCGGAAAACAGTCATTGTGATGGCAGAACTAATTTGTAGTGAGACTGAATTTTCATATAAACGCTCACATTATACCGTTTTATCATCCCTCTCTTCTGCTTAATATCGCCTAGATGGATAGTATGCTCCCGGAATGACTAAGTGTAAAGGGAAACATAAATTAATCTCATACCCACTACGAAAAGTAATGTTGAAATACTGCTCTGCTGGATGAGTAGTACAACCTCTTTATCCCTTCAGCCATCACTATCAATTTACGATGGAAATAGAAGACATTTTATAAGGCAAGAGATACCATACAGCCCCTAAGATCAGAGGATAAAAAGAATATTTTTTCATATAATATTATAATCAAACATATAATTTATATTACTTTGCATGTAAATATATTGAAATAGACTTTTATTTCTGCAATGAAGTTATATACCCTAATTACCTGCATGTTGTTCATCTATGTGGCCTCAGCAGCTCAGTCCATTGACCCGAACTTTCAGGCGCCTACGCCGATTACGGCAGCGGACATCAGTAAGATTGTAGTCCAATCCGATGGCAAGATTATAGTGAGCGGAAATATCGACTTCTATGAGCAGCAGCGGACCAATCATTTGATTCGCTTACATCCAAATGGAGATTTGGACAAATCTTTCTCGTTTACAATGGATAATATTGAAGTAGTTGAACACATAGCTTTGCTTAATTCGAACGAGATAATAACCGCTAGTAGCAATAGTCTATTAAAACTAACTACTACAGGTGAAGTCATACGGGAAGTTAAGTTTGAGCAACCCATTTCATCACTCAATATTCAGGCGGATGATAAGATTTTAGTAACGACTTCTAATCGATGGGTAGAAGAGGATATTGGCCATATCTACCGGTACAATCCTGACTTATCTGTGGATGAGACCTTCAACCAAAACAACCAAGTAGACGGGTGGATCTTTGATGCTGACTTGCAGGGAAATAAACTAATTATCCTAGGTTCTTTTTCAAAAGTAAATGGCAGCGAAAGAAACGATCTAGCTAGGTTTAATACTGATGGGAATATAGACGAAACTTTTGATGTAGGGGCAGGAACTCCTGGTTTAATATATTATATCACAATAGCCCCAAATAACACGATTCTTTTAACAGGAACTGCTGTTACCACATTTAATGATGTAGCGGTTTCCTCAGGTTTGTTACGTTTGGGGGCTAATGGCATGGTTGATCCTATAATTAGTACGCTTAAAATAGATTTTGTATCGACGAAACCTATCTTTCAAGATGACCAGATCATCGTTGCTGGACGCATACGCGAAAACACTAACTCATCCAAGTACTTTTTCAGATTAAATAATGATGGTACGCTAGATAATGCTTTTTGGCAACATCAGATAGCATATACTCAAATGGGGACTATAGCATTTGATAAGGATGATAACATCCTTTTCGGTCATTCTTCTTATCAAAAGGTTGAGTATGGTTTAGGAAAACTGACTTCTGATGGGCAATTAGATACAACTTTTTTGCCCCCCATAGGCAAACAAGGCTATATCAACCGAGGTGACTACTTCGAAGGAAAGCTAGTTGTAGGCGGGGATTTTGTTGATCTGGGAGGAGTACATACTAGAAACATAGCCATCATGGATACTAAAGGGGCTGTTGACCCTGCTTTTCAGATTAAGCAGGATGTTATCAAATATGCAGCTAATAATCAACAAGCTTCACAGCTTACATTCGTTGATGGTGATACCATCATAGTAGCGTTAAGCAACAGATTACTAAGAATCAATAGCAAAGCTCAGATAGACTCCACCTTCGTTTCCAGTGATATTCAAGCGCCGCTTGGTTGGCCCGAAGATACATATTATTATGTAGACAAGTTTGAGCTAGCTGGGAACAAAATCATTACCAACTCACCCAACGTGATCAATATGTTCAAGAGCAATGGTACCCGCAATCTATCTTTTACGGAATATTATCGTGAAGTATCTGGTGGGTTTTCACCTTTAAGTCTACAATCTAATGGAATCATTATTGATTTGATTCAAAGGGATGGAGGTAATCAAATTTGCCGGTTAAATTGGAATGGAACGGTAGACTCCTCTTTTAACTCCATTACTGAACCAAAGGCTATTTTTAGCGAAATAACTACCCTTAAGGATGACAACTTATTAGTAACCGGCAACTTTAAACAATACGGTGGGCTCACGACTCGTAGCTTTGTTAAACTATACAGCAATGGCGAGATAAATAACAAAGTTACTACCAACTTTTTAAATACTGCTCCGGATTACACTTATCTGAAGTATAATAGGCGCTTTAGAGAAGGATACTTAGTATCAGGGTATTCTAGCAATGACTCCTTATCAGTGGGCTTTATAAAAACTGATGGAACGTTTGTTCCGGAGTTAAGACTCCCAGAAGAAGTTTACACAACATCAGAGGAAATCTTCCCAGTAGTTGCTGGGCACGATACTGTATTCTTGTTCTCTTCATTTCACTTCCATGGACAGAGTGAAACAAACTCGGTAGTTAAGTTAGCTTTTAATGACCGTCCCATAATTCATGGTACAGTTGCTGATCTAAGTACGCCGCAGAACCTACCGCTATCAGTATCATTAGACGATCTGATCGTCGTAGATAATAATAGTAATTATCTCACCGATTTTTCTCTACGCTTGCTACCTGGTGCACACTATACGGTAGATGATACGAGCATCCAGCCTCATAGTGGTTTTGTCGGAACTTTATCGGTGCCCGTAGTGGTCAATGATGGCAAGTATGATAGTGATCCGTATGCTATAACAATCAATGTAATCCCTCCACCAGAACCCATCATAGTTACGATCAATATAGATACACTGACCTTCCAGCATGCTAACATAGCTATTACTTTTAGTGAAGAAGTGAAGGGCTTCACGCCAGAAGATATAATGATAGAGGGTGCAGTGCTTACTGACATGTTCACATCTGATAGTGTATTATTTACCGCTACTCTATTAGGTGTGCCCGAAAGTACGGCGTGGGTGTATCTTCCCGAAAACAGGGTTCAAAACGCTTCAGGCGCTGTAAATAGTGTAAGCGATACACTTAAGGTGAACTTTCCTGCCGTCACCCCAATGCGCTATACGATTACACTCTCCGTAGAGGATTTAGCACCTGCTACTACACTTACTGCTACTCTATTCCAGCAACAACAAGGAGTCTGGAACGTAGATACCATCATAACAACGGAAACCACAGCCCTTTCATTGACAGGATTGCCAGCTGGCACGTATACATTGAGCATTCAGGTGAAAGATACAAGCTGTATAACTAGTTATCTGGGTGAGGTACTTACGCTAGCTGAAGCGCAGAAGATCGAGCTAAGTCAAGATACGGTGCTTTCCGTTACTATGCTTTGGCAATCGGTAGCTAGCACGCCAGGAAGTAGCGAAATGACTGGCGTTATAGAAGGCGTACTATTGCAAAGGGATGTAGATAATGGGCGATTGCAGCTCGGAGAACAACTGGCCGAGGGCGATCCTATCAGCCAGGTAGCGGTTTATTTACTTGATGAAAATCAGTACGTAGTGGCCCGCACTTTTACCAATGAGAAAGGATACTTCCGCTTTGAAGGACTACCTGAAGCTACTTACCGCCTTCGAGCCGACCACCAGGGGCTCATGCACGAAGCTTCCTTGGATCAGATTACCATTGACAGCACTCATGAAATCCTCCAGCTTTCCGTCATTGCGGGTAGTACCCTTTGGTTAGAAAGCATAACCATCCAAGAGCAACCGGATGATGAGAATCAAATAACAGCACTTCCCGGAGAGGTGGAATCAACACTACGCTATTTTCCTAACCCAGTTAGCGATCGACTTACCCTTACGGGGCTTGCGGCCGGGAACGGCGGCAGGGTGCAGCTACTAGATATTATTGGTAATAAAGTGCTAGATGAGGCTATTGCTAATCCGATGCAACAGTTACAGCTATCAAGTTTACCTTCCGGCATATACATATTAATGATTCGACAAGGAACTCAACAATCTACTTATCGCATTCAAAAGCAATAAGAAATAAAATACCCAACACTTATGTCTACTCTATTTTTATTGACTATTTATACTGATCCCATATTAGGCTATCGAGCCGATATTAGCCTATAAAAGGCCACTGTTCACTATTTCTAGAAAAACGGAAAAGTACATAACAAACGCACTAATCCACTAGCAACCGGCTAACCGCTGCGGTATTCGTAGCCCACTGGGCGTCATACACTTCATCAGCTAAATCAGCGGAATCTACCAAAGACAGATTTTGAGCAGTAGCCTTTAAGGTTAAAAGATTACCAATACTAAGCTTGCTATCTAGCTTGCCTAGGAGCACTTTTACTCCTTTCAAATCTAGGTTATTCACCACTTGTCCTGCAAAACTCATTTCAAGCCAGACAACCTCACGCTTTTCTACATCTAATACTCCAAACACCAATCCTTTGGTGATACTTTTAGTAACTCGCACTTGATGCTGCACACAAGATGGATCATAGGCTATTCCGGTCTTTTCTGAAATCTTCATTGGAAACTGGCTATCCATCCAACCTACTACTAAGTTAAGAGAAAGACCTCCGGTAGAATAAGCATTACAGGTGAAACTTACGTATTGAGCACCGCGGCTAGATAGTTTTGTCACATCAAGTTCAATATATTCGGCAGTACCTACCTGATGAGGAATGCTTCGAATATCGCCACTATGTTTACAACCGGGAATTACTAGCTGCAAATAAGAGCAATAGTCTGTAACACCATCTGGATAACCTACAAAACAGCTCAAGTCCATATCAAGATGCTGGGCTTTTAAACCTTCTCCCCACCGCATGAACAGCCGCACCTTATCTCCTTGCACAGGGAAGCGAGTTCCCATCAAAGCTGAAGGCAAATCCTGTACGGTTTCACTACGATCACCAATGGAGAGAGGAACATTAAACAATTGAGAATCGATGAAAACTGTTTTGTTTGAGTTTTCAAGCTCAGAAAAGCGTAGCTGCATTGCTTCTAAACATAGCCCTTCAATACTGTCCTTCATTTTCTGTAGGATCTTTTCATCATAGAGTTTTAGCAGGGGATGCGAAGATATACGCTTTCTAGTGCTTCCTAAAGGTTGTACGCTCCTGAAAGTATCTTGCTCAAAATAGGTCTGGGCATACATATTTAGGGTCAATAACAGTCGGGCTGGTAATTGATCCAACACTTCGCGAAAGTGAGATAGTGTAACTTCCGGACCAAACCAAAGCATATTAGAGAATAACGAGCGAGCAAATAGACCAGGCCGTTGCTTCAATAATCTAAATGTGTTGTCAGCGTCAGTCTTTAGCCGATAGTGATTGACCTTTCCTTGCCATACCGAATAGGTTTCATTGTAGAATACATCTAACAAACGCGCTAAATTCTCAAAACCTTTCCTTTTGCTATATTCGGCTAACCGCAAAGCCCGGATAAAGCGTACCCACATGCTTCGTTTGGGATGCATAATTTCGGCTACTTTCTCAGCATCCATCGGTAAGTCATTCAACCACTGGGTTACTCGCCTGCACTCCTTCCGATTGTACCTCAATTTTAAGTCTGCTTCAGACTGTATTTTAGCTAACACGCTTTCATCGGCTGGTTGGAATACATGCTGGTTATTTCGCGCAATACGGTTCATAATTGTCTTAGGTTCTACGACCTGTAAGAACCCCGTATGCTTATACCATAGGTAACGCAGAATATCGTGAGGACTAGTAAATAACCGGCTACACTCCGCACTTCGGTCTTGATCTATGAGTGTATCCACCACTAACATCAATGTCTCCTTCATTCCCACTGATACTTGTTCAGGAATGGTGCAGTAGGTTAGCAATATTTGCAAACTTTCTGTTTGGGTAGCGTCTAATGCTGTTTTAGACTGAAGTAGATCGCAGAAAAACCTCTGTAAATCATTTTCTTTCCAGTAGTCCAATAATTTGAGTTTGCTACCCTGCCCATACGTTTCAATTTTGCCAAACTCAAAAGGGGTCCCACAAAATGGGCATCCGTTATATCGTTCCAACGGAAATGTATCTTCTGGAATTAGGTGCCCGCAGGAAAGGCGAGTCCCCTTTTTGCTACCTAATGCGTTAGACACAAAAGTAGTGATATGATCTATCACCGACTCGCCGGTTGGAACATCCCACCCTTTCACCAATGGAGTCCAGTTCTTTTTGACGCCGGTAATTTCTTTTAGCACTTCCAACACTTCTAGTTTAACAGCTGGCGAAACCTTATTAAGTGCCCATAATAGTTCTTCCGAGAAGGCAAAACCTAATTTTGCTGCATTCGCTACTAAGCCCCCGTAGTTTCTTTTAGTAAGATATCATCTGAGCGGTGATCCACTTCTACAATCAGCTCCTTTTCCGATAGGAATACTGCTTGTTGGCGAAGACTGACTTTACGTAATTCTTGGTTCATGACTACTTTATTTAAGAGATTGAATACCGGATAATTTTGCTACTGATCTACCCAAAAGACGTTGGAGTAAGTAGTAATTGATCCTGGTATAAATGGTAATTAGCAAACTTCTGAGGCGGATTCGAACCGCAGTATACCGAGTGAAGTAAGTTTGCTTTGACCCTGAGTCTGAGTAAGGCAGGTGGGATTCGAACCCAGCGTGGGTCGCCCACGACCTGGGCGTCCTGAGCGCAGAAGTAAGCCTACATTGACCCATTTTATTAGTAATTGGCAAGCTATACCTGCTCTACCACTGAGCTACCGCGCGGCGCCCGCTGCCTTAATCGTTAGTGGAGGTAATTGAATAAGTAAACTTGGTAATGGTTGAAGTAACTTATTCTTGACCTTCCTTAGTGTATCAAAGATCAGATCTGAGTGCGCAGTTATTTTGCGCACTGCTGTTTTTTCTTCTTATTTTTCTTTCTTCGCTTCCAGGGAGCATTTTTCTGCCAATCTCCCGCCATAATACTACCGTAAGGAAGCACCTCATCAATCACGTCTCCCAACCCATAGGTTTGCATTTGCGATCGTACTGTCTGTGCGTTTTTATAAGCAGACGGCAACTCAGAGATGTCTATCTCACCTGAGAAAAAGCGTACGTCAATTCCTTCCGTTTCTTCTTGAAAGATTTGTAACTCCGTTTGTCCCTGCTTTTCCCGCTTATGCGCACTACGGCTAATATTACGACCCGCACCGTGTGGGGCGAATCCCAAATTATCCTTCGTAGTTGCCCCCTGAACTATTAATACTGGTTCGGCCATATTCAACGGAACTAGACGAGGCCCCGTACTATCGGGCAAAAATTTCTCATCTAATGGAGTGGCTCCTTTGGCATGATAAAATAGGGGCTCATCGCTTGTCGATCCGACTTGAAAAACGAAGTTATGTTCGTTCCAATAGCGATCATACCCTTGTACCCTTAAACCGTGTAAGGTGGCATCGTGCAGCATGCTATGGTTTAGTTTCGTCCAGGCTCGAATGGTTTGCAGGGCCTGCCAGTACTGTTTGCCTTCTTCGGTATCGAAAGGAATCCAGGCATTTTGCTTGAGCGTTTCGGGAGAAATTTGCTTCCGGAAGTTTTCAGCAATCTTCATTCCTTGACTGTACAGCATAGCTCCTACACCCCGTGATCCGTGATGGGTCACCATCATGGTATGCCCGGTCTTAGCCGACTTACCTACGAACAGAAAGTGATTTCCATCACCTTGCGTACCCAAGTGTGATTGAGCCATTTCAAGCATCTTCTCTTTATTTAGCAGGGGGTTGTCTTTAAAGCTATTCTTTAGGCGAGTAGGCAGTAAAAATTGCTTATCATAGCTTCGTCCCCCAAATCCGAAATGGGTTACTTGTTGAGCCTGATCTAGTACCTTTTTAGGATCAATCATCCCCACATCGGTTAACATAACAGAACAACATATGTCAGCAGAGTGCATACCGGGATGAATAGCATTCTTAGCTACAGCTACACCACCTACCGGAATAGTACCAATGGGTCCGGTTGGGCAAGCATCTGGCATAACGGCACCTTTAACCATTGTTGGAGTACGTAATAATTTTCTCATAGAAGCTACCACGGCATCAACATTTCCTTGCTCTTGATCATTATCCGCGTGAATATTGATCTTCAAATCAACAGTTTCAGTATGTAGAGGCTGGTGGATTGGTTTGACACTATCCAGATAATTTGTTAGCTGTTCTCCTTCTAGTTGATGCTGATTGGCATAAATTATGGCTTCTTTAAACCATTTTCCTGGCTGATAGCCTAATGCAACTAATGTCTTTCCAGTGATTTCCATTGCTTTTTCTTTTTGAACATTACAAAGGAAAGAATGATGTGCGCAGGGATTTTGCACACTTTACTTTTTTGCCTACTTTTTGAAAAAAATACGATGGCTTTTAGTAAGAATGCCCTCATTCGGTATAAAACAATTGACAAGTGTTTCCAAAACCGATATCGACAATGGGCGCTTCCTGATCTAATAGAAGCTTGTTCGGAGGCATTATATGAATACGAAGGCCGAGCGGTCAATGTAAGTCGACGTACTATCCAGGCTGACTTGCAGATGATGCGAAGTGATAAGTTAGGCTATAATGCTCCTATTGAGGTGTATGACAAAAAGTACTACAGATATGCTGACCCAGCGTACTCTATTACTGATATTCCGCTATCGGATACTGATATGCAGGTATTATCAGAAACGGTAGAAATGCTGAAGCAATTCAAAGATTTTTCTCTTTTCTCAGAGCTAGGAGGTATCATTCAACGATTAGAGGATAAAGTATACACGGAAAAAACCAGACAGCCAGCGGTGATTCATTTAGATAAAAATGAAAATCTTAAAGGTTTGTCTCATCTAGATTCTCTCTATCAGGCAATTATCAAGAAGGTTGTTCTCATCATTACGTATCAGTCATTTACGGCCAAAATGGCGTCTAATCTAACCTTCCACCCCTTCATTTTGAAAGAATATAATAACCGCTGGTTCTTAGTGGGAAGGTCAAAAGAGAAAGGGCCAGTGATTACCCTCGCCCTAGATCGCATTATTGAGATCAATTACGATCTCCACACTCCCTACTTAGAAGAAGATTTTGACGGAGATACGTACTATCAAAATACAATTGGGGTAACTGTACTGCATCCCAATTCGGTACGAGAAGTCATTTTACGGATCAACCCGCTCAATGCCCCTTATGTATTAACAAAACCTTTTCATACTTCTCAAAAGCTACTTAAAACCTTAAATGATAGTAGCATAACCGTTAGCATCAAGGTACATCTCAATTTTGAATTAGAACGACTGATACTTGGATTCGGTGATTCTGTTGAGGTAATTAAGCCGCAAAAATTAAGAAACCGTATCAAGAATAAGCTTAGCTATGCTCTTAATTATTATCAGTAAACCCTTTGCGCAGATCAGTTAATAAAAACTTATATACTTGGTACACGTTTAGTAAATTGTATATATTTACACGTGATACTGTAAAATGTTACCGATGGACATTCTTACCCATATTGAAGCTGGTGTCTCATCTGAGCAAGTTCGTGATTTTCAGCAAAAGTTTTCGCTTACTGCTCAGGACATGGCTTTTCTGATGACTCTAAGCCGAAAGGGATACTATAACTTGTTGGAACAAAAAAAACTAGGACGGCAGCAAACTGAGCGATTCTTACGTATTCAACAGGTGTATGAGCAGGCAATGGAAACGCTGGAGTCGGTAGAGAATATTCACCGATGGATGCATACCTACCATGCCTACCTTCAGCGGGTACCTTTTGAGATATTAGATACCTTTGCTGGATGCCGGGAAGTGGAGTCCGAACTGATCCGCCTGGATCATGGAGTACTGAGCTAAAGTGGTCTTTTCTTACTTCTATACACTTTAGCCTTGAATCTATTTCGCATAACCAAACCTAAATACGCCCAAGACCTATCGGGTACTGAAGCCAAACTCACTGGTGGCCGGTGGAATCCATTAGGAAAAGCGGTTCTGTATACTGCAGGCTCCAGTGCTTTAGGACTACTAGAACATCTGACCCACTTAAGCGTAGCCAATCTGGGACTACGTTTCCAACTTGTTTTCATCGAAACCTACAATACTCCCATAGCTTTACTGGAAGATCATTTTGATCCATTGCCCAAAGACTGGAAAGTAGATAAAGCACTCACACAGGAGTATGGCAGACAGTGGATAGAAGAACAGCACTCACCGATATTGCGGGTTCCTTCCCTTCATTCACCCTGGGAGTATAATTACTTACTAAATCCGTCTCATCCGGAACTGAATGTAGCTATCGTTGATATTTCATACTACGTGCACGATGATCGGTTTTTGAAGAAAGAATAATTGACAAGGCTGACCCAATTGAAAGTTCATAAACCTCTATCCAGGCAGGTTTTCGTTTACCTTATCTAATGAGCCAAAATTTAGCCTTTTTGCATACCTACGAGTAGTTCGCATATCTTTATGTCCGAAATTCTCTTGGATTACATGTATAGGAACATCATCATTTAAAAGAGTAGTAGTATAAATATAACGAGACACGTAGGTGTAATCTTTTGCTCAATACCTATTGCTTTTCCCTATCTGCTTAAGGTGAGCGTTGATATTACCAGTCTTATTGTCAATCTTTTTTAAAATTTCCTTTTCGGAATAGTCTCCATCCAGAATAGAAAAGACTTAATCTTAAAAAGTGTCCTTATGATTTTTAAAGTGATTAAGGATTTACTGTGTTTCATCAGTAACCTTAATAGAGAATATATCAGGATCAAGATGCTTTAAAGTTTTATTTCTAGTATAGGTTAATCTTTCGTTACCAATCTGTTTCCATGTGAGTTTTGCAAGAGCAGTGAAGTTCATTCCTTGATCGAGATAGCAAAAGATAAAATACTTCTGTGCTATCCATTCAGAGAGGTCTTTTTCTGTTAAATATTGGTAAAGCTTGATAATATCTTCCTTACTGAGATCTTTGGGTAGAGTGTTCTTTCTTACTTCTATGCCTCTCAAAAGGATGAGGTGATGGGGTAATTTATAATCACTAATGGTTCTATTGTATAGTGCCTTAAAACAGGATGTGTATATTTTTGTAGAACTTGGTTCGAGCCCAAGAGGAGGAGCTTTAAGATTTGCCACTTATAAGTCTATCTTGTAAGTGGCTTTTTTGTGTTGATACGCCACCTATTTTTTTGCTTTTCTTTAATCTTATTTCAACCAATAATAAAGAACACCTTACTTACCTCTGTCATCTTTTTCTTATAAGAAGTATCAGATTTAATTAGCCTGTTTTAATGAATCACTTTACCTTTGCCGACTATTGTAAAAACTAAAAAGGAGCACGGCATGAAAACTTGGTTCGTTTGTAAAGTAAAATATCAGAAGCAGGACGAAAAAGGTAAAGTCAAGAACGTATCTGAGCAGTATCTGGTAGATGCGGTTTCGTTTACTGAAGCTGAAACACGTATTTATGAGAAAATGGGAGAGCTGATAGAGGGCGACTTTTACGTTTCAAATATTAGTAAGAGCAATTTCACGGATGTTTTTCATTATGAAGATGCCGAAACCTGGCATAAATGCAAAATGACCTATACACTGGAAGTAGAGGGCAGTGGCAAAGAGAAAAAAGTTACTAATTATATTCTGCTTACCGCTCCTGATGTAAAAACTGCCTACGACCGCGTTTACGAAAGCCTGAAAGGGATGCTGGTAGATTTTAGGGTACCAGAAATTGGAGAAAGCCCTATTTTGGAAGTATTTCCTTACGAGAGTAATGCAGAAGAAAAATGGCAAGAAGCCCCCGATAATTTTGAACCGGTGACTTCTGAAGAAGACCAGGAGGCATAACGCTAATCTAGCGTTTCAATAACAACTTACGATAAAATCGTTTTCCTGTACTTAGTAACTCTACCATATAGACACCCTCAGGAAGTTGTTGCTGAGCTATTTCATTTAAATTTATTTTTACCGGAAAGTTATGATACATAATAGCTTTCCGGCATACTTCTTTCCCCTGAGCATTTTTTAAACTCAACACAACCTCTTTCTGATACCATATTTTATTGCATAGCCACAGGCTTCCCTCGCTAGGATTAGGGTAAAGCTGTAAATTTTTCTCTTCAGGATCTTCATTTGCAGCAGTCACATTCACAACGGTCAATAACTTCGTGACGGTATTTGTACAGCCCTCACTGTTTTGAGCAATTAAAGTGATAGGATAGACACCAATAGAGTCATAAGTTTGTTTTACACTAGCTCCACGGGTAGTATACTCTCCATTCCCCAAATCCCATGACCAGCTGATGTTAGAAGTTTCCTGACCAAAAGAGAAAGCTTCAAAAACTGCTTCGTTGTTTTCTGTTAAGAAAATAGTATCCTCAACAATATTAAAATCCGCAAACTTGTTAAAAGCCACTTTTACTTCGGCAGCCTCACTTTCCCCCAGACTATCAATGTTTGTGATATAAAAAGTTTGCTCGGTTTCAAATTCCTCTACAATATAACTCTTGCCCCTGTGGACCGGTGCAGATAGTGATGCATCATTGTAGAAGTAGAAATTCACTCCTTGAGTAGGAGCCAGCTTTACTGCTTCTCCCCTACATACCTGCTGATCCTGAAAAAAAGGTTTTGGGCTTTTTACGATATCTATAGTTTTTTTGCTGTGCTGATTGCAGCTAATTCCATCAATGTGAATATACTTCAGCTCTACATTCACAGCATGCATGGCATTATGCTGCTCTGTATAATCATAATACAATGTATCTGATCTGCTAACTGTAACATTGTCCACTACCCACTCCATATCACTAAGTTTAGCATCCGACTCAGCCCAAATTTTAAGCATGTACTTGCTCTCATTTGAGAGATAAAGTTCGTGTTTGATGTTGACTTCAGCCTGTAACACACTTACCGAAAGCGGCATAGCTATGCTCGGGTAAGCAGTGTTCTCATTAACTACATAATAAGTAACATCTTTAGTAAGGTTATCGGTTGTATATGACTTTCCGCTGAATAGCAAGTTCTTAAGAGACTTATCACTGTAAACAGCAATCTGATCAGTATTTGCAGCAACTATAGTTATTTTTTCATCTGAGCAAATAAGCTGATCTTTTAGCTCAGCAGGTAAGGCTCGTTTTACTACCGTAATTTCTTTGCTGGTAACATCCTCACAACCTGCTATACTACTTACTTTCAAGTTTATAATGTATCTACCTTCTTCACTAAATTTTACAGAAGGTGATTCTTGGGTACTCATATAGCCATTACCAAAATCCCATGACCAGCTTGCAGCATCTCTGCTTAAGTCCTTCCATTTTATGGTTGCCGCATCTTCAGTACTCAAAAACAGAGTATCATTTTTGAAACTACCTTTGCTCACTGTATGCACAGCAAAATCCGCTTCAGGATAAAGCATCTTTACTTTTATCTTCCTCATTTGCCCTTCATAACCCAATTCCATAGAAGTTAAGAAAATGGCAGTATCTCCTTCTAGAGCTTCCAAGTTGAGTATACTATCTTCAGCGATGAGTTCGGTACCGAATGCATCTTTATAAAAACGATATAGTCCCTTCACTTTAGGTTGTATTACCACCGAACTATCTATACAGGCATATTGGGTTTGAAGTAGGGGAGGGTTAGCCCGAAAAGCTTCATAATGTGCTTTGGCAGTAGTAGCAAGTGTTTGTAACTCCTCTAGACTTTCTCCGGTAAGATAAGCAAACGCCACATGTGAATGCGCCCCGGAAGCTAATGTGTCTATAGTAGCACTAAGCATGTGAGCTACATCATTCCCTGCACCCTCTGTCCCTGCACTTGCTTTTGCAATGTCTTGTGACATCCAGGCATAGCGTATAGAGTCGCTTAAACTAACTCCAAGATCTGCTACATTTCCTTCCTGATTTTTCTTGTCAATTGCATAATAATTGGGGGAATGGCCACTTAGCAATGCCAGCCCTGCATATAGCGTATCACTGTGTACATAGCCCATCGTATGGCTGGCATCCCATGCAGCTTTATTTTTTGTTGAGTCACCTAAATCCCAGTCTGCAAAAACGCCTACATTGAGATCATATACACTATTTTCTTCCTCCTTAATAATTCTATATTCCGAAATAAGGTAATCTTGTCCTAATCCGCTGGTATTTGTAAGCCATTGCTGCTCTACTCTAAGGTTTAGAGAAGCTGTGGCATCAGCATCATTAAACACGGAACTTAAAAGAATATCTGCCTGCTCACTTTCTACAAAACGTAGGCTTTCTATAGTAGTAAAGTCCCAGCTATGTATCGGTAGCGTCAAACTATTGATGATGTTGTCGGATACACTATCTATATCTGTACCTACTGCCAGCCCTAATGAGTTTGCCCACTGGACTCCATTCACCACTAAACTTTCGCCAGAAAAACCCTGACCAATGTCTCCGCTACCACTCACTGCCAGACGAATTTTACCATTATCAAGCTGAATGTTATTCTGAGAAGAAACAATAAAGAAGTATTGATAATCGGTATACTCTCCATCTTCAAAAGAAAGCCGAAAATAAATTTGCTCATTGGAAGGAAGATCTTCGTGCAAATAAACACGAAAAGCCTGCTGGCCCATTTCCACATTCTCCAATGTGTTTAGCGTACCCAAAATAAAGGTAGAGTCCAGTATACTAACATACTCAGAAGGTGAGGAAAGCGTAACTTTGGCGTCAGAAGAAGTAGGGCTTAAATAGTTAGTAAAGCTGGCTTGTATGCTTAGTGTATCTTTGTAATAAGCGTAAGGCCCTACATGGTTTCTGTAAGAAAAACCCCTCATCCGCAGGGCTGGAGAATCTACATCTTTTAAGGCTTTGCCCATATTTAAACGCCCTCTTCCTAACTTCTCCTGATGCTGATTATTAAGTCCTATGGCATAAATATCATCACTGCTGATTCTTAACTTTTCCATCACCTGCAAAGCATTCATTTCCGGGTAGTGAGCTCTTAGCAAGGCCGCTGCGCCTGCAACCTGTGGGGTAGCCATAGATGACCCACTGCTGTTTGCATAAGTATCACCGCTGCGAGTTGTGTATACATTTTGCCCCGGTGCCGTTAAGTCCACAAAATAACTACTGGTAGTGGCTGAGCGAATTTTATCATTTGTATCAGTTTGGGCTACGGAGAGCACATGATCAAACGAAGCGGGATAAAAATCTTCAAAAACTCCACTATTTCCAGCAGCAGAAACTACTACTGCGTCTTTCACTAATACTGCATAATTAATAATATCCTGCCCGAAGTTGGAGTAAGCATTAGCCCCACCCCATGATAAGTTAATAACTTTACAACCCATATCAGCAGCATAGGCAATTGCTTCGTAGCCATTGTAAAAGTTACCATTAGAAGATTTAAATATCTTAACAGGCAAATATGAAGAGTTGAAACCAGTACCAGCAATGCCTGTTTCGTTGTTGGTAGAGGCAGCGGCAATGCCATTAACTTCTACTCCATGAACGTTCTGGTCTGCCGTAGGATCATTATCTAAATCTGCAAAATCCCAACCCAGATAATTGTCTACATAACCGTCATTATCATCATCTATACCGTTAATAGGATCATCGGCATTTCTCCAAAGGTTATCGGCAAGGTCTTCATGTCCAAGGTCTACACCAGTATCTAGAATACCAATTACTATGGAGCTTTCTCCTTTTTCTATTGCCCAGGCTTCGTAGGCATTAATCAAAGAAAGATATTTTTGAGCACCAGATTTTGCGGCAGCAGGGTCGTCTGGCACATATTCATCTGCCAGCGTGCCCAGAGGTTTCATAAGGTAGTAAGGTTCAGCGTACTCAACGTTTTCTAACTGGGAAAGCTTCTGAATAGCTTCTTCAAGACTTTGTCCTGCTGGAAGCTTCAGCTTATAAATGTTATCCAGATGTAAATTTGGTACATTGGCACGAGCATTCGCAGATTTTGAGGCCGCCAATGTAGATGATGGGAGTGCCTGCTCCAGCTGTTCTGGCCTAAGCCATTGGCTAATAGTTTGAAGTGTATTTTGAGACTGGCTACGCTTGGCTGAGTTTCGGGCTTTTAGCTTGACAATCAGCGTCTGAGGCGCATAATCATTAGAAGAAATTTGAGACGGAAAAGCAAGCTTACGGGCGTGCTGTGCATAGCTTTGACTGCATATTAACAATAGGCAACACGCCCATAAACTTAACCACTTCAGAATACCCATAGCCCAATATCGTTTACTTAGTAAGAAAGACCCCTTCATTTAGCATTTGGTTGGCACAATTTACCTACCAATTTGTAAGTAAAGGCTAAAATTAGAAGTATAACTTCTACCAAGCTTTACTAAAGCTAGTAAAATCCTACATCAGTTAAAATATCTTGTGAGCTATAAGTGTACTAAACCCTAATTTATTAAGGGAATATACCTCTTGACAAGTAAGATATTGCTATTTTTTCTACAGAACTTACAAAAGATGCAGTTCTAAAATCAGGTATATCTTTCGTTTTCATAAGTTCTCTGGTCTCATGATAGGCAGACACCATAATCTCCTCAAGGCCAGAATTTACGATATCTACCTCTCCTGGCCCGGTTTCCAGCAGCTTATGATGAGCATCTGAAAGCTGCCCTCCGGTAAGCTCTTCCATAGCCTGTAATATGCGACGATTATTAACCTCTTCGTAACGCTTATCCATTCTTCCGAAAGAAACACGAGAAAGGTTTTTTAGCCACTCAAAATAAGAAACCGTAACCCCTCCTGCATTCAGGTAAAGATCTGGAAGGATAAACACATTGCGCGCAAGCAAAATTTCTTCTGCTTCTCTTGTAATAGGTCCGTTTGCAGCTTCCGCTATAATTTTGGCCTTAATACGATTCGCATTATCTTTTGTAATCTGGTTTTCAAGGGCGGCAGGCACTAATATGTCACACTCATACTCCAACAAGTCATTGGGGTTAAGAATACCTTTACCTTTGGAGTAATTAACGATAGACCCACTACTGGTTTTGAGCTTCATCAAGTTTTCAATATCTAAACCATCCTCGTTATAAATACCTCCATTATACTCGGCGACTCCAATAATGATAGCTCCACTTTCCTGAAGGAATTTTGCTGAATGATAACCCACATTACCTAAACCCTGAACAATAACTTTTTTTCCTTCCAGCCCCGGACTTAAGCCGATAGCTTTCATATCTTCTTCTATGCTTACTGCTTCGCGTATTCCAAAGTAGACTCCCCTACCGGTAGCTTCTGTTCTCCCTCTAATTCCGTGTAGTGAAATAGGTTTGCCGGTAACACAACCATAAGCATTGATCTGCTCAGGATAAAATGTACTGTAAATATCTGCTATCCATGCCATTTCCCGCTCTCCGGTACCATAGTCAGGTGCGGGCACATCCAAAGCCGGACTTATAAAGTTCTTTTTGATCAGTTCAGCTGTATACCTTCTGGTGATAGATTCCAACTCAGGCTCCTTGTACTCACGCGGATTAATGCTTACCCCTCCTTTGGCTCCACCAAAAGGTACGTCTACTAACGCACACTTAAAGGTCATTAGAGCAGCTAATGCTTTTACTTCATCTTCATTGACGTGGCTGCTGTAGCGTATACCACCTTTTACTGGTAAGCGATGGTGAGAGTGCTGTACCCTCCAGCCTGTAATTACCCTGTAGCCACCACCCGATAACTTAATAGGGAAATTGAACTTATAAATACTATTACATTGCTTGATCTGATCAATAAGCCCTGAGGGATGATCGGTATAGGAAGCCGCACGGTCAATGTAACTGCTGACATCTCCAAAAAAACTGTAATCACTCATATACAATGGGTTATGGATAAAAAATTAAATTCTTGCGCTTAACAAATTTAGCTAGGGTATATAAAAATCAAATATTATATCGTGCATACATTTAAAATGACCCTTAGGGCACGACTGATACCCAATCTTAGAGCAGGGCCGACAGGATACTTTGTTATTTTCTAATACAATGAACTTGGTTCGGTAAGGATACATACCAAACATCGGAATTGTATTACCCCATATAGAATAAATTGTTTTCTTAAATGCTGCTGCAATGTGCATAAGTCCTGTATCGTGGGTAAACACATACTTCGCCTGCTTTACAATAGAGGCTGACTGGTTGAGATTAAATTTGCCACAGGCATTATAAATAACAGCTTTTTTATTGAAGTCCTTTTGGAGCTTGGGCTCAAGGGGCAGAGAATCTTCTGTTTGAGCAAAAAAGTTTGCAATCTTCTCACCTTCTATACGATCATTTTTATCTCCCAACAATACTATAGGCTTATTAATACGATCACATAACTCAATCATGCGCTCAAGCGGTAGTTTTTTAGTATTAAACTGTGCTCCTATGGCATAAGCTACAAACTCCTGCCTGTGCGTCTCTGGCAGCCAGTCTAATTCTACCTCGTCTTTTTCCGGAATAAAATAGTCTAAGCCCAGACTGTCCATCTTTACGCCCAAAGGCTTTACAGTATCCATATAGCGGTCTACAATATGTACATTAGGCAGCTTATTGATTTTAAAATTGGTCATTAACCACTTTTCTGCATTAAGCTTCTTAAAGCTATAACTCTTTACTCCCAGCCTGGTTTTAATAATGCGGGTACGTAGATTATTGTGCAGGTCAATAATGTAGTCAAACTTCTCAGACTTAAGCTGACTAATTAAGCTATTAAGGCTATTTTCCAGCGTATGAATTTTGTCTATATATGGATTATTAGATAAAATACCCTGGTACTGCTTTTTTACACAATAGTGAACTTCAGCATTGAGTTGGGTTTTAAGGGTGCGAGGTACCGGTGTGGTGAGCACTATATCTCCGATGGAAGAGAATCTCAGAATTAGTATCTTCTTATTTGCCATAGCACAAAAATATAAATTAAGCCAGGTGCCCCGTGCCTCTGTTTAAGTTTTTTAGAGAAAATTAGAAGACTTCTGATTTTCATGAGTTAATTAGGACTAATTAGCGTTATACTAACAAATCAGCTGTTTATTGTTTCAAAAAAAAGCCTTATTTTATAGTAAGACTAGTATTCGTTTGAGAGGATTTTGATTAGTTTATCCGGACAGCAAATTGTCAAATTATGGGAGCAAGATTTTACATATTATCGATCGTCCTACTTGGTTTACCTTGGCTCAGCAGTGCGCAGATAGTTCAGCCAGACCGCATAGAAATAGAGGTTGAAAGCAGCAGTAACGAATTTGTTGTGCTATCTGCCGATGAAAACGGACTACTGATATTTCGCGACTCTGAAGAGAGAGACAAAAAAGGGAAACATATTTGGGAGTTTTTGAAGTACAACACTGCTTTGGAGCAGGAGTGGAAGCGTACCCTATCGCTGGAGTCTGACTACATTTTGCGAGGATACGATTATGACAAAGGTCAGGTTTGTATACTTTTTCAGGACGGTCCCTACCAGGAGCGTAGCTGGCCTATGCTCAATATGTCATTAGAAAGTGGCGACACCGTAGAGCATACGATCAACCAGGTAGTGCCTGTTAATCTGGAGTACTTTGAAATTGTAGGGCAAACTGTTGTGTTGGGCGGGCAGCTCAACTACAAACCTGTAGTTATTCATTATGATATGCTTACTCGCCGGCTTAGAGCTCTGCCAGGTATCTATCAGGAGAATGGAGAGTTAATAGACATTATCCCTAATGAGCAGGAAAATACTTTTGATGTACTGATAGGTGAAATGAATAACCAGCGGGTAAAAACTGTTACCCTCAAGGCTTACGACCAGTATAGCAACTTACTGCAAAGTGCTCCGCTTGATACAGAAGACAGAAAAAACCTGCTGGATGCTCAGGTAACAGAGTTTGATGGGGAAAAACAGTTTCTGGCTGGTACTTATGGGCCCAGAAAATCGCGCTATTCTCGCGGATTGTTTATCGCTTCCATACAACCCGACGGACAGCAGGATATTAAGTATTATAACTATGGGGACCTCAGCAACTTCTTCAGCTATATGCGAGACAAACGTAAAGAGCGCATCAAAAAAAGGATTGAGCGTAAGCGGCAAAAAAACAAAAAGCTGAAGTTCAACTACCGGATGACTATCCATGAGCTAATCGCGGATAATGGCAAGTACATATTGCTTGGAGAGGCTTATTATCCAAAATATAATAACTATTACTACAGTGGTTTTTATGGGGGGTATCCTTCTCGCTACGATAATATGTATTTTGATGGTTACCGTTATACACATGCCATAGCTGTTTGCTTTGACAAAAAGGGCAACCTCCTCTGGGATCATGCTTTTAAGCTGGATAATGCTCAGAGCATGCAGCTCAAACAGTTAGTTCACGTAAATGTGCAGAACGATAGCGTAGTGCTAATGTACTCTTACGAAAAAGAAATAAAGACCAAAATCATTAAAAATAATGGCGAGTATGACGAAACAACCACCAGCCCTATCAAACTGGCCTACGAAAGCGATGAGCTAAAAAACAAAAATGACAGTGATATTGCAGGTATACGTAAATGGTACGGAGAATACTTTTACGTACATGGCACTCAGGATATTAAAAACAAAAACACCAGCAGCCTTTATCAAAAGCGAAAGGTATTCTTTATTAACAAAGTAGCCTATGACGCTAATGGTAGTGGTAGCTGATTTTATTATGAGTAAAGGTTAGTATCGCCTCCATAATTGGGCAATTTTTGATGCCTCCCCTCCCCATTAATAATTATGGAAGTGGTAAGAAACAGATTTCAGAGGTAAATTTGGCTGTTGACTTAACCAACAACAAAAGCCTGATAAGTTGCCCCGCGAAGATGCAAGTTATTCTCGCGGGGATTATTTTATGTAGTGCTGCCGATTCAGAAATGCTGCGTCTCTAAAAATTAATATCTCGCCAAAAATTGCGCCTTTTCTCTTGCAAGATGTAACTTAAGCCTTGTAACTTGCAGCGCATCCATGAAACAAACAAAACAAATCATAGACCAGCCACTGCTGGAGGTTATGCTTGACCGCCTATGCCAGCAGCTTTTGGAAAACCATACGCCTTTTGACAATACCGTCCTTTTAGGTCTTCAGCCCCGGGGTATTCATCTCGCTGACCGTATCAAAGCCCGATTAGAAGAAATTACCGGACATAATGTTCCACTAGGTTATCTGGATACTACTTTTCATCGTGATGATTTTAGAAGAAGAAGTACCCCTCTGGCAGCAAGCACTACCAAAGTACCCTTCCTGATTGAAGAAAAAAAAGTGATACTCATAGATGATGTGCTGTATACCGGACGTACGGTAAGAGCCGCTATGGATGCCATGATTACTTTCGGAAGGCCTACCACAGTTGAGTTACTTGTACTTGTTAACAGAAAATATGCTCGGCACCTGCCGGTAGAAGCAGATTATGTGGGTAGAGCGGTAAATACCCTGGACACCCAACGTATAGAGGTGCAGTGGAAAGAAAAGGGGGAAGAAGATGGTGTATGGTTAAGTAATAAATAAGAAGAGATACATGAACGCATTGCGAAGCAAACATTTATTAGGTATCAAAGACCTGAGCAGCGAAGAAATTCAGCTTATATTTCAGACTGCTGATAGCTTTAAAGAGGTAATTAATCGCCCAATCAAAAAGGTGCCTTCGCTTAGAGATATCACCATTGCCAATGTGTTTTTTGAAAACTCTACACGTACCCGACTATCATTTGAGCTGGCTGAGAAAAGGCTCTCTGCCGATGTCGTTAACTTCTCTTCTTCTGGAAGCTCGGTAAAAAAAGGCGAAACACTTCTGGATACAGTAAACAATATACTGGCGATGAAGGTGGATATGGTCGTAATGCGCCATGCCAGTCCAGGTGCGCCTCATTTTCTGGCTAAACATATTGATGCCAATGTAGTAAATGCCGGAGATGGTACTCACGAACACCCTACGCAGGCTCTACTAGATACCTATTCTATCTACTCCAAATACGGAAGCGTAGAAGGCAAAAAGGTAGCCATCATCGGGGACATACTGCACTCCAGAGTAGCTCTTTCTAATATTTTCGCGCTTAAAAAACTTGGTGCTGAGGTTATGGTTTGTGGGCCGGCTACACTGCTGCCCCGATACATAAAAAGCCTGGGTGTAAAAGTTAGCCTTGATGTAAGGGAAACCCTGGAGTGGTGCGATATCGCAAATGTATTGCGCATACAGCTAGAACGTCAGCAGGTAAAATACTTTCCTTCTTTACGAGAATATTCGCTTTATTATGGCATAAACCTTGAGTTGCTTAATAGCCTGAGTAAACCAATTACCATAATGCACCCCGGCCCTATTAACCGGGGAGTTGAGTTAAATAGCGATGTAGCTGACTCCGAACACGCTATTATACTGGAACAAGTGGAAAACGGTGTAGCAGTACGAATGGCAGTACTATATTTACTTGCTAGTCAGCATAAAGACTAATAGCTTTAGAGTATATTATACTTATCTTTTAGGGCCGAGCGGCGAGATGCATGGAGAATATGTTAATCAGCGCTGTATGATAAAATAAGAGCAGACTAAGCTCTTCTTATCATAAGGACGTGGGCGAAGCGGCAACTAAGTTACTTTCTTGAATTTATTATTCAACTAAAATGCGTCTTCAACCCAAAAAGCTACTACTTATTTTCTGTAGTTTGTCTCTCAGCTTTTTTAGCCTCACACTTCGGGCGCAGGAAGCTGCCATTGATAGCCTCAAGAGGCTACTGCCTACTACGGAAGATACCGCACTGGTAAGGTTACAGACCCGGCTCGCCCTCTCTTATCAGAATTACATTCCTGATAGTGCCATGCGCTATGCAGAGAGTGCACTACAGCTAGCAGAGCAGCTAAATGATCCCAAGGGCAAGGCTGATGCTATGCTGCAAATAGGCAGGCTCAAACGCAATGATGGCAACTTTGGCGGTGCGCTGGAAGATATGTTAGTTGCACTCAGCCTTTATCAAACGATCAGAGACAGTGTTCAAATCGGTAATGCGTATAATGATATCAGTATTGTCTATGGAATTTCAGGCGACTACCCATCATCCCGAGAATACTTTCATAAAGCGCTGGAGATATTCAGGCTAAGTGGCGACCTTCAGGGAGAATCTTACGCGCTTAATAATATAGGCACCATTTACGAGAAAGAAGGCCAGTTGGATAAGGCTAAAGAATACTACCTCAAAGCCATGCAGATTAAGCTCCAGCGTAACGATCAGTACGGCATTGCCCGAGGATTTAATACGCTGGGTAATCTTGCCGTGCAAAAGGGAAATTATAAGGAAGCTCTGTCTCATATGCATAAAGCAGATAGCCTTTTTATAGTGATACAAGACAAAGTTGCTCGCAGTACTAACCTCGGAGAGATAGCCAATATTTACCTGGACCTTAAGCAGCCAAACAAAGCACGTGCCTATGCTCGGCAGAGCTATGCTGTAGCTCAGGAGTTAAACTCCGAACGCGCGCTTGAGAATGCCCTGCGTATACTCGTTAAAGCCAGCTCTGAGCAGGGAGACTTTGAAGATGCTTTTCGCTATCAGTTACAACATGAAGCCATAAAAGATAGTCTAAGAAAAATCACCAACGAGCAGCATCTGGCTGAGCTGAAGGCAGAGTTTGATGATGAACAGCAGAAGACAGAAATTATGCTTCTGAAACAGGATAAACAGCTTCAGGAAGCTTCACTGACGCAACAACGTACTATCATTATTTCGTTGAGCATCAGCCTCCTGGCAATTCTGGTTTTTTCTATAGCCCTTTATAAGTCAAACCGGAGAAACAAACAAAAGAACAAGCTGCTTGCCATCAAAAATGAAGAGATACAGGTCCAGTCTGAAGAACTATCCAGACAGAAAAATCATTTGAGTCAGCTCAACCAAACTAAAGACAAGCTATTCTCAATCATCTCTCACGATATTCGTAGCCCTTTAAATACACTCAAAGGTTTCTCTTACCTACTAAGCGAAGAAATTGAGACTATGAACCAGGCGGAACGGCGACAGATGAGTATGCACATTAACAAAGCAGTAGATAACCTTAACCAGCTGCTGGATAATCTGCTAAACTGGTCTTTAATGCAAACCGGCAACAAGAAGCAGGAATTTGAGAGCGTAGATATCAATGATGTAATTATGCAGAATATTGACCTATATGAGGCTACTGCACGGGAGAAAAACATTAGGCTGGTCAATCAATCAGAGGAAGAGGTATATGCCCAGGCAGACTTTCAATCGGTAAACACCATTATCCGTAACCTGCTATCCAACAGTATCAAATTCTCTTATCCTGACTCCTCTATTTACATAAGTGCCCGAAAAATGAAAGAAACTGTAGAAGTTGCTGTAATTGATCAGGGCATAGGCATGAGTGATGAGGTGATAAATAAGCTCTTTACCATAGACAAAAAAGCCTCACAAAAGGGAACACAAAATGAAAGCGGCAGCGGTTTTGGCCTAACACTTTGCCACGAGCTGGTGAGGCAGAACAAAGGAAGCTTTGACGTAAGCAGCAAACTTAATGAAGGTAGTACCTTCAGTATTAAGCTACCTAAAGCCGCTCCTCAAAAAGAAGTAAACAATGTTTAAAGGCTAGCTTGTAGGTCAAAAACATGTATTAACAAAAGCACAACTATCTATAAGTTAAATAAGCAAATACATTTTATCGCATGAAAACGAATCCCTTGCCCTACAGACTTGTTAATAAGGGCTAAGAAAACGAATTTTGCATTTTTTAATTGATGTGTAATGAATAACGATCCTGAATTAAACGGTAAATATCTGGGCACCATTACCCAGGACTTTGTAGTAGTAGCGGATACGCTGAAAGAAGCTTCTTACCAGATCCGTAAGCGTGGGTTTTCTGATTTTCCTGTTTTTCCGATTGCCAAGGTACAGACGCCTATTGGTAAAACACTGATCGCTCGTGGCGAAATGGCTACCAACTGGCATTACAATGTAACCTACTTAGACGAGTTTGTACAACGTAAACTGGTCAGCGATGCCGACGAATTTAAAAAGGCTTACAAAGATCCTGATGAGTTTTGCTGCCTTTTTGTGATAGATGATGAGTTTACAAACTTTGTTTTCATTCCCTATCCTAACGAATAGGAGGCCACATCTTTAGCCTCCTTTCTTTAACTCACCAGATAGACAACTCAAACCAAATCATGATGCTATAGTTAGTAAACAGAGTCTATCACTTCACATTATCAATTTTTTTGCCTTTAACATTTTATGCAAGCTTCTAATTTTTCGGCTTTAGCCCGCCCTCTGGATGTCTCATATCGGAGTAATCTTGTTGTAATTTTCCTTTGTTTGTTAAGCTTTTTTATTGCTCTTCCATACCAGTGGCTTTATCTGGATACCGCTTTTCTGGATAGCTTATGGTGGGCAGCACAAGCAAGCATGACTGTTTTTTTTAGCTGGGCCCTGGGCAGAGAAATAGATCCTGATGTAAATACATCAGCTTTTCTGGCTATTCCTTTTTCTCTCATAGCTTTCTATTTTGCAGAAAATACTGACTGGCTTGCTCTCCTTGCTTTCTTAATGATTTTAAGAATATGCAGCCATATTTGCGGTCAAAAGCTTAAAGTCAGCGATATAGTTTTGGTGCTGGGGCTTACCGCCTTTCTTTGCTGGAGGGGGCAATATATTCTTGGCTTTAGCACAGCAGTTGTGCTGCTCGCGGATTATACTTTGTCTCCTGTCAATAGAAAAAGTTTATGGTATGCTTTAGCAGCATTACTTTTGGGTATAGTGGGAGGTTTGTTCTTCAGGAAAGATTTAGGATACGAAGCACTTGTTTTTCCTGAGGCCTGGCTGCTTGGTGTGGCGCTTAATTCGCTAGTATTTGTGGCTGTAATCAATTCATACAAGCGGCCTCACTCTACTGAAGACTACAAAGTACAGCCCCTTAACGGTAGTAGAATGCAAGCAGCACAACTCATTGTACTACTTACATTACTTTTTATGTTCTTTGTATACGGATATGGATCTGCACTTAGTCTGGCAGCCGTATGGGCAGCAATTGTAGCTACTAACTTAAGCCGCTTATATTACTGGCTAACTAGGCATTCCCCTTATTAAAATGTACCCAGCCCTGGGCCTGTATAGGTACAGCCTGCTGAGCACGGGTTACCAGGTTTATACCTTTGCTGGCTTCCTGTACATACCCAATGACATGAATATCTCTGTGATTTTTGACTTTCTCAAAGTCATCCTGTGCAATAGTGAATAGAAGTTCATAGTCTTCACCTCCATTAAGAGCACAGGTATTAGGATCAATCTTAAACTCCGCGGCTGTGCTGTACGTCAGCTCATCAATGGGTAGATTCTCTTCGTAGATGTTCATCCCTAAGCCGGACTGCTCGCAGATATGAAATATCTCGGAAGCCAAGCCATCCGATATATCTATCATTGAGGTGGGTACTACCTTAAGGTCGCGTAGCTCATGAACGATATCCATGCGGGCCTCTGGACGCAGCAGGCGTTTCACAATATAATCGTAGCCCTGAATCTGAGGCTGCATGTTCGGGTTTTCCTGGAAGGTAAGCTTCTCACGTTCCAGTACCTGTAAACCCATATAGGCTGCACCCAGGTCTCCGCTAACACACACAATATCATTCACTTTAGCGGTATTTCTACAGGCAAGTAATTCTTTTTCTATTTCTCCAACTGCTGTAATAGACAGCACTAATCCTGCCTGAGAAGAAGTAGTATCTCCACCAATAAGGTCAACTTTATAGTTTTCACAGGCAAAGCGAATACCTTCATAAAGTGCGTCTACTGCTTCTACAGAAAACCGGTTGCTTAAACCAATACTTACCGTAATTTGCTTAGGAATACCATTCATTGCTGCAATATCAGATACGTTTACTGCTACTGCTTTGTACCCTAAATGCTGGAGTGGGGTGTAACTCAGGTCAAAATGCACCCCTTCGGTAAGCATATCTGTGCTGAGCAGCATGTATTTATCGCCGGCATCTATCACCGCTGCATCATCCCCAATGCCTAGTTTGGTAGATGCGTTTACAGTTTTAAAGGATTTTTGTATGTGCTTGATGAGGCCAAATTCCCCCATCTGACTTATTTCTGTTCTTTTAGGCTTATCTTCTGCCATAAATATTTACGATTAAAAATGCTTACTTTTTGTCCTGACATAACTCTATAAGTACGCCATTCGTTGACTTTGGATGTAAAAAACAGATGAGTTTGTTATCAGCACCCGCTTTAGGTTCTTCGTTTACAAAAGTAAAACCCTCTGCTTTCAGTCGGCTAATCTCAGCTTTAATATCATCTACAGCAAAAGCCAGATGGTGTATACCCTCTCCTCTTTTGCTGATAAATTTGTCAATAGCGGAATCCTGAGAAAGCGATTGTAGCAACTCTAGTTTCGTATTGTCTAGCTCAAAGAAGATGGTTTTAACAGCTTCGCTCTCTACTTTTTCGCTTTTATAAGCTTCGTTTCCCAGCAAACGAGCAAATAATGAAGTGGAATCTTCCTCTTCTTTTACTGCAATTCCTATGTGTTCTAAGCGCATCATGCATTGAAACTTTTTCTTGAACAGCTCAGTTCAAATTTATATATTACCTAGATAGTTTATAAATTGCGGCAGCAATTACCAAAGTTTAGGCCTGACCTGGCCAACCCAAGCTTTCATATATTACAAAATTTGTAAATAAATGAAGCTCAACACTTTGGATATGTGCTTAAATCCGCTTGCAATTTACGCAAGTAAGTTTGTACACAAAGTACGCGGATATTATTGGCTTAATAAAATTTACTTTACAATGATAAAAGTCACTGACAAAGCAAAAGAAAAAATTCATGCTTTGAGAACTGAAGAAGGTTACTCCGATAATCATAACATTAGAGTAGCAGTGAAAGGTGGAGGATGCTCCGGTCTTATGTACGACCTGATCTTTGACAGTAAAGTTGAAGAGAGTGATCAGGTTTTTGAAGATCAGGGCATAAAAATACTGGTAGACAAAAAAAGTCTGCTGTATCTCCTGGGTACTACGCTTGACTTTTCTGACGGCCTAAACGGTAAAGGTTTTCAATTTGTCAATCCTAATGCTACCCGTACCTGCGGATGCGGAGAGAGCTTCGCAGTATAAACGCAGAGACCATCAGTTTTCAAAGCCAAAGTCATCAGATTTTGGCTTTTTTTATGCCCTGGTGCTAGTCATGCAATTGCCCTTCTGCTGTGGATAGTGAGTTTTTATAAAAAATCAAGTTTACAACAAAACGCAAAGCTTATGTCCAATGAACCTAATCACAACGAAAACATAGAGGTGCTAGAGCAGGTAGACCTTAGCTATATGAAAGAAATTTCTGATGGCGACTCTGACTTTATAGAGGCAATGGTAAGCAGCTTTGTAAGTGAAATGCCCGAAATGCTTTACCTCCTGAATATCTACTTGAAATCTAAAGACTGGGAAGGCATGAGCAAGCTGGCACATAAAATTAAACCTTCTATACAGTTTATGGGCCTTAACAAGTCCTACGAAATCATCAAAAGCATTGAGCAAAACGGAAAAAATAATGATGGAGCTCAAATCTCCGATCAGTTTCCTCTTTTCTTACAGACGATAGAAGAAGCAATCTCTACGCTTAAAGGTGAGCAAATAAGTTAAACTTTTACTTCATATTGTATACCCACGAGATACGCCTGCAACTATAAAAGCAGGCGTTTTTCTTTGGCCAGCATACTCTTTTCTTATGACCTCTGCTTAATTTTTATCACTACAGACTTAGAAATTGGCTGGTTGCTCTTGTGGGCAAAACGATTGAAAGGCACCAACGCATTTGCTTCCGGAAAATAGGTAGCTACACATTGCTCCGGTATGCTGTATATTACAACTTTAAACTTTTCTGCTACCCTTTCTACACCATCGTAAAGGCTCGTCAGGTCTACCATTGTTTCATTTTCCAGGCCTAACCTCAGCGCGTCTTTCTCATTCATCAATACAACCCTTCGGTAGTTGTGTATGCCCCGATAGCGATCGTGCAGGCCATAAATTGTCGTATTATATTGATCATGACTTCTTATCGTCATCATCATAAACTCATCTTCGGAAAGCTTGTGTATAGGACTTTGGTTGATAGTAAAATGAGCTTTACCACTGCTGGTTTTAAAATTACGATCCCTGGCACCATTTGGCAAATAAAAGCCTCCTGACTGTCTTACACGCATGTTGTACTGCCCAAAACCATCTACAGTTTTTTCTATGGCATCTCTTATGTGGTCATAATTATTAACCATTTGATCCCAGTTAACAGTAGTTTTTTTACCCAGGGTAGCTTTGGCCAGTTCAGCTACAATTTTAGGTTCGCTCAACAGTTTGTCAGATACTGCCTTCCTCTGCCCCCTGCTCTGGTGTACTACCCCTGCTGAGTTTTCTACTGACAAAATCTGAGGACCGCTTGCCTGCATATCAATTTCTGTACGGCCCAGGCAAGGTAATATCAGAGCTGTTTTTCCATGTACTACATGGCTTCTGTTCAGTTTAGTAGATACCTGCACTGTCATTTCGCATTGTTGCAAGGCCTGTGCAGTATAACTGGTATCCGGGGTAGCCGAAATAAAGTTACCTCCCATGCCCATAAAAAATTTGGCCCTACCCTCTGCCATAGCTTTAATAGCATTTACTACATCATAGCCATCTTCTGTGGGAGGTTCAAAGTTAAAGGCTTCTTTCAGCTTCTGCGCAAATTCTGGTTTAAGCTTCTCCCAGATTCCTACCGTACGATCGCCCTGCACATTGCTATGTCCGCGAACCGGACAGGTGCCCGCACCTTCTTTACCTATACTTCCTTTCAGTAAAAGTAGATTGACGATCTCACGAACATTGTCTACCCCATTTTTATGTTGCGTAATCCCCATCGCCCAGCATACAATAATTTTTTTACGGCTAGCCAATAGCTCAGCAAATTCATCTACTTGCGCTTTGTCAACCCCACTTTCTTGAATAAGCTCAGACAAGTCGTACTGCTCTAAATCAGCCAGCAGTTCCTGATAACCAGTAGTCTGACTATTGATAAATTCATGATCAAGCACTGTACCGGGCTTTTGTTCCTCTTTGCGCAGTAATATTTTCATCAAAGCCTTCAGCAAAGGAACATCAGCGTTGATTTTAATTTGCAGAAAAATATCGGTCAGCGAAGTTCCTTTTCCCAGCAGATCGCCAGGGTGCTGTGGATGTTTGAAGCTAATTAAGCCGGCCTCTGGCAGAGGGTTGATCGTTACTATTTTAGTTCCTTTCTTCTTGGCATCCTGTAAGGCTGTAAGCATACGAGGATGATTAGTGCCGGGGTTTTGCCCCATGATAATGATCAGCTCGGTATTATAGAAATCATCCAGTTTTACTGAACCTTTACCAATCCCTAAAGTCTCAGTTAGGCCCACTCCACTAGACTCATGACACATATTGGAGCAATCGGGCAGATTGTTAGTACCATATTGCCTTACAAACAGCTGATACAGAAAAGCTGCTTCATTACTGGTTCTTCCGGAGGTGTAAAAAACTGCTTCGTTAGGAGAAGCAAGTTTTTGTAACTGATTACCTATGGTTTGAAAAGCTTCGGCCCAACTGATTGGCTCATAGTGTGCGCTACCATTTTTGAGAATCATAGGCTCAGTGATGCGACCACTCTTACCTAGCTCATAATCTGTCCAGCTTCTAAGTTCTTCTACCGAATGTCTGGCAAAAAAAGCTGCATCTACCTTTTCAGTAGTTCCTTCTTCTGCTACAGCCTTAGCTCCATTTTCACAAAACTCTGCGGCAGAACGATAGGTATCAGGATCTGGCCAGGCACATCCTGGACAGTCAAAACCCGTAAACTGGTTAATTTCCAGCATAAGCCTGGTTCCATCTACTACTCCCACTTCGCCAAACACGTGTTTTACGGAGTTAGTGATGGCCGGAATACCGCCCGCTACCGTTTTGCGATGACTAAGCTTTAACTGTTGTTCGCTTTCAGAAATAGGTTTATCTGCCATAATACTCTTGATCTGTCAAATTTTGATTAATAGCTAGCCTGGAGATTCCACTGTATATATTAAATCGCTGCTCCCTTACAAAGCCAATTAATGTCATACGATAACTTTGCGCTAAATGAACGGCCAGATGCGAGGGTGCGCCCACCGCCGCGATACATGGTATTTCTGCCATCAGAGCTTTTTGTACCAGCTCAAAACTTACTCTACCACTTAGTAAAAGAAAAGAGGAGCGCAAAAGCTCACGGTCTTTAGCAAAGCAGGCTCCGATAAGCTTATCTAACGCATTGTGTCGCCCAATATCCTCTCGCCAGAGGAGAAGGTTTCCAGCAGCATCAAATAGACCGGCAGCATGAAGTCCTCCTGTATGCTTAAACACTACCTGAGCTTCCTTCAATTGCTGTGGGGCTTGATGGATAGCACTTTCTTTGATAATAAAATCGTTTCTTAAGCTAAGGTTGGAGCAAAGGGTATCTACAGCTTCTATAGAAGCTTTACCACAAATGCCACAGCTGGAGGTTGAGTAGAAGTTGCGTTGTAGCTTCTGCACATCAATATTTACCTGTGTAGAGAGTTCTACCTTTAAGACATTATTGTGTTGTGACTGCTCACTCTGGCAATAGCGGATTTTCTCTATTTGCTCAAATTGCTGAATGATGCCTTCAGTAAACAGAAAGCCTAATGCAAGCTCAAAGTCATAACCGGGCGTACGCATAGTTACAGAAACACTTATCTGTTTTCTATTCTGGGCGGAGCCATAAGCCAGCCTGATTTCCAGAGGCTCTTCCACCGCCAGAAGATCTGTTGTAGTGCCTTGGTGGGCTCCTACTTTAACAATGCGGGTAGCTTGTACACTTGTGTTCATTCCAACGCTTTCTGGTCTGCTTTAAATATCCTCTTTATGCGTAGCTTTCACCAGCAGAGAATAAGTTAATAGTATAGTAAAAAGACCATACGCCTGTATTTGTTTACATAAAAATCTTTCTACCCCGATGAAGCTACGCTTATTTACTTTTGTCCGTAATAAGCATCGGGCCCATGCTTACGAGTATAATGTTTGTTCATGATATGGTTAGGAATCTCTTTGGTGGCAGCATTGAGTAAGTAAGTACCCCAGGCCATTTCGGCGACTGCCTCCAGCACCTGGCTATTAATTAGTGCCTCCTGAGGAGTCTTACCCCAGGTAAAAGGTGCATGCTGATGCAGTAGTACCCCTGGTATTTCCATAGGGTTGATTTTTTCAAAGCGCTCAATAATACATTTACCAGTATTGGCCTCATAATCTTCTTCCACTTCTTTACGAGTAAGGTGGCGCGCTAAAGGGATAGTACCAGAAAAGTGATCGGCATGTGTAGTACCCAGACAAGGAATTTCTCTACCAGCCTGAGCAAACATGGTAGCATACATACTATGGGTATGCACAATGCCTCCGATCTCAGAAAATGCCCGATAAAGAGCTAAATGAGTAGGCGTATCAGAGGAAGGTTTTAGCGCTCCTTCCACTTTATTACCCTCCAGATCAAGTACTACCAATTGTTCAATGCTTAGGTGGCTATAGGGGACTCCGCTAGGCTTGATAACAACCAGGCCTTGTTCCCGATCTATTCCACTTACATTTCCCCAAGTTAGCTTAACTAAACCTGTAGTTTCCAACTGCTGATTAGCTATCAATACCTGCTCTTTTACTTCAGTTATGTTCATGGTTTGCTTGTGCTTGCTTGTTCCTGATTGAGATAAGCTTTTTCATTAAATGCGCTAAGTTGCCAGTCCATTCACTGGTCCCAAAGGCATCATGCATTTGTAAATATAGCTCATACAGTTGAGTGTATACCTGATGATTTTCTTCTTTAGGGTGGTATACTTTATCCTGAAACCCACAAAGCTTTTGCTGTGCTTCGTCTATGTTAGGGTAGGCTCCTGCTGCTACAGCACTAAGTAGCGCAGCCCCCAGTGCGCAGGTCTGTTCGCTTCGGGCTACTACCATTGGCCTACCGGTAATGTCTGCATAGATCTGCATCAGCATTGGATTTTTGGTTGCCAAGCCTCCGCAGTTTACTATTTTTTTTACGGGCACACCATAAGCTTCTATTCTTTTAATAATGGTTAGCGCTCCAAAAGCGGTTGCCTCTATCAGTGCTCGATACACATCGTGTGGCTTAGTATGCAGGGTTTGCCCTACTATCAGACCACTTAGTAAAGAATCTACCAAGACTGTTCGGTTTCCATTGTGCCAGTCTAAAGCCAGCAGTCCATGCTCTCCGGGTTTCTGGACACTTGCCTTAGCCTCCAACGCCGCAAATTTTTCGTCCAGATTTTTACCATAAGTCTCTGGCACAAAGTTTTTTACGTACCATAAAAAGATATCACCTACTCCCGACTGTCCAGCTTCTATACCATAAAACCCAGGTATTACCGAACCATCTACAATACCACACACACCGGGGATGTCGGCGAGCTCTTTACTGTTGGAGTTTACCATCACATCGCAGGTGCTGGTACCCAGTATCTTTACCATAGTTCCTTCATTGACTCCTGCACCCACTGCACCCATATGAGCATCAAAAGCCCCTACGGCCACCACCGTATCTGTGCTAAGCCCCAGCTTGTCTGCCCACTCGGAGCAGAGGTTGCCTACTTTTTGGTCAGCACTATAGGCCTCTTCATAAAGTCTGTCTCTGAAAGTTGCCAGTTCGGGAGAAAGGGCAGATAAAAACTCTTTATCCGGTAGGCCGCCCCACTCTTTATTGAACATAGCCTTATGGCCAGCGGCACAAATACTTCTAAACATTTCTTTTGGCTGAGCTTTTCCGGTCAGTACTGCCGGAAGGTAATCGCATAACTCTACAAAGCTATATGTAGCCTCAAAAACCTCAGAATCTACATGTTGTAAGCGGTAGAGTTTACTCCAAAACCATTCAGAAGAATAAATTCCCCCACACTTTGCCAGATATTCGGGTCTGATCTCTTTTGCCAGCCTGGTGATTTCTTCAGCTTCAGCATGGCTGGTATGATCTTTCCACAGCCACGCCATAGCATTAAGGTTATCCTTAAATTCTGGAAGTAAAGCCAGAGGGGTGCCATTTTGATCTACAGGCAAAGGAGTACTTCCGGTAGTATCTACTCCGATACTAACAATATTCTCAGGTTTAAAGTCAGTTTGTAGGGCGCTGGCTTGCCGGATAGCTTCTTTAATGATATACTCCATTCCCTGCAAATAGTCAGCTGGGTGCTGACGGGCCAGTTGAGGCTCAGCGGCATCTACCAACACCCCAGCCTCGCCAGATGGATAATTAATAATAGTAGAAGCTACTTCTTTACCTTCAGATAAGTCTACAATCAGAGATCTACAGGAGTTAGTACCATAATCTAACCCTATCGCATATTTTGTCATAATTTTATTGTCATCAGGCAGGTCTAAACCATATACTTCCAGACCTACGCTTATTTTTTAAAGCATAGGTTTTAGCACTTCTTTCACGTATACGCCATCTTTAAGGGTAACACCATCCGGATCGGTGATTGCCTGATCGCATTCATCTTCAAAAATGATCCAGCCTTCATAATCTGTGTTAACCAGCTCTTCGGTTATCCCTTTAAAGTCAATTGCCCCTTCTCCCATAGGCGCCCAATTGCCATTTTCGTACATATCTTTGTAGTGTACACAATTAACCAGCTCCCTGTATTCTTTAATAATGCTTAAGGGGTCCATGCCTCCTTTAGCGATATGACCAACATCCGGGGTGTATTTAATAACCGATGCATCTAATCCATTAAGTAGTATTTTGTAGTCTTCCTCAGTTCTGTAGACCGATCCGGCAGGAGAGTTAGGGTGATAAGAGCAGACAATGCCTTTATCTGTTGCTCTTTTAGCTATGCGGTTCACACATTTGAGCAGATTCTGCTGCCGTTCTTCCAGGTTAGAGCGATCTTCGCCCGGTAGTTGTACCAGCAGAAAGATAGCATCAGGAAAATGTTGCAAAAATTCTATCCATTGATCGGCCTGAGCTCTTTCCGCTTCAGTTTCTTCGGCATACCGCCAGGGCTGCGCCAGACATAGTACTGATAGCTCCAGCTTGTTTTTTTCCAGCTCTGCTTTCATTAGCTCAGGATCTGAAAGGTGATGTAAAAAACTGGTATCTGGTTCAATACTGCTGAAGCCTGCCTGAGACATAATTTTCATGATATGCTCCAGCTTTCCTTTATATTGTTCGCCCGGCATTTGCCAGGTATATGTTTCGCAGCCAATCTTAATTTTGCTCATAATTTTTTGTTTTAGATGTTTTATAGTAGGGCCATTTACGGCCTTTGGCTAATTATTTTCCTGTAACCACTTTAATACCCGGGGATTAAAGTCTTCAATTTCTTCCCAGTGAAAGGCATGACCGGCGTTAGGGTACAGGTGCAGTGAACTATTGGGCAGAGCCTCTGCCACTTCGCGCACCATCCACTCGGGCACAAACATGTCTTCTTCGCCACCTATAACCAGACAGGAGTGCTGTACTTTAGGTAATTCAGCCAAAACATTATGCGAAATACAGGCATGAGCCTGGGCTTCCAGCCCGTGTAAAGGTTGAGGAAAAGGGTTGACCGCATCTGCTGACTGAGATTTTAAGAGGTCTTCGTATACCTCATCATTGTCAAAACTGGACTTATGGTAAATTAGAAGCTGCACAAAGTTGGCAAACTCCTCAGGTCTGAGGCGTTTGGCATGCATCATATGTTTAAAAATAGCTTCCCCTTTGCGATCGCAGCGTGCCCACGGACACATAAGCACCATACTACTTACCTTATCCGGGTGGCGTAAGGCTAACTGCTGAGCTATGGTACTACCCATAGAAACACCTACTACTTTAGCTTTTTGAATATTTAAAACATCTAAAAGCTCAGCGTAATCATCTGCCATCTGGGCAGTTGTGTAAGGCCCTTCGGGCTTATCGCTTAGGCCTACCCCTCTGTTATCAGTGATTATACAACGGAAATGCGGCTCCCAGTACGACGCATGCTTTTCCCAAACGGCGCCGGGAGCAGTAATTCCCATAATTAGCAAAAGAGGGGCTCCACTTCCTCTTTCTTCATAATACATTTGAATACCATTTACTTTAGCGTATGGCATAGGTCTTGGATTTGAGTAGTTTATAGGTTGTATGAGTTAATATAGGTCTCTTACATCTTACAGGCCATACTTTTCGCCCATTGTTTTGATGAGTGTATAGCCTTTTTCTGCCATATCCCAGGGCTTGGAATATTCTCTCCACACCCCAATACCATTGGCAAAATCTGGATCATTACGAGAGAAAGCCTCAATAGTCAGCCAGCCTTCGTAGTTGATTTCGCCAAGAGCAGCAAAAGCATCGTCCCATGGCACATGCCCATCACCAGGAGTGCCTCTGTCGTTTTCACTGATATGAACGTGGCTCAGCACCGGAGCAATGGTTTTGATAGCGGCAGATAGCTTTTTCTCTTCTATGTTAGCATGGTGTGTATCAAACATAGCCCTTACGTTAGGATGATCTGCCTTTTTAATAAGCTTCAGCAGTTGCTCCATAGTATTGCACAAATAGCACTCAAAACGGTTAAGCGCTTCCGGCGTAAGGGTAATACCTGCCTGAGCTGCATATTCTCCCGCAGCATGTAGAACCTCAGCGGCTCTTGTGTACTCATCTTCTTCCGGGGCACGCTGCGCAAAATGGGCATGTGCTGAGTGGAAAGGTCCGCAGATAATTTTTGACTCCATAGCATGAGCACGGTCTACCGCCCATTTGATTCGGTCCAAACCTTTTTGTCTTACCTCAGATGAAGGGTCAATAGGGCTCTCATCTTTACTTACTACAAAAACAGTGGTAGCCTCCATGCCCAGGTCCTTCACATGTTTACCTATACGCGAATAAGCGGCTTCATCGGGTGAGCCGATAAAAAATTCTACACCATCGTACCCAATGCCCTTCAGTCTATCAATGATAGGCATCAAATCATCCGACATATTTGCCGACCAGGCTAATACATTAAATCCAATTTTACTTTTCATACTATTGCTATATAAAAAAAACTGAGGCCGGAGGAAGCAGCCCACTGCTTATCTCCTGACCTTATTAACTATCAAAACTATTTTACTTTAAACATGCCTTAGGCTCAAATACTAATGCTGGATTAGATAAAAGAACTTTTTTATTACTCCATGGCATAGTCAGCGGGGCGCACACCCGTTTTGTGATCTCCAAACCCAAACATGGTGGGTTGGTACTCTCCAACGATATTTACATTGCTTTCTTCGGGCACATCCGCTTCCATACCCATAGCCCAGTAGCAGGCATTGACCATCATCCTCCTTAGGTCTTCACTTTGCAGATCTACCGCAGCTCCCATAGTAGTATTGAAGACGCGTGCCTGCTTACCACTAGCTGAGGTATAGTTTCTGGTCCAGGCTACAGGCATTACTGCTTTATCATAACTCAAAGGAGCTTTATCGTTCATACCCTTGGTGCTTTGTCCATAGAGGAGTACTTCTGCATCTTCGGGTAAATCTGCAATGGTATATACATCTGTAGGGCCCCAAATATCCTGCACTCCCTTCAGGATAGGGTGATCCTGCACTAATCCATTGATAAGTCCGCGGGTTCCTTCTTTACCATGATGACCATGATGCGCCACCCAGGTTTCTCCAAATACCTGTTTGCCATAACCACCTTCCCAGCCTTCTTCCTTACTGTTAAAGCTGTACTTGGCATAGGGGCTCTGCTTGTTGCGAGAATAGTTAAAGGCATGAGTAGAGGTTCGCATTGCCACTATAGGTTTTCCGGCTTTGGTGTAGGCATCTATGTATTTCATCTGCTCGTCGGGCAACTCTCTGAAACGGGTAAAGAGTACCATCAGGTCGGCAGACTCCAGATGCTCCAGCCCTGGAATGTTGGTCTGATTTTCAGGGTCTATCTCTCCACTCTTAGGATCCAGAGCAAAAAGTACGGTGGTTTTAAAACCATGATGCTCAGAAAGGATACGCGCCAACATGGGTAGGGCTTCTTCCGAACGGTACTCTTCATCACCACTTACCAGTACAATATGTTTACCCTCTCCACTGCCTTGCTTTCCTTCATAGCTTACCCATTGCGCAGACTGCTGGGAGCAGCTAAGCTGCATACTACCCAGAAAGGCCGTAGTAAACAGCAAAATACGAAGACCTATGAGGTTGAATGGGTTATTAAAAAGGTTGTGTTGCATTAGTGTTATTCTTTGGCGTTAAAAATTAAGTGATCTTATGCTGGATGCATAATCTTTTGTCAACTTATTTTCTGGATAGCTTTTTTTCAAGCGGATGTTCGCGTAGTAATTCCTCCGGAGAATAGAAGCCTGTTTTGGAAGATGCTTGTTCTCTTACTACTCTTACTTTTTCCGGGCTAACAGCAGAAGACTGATTTCCAAAGGAGTTACGCACATAGGTGAGCACTGCGGCTACCTCCTCATCATTAAGCATACCTCCAAATGGAGTCATGGGTACCTGCCCGGGGTACTCTTTACCCTTTACTTCTATGGGTCCCATCAGACCTTTTAGCACAATTTTGATCAGTCGCTCCTGGCTACCGTTTACCCAGGGGGTCTGCGATAGAGGAGGAAAGCCAGAAGCTGTAAGCCCTTTTCCATCCAGCTGATGGCAGGTGCCACAATACCCTTCACGGTCGTATATTTCTTTACCTTTCAGGAAGAGATCTTTTTCTTTACCCTTCAGGGAGGTTTGCACGGCTATTTCTTTTTTCTCCTGCCGAGGGTGCCCATTCAGGTGGGCCAGTGCGGTTTCGTAAGCATCAATAATCCAGTCGTCCAAAGGTTTTTTACCCGCAGCTTCTACAATAGGCAAGCCTACCTCCTTGCCTAACCAGGAGGCTGCTGTAATTGCCTCTAGCCGTACTCTGCCATGATTGTCATTGGCAGCTTGCATCAAAAGTTCGGGCTGCTCATCTATCTGATGGGCATTATAACGCAGCACACGCACAGCCGCCGCCCGCACATGAAAATCTTCTGACTGCAGCAACTGACGAAGCAGGGACTCATCTACTTTATTTAACCCCCAGCTTACCCAAAGAGCTTCCAGAAGGTGATGCTCGTAACGAGGATCGTTCTGATCCAGACGGTCTATCCAGTTGTAAAGACTGGCCTGTACTTCTGAGGCATTATAGCGACGGAGCTCACGACGACTACGAGAACGGGTTCTGTACTCAGGAAGTTTCAGGTTATCCAGCAGCACTTCTATGCTGGCGCCATCTACTTTGGCCGGCTCTACCAATGGACGAGAAGGGTAAGTGACTCTGTAGACACGTCCGTGCACATGATCGCGATAGGGGTCGCGAGCATTATGCTGCATATGCCCAATAAGCACATTATGCCAGTCTGCTATATACAGTGAGCCATCGGGAGCAAACTCCATATCTACCGGACGAAAGTTTTTGTCTTCGCTCCACACTAAGTCATGGCGGTGCTCACTATGATACCCGGTACCATCGTCTATCAGTTTATGCTGCTTGGTACCCAAAAAGCCAATGGTGTTATTGATAAGCAGATCGCCTTGCACCTCATCAGGAAAATGACGGCTGGAGACAAATTCAAGGCCAGAAGTAGGACGCACACGGTGGGCATCTTCAATCAGGTTTCTGGACTTTGGCGTAACTACCCCATACATAGGCTTAACGGTGCCGGGCATCATCCAATGCACATCAGGGCCGGAAGTATCGGCAAAGAAATCCTGCCCCCACTCATCAAAAGCAATGCCCCAGGGGTTAGGGATATAAAGCTGTGCTGCTCTTTCCAGTTTTTTGCGGTTAGGATCGTAGCGGTAAAACCCACCATTGGTGCCCCTTACTGGTCCATAAGGCGTTTCTACACTCGTGCGTAAGAATGTACCCTCTCCCATGTAAATTGCACCAGAAGGATCTGTAGTATAAGCACTATGAGCATGATGGGTATCATGATCATCAAAACCACTTAACAGAATTTCGTGGGTATCTGCACGGTCATCCCCATCCATATCCTTATATAGCATCAGGTTGGTACCCTGAGAGATGTATACCCCTTCAGCGGCTATGGTAAAGCCAAGTGGTAAGTGTAGACTATCGGCAAAAGTGGTCTGCTGGTCAGCACGTCCGTCACCATCTGTATCTTCCAGAATAATCAGTTTATCGTTGGGTTTAGCATCGCCGGGTTTGTAGTGCGGATAGCTGGGCATAGTAGCTACCCAGAGGCGTCCCTTATTGTCAAAGGAAATCTGTACAGGGTTGGCAAGGTCATCAAAATCCTGTTCGGAGGCAAATAGCTCTATTTTGTAACCGGGAGGCGTGTGCAGCTTGTCCAGCGCATCCTGACCATACAGGTATTCAGGAGTACCATTTTTCTCGCTGGGCTTATAGTTGGTTTTAATATCGGGCAGCTTTTTTGTTTTAGCATCAGCAGCGGCCAAATCCATTTTTTTGCCCTTAGTTGCCTGCCATATGGCTTCGTCTCGTACGCTGGTCATCTCCCTGATTTTCTCAATCTCGGCAGGATAATTCTCTGGCCCGAAAGGGTTATAGCGACGCCCGTAAGCATGTACACCGTTTGGTATTTTAAAATCGTTGTGCCACATCCAGTTTTTTTCCATAACAGCAGCATGTACCAGCTTCCGATGAGCTTCAGCCTCTGCTTCTTTCTCACCAAATAATTTATTAACCAATACTTTGGAAAACCTGGCATAAGCTGCCTCAGTAAGCTGAAATCCATCTATAGTAAGAGGTTCATCACTCTCCTGATACCAGGATTTAGTAGGCGAAAACATATCTACAAAATGTACACCCTCGTACTTTGCCGCTACCTCTTCCATGGCTCGTGAGTACAACGATAAATTAACGTTTTCCTGCTTACCATCCGGTAGGTCATATTGATCGGAAAGGTCTTCAAAAGCGATAGGTGACACCAGGGCCAGCTGAGGCGCATGCTCACCATTGTACTGCTGGGCAAGTGTATGCTGCACAAATGCATCCAGCTCTGCTTTATAACTTTCTACACCGCTTTCTCCCTGAAATGACTCACTGTAGCCAAAAAAAGCAATAATAATGTCGGCTTGCAGCCGTGTCAGCCATTGGTCTTCCGTTTCAAAGTGGCCTTTACTATCGGAGTTGAGTCTGTTATCGGTGGTAGAGAAGTGCCCACTACTATCAGGATAGTTTGCCAGAGCAGTCTGGTATTTTTCTGCCCCCGGGAACGCCCAGGGAGAGTTCCGGCTGGCATGCGGCCTGAAGCCAGGAGTATTGCCACCATCGCTCATATTACGAATAAATAGCAGGCTATCCGGGTAGCGTAGCTGAAGTTCGGTCTCAAAATAACCGTAGTTCATCATCCTTGAGCCAAGATTGTTACCGATCAGCAGGATGTGGTCATTTTTTGAAAGCTTTATTTTTGGGGTTTCTGATGAACCGCACCCCCATACGCAGGCAGCTATAATGCACATGCATATAGTGTGAAAGAGTGTTCTGAAGCTGGTTGTCATGTATTAGTTGTTATCGTATGAAGATATGCTTATTTGTTCAGACTTGTAAGTCTTAATATCATCAAAATAGAGAAGATAAGTGAATCTTCTCACTTATCCTCTCTTCAGTATATGAGAATTATAGAGAATATGTCTGATTAATATCCATCGTTCTGTTCCAGATGCTCATTGTTTCTGAGCTCATCTGTAGGGATAGGGTAAAGAAGTTCTCTTTCTGTTAGTGTGGGGCCATTGATAAACTGATAGCCTACATAATCTTCAAACTCCAGAGTGTTGAGGTTAAAGCCTTTTCTGATTCTCACCATATCAAACCAGGTTTTGTTTTCGTAGCTCAGCTCATGCCAAAGCTCTTTCCACACTGCTTCTCTAAACTCATCCTGGCTTAAGCCAGAGAGTTCAGGCAGTTCTGCCCTTCTACGAATTTTATTCACCGCTTCATAGGCTTCAGCAGTAGGCCCTGATATTTCGTTGGAGGCTTCAGCATAAATGAGCAGAACTTCCGCATAGCGTAAGAGTGGCCAGTTAAGGTCACTGCTGGCTGTGTTCAGGTTTGCCTCTACATCAAAATGCTTATACAAATAGTAGCCCCCCAGATTGATGGTATCTGACCTGTCTGCTTTAAGCGTATAGTAATGGTAGTAAAACTGTTTTTCTTCGGCTCTTTTATCGCCCGGTTCATAAGACTCTACAAATTTTTCTTCTGCGAAAATAGCCCCGGTCTGCGATGAGTAAGCAGAGATATTTTGGTTGTAGGGAATGATAAGCGGCTGCCAGTTGGCCGGATCTATAAAGGCGGCATACTGCACCATAAAAATATGCTCTCCTGTATTTTTCAATGCAGGGTCATGCAGATCATCATAAGTGGGAAAGAGGTCAAACTCGCCTGAGTCTATTACTTCTTTAGCTTTATCTGCTGCTCTTTGATAGTACTCACTACCTTTTTGCAAAGGGTAGCCTGCCATTGTAAGGTATACGCTAGACAGTAAGGACTTTACTGCACCCAGGGAAGCCCTACCGTCAGCGTCGGTATACGGAAGTCCCGACTGCTCTGCCTCCAGCAAGTCGGACACAATCAGCTCATACACTTCTTCTACAGAAGACTGCGGAGGGTAAAGGATGGGTGAGTTTAAGTCTACCGGATCAGTTATTAGCGGCACTTTACCGAAAATTCTAACCAGGTTGTAATAGTAATAGGCACGTAAAAATCTGGCTTCGCCCAGCAGCCTTTGCTTATGTCCTTCATCCATAGTTATGGCTGGAATGTTAGCCAGTGCAAGATTAGCATTGGCGATACCACGGTAGCTGCTGTTCCAGTGAGTTACTCCATAACCATTGTCTGAAGTGTTTACCAGGTCGCGAATAATCAGGCTGTTCTGCGCCTGACCCAGCTCAGTATTAGCCAGGCCGGTCTGAAATTCCAGCATAAGCCAGGGGCTTCCTCCATAGCCTCCGCCCCTGATATCTTTGAGGCTGGCATAAATAGAGGTAACCGCACTTTCTGCATGCCCTTCTGTCTGAAAGTAGTTCTCTACCGTAAAGTTTGAAGGATCAGATTCATCCAGAAAATCAGTACAGGAGGTACCGACCATAGAAAGCAACGCGGCGAGGCACAAAGAGCAGTATGTATTTGTATTTAATTTCATAATATTATCGTTTTTCTGTCATTCAGGAATTTTAGAAAGAAGCATTTAAACCGACCATAAATACTCTGGGCTTAGGGTATTCATTGTAAGAAATATAGCCCTGCCCGAAGGTATGCCCAGAGGTCTGAGACTCGGGGTCATAGCCCGGAAATTCCGTACTAAGAAAGAAATTCTGTACTGAGCCGTATACTCTGAGCCTCTTCAGCCTAAGCCGGTTGGTAAATTCAGGAGAAAAGTTATAGCCCAGTAATATATTTCTACCTCTGATAAATGAGCCATCATAGATTTTTGAGGCATCATCATTGGTATCATAACCTGCCGCTATCGGGCGGATCTGTGCTATGCGGGTATCCTGATTGTCTGGCGTCCAGGCGTTGAGCACAGAGGCAAAGCTGTTAGCTATACCCTGTCGGTCTTCCAGCGAATGTTGCGCTCTCCAGAGCACTTCGTTACCGTACTGAAACTGAAGGTCTATCAGCAGATCAAAATTCTTGTACTTGAATGTGTTGCTAAAGGTGCCAAATCCGTCAGGAATTCCTTTGCCCAGAATAGCACGGTCTGCCTGGTTAATTTTACCATCATCATTGATATCCAGATACTTTACATCGCCGGGAAGTCGGTTATACTGCGCGGCAGTTGATTCTTCGTCGGTATTCCAGGTACCTACATGCACCAGCCCAAAGAAAGTACTCACCGGCTCACCGACACGAATAATATTAGCTCCATTAAAGATATCGCTACCACCAGAGAGCGCAGTTACTTCATTTTTGTTGATTGAGATATTAAAATCCGTAGACCAGATAAAATCATTCTTTTCAATGTTGATCGTATTTATAGCAAACTCTACCCCTTTGTTGACCATGCTACCAATGTTTTTGGTTACGGTAGTATATCCACTACTGGCAGGTACCGGCGATTGCAAAAGCATATCGGTTGTCAGCTTGCGATACACATCCGCTTCCAGAGAAAGGCGTCCATTGAACAAGCCTAGTTCCACCCCTGCATCTACCTGCTTGGTTTTTTCCCATTGTAAGTTAGGGTTAGCCAATCGGTTTATGCCGGTACCGGAGTTCAGGCTTCCTCCGAATATGTAATTGTAGTTCTGCATACCTGCCAGTGCCTGATAAGCTGCAATTTCTGAGTTTCCGGTAACACCATAGCTAGTACGCAGCTTCAGGTTGTAAATGGCCGGAATATTTTTGATAAACTCCTCTTCCGAAACTCTCCAGGCCAGCGCGGCAGAAGGGAAAAACGCGTAACGGTTGGCCTTACCAAACTTAGAAGAGCCATCCATACGCCCGGTTACTGTCACCAGATACTTATCCAGCAAGCCATAATTGATCCTACCAAAATAGGAATTAAGCCCATAGCCATAAGCGTTGGAGTTGGGCGCTACCACTACAGAGCCTGCTCCTAAGTTATTATAGCTGTAATAATCGTCCGTAAAATTCTGAGTTCTGGCATTAAAGTTAAAGCGATCTATGTGCTGCCACGAAACCCCTAATAGCCCAGTAAAGGAATGGTCTTCAATTTCTTTGGTATAGGTCAGGTAGTTTTCCAGCTGCCAGGATACATGCTGGTCAGTTGTTAATGAGGCATCGCCTTTCTGGTTGCTGGAGATAAAGCTAAGCTCACGACCGCCATAAGTACTAATTCTCTGCTCTATATTATTGACACCTACTGTAGTTCTCAGGTCCAACCCTTTGGCTAAGGTGATGTTGGTAAATATATTACCCAGCACAGTATTGGTTTTGAGGTAATTTTCGTACTCCTCTCCTACTCTTACCGGATTTGGACCTCCTTCCATACCCGGATAGTCGGAGTTGCCACCCCAGCTTCCATCAGGGTATTTTACAGGCACTATAGGCAGATTTTCTACCATATTTCTACCAACCCAAACACCCTGTACATGTCTTTCATTCTGATTGTTGTAGCTGAGGCTACCGCCTACCTTAAACCACTCACGAATCTGGGTATCAAAAACAAAGCGGGCAGAGTACCTTTTTAACCAGGACTCTCTCATCAGGCCTTCTTCATTCACATAGCCTAAAAATGCGCCATAGCTCCCTTTTTCGTTTCCGCCGGTAAAAGATAGCTGATGGCTCTGGCTAAAAGCTTTCTGGGTAACTTCGTCCTGCCAGTCCGTATCATAGATGGGGTCTCCATTTTCGTCAAATAATCTGGGGTCATTTCTTTTAAGAGCCGGGTCCGGATACTTTCCTGCTGCATAACCTACGGGGTCATACTTTTCCGCGTTTTGGTAGGCAATGTCTTCTACCATCAGAAACTCTTCTGAGTTTAACAAAGGAATTTTTTTAGGAAGCGTCCCTAAGCTAAAGTAGTTGTTATAACTGATCTCACCTCCGCCTTTGCTTCCTCTTTTGGTGGTAACCATAATAATGCCATTGGCACCCCTGGCACCATAGATCGCAGTAGCCGAAGCATCTTTTAATACTTCTATAGAGGCAATATCATTAGGGTTCAGGTAATCTATAGGTGAGCTACTATTGGCCAGGCCAGAAGCCACCAGAATTACACCATCTACCACATATAGCGGGTCGTTGGCCACGCTTACAGAAGTATTTCCCCGAATTCTGATATTGGTTTTACCGCCAGGACGCCCGGAATTGGTAGAAACATTTACGCCAGTCATCCTGCCAGAAAGAGCCTGGTTTAAAGTTGCCGTAGGGCGTTCCTGTAAAGTTTCACCTTTAACGGTGGTTACTGCACCTGTAAGGTCGCTCTTCTTCTGTGTACCATAACCGACGACGACGACCTCTGATAAAGATTGAATATCGGGCATCATTTCCAGGTCAATTGTGGTACGGCCATTTATAGCTACTTCTTCGGTAACATAGCCTATAGACGAAAACACCAGGGTGCTAATATCATCTGCCACGCTTAGCCGGTAGGCACCTTCTATATCAGTAACCGTACCCAAGGTAGTGCCTTTGGCCAGCACATTTACTCCAGGCAATACTTCTCCACTTTCACCATCTTTTACGACACCACTTATTTGCTGCTCTAGTTGTACAACAGTAGCCAGCTTATGAGAAGATTCGGCATTCTTTTCATCTACTTTAAACTGGTTTACACTATTCTTCCAGCTAGAGCTTTCAAAAATTACGTAATGACCCTGCTTAAGCTTTTCGTACTTCAGGTTCAGGGGCAAAAGCAGTTTGTCCAGCAATTCTTCCAATTGGCTATCGTCTTTGCTGATAGACTGTACGGTAGCGCTATCAATCTGCTTTCCACTTATTAATTCTGTATTGTAGTTAAAACGGATCTGATACGTTTTTTCCAGTTCGCGAATTACGTTAATCAGGGCTTTTCCTGAAGGTTGTTTGGGTTTGGAGTAGCGACCTGCTTTAGTCAGTGTGGCTAACTCCTGAGCATTGATGTTGGGACATATCAGTCCTAGCAAAGCTATTAACATCAGGCTTCTGATCAGATAAGCTTTTTTCATGATGATGTTGTATTAGGTTGTATTAGTAATGCTGCCAGCCAGAACTAAGTATGACTCCAACTGACAGGGTATCTTATTTGTACTTGATGATCAGTACATTATCTCTCTTGCGTATGTCTAGCTTAAATGACTTGCTAAGGGTTTGCAACAAAAGTTTAAGGTCGTCGGCCGCATTAAAGCCTGAAAACCTTAGCTGAGCAATGCTGTTATCCTCAAAATGAACCTCATAACCATAATTGTCTTTAACAAGGCTGAACACTTCACTCAAGGGTGTGTTTTCAAACTGCAATACATTATTTCGCCAGGAGGTATACAATTCGGTGTTAACTGCCTGTTGGTGTATGCCCTCCTCACTGTACTCTAACAACTCTCCGGGCTCCATCAGCCTCTCTTTTTCGTAGGTTTCCGGAGCCTTCACCTTTACTTTACCTTCGTTGAGCACTACCTGTATTCGCTCCTGACGGTCATTTACATTAAATTTGGTACCTAAAACTTCTACACTGAGCCCCGGGCTGGTATGCACAACAAACTTCTGATCGTGCTCTGTATGCACTACCGAGAAAAAACCTTCTCCGCTCAGCCATACCTCGCGTACATTATAACTAGCCCATCCGCCTTTCCACCGTAGGCTGGAGTTAGCGTTTAGCATCACTTCTGAGCCATCTGGAAGCTCAACGGTACGTACTTCGCCATAGGCTGTTATGTACTCTTGAGTGTAACTGGCAAAAAAGAGCTGATAGCACACGCCCAGAAGCAGCAATACCCCACCTATAGCCGCTGCCATTTGCAGGCTGCTTATGCGCTTAGTTTTTCTCTGTGGAACAAGCTTTTTTTGCGGTTCTGCTGTTAGAATATTAGCCAATATGCTATCAGAACGAGTTTTATCCAGATCCGGCATTTGCTCCAATTGGGCTTGTACCTCATCTATCTCCGGTAGGTTGCTCGCATCATCTGTTTTGTTGATATAGTCTATCAGTATTTCTAACTCTGCTCTGCTACACTGCCCGGCGATAAACTTTTCAAACAGTAGTTTTATGTATTGGTCTTCGTTCAAAGGTGTTGTGAATTAGTCTTTGTTTATAGTACACCGCCCAAAGACAAATAGACGATCGGCTGATAATTTTTTTTTGGATTTTTTTTTCAGAAGAGATTAGCCCCCTACCAATCTTGTTTAATGTATTGAGGTGTAAAAACATGACTATCCTGCTCTGGAGGGTATGTACAGCTAGTTTGCAGACCTTCTAATATTTAGTTTGTGGTGCAGCTCCATAAAGCTGAGGAGCACAAAGAATTATAGAAAAAAATGGATGCAGTAGACCAGTACCACCGCTACATCGGCATGTGTGCGAAAGTACTCTTTAATAGTTTTTGTAGCTTTTACAATTTGGTCTTTTACTGTATTGGTAGAGATGCCCAGTTTCTCTGCTATCTCTTTATGACTAAGGCCCTGAATACGGCTCATACGAAAGATTAACTGCCTTTGTGTAGGTAGCCTGGAAATTATTTCGTTTTGCAGCTTCTCCATTTCGCGAAAAGCAATCTGATTTTCTGTGGTATGGCACACAAACTCCTGCTGATAATACACCTGGGCTTTTAGCTTGTCGTCATTTGTAGCTTTGCGGAGCTGATTGTATACGTGATGTTTGGTAATGGTAAAGATAAAAGACTTGAAGGAGCGCTCCGGATCAAGCAGATTTTTAGTCTGCCATATCTTCATAAATACCTCCTGTACAGCTTCTTCTGCCAGCAAGGGAGATTTGGTAAGCAGGCAGGCATATTTATATACTATCTTACTATACTTTTCAAAAAGCAAGCGAAAAGCACTTTCGTCTCCTGCCTTGAGCATGGAAACCAGCTTCTGTTCGCTATCTGAGTTTGGTATATTCAAAGTACTGCTTTTATAATTCGGGTTTATCTGCTACGAATCTTATTCATATTAAAGCTATTTTTTTATTTTTTCAAACAAAACCAGGTCATACCGTCAAACTCAAACATTTAATTCAATTTTGACAGCAATTATTATCATTTTATTAAATCAGATGAAAAGTTTTAAGATATACTAAGCAGATGAGTTGTTATTGTGGAGTTGCGCAAAGCTTTGCATTGCTATTCGTATTAAGTTATGCTACCTTAATTAAGTTTTTGCCTTTGGTTTATTATTTACCCTCAAATGCCATTTTTGTAGCAATATTTATGTTTCATTTTAATCATGAGGTCAAAAAGTCAGCAGAAAAAGCAAAGAAAGTACAAGTTTCATATTTATAACTCAAACACCTCTATATATAACATTTACCGTTTTTAACCTGTAAAATCTAAACTTTATAGTAATTATATTATACTAGCAATCACCTGCTAAAGTATAGCAGGTGATTTTCTATTATGCCGCTACCTTTAAGAAATTCTCGCAGGCCTCTTCACAGGCACGGCAAGCATTGGCACAGGCCTGACAGTGGTCCATGTCGTGTTTGGCGCATTCATCACCACAGGCTTTACATAAATTACGACATAAGTCTACAACAGATTTGGAATTACTACTCTGGCGCGCTACAAAATTGATCGCCATTTGGCAGGCATCCGCGCAGTCACGGTCGGTACGAATACAGTCTATCATTTTTGCTACATCGTCTTCTGCCAGGCATTGGTCGGCACAAAACTGACAAGCCGCCAGACAGTCTGCTAGTTTCTGGATTAGATCTTCGTGTTTTTTCATGTTTAAAAAATTTATAGCGGTTAAAAAATTATGTCCTTAAACTGAGTGGACACTTAGCTAATAAACTAATAATAAAAAAGGATGCATTGTTTGTAACACTTAGCCAGAACCCTCAATTTTTATAATTTGACCTACATTTTACCGCTTTTAAATAATTCCCTTATAATCATTTTTACTCTTGCTGCATGCCAAAAAAAAGCCTTAAATTGGGTTAATCAAGTAATACAGATACAACCCATACTACACAGCATGCGTCTTTTTTTTCCATTATATAGCTTGCTACTTCTCTGCTACTGTGTCCTGAACGGATGTACCCCCGAAACAGATAGCGAAAAGCTTTTTGAGAGGATTTCCTCATCCGAAAGTGGTATTTATTTTATTAACCAGATAGAAGAAAATGACACTCTCAATGTCATTGACTACCCTTACATTTATAATGGAAGTGGAGTAGGCGTAGGCGATGTAAACAATGACGGGCTAACGGATATCTTTTTTGCGGGTAATGCAGTAAACAATCAGTTATACCTTAACCGAACTGAAGTCGGGCAAGGTAGCAGACTTCAATTTGAAGACATCAGTCAGCAGGCAAACATTGATATTAACCGATGGTGTACCGGAGTAGCCATGGTAGACATCAACCAGGATGGTCACCTGGATATTTATGTAAGTGTAGCCAATAAATTTAACCAGAAAGCCAGCAGAAACCTTTTGTTTATCAACGATGGCAATGACCCTCCCTCTTTTTCAGAAATGGCTCAGGCTTATGGTCTGGACGATGAGGGCTACTCTACTCAGGCTGCTTTTCTAGATTATGACAAGGATGGTGATCTGGATATGTACCTCCTGACCAACGGCATGGAGACGTTTAGCCATAATAATACCCGCCCTAAAAAAACGAACGGAGAAGGTGTAAGTAACGATAAGCTTTATAGAAATGAAGGTATTGGCCCCGGTGGTCATCCAGTTTTTAAAGATGTAAGCCGGGAAGCTGGTATACTTACAGAAGGCTACGGACTAGGTATTACTGTAAACGACCTGAACCAGGATGGCTGGCCAGATGTATATGCTGCTAATGATTTTATAACGAACGACCTGATGTGGATAAATAATGGTGAGGGAAGCTTTACCGATAAGGCTACTGACTACCTTAAACATCAGTCACATAATGGTATGGGTACCGATATTGCAGACTATAACAATGACGGCCTGGTGGATATAGTAGTGCTGGACATGCTTCCGGAAGATAACCTCCGGCAGAAAACCATGCTGCCTAAGATGAATTTTGAGAAGTTTGATCTTGCTTTGGATATGGGTTATACTCCCCAATACATGAGAAACACCCTACAGCTTAACAATGGGCTTAGTCCGAGTGGAGAGCTTTCCTTTAGTGAGATTGGACACCTGGCAGGTATCTACAAAACAGACTGGAGTTGGAGTTCACTCTTTGCTGATTATGATAACGATGGCTATCGTGACCTGCTTATTACCAACGGCTATGCTAAAGATGTAACTGACCTGGACTACATTATGTACCAGTCTTCTGCCACTCAGTTTGGCACTCAGGAGAGCCGGGATTCTACCTCTAAACGGCTCACTTCTTTACTAAAACCGGCCAAAGTACATAACTACATCTACCGTAACCAACAGGATCTTACTTTTGAAGATAAATCAGAAGCCTGGGGAATAGCCACTCCTTCGTTTTCTAACGGTACGGCATTCGCTGATCTGGATAATGACGGCGACCTGGACCTGGTAATGAATAATATCAATGATGAAGCTTTTATCTTCCAAAACCAGGCTAAGAGAGGAAATAATCATTATATCAGCTTCCGTTTACATGGCCCAAAAGGCAATCTTGCAGGGTTGGGGACTAAAATTACGCTCTGGTATAATGAGCAACGGCAGTACCATTACCATACCGTATACCGGGGGTATAAATCCAGCGTAGACGAAAAAGCACACTTTGGTTTAGGGCAATATACATTGCTGGACTCTATCTGGGTAGAGTGGCCAGATGGTAGTACCCAGCGGCTTTATCATGTGAATGCCAACCAAATACTTGAGCTCAATTATAAAGACGCACAGCCTCTTAAGCTGCCATCCAGCCCTGCTCCCGCCCCCTTACTTACGATGCATGCCGTACCAAAACTATTGCATCAGGAAAATGACTTTATTGACTTTCACTACCAGAGCCTGCTGCCCCGGCGCTACTCTCGAGATGGCCCTGCACTAGCCGTAGGAGACATCAACGGAGATGGTTTAGATGATATGTATATGGGAGGAGCCAATGGTTTTTCTGGCTACTTACTCGTTCAGCAGGCTAATGGTTCGTTTGCAACTACACCGCTGGAAGAAAAGCAGAAAAGTGAAGACATGGGCGCCCTGTTTTTTGATGCGGACCAGGATGGCGACAATGATTTGTATGTTGTAAGCGGAGGAAATGAATTTTATGAAGGACATGAGGCTTATCAGGATCGACTGTACCTGAACGACGGACAGGGAAATTTTACGCTTACAGCGCAGGCTTTGCCAGACATGAAAACCAGCGGTTCTTGTGTTGTGGCAGCTGACTATGATCAGGATGGTGACCTGGATTTGTTTGTAGGAGGCAGGCTACGCCCACAAAAATACCCACTCCCCCCCCGCTCCTACATATTACGTAATAATGGCGGCACTTTTACTGATGTTACCGAAAGTGTTGCCCCTGCACTTAGTCAGATCGGGCTGGTCACTGCTGCGCTCTGGACAGATTTTGATGGTGACGGGCAGGTAGATTTATTAGTAGCAGGAGAATGGATGCCTCTCACTTTTATGCGTAACCAAAAAGGAAAATTTGAGAATGAGACCGCTCAGACCGGCTTGCCCAATACCTCGGGCTGGTGGAACAGTCTGCTGGCCGAAGACTTTGATCAGGATGGTGACCTGGACTACTTGGCAGGCAATCTGGGGCTAAACTCCAAGTTTAGTGTCTCAGCTAAGGAGCCTCTTAGTATTTACGTCAAAGATTTTGATCAAAATAACACTATTGACCCCATAATGGCTTATTACAATATGGGAGAGGAGTATCCGGTAGCACCACGCGATGCACTGCTGGGCCAGATCATTCAATTGAGACGCCGCTTTCCACGCTACGAAACTTACGGACAGGCTAAGTTCTCCGATGTATTTACCGGGGAGGAACTGGAAGATGCTTACGTCCTCCAGAGTGTGCATATGCAAAGCAGCTATCTGGAAAATTTGGGCAATGGTAAATTCAAAATAAGCCCTCTGCCCTTAAAAGCTCAGTTCGCTCCTATTTATGGCATGCTGGCAGAAGATGTAAATGCTGATGGCTACCCTGATTTGATTTGTGTTGGTAACTCTTATGCTACAGAAACTCAGACGGGCCAGTATGATGCAGGCATAGGCAACGTATTGTTAGGCAACGGAAAAGGAGATTTTCTACCAGCGAGCATGCAGGAAAGCGGCTTTTGGGTAGATACCGATGCCAAAGCTATGACGCGGATTATGGGTGAAGACCAGCAGCCACAGTACTGGATATCCTCCAATGCGGATAGTCTTAAAGCTTATGCAAAAGCTGCCAGCCCGCAAGATTTACTGATGATCCCCTTGAGGTACGATGATTTTTTTGCTATCGCTGAGTATAAAAATGGTAAGACCTATAAAAGGGAGTTTCACTATGGTGAAGGTTACCTTTCTCAGAGCAGCAGAACATGGTGCGTAGCAGCCGACAGCATCAGTGAAGTGACGATATATAATTACTCTGGTAGTAAAAGAAGTATTGATATGAGCAAAATCCAAATCTCTTACAAAAATCAAGAATGAGCTTTATAAAAAGCCATGCTGTTAGCATGGCTTTTTATTCTGAGTTGTGAATTAATTGTAGCCCGGGTTTTGATCGGCTTGCGTAAGAGCTTCATTTGCATTTAGCTCAGTCTGAGGAATGGGAAAATATTCGTGCTTATTGACCTGAAAATTGTCAATATAGTCCTTTGCAATACCCCATCTTACCAGATCAAGCCTCCTTACCTGTTCTGAGCAGAGCTCTACTCTTCTTTCACTAATCAAAAAATCCATAGCCTGGCTTTCACTTACATTTTCTGGACGTAACTGTAATATCCCCCCCGTCGGATCGGCTCTTCTTCTCACTTGGTTAATTAAAGCGATACCTTCGCTTATGCTACCGGTCTTAATTTTGGCTTCAGCAGCCATCAGGATAACATCAGCATAACGAATAACATCATGGTTTACATTGTTATCATTAGAGTATGATACATCTGAGCTGTGCTGATATTTTTTAAAAGCATAGCCTACATTAGAGATCTTATCTGCGTAAGGTACGGCGGTGCCTCCTTGCATAATAGTGTCGTTTTCAGTAAAGAAAAATGCTTCAAAACGCGGATCGCGATCGCCGATGGCTGTTCCTCCGTTTCCTTCATAGGCCGCCAGAAGTTCAGGACTGGGTTTTGCATTGTAAAACGAAGAACCATCTACCCCATACTCATGCGGGCGAATCGTAGACTCCGCCAAACCGGCTGAGTTTCCACTATCCCAGCTTAAGCCTCCGGCATCTGATCTAAACTGGACCTCAAATACAGCTTCACCATTATTTTTTACACCAAAATCATGATTAGTACGCATGGCCTGAATGGCTTCTTCTACGGTACTAGCCGCTCCTGCCGGGTCATCTTCTCCTCCCATAAGATAGTAGGGTCCATTGTTAATTACATCCATAAAAGCTGCTTCTGCTTCTGCATACTCCTCCTGAAATAGATGAGCTTTACCAAGTAAGGATTTTGCTGCTCCTTTAGTAGCTCTACCCGCATCAGTAGTTTCCCAGCTCCATGGCAATTTTGCAATAGCGTCATTCAGGTCTGATTCTACAAGGCTCCAGATCTGCTCTGCTGTAGCTCTTTCTGTTGCTAAATCGTTAGCGTTCTCCTCTGTCTTGAGTGGCCCACCATTCCATAATGCATTGATATAAAAGTAACCAAGGGCTCTCAAGAATCTAGCCTGACCAATTACCTCATCTTTTACTGTCTGATCAATTTCCATATCAGGCACCTCTGAAAGAGTGATATTTGCTTTAGCTATCATGCGGTAAAACATATTCCAGGGATTATCAATATGCTCATTGCCCTGGGGGCCAAAAGTATGAAGTATAAGCTCAAAAGGAGCGCCCTGCGTATTGGGAGTAGAAGCCACTTCATCGGAAGCAAAATCTAACAAAAAGTGTATTCTTCTACCCCATAGACTGAAGTTTTGCAGAGGGGCATATACCGCATTAACAGAGGCAATAGCATCATCTTCAGTCTGGTAAAAAGAAGCTGAGTTTACACTGGTCTGATCTCTTCTATCCAGAAAATCATCACCACAGCCTGTATACATCAGCATAAAGGAAAAAGTGAATATTGAGAATAATAATTTTTTCATGACGAATATATTAATGCTGTTATATCTGTTGGAAAAAAGCTTAAAAGCCAAGCTGTATGCCTGCAATGATGGTTCTGGGCTGAGGATACAGCAAACGATCAATACCATTGGAACGGGGATCGCCTGTACGAGAACCAACTTCTGGCTCCAGTCCATAATAACTGGTGAAGGTAGCGAGGTTTTGAGCCGACACATACACTCTCAGTTTATTCGCATTAATTCTCTCCAATACTGACGCAGAAAAATTATAACCTACTACCAGATTTTTAATTCTGGCATAAGACCCATCGTATACATAACGGTCAGAGCTTCTTAGTACATTTCTGTTAGGGTCTGCTCTTACAATTCTGGGTTCAGAGGCGGTATATTCAGGCTGATAATAAGTAGCATTCAGCGCTTCAGCTCCCTGATTAAAGTTTTGGCGAAAGTCTACCAGCCAACGTTTAGCAGCATTATAAATTTCGCCCCCCTGAGAGCCCTGTAGAAAAACCTGGAAGTCAAACCCCTTATATCCGGCATTAAACGATAAGCCATAAAGAAAGTCAGGTATTGGGCTACCTAATGCTACTTGGTCCTCACTGTTGACAATTCCGTCACCATTCTGATCTTTCCATTTAAGATCACCAGGAGCAGTTCTGTCTACAGCTGTTTCCGCATCTCTGGCATCAGTATCATAAATGGGCACACCATTAGCATCTGTAGTTCCCGTTACTTCCTGGTTGATATAGGCATGACTGTACACTTCATCCCAGTCTCTAAAGATACCCTCACTCTCGTAGCCGTAAAAAGTACCAATCGACTCCCCTACCTGAGTCCACGATACTTCATTGATGTCATCGGTAACACTACCAGAACGTAGTACTACATCTTCATCACCTGCCAGAGCTATTACTTCATTGTTAATAGTAGTCAGGTTCGCATTTACGTCAAACTGAAAATCACCTACTGATTTACGATAGGTGATACCCATTTCTACCCCGCGGTTTTCTACTTCTCCAGCATTGACAAAAGGAGCTCCTAAACCAACAGAAGGAGGTACCGAAGCTCTCAAAATCAGGTCAACCGTATTCCTCTTGTAATAATCAAAGTTGATAAAAATGCGGTTGTCCAATAAACCCATATCTACGCCAATGTCCAGTTGCCGAGATGTTTCCCAGGTTATACTCCGGTTTGCCAGCTCCGACTGGCTGATTCCTGCTGTTGGTGTGTTACCCAGCACATAGTAGTAGTTGGTCAGTAGATTAGCATCGGTGGGGTATGGCCCCAGAGGAGCCTGATTTCCTACTTCTCCTATACCCGCTCTAACCTTCAGGTCGCTGATAAAGGGTACACTTTCCATGAAAGCTTCTTCACTAATTCGCCATCCAGCAGAAACTGAAGGGAATATTCCTGTCGGGTCTGTACCCCTAAACAACTTTGAAGATTCATCTCTACGAATATTAGCTGTGACCAGATACTTATTTGCATAATCGTAAGATACACGTCCGAAGATAGAGCGCAAAGCTACCTCATCATCGCTCTCGCTTACAGTTACATTTTCAGTAGCTGCTTCTACAGAGATTACATTAGGTGGAAGTTTCTGCCCGCTTATGCTTATGTTAGAGTAGTTGGTCTCCTGTGCTGACCATCCTCCAAGTACGGTAAGGTTGTGCTCTCCAAATGATTTCTGATAGGTCAAAGTCTGCTCTACCAAAGGGTTGATAGACTCTGAGCGGTTTCTAGTAATAGACGAAAAAGTAGTAAGACGACGTACCTGCTCAAATTCAGGGTTGTAGTTAAGGCTATTCTGATAACTAAAATCTAGACCTAACTGTAACTTATAAGTTAAACTCTTGAATATTTCCAACTCTCCGTATACTGATCCAAATATCTGATAACGATCCTGGTCGTTGGTAAGCAGAGCAGCATCAGCAATTGGATTTCTGGCATCTTGCCCTTCGTCAGTATCCGGATGAGCATATCCTCCAAGAAAGCTGTTATCAAAAATGGATACCGTAGGAGCTTGTTTGATTGCATGCTCCTGAGGCTGCCTTCCCCCGGAGCCTCCGTTTACCTCACGGTATGTTTTACTCAGCAAAAAGCTTTCTCCTACTTTTATTCTCTTGCCAATTTTAAAGTCAGAATTGATACGTAAAGCCAGTCTGTCAAAAGAAGTACCTTTCATCGTACCCTCCTGATTAAAATATTCAAAACCTGCGCTAAATACCGCATTATCATTACCGCCAGAGAGTCCAACATTGTATTTTTGGATGGGTGCGGGGTTATAGAGTTCGTCTTGCCAGTTCGTATTGATATCAGTATTCAGCAAGCGTCCGCCTCCATCTGCATTGGAGTCAAAAGCTAAAGGAATCTGACCATCAGGACCGCTATGTAGTTCTTGTAGGTAATTAATATACTCAGGACCACTTAGTACATCGTAGAAACTTCCCTGTGATTGCATACCATAATAAGCATCTAAGTTTACCTTGACAGGCCCAGACTTCCCTCTTTTTGTGGTAATTAACACGACTCCTCCAGAAGCTCGGGAGCCATAGATTGCCGCTGCCGAAGCATCTTTAAGTATGTCAATAGACTCTATATCACTAGGGTTTAGACTATTGAGTATACTATAGCCATCTGGTCCCTGTTGCCCTTGCTGTACCTGCACTCCATCAATTACATAAAGAGGAGTTTCGCCATTGATAGTACCAATACCTCTGATATTCACCTGCACGGCACCTCCGGGGGTTCCACCGCCTGTCTGTGTTACCTGTACACCGGGCACCCGTCCCTGTAGGGTTTGCTCAACTGAGGTAAGGGGCAGACTTTGTACCTGATCCATATCTACTGAAGATACTGCTCCTGTAACTACGCCTTTTTCCTGTGTACCATAGCCAACCACTACCACCTCGCTCAAAGATTGTATATCTGGTACAAGCTCAACATTAATAGTGGATTGGTTACCTACGGTCACTTCTTCGGCAGTGTAGCCAATAGAAGAAAATACCAGTACGGCATTGTCATTAGGCACAGAAATTTGATAGTTTCCATCCATATCAGTTACGGTACCAGTAGTACTTCCTTTGATCAGTACATTAACACCTGGTAGCGTTCCTTCATCCTCAGAGGTAACAGTACCTCTTACGATTCTCTGCTGTGCATAGGTTGTTGTTGAGGTCAGTAGCAAGCAAAACAAGGTCAAGCTTATCCACTGCCATCTGGTAGATGTTCTCATGTATTAGGTTGGTTTAGAAAATATGACTGAGTAAAAAGTATTAGTACAATAAATTTTCACACTGAAAATAATCAGTACAAAATCATTAAAAATACAGGCTGCTCGTGCATATCAAGCTACAAATATTTTGCAAATAAGTCCAAACACTTAATATTTATTTTATAGGAGAAAACATATATGAGTAATTGTCAATTTTTAATATATTTATGAGGATTTAAAACAAAATAACAGCTATTACATTCTCAATACACTTAAGTATTAGCCACTTACTTGCAAATTTTATAATTAGCCCACCTCTTTATTAAATTGAATGCTATTATGGCTTTAGATTGACTCCTAAGCTAAAATCCATTACTTTCCTTTAATCATACTATTAACAACTTCAATAAACTACCCGTGAGATTTTCTTTCCTTATTCTGCTATGGTTTCCATTAATTATGCAGGCGCAAAGCCCTCACGGGCCAGATGCAGAAACCTACTTACAGAAAGCAGAAGCCTTCGCTCAAAAAAATCAGCTGGACAGTGCCGTAAGCTACTTTTTACTGGCCTCAGGCAGTTTCTCCCAACAGCAACAGTGGGCAGAAAGCATTGAAGCACGCTCTTCAGCAGCAGCCCTGTATTTTCAGCATCGTAAAAGTAGTGAGGCTATTCAAAGTTATACTTACCTCTTAGATTCTCTTTCTGCCCACCTTAACTATAGCCTGAGGGCTAGTTATTACTTCAATATAGGTATCAGCTATGCCCGACAGGCCCAATTTGTAGAAGCACTGGAGAATGTCCGTAAAAGCTGTGAACTTAGAAAAAAAGTACTCAACCCAGATGACCTATTGCTGGCAGAAAGCTTTCATAATCTGGGCCGCCTGTACTTTGTCATAGGCAACTACCAGCAGTCGCTTGAGTACCAGAAAAAATACCTTCACATCAACCAGCAACACTTTGCAGAAGACCACATTGCCGTCGCCAATGCGCTGCATTATATAGGTCTTTCTTATAGTCGCCTTTTTGAGCACGATCTGGCCCTGCAATATTATTTCAAATCTATGGAGATACTGGAGAACGGTGATCAGAAATACCGCGGCGCTCTGGCTGATGTATATAATAACATAGGTTTAGTGTATGGCAGACAAAAGATGTATGAAGAAGAAAAAAACTATGTACTCAAAGGTATAGCCATCAAACAGGCATTGGGACAGTCTTATGCATCTAACCTGAACAATCTGGGCAGGGCTTATCTTGACCTGGGCCAATATGACAAAGCACTACCCACTACCCACGAATCCATAAGGCTAAAAATACAAGAGGTAGGAGACCGACACAGTACCGTTGCCAGTAGCTACCTTAACCTGGCAGAATTACACCAACGTAGCCAGCGCTACGACTCCGCCCTGATCTACACACAAAAAGCCTTGGCAATACATAAAGACAACTATGGAAAACATGGCCGTATGCTGGCAGAGTCATATTATCAGGAAGCACTAATATATCAGGCATTGCAGCAATGGGACCATGCACTGCATCAGCTACAGGAGGGGCTGGGTGCCGTAGTTAAAACTTATGATAAAACGAAGCTTGAATATACACCTACACCCGAAGATACAATTCTGGATGAGCTGACTACGCTTAAGCTAATGCATAGAAAAGCGGAAATTCTGACACAACGTTTCACCGAGGAGCAAAAAAAGGTGGACCTGATACTTGCTCACCAAACTAATATGGCTGCCAGCCACCTAATAGATCAGATATATCAGCAATTTAATGATCCTGAATCGCGAACATTTGTTGCAGACTATGCAAACCGTATACTGGAGACAGCCCTTTATACCATCATTGAGCTACAGAAAACAGAGTCTAATGACCAGTATCTTGCCCAGGCCTTTCAGCTTATAGAAAAGAATAAAGCTCAGTTGCTCCTTAGCAATATAATGGCAGCACAATGGAAGCAACTGGCAGGAGTAGCTAATTCCTTACTCATTCAGGAACAGGAACTGAATACCCGCCTTGCCTACTACAAAAAGTTGCTGTTTGAAGAGCAGAATTATAATCATTCAGACTCTCAGAAAGTAAGACAATACCAGAGCAAAATTTTTGCCCTGCACCGCCAGGAAGAAACCCTAAACCAGAAGCTGAAAGCTCAATATCCACAGTACTACCATATGGCGCATGAGCAACAGTATATAAGCTTGGCAAAGGCAAAGCAAGAGCTTATTGAAGCAGGAGAGCTAATGATAGAATATTTGCAGGGTGATAGCGCTATTTATGCTCTGGCCATTTCTCAGGAAGAAGTCCGCTTATACAGAAGCAATATTGATGAGCTTCCTTTAGAACCACTTTTACAATCGCTGCGGCAGAGAGAGTTTGAGCTTTACAGCCAGGCGGCATATAAGCTATATAGGGTTTTGCTCCAACCTATTCTAGATGAGCATACTGCTGATAAACTTATAATTATTCCGGATAATCAGCTGGGTTATATCCCTTTTGAAGCCTTGCTTAGCCAGCCTCCACAATCTGGAGACACTTACAAATCTCTATCTTACCTGATTCATGATTATGCTGTAGCTTACCAGTATTCTGCTAATTTGCTGGCTACAACTCGCTATCAGGCAGTTACTGAGTACGAACATAGTTTTGCTGGCTATGCCCCAGCTTTTTCCGGGCAGCGAGATGCTTTACTGGCTACTCGTTCAGCTACTGACCGGCAGTTGCTGGATGCCTTGCAGGACCTACCCTATGCACAGGAAGAAGTTCAAAATATAGCACAGCTTTTAAGGGGTAGTGCCCTTACTAATCAAGAGGCTACCGAAAAAAACTTTAAAACTACCGCCGTTAATAGCCGCATCATTCACCTGGCCTCACATACGCTCATCAACGACCACAACCCACTCTACTCCAAACTGGTGTTTGCTCCTGAAGAAGCACAGCAAAGCACCGAAGACGGTTTGCTGCACACTTATGAGCTTTATAATATGAAGCTGAATGCTGAGATGGTTACCCTGAGTGCGTGTAATACCGGCGTGGGCAAAATTAAGAAAGGAGAAGGTATCATCAGTCTGGCACGTGGCTTTATGTACGCCGGAGTACCCAATGTACTCATGAGCCTATGGGCCGTATCTGACCGCTCTACCTCTCAGCTGATGCAAAACTTTTACCAGGCCCTTAATGAGGGAGACGAAAAGGCAGAAGCCTTACGTACCGCAAAGCTTCGCTATCTGCAACAGGCCGATGCCAATACTGCTGCCCCCTATTACTGGAGTGGTTTTGTGCTTATCAGTAACAATCAGGAGGCCGAAAACGCTAAGTTTTCCTTCGTCTATTTTCTTCTTCCTTTACTAGCCCTTATCTTGGCAGGCTGGTACTTTTTAAGGAAGAAAGTATTCTGATAATCAACCTATTGCCTAAACTTTGATGAAACGTACTCTTAGCTTACTGATCAGCTACATGCTGCTCAGCAGTCCTTTTTTAGCACAGGCAGATATCGTACTGCCTCATTTCTTTTCCGACAATATGGTGCTCCAGCGCGACACCGATGTGCCTATATGGGGTACCGCCGACCGCAAAGAGGCAGTGGCCCTGATATTTCAGGGAAAAACCTATACCACCCAGGCCGATAAAGAAGGTAAATGGCAGATTGTGCTCCCTCCTACCTCTGCCGGTGGTCCTCACAGTATCACTATCAGCGGCAAAAATAACATCACACTCAACAATATTCTATTTGGCGATGTGTACCTGGCTAGTGGGCAGTCCAATATGGAATGGTCGGTATCTAAACTGCACGAAGCCTATAAGGTTGCAGCTGAAGCAAAGCAGTATCCGAACATTCGCTACTTTAGCGTGAGCAAAAGCCGGGCCTTCAGCCCACAGACACAGGTAGCCAAAAAAAACTGGCAAATCGCCGATAGCACACAGGTGCTTAAGTTCTCAGCAGTAGCTTACTTCTTTGCCCATGAGCTATACGAAAAAAACGAAATCCCTATCGGTCTGATTGGAGCCTACTGGGGCGGCACTTCTATAGAAGCCTGGATGAGCAAAGAAGCCCTCTCAGAGTTTCCTAAGCACAAAGCCAGGGTAGAAGCGCTCGGGCGTTACCGCCAGACTCTGCAAGAACTGGAAGAAAATTATGACCAGGAAATGCAAAAGTGGGCCGACAGGTCAGAGAAGCATGACCCAGGCTATGCGGAGCTGTGGTATAGCCCCAATTATAATGATAAAAACTGGAAAAGCATGTACATGCCTTCCACCTGGGAGCGCTCTGGCTTACCCGATTACGATGGCTCAGTATGGTTTCGTAAGTCGTTTAGCCTACCAGACCATATGATAGGTAAAGACCTTACCCTCCACCTCAAAGGCATACACAATTTTGAAACCGTATGGATTAATGGTAAACAGATAGGGAGCGGAGAAGGAGGCTGGTCCAGAACCCACTCTATTCCTCGTGCCTACTTGAAGTCTGGTAACAATCAGATAACTATTCGTATACTAGACTCTGGCAACCAGGGGGGTATGCAGAGCAATAAAGAGGAGTTTTATATTAGTGATCAGCAGCATCAGTTCTTTCTGGATGGAGACTGGCGCTACCAAAGCGGCATTAACATACATGACCTAGCAGCTAAGCCTGCTCCGGTTTTTACTGGTGACACCCCAATGACGCAATTTAATGGTATGATTGCACCACTTATTCCTTACGCGCTTAAGGGTATACTCTGGTACCAGGGAGAAAGAAATGCCAGCCGAGCTTACGAGTACCGCTCTCTCTTTCCGGCCCTGATACAGGACTGGCGTTCTCGCTGGAAGGCTCCGGACTTAGCTTTTCTTTTTGTACAACTGGCCAACTACAGGCAAGCAGACAGCATACCGCAAGAAAGTGAATGGGCAGAGCTAAGAGAAGCTCAGGCTATGACGCTTTCTTTACCTCATACTGCCATGGCCACGGCAATAGATTTGGGAGAGGCTGATAACATACACCCTAACAACAAAAAAGAGGTAGGCCGTCGCTTAGCTCTTGCGGCCCGTGCTACAATTTACAATGAAAAACTCGTACATCAGGGCCCAGTGTTTGACTCTATGGAGTTTCTTGGCAACCAGATTGCTATCACTTTTGAGACCCAAGGTTCTCCTCTAGTGGTCAAAGATAAATACGGCTACGTAAAAGGTTTTTCAATTGCCAGAGAAGACCGTCAGTTTAAAGCTGCCAAAGCTTATATACTGAATGAAAAGACCGTAATTGTATATCATGATAAAATGATTAACCCTGCGGCGGTACGTTATGGATGGGCAGATAATCCTGATGATCTTAATCTATACAATGAAGAAGGACTGCCCGCTTTGCCTTTCCGTACCGACCAGTGGCCCGCCAGTACCGATGAAGCTGCTGAGTAAATGTAAAAAGTAAGTAACTAAGGGAACATCTTGGCTCTGAGCTTGTTGAGTAGAAGTATAACTTTTTAAACTGATAGAATTATGGATTATAAAGAATTTTTATCTAACGAGCCTATAAGTGGGCAGGATTATCCTCTTAATAGTATAGAGTTCTTTAATGAGGAAACGGTAACTGACAAGCTATACGTAGACAAAACTAAAGTAAGCTCTAATGCAGAAGACCAGTTGGAAGATGCTGTAGATAGTTACCTGAACGATCATCCGGAAGTGAAGAAAGCTGTGGCCTACCGAGAGGAAGCCCCTGAGAAGCGCTTCGCTTTCCGTGAGTTTGGTAGAAACTAGATTTTACTTTATTATATGAGGCTCCTGAGCATTAGTTCAGGAGCTTTTTTTATGCTTGTTGGCTAAAAACTTCCAGCATAAAATCTTTTGCCCTTACCTTAGCCTTTGATACAGCAAATACGCACATAAGCTATGGCTTCAAAAATTACTCCTGAGCTGAAAGAAGCAATACTCATGCTTCCTGAAAAAGAGAAAGATAAACTACTGCTTCGTCTTATCGCCAAAGACGAAACCCTTACTGCTAAGCTTAGACATCAGCTATTGGAAGATGATTCTGATATGGAAATGAGACGAGATCAATTAAAGGAAAGCGCCCTCCAGGTATTTTCCCGTAAAGATTTCCATCAGTGGAGCTATACGCCGGGCTTGGTAATGATGGTACTCCGGGATTTTAGTGGGGCTATCAGCAAACATGTTAAAATTACCAGAGATAAATACGGCGAAGTACAACTCCTGATTCTGTTGGTAAATCTGGCATTTCGTAAGCAGAGAGGCATACTCTACAAGCATGAACACCGAGCAGACAAATTTGCTGCTTATGTATGCCGTAAGGCCCAGCTTGCCCTTAACAAACTCCAAAAGCTGGATCTCGACTACTATATAGAGTTTGAAAAAGACATCAATGAGATGCTTGCTCATTTAAAGGAGTACCCTCCTACGCGTAGAATAATGTCAGACTACCACCTTCCTGCGCGGTGGGAGTATTGAGCACATGTCTGCTTATACCTTCAGCATCGCTAGCCCACCTTACAAAAGCTCAGGTCTTTTTATACTGCTACTTCCCGAAAAACAATACACCAACTACTGCTCCGGCAAGCGTTAGTGCCAGTATGGGCCAGACTCCCCCTCCCAAAAAAGTGTTGCTCACATACATACCTACCAAAGCTCCAATAGTAGCACCGGATAAGGCTTTGGCTATCCAGGGCATACGCCTAGTTTCTGACATATTAATACTGGTTAGTTTTAAAAAACGAATAATACAGTAAAGTAGCTCAAACGATTGTCGCAGGGCTTTCATCTAGCATAAGGCTATTTGAAAATTTTGTCCAGATGTGTAGATAGCTCCTGCTGTTCATATACAATAGTAAATTCGCCTTTTTGTTGGTAGACCTCACTGACAAAGCCCCATTCTTTTTCAAAGTCTCGCGGCAATACGGCTTCGCCACTATGAGTCAGTGGATTAATGAGAACCAGGCTTTTGGCTGTAGATGCAGCAGCCAGGTCAGCCAGATCATACTTACCTATGGCACCCGCTACGCTGGCAGGCACCCAGCGGGCTTCATAAACTTCGTGCGCAGCCAGGCTGGCATATGACACCAGAGGTTCTACCAATACCAACTGGCTGAAAGCCGAACTAAATGCAGAGGCATGTATGAGCGCAGGCGTAAGAGTACTATGTGCCATTGCTGTAATGTGGACATTTCCGAATTTTTCCTGGCCATAACTAGCTAGCTTTACCATATCAGCGGCTTGCCTTGCCACTATACTTTTATTGACCTGAACTGAAGCAAACCATTGGTTGTAAGATACATCATCAATATAAGCATCTCCTTTAAGGTAGCCGGGGCCTAACTCTCCTGTTCCCAACAGGTCAGCGGCCAGTACCGTGACTCCTGCCTTTACCATAGCCCTGATCTCCCCTGACGCCTCTGCGGCTTTGCCTTCTGGATGAAAATACAAAGCTAAGCTGTTGGGTTTAGGCTCATCGGGTACAAAAAGTAAAAACGGGTTAACATGCTTCTCACCTATCATCAGGTATTTTTGTATGGTATAAGAGTCGCGCGGAAACTGACCTGCGAAATGTATATTATATATTTCCTCTACCGACTGGTAGCCAGATAGTTGTAAGGCCACTTCTTTTATAAACTGAGCATCATACTTTTTTCGCTCTGCCAGCTGTTCAGACTTCATGCGGCTTACTTCCTCACGAAGGAGATCAGCTACATTTTTACTATCATAAGCAGTGGCTAGCTGCCCGCTAGAACTTACCTGCAATTCTTCAGGTGTAAAGAAGCTTACTTCTCTTTCCTCTACCTTGCCTGGCAGGCTTAGGTGTTTTTGAAAAAAGGCATACATGGCTTCACGGTTTTTTGGAGTAGAGGCATGCACCTGATCATCTTCACTCATACTAATATGGTCTGGCTGCCCAAGGCTGGCAAATGCTTGCTTCGCTTCCTGATAGGTGCGCCGCGCGCCTTCTATGCTAAAAAAATCGCGAGTGGTGCTGATGATCATGGTAGGTTTGGGAGCACGTACTTCCAGCAAATCTGCCAAGTCAAGCTCATAATCTACATAATGCATAAGATTTTGCTCCGCATCCTGGGGGCCTTTCGTTTTAAACAGTATTTCCAGACTGGTGATATAAGCCTCTGGTGCGGATGCCAGAATTCTATCATCAAAGGCAGCAATATACGCACTCTGGGTACCACCCCCAGAACGACCAGTAATACCAATACGTTTAGCATCTACCTCCTCTCTGCTGAGTAGGTAATCTACCGCGCGTATGCCATCCCAAATCATATATTTAGCTAATGAGCTCCCTCCCATAAAACATTGCGCACCTACATAACCATGCTCTTTGGTAGGGCCACCTATACGGGAACCCTCCTGGGTTTTAGAAGGGTATTGCATACGCTCTCCCTGCCCCAGCGGATCAAAAGCAAGTACAATAAAGCCTTTATGTACCAGGTTAAGTATTTTGCGCTGGTAGGTTTCTGAGCGAAAAGCTTCTTTGGCGTGGCCGCTACAATAAATTATGGCTGGTGCTTTTCCCTGTAGATCTGCCGGCATAAACAAGGCTGCACTTACAAAAAAGCCAGGTTGCGACTCATAAACAAGCTTTTCTACCTTTACACCATCTTTGCTAAGTCTAGCCATAACTATGGGGCTTAGTGGCGTTTTTTCTGGAAAATCTCCAATAATTTTATCCAGCCTGGCTCTAACTTCTGTTTGCCGAGCCTGCCAGTCTGATTGGCTACTGAGTGAAGCTATCTGCTGGGCACGTGCCTTTAGCTTGACTGAGGCTTCATCTACCATTTGCTTGTACATGGCGTCTGCGTCACTGCAATAGTACTGATAAAAATTTAGAACAGATAAATCTTCTTCCTGTGCACTTACATTCAGGCTCAGGCAAAGAAGAAGCGAGAGAAATAAGGGTTTGCTCATGAAATAATATCGCTTATATCTGCCAGATACATCTGGCGTTGTTGTTTTTGGTGTGTAGAATCAAAAATTACCTGAGTGCCCTGCTGGTTGCTTCGTAGGTGTAGATCACAACGCCACTCGCCACTGAACTGCTTAGGTTCAAAAAACTTTCCTAGTACCACTTTTCTATCTGTAGGCACATGGTACAGGTATAATGTCTGACGCCGCCCAGGATCACGATGCGGATAGGTATCATTAAGTATCCATTCATTATTGGTATTGGGCAGATAGGTATTATGACCATTCTCTACCATCTTCTCCGGCCCTACTACTTCTAGCTCTTCTGTTTGATCTTTAAAGAGGTAAAAGGCAGCCAGCTTACCTTTAGGTTTGGTCCAGGCACAAATATGCTGAGGGTCTCGCCAGATAAAATGAGAGGTATAGCCTGAGGGATCAAGCACGTACGGCTCTGTACCATCCAGGTTAATTGTAAACATACGTGTAGTAAAGCCACGGTTTACTGTTTCCAGGCTACTGACAGGGGCCTCTCGCCAACGATGCAGAAATATAATACGCCTGCTGTCCGGACTTACCAGCAAATGGTTAAAATAATGCCACTTATCCTGAATGGACTGCCCCTCATAAGGAATATCTGCGGCCTGGGCGAGCGAGAATATCAATTCTGATCTGCCCGTTTGCATGTCCATACGATAAATACCAATATCCTGAGGTGCTTTATTGCGAGCGTAAGGGTCGGGAACACCAGCATAGCCATAGCCCGGACGCATATTCTGAATGCGGTTAAACTCAGTACCTACGGCATACCTGCCATCGGGGCTTAGCGCATATATGGCTTTAGGTAGTGTCTTCCTGTTTCCGTTTTTTACATTAAGTATATGGCACACAAACTGATCTCCTTCTCTATCGTTCCATATCACTTCTTCTGCAGACTGAGGTATCCATTGTAACATGCAACCCTGCTGCCACCCCCAGGCTTTACTTTCTCCTAACGCCAGCCAGCGGTCATTATCCTGCAAGTCAACCATACCAATCTGTATGCTATCCTCTGCGTTGGGCGAGCGCATAGGCATATCTACCTCCATGCCTAATGCAAAGCGTCCTGCCGGATCTAGCTGCCATTTATCGTAGTAGCCAAACCAATGCGATTTAGGCCCCCGGGTAATCTGCCGTACCAGAAAATCTTTGGAAAGCGAAGGTCCAAGGCCAAGGTCAGGACTCAGGCATATACCCAGCCCCAGGCCACCAGACTGTCTGAGAAACTGACGACGATTGAGCATAAACAGGTTATTAATCAGGAAAGTTTTAGCGAGCTTTCTTTTAGGTTGTGCTTAGTATATGGCTGAATTTAATAAAAAAGAGCACGCTTTCCGATGTAGAAGGCTACTAGATGCCCCAGGCTAAACCTATTGCTCCTGGCGTAGCCAGTCAAAAGAAAAGCTGACAAACATATTTTGGGTATACTCATCTTTTTCAAAGAACAAGCCTATATCGCCATTCTTAAGGACTGAAAGTGAAGAATAAGCTGCCGGCCCATTATATACACACCTCCCCTTGGTCCAACTCTTACCTTCATCATAACTTATTCTTACCCATAGGTTTCTTCTTTTGTCCACCTCATTAAGGTTAGAAAATATTAGGCAGCGTTTTTCTATACCGTCTTCTGTGTAGGTGTATGGAATAATACTGGCGTTACACGCAGGATCTATGAGAGTACTATCTACACTACTGCTCCAGCTTTTACCTTCGTCTTCTGAGATATGTACATAGCGCATTCCCAACTTATTGACACGGCTGTTGATCATCCAACGCCCATCGTCCAGAGTGATAATTTTAGACTCATCAGCAGGTTTTATGGGCGTATCTATCAGGTACCAGCTTTTACCATGATCATCGCTGGCGAAAATATGCAGGCCTTTGTCCAGATTAACCAGGGTATGGAGTAGTTTACCATCTGCTGCCTGAGAGCCTCTGCCGGAGGTAATAAACTTAAAGTCGTTTTTCCAGCCAGGTTTACTAATCTGAGCTGTAATATCTATCGGCTTGCTCCAGCTTTTACCATAATCTTTACTTTTGAGCATATGCAGATAATAGACGTCTTTTTCCTTATGTAGGTCCATAAAATTGTAGAAGAGAAAAATTTCTCCACTCTCCCTATCCAGAATAAAAGAAGGGTCAGAAGCTGACTGGCCTTCAGGGAAATCTACAATATGCTCAATTTCCGACCAGCTTTTACCATTGTCACTACTTCTTCGTAATACAATGTTGATATCTTCACTCCACTTAAGGTCGCCGCAGGAGGGCACCCTTTCGTCTATGGCTGCCAGAAGGTCACCATTAGTTGCTGTGATAAGGGCCGGAATACGGTAACAGGAAATATTCTCCTGATGCTCAGCACTAAAAAGGAGGGTTTGCTGGCGTAATCCTTTGGCAAGTATCGGCTCATTGACTTGAGCATAAGTATAAGCATGGATGAAGTAAAGAAAGAGGATACATACTAAAGATAGGTTTTTCATAAAAATCAGGCTGCTATAGTTAGAACTCCTGAGTATACTAATTTTTGGCAGTATGCCCTAGAATTCTAGCTTTTAGCTCCTGTAATTGATGAATTTTGTGCCCTCTACAGCTTAAAATAAGTTTCTATACTTCTTTCTCTGCTCATAGTTAGATCAGACAATAAGATACACACAACACCTCTTTACACCTAGGTACAACAAATAGCATTTCATTGATTTGTAGGCACAATTTTGCGCAAAGTCTTCCTGATTATTTTTTCACACCATCACAACACTAACAATAAATACTTAGTTATATAAGCAATTTCATTGAGTTTAACCCTAAGTTTTCCTACCTTATATTCATCATTTTCACTTTATCTCTTAGACCTATGCTCAACCTATCTACCCTCCTGGAAAGCAGCGCCAGAACATACCCTTCTAAGACTGCTTTTGTATTTTCTGACCACCAGATCAGTTATGCTGAAGCCAATGCAGCTGCCAATCAGGTAGCCAACGGACTCCAGACTTTGGGCATACAGGCGGGCGATAAAGTAGCACTCAGCTGTCCTAATTTACCTTACTTTCCCATCGTCTATTTTGGCATACTAAAAATTGGTGCTGTGGTGGTACCTCTAAACATATTGCTCAAGAAAGATGAGATTGCCTACCATCTGAATGACAGCGATGCCAAAGCTTATATAAGCTTTGTAGGCAATGATACCCTACCCATAGGACAAATGGCAAAGCAAGGCTTTGATGAGGCTCCACGCTGTGAGCATCTGTTTATCATTATGCCTACTCCTAAAATGTCTTCTCCCATTGAGGGCACCAACACCCTTGCCCAGCTGATGCAAGGGCAGTCACCTAAATTTGAAACTTTCCAAAGTAGTGCAGAAGATACTGCTCTGATCATCTACACCTCGGGTACAACCGGCAAACCTAAGGGTGCGGAGCTTACTCACTCTAATCTGATGTACAATGCTATTATCTCGGCTGAGTTAATGCAAACCCGTTCAGAAGATGTAGAGCTACTAGTGCTTCCACTCTTCCATATCTTTGCCATGACAGTGCTCATGAATGCAGGAATCTACCGTGGAGCAGAGCTGGTTCTGCTACCCAAGTTTGATGCAAAAACCGTCTTCAGCCTTATGCAAGAGCATAAAGTAAGTGTGTTTGCGGGTGTGCCAACCATGTTCTGGGGGCTTAATCAATATCATGAACCTGGCTTTGACTACGAATCAATAGCCAACAATTTACGGATAGCCTGCTCTGGAGGGGCCTCTCTCCCTTTACAGGTATTGCACGATTTTGAAGCCCGTTTCAATATTACTATTCTGGAAGGGTACGGCATGTCTGAAGGAGCACCGGTAGTCACCTTTAACCAATTGGAAATAGGTCAAAAGCCTGGCTCGGTAGGTATTCCTGTATGGGGCGTAGAAGTAAAAGTTGTTGATGAACAGGGAGAAGAAGTAGCTGCCGGAGAAAAAGGCGAGCTTTGCTTTCGTGGACATAACGTAATGAAAGCTTACTATAAAAAGCCTGAAGCTACCCACAAAGCTATTAAAAATGGATGGATGCACTCTGGCGATATTGCCTTCCGTGATGAGGATGGCTTCTTCTTTATTATTGACCGCACTAGCGATATGATTATTCGGGGAGGCTACAATGTATACCCAAGAGAGATAGAAGAAGTGATGATTACCCACGAAGACGTTTCTTTGGTAGCGGTTATTGGCGTACCCGACAGCAAACTAGGCGAGGAGGTTAAGGCTTTTGTAGTACTAAAAGAAGGAGCTAGTATAGACGAAGCGACTTTAATAGAATGGACCAAAGAAAGAATAGCCGATTACAAATACCCCAGAAATATCAGCTTTACCGATAGCCTGCCCATGAGCGCTACCGGAAAAATATTAAAAAAAGAGCTGCGCAAAGACAAAGCAAAAGCGCCACTCACCAAAGCTTAGATAGTTAAGAAAGCAGTATTTTTTCAACAGGCTATGCTGCGATGCACTTGCGGGCAGTATAGCTTTTTTTACTGCTACCATTTTGGCTGTAATGCAGACCAAAAACCCACTCGGAATGTACATTCAGAGTGGTTTTATACAAATGATAAGCCTTATACCACTTCTTCTACCGAGGCAATTATATGGTTTGGCCGGTAGTACTGCAATAAGGCGAAGGTAGATAGAAAGCCGGAAGCCATACCCTCAATTGTAATAGTAAAAGCGATAAGTGCCGGATTAAGGAAATCTCCAAAGGGTTCTCTCTGTTTAATCACACCCATAAACTCCGGAGATACAACAGTTATGTAAAACGTAACTAATGTAGCAAAAACTACTACTCCCACTGCTGAGGTTAATATACCCAGGCCAAAGCCTTTAAAATATGCCAGCTTATAATCTTTTATTTTTTTATACTTTTTTATAGCCATCAACACGAAGCTAAACAGTATGATAATATTTAGCGCTCTTAGCTCCAGATTATGCTCCAGCCCAATTGCTTTCATTAGCAGGAAAAAACCCGCCAAAGCCATTGCCATCAATACACCATAACGTATAGCGAGCTTTTCAATCAAATCTACATGTTTAAAATACTTCATAACTGTATAGTTAAAATGGTATGTGTCTTCAGTAGGATAACAGTCAGGCATATATCTTGTTTAATAATTTACATACAATATTAAACAAAAATAATAGTAACATTTATTGTACTTAATCCTTCCACCTCTTAACCAATAAAGCTTAGCTGCATTTATGAAGTTTAATGGGCATTTCTGAGAGCTTTTTTACTGAACTTCTCAGCTATAAAGGCAATAATGACTAGCTGAGAGATGTGAAATAGCATAATTGGAAGAATCATCATACTGGCAGTTGTGCTGTTACCAAAGATAACCTTGGCCATTACCGATCCGTGCACCAGAGACTTTTTAGAGCCGCAAAACATTGCTGTTACGCGGTCTTCAGTACTAAAATTAAGCCCCTTGGCTATCATGTCAATAATCCACAGGCTGAGAAAGAAGAGTGCCAGAATAGCGGCATACAAAGTTAAAAAGTGTGTCCATGTAAGCCCCGAAAACAAATGAGCAAGAAAAGAGGCGCTAAAACTGGAATACACAATAAGCGCTATCATAGTCTTATCAAAAAGACCGGTAAATTTACTGTAGCGGGTAGCAATATGGCCAAAGCGAGCGTGAAGCAGTACTCCTAAAGCTAGTGGCAATACGATCTGTAACATCAGTTTGGAAAACACCTCCCAAAAAGAAATACTCTGCATCTCATTAACTACCAGCCCTAGCCAGAGAGGAGTAGCAAGCACGCCTATCAGTCCAGAGATACTGGCATTAAAAATTGCACCAGCTACATTGCCTCTGGCAATTGAAACCATGATTACCGAAGAGGAGACCGTTGATGGCAGCACTGCCAGAAAAAACATTCCTGTCCAGAGCAAATAAGTGCTCTCTTGCTGCATTAAAGGCTTGAATGGAAGTACCAGCAATGGAAATAGCACAAAGGTGCTAAATTGTACCAGTAAGTGCAGCCGATAATTAGACAGCCCACTTTTAAAGCTCTCCAACGAAAGTTTGAGGCCGTAGAAGAAAAAGATAAGGCTAATACCAATATCAGTAACTTCATCTAGCGCTAAGGCTTCAGCCCCCTGCGGAAAGAGGTAAGCCAGCAGCATAGCTACAAAAAGCGAAATAATGAAGCCGTTAAATTTGATATTTCTGATTCTCATGCCTTGGTGGTCTGGGAGCTTATACTATTATTAAATGATACAAAAGTAGGTAATTGGTAAGAAGGCATAAGACTCTCTCTCATATTTTATCTTGCATGACTTGGTAGAAGTTTACGTAAGCAATGCGTTTTTAAGACCTCGTTTTAAATACACTTTTGCCGGATTACTAAAGCATATTTTTGAGGTGCTCCTGCTTATTGTACAGCACTTGAATTTCCTCTTGGCTGAGGGCACGATCAAATATGGCTAGCTCATCCAGCAAACCAACGTAGCTAAGGCCTAGCCTTATCGTTGCCTGCTCTGGCTCCCAGCTAAAGGCTTCTCTCACATTTTCTCTTTTTCCCTGAAGCTCAGCATTAAGATAAAGTTCAGCACTACCGTTTTGAGTATTTAAATCTGCGAAACGAATGAGTACATGTGTCCATCGCTGACGAGAGAAGAGCATACTTTTGGAAGGCACCAGCCTTTTTGTAAACTCAGGGTTTTCTGCTCCTTCAATACCTTCGGAGTTCCAGTCTTTCAGGTCGCCATACACTCCCATACGAAAGCTACGCGGATTTTTATCGCTAAAGTCTACCCAAAGGGCAGCATCATTATAGTCTTCATCAGTGATTTGGATAGGGTCGCAATAGCCAGGCTCCAAATCTGCATCCGGATTGAGTTGCAGCCAGAAAGAAACCGTACCACTCCACCCCTCTTCACGATAAGCCATATTCTCTTTCGCTTTATAGAAAACTATATGCTCACTTTTTTGAATGAAGCTAAGCGCATCACCAGATACACCTTTACCAGTTGCCAGGCTAATATTTTCGCTATGTATTCCCTCCTCACCTTCGGGTAACTGATCGTAATCAGTAGCAGTATATATACGCGCATCCCCTCTGGCATAATCAGCCTCTGCGTTTCGGTCAAATGAGGCATAAAAAGTAAGTGACTCTTTAAGCTTTTGAGGCTCTTTAGGAGACAGAGATAAAACAGGTATAAGAAGTAGTAGCAAAAATATTGTTTTCATAGTGTAGGTTATTGATTGTTGCTGAATTTACAAAATGCCCGGCAAAGACAGTGTATATTGGCGATGAACATTCAAGCTAAAGGTTTTCTTTTACTCAAACTTAGCTGTACCTTTGCGCCGTATTAAGGTGGCTGCGTTCGTTGCTGACTACACGAACAAGCTGTAAAAAGGGAAAGCGGTGTAAGTCCGCTGCAGTCCTCGCTGCTGTAACTCTAGTCCGAACCCATTCGGAAACATACTCTCCGGCACTACCTCAGTCACTGATTGCCTAGGCAATTGGGAAGACAGCCGAAGATCAGAGAAGCCAGAAGACCTGCCTTTATACTTCAGCTCAACGCTTTCGGGGATTGAAGCGCCTGAGTTAAAAAATTACTATTTATGATAGATTTAAATATGCATAGGCTGTCAGGCGCTGCTTTGACGCCTTTTATTCATGCGTGCCTACTGCTGATCGCAAGTTTAGGTTTATTTGCCTGTGGTAGCAACAGCTCTCAGGAGCATTCGCAAAACCATATACCCAGTGCTGAGTCAGACTGGAGAGAAAAGCTAGACATTACGTATGCCCGTGGTTTTGATATTAGCTACGAAAAGGGCTACAAAGTACTTCATCTCATTCAAGCTACTGACACAACACACTACCTGCTATTGCCTGAGGGTGCGGAGCGGCCTAATGCCTATCCTGAGGCACAGCGTATCAATATTCCTATCAAAAGCATGATCGCGCTCTCTACTACTCATGTAGCCCTGGCGGATTTTGTGAATGCAGATAGTATTATCGTAGCCCTGGACAATACACAATATGTCTATGATCCGCAGGTGCGGCAGAGAATTGAAGCAGGAGATATTACAGAAGTAGGTGCGTCAGGCAGCCTGAATCAGGAGATGGTGATAGCGCTACAGGCAGATCTGCTCATGGTATCCGGAATGCCCAATACTGATCTGCAAAAATACAACTCCATCATAAGTTCGGGTACTCCTGTACTTATCAATACGGAGTGGATGGAGCAGACCGCACTGGGCAAAGCAGAGTGGGTAAAACTAATGGCCGCTCTGCTCAATCAGGAAGCCTTGGCAAAACAAAAGTACGAATCTATAGTGGAAAGCTACTTGAACACTGCTCAGCTCACTACTCAGGTAGAAGAAAGACCAGCAATACTAAGCGGCTCTCCTTTTCAGGGCTCCTGGTATGTGCCGGGCGGTAAGAGTTATCGTAGCCAGCTTTTTACCGAAGCAGGAGGCCACTGGCCATGGAAAGACTCAGCAGTTGTAAGCATGCCCATCGCTTTTGAAAATATTTACGCCTATGGGCTGGAAGCTGACTATTGGTTGAATCCGGGCATGTTCAATTCACTGGACGAACTGGCAGCAAAAGATGAACGTTTTGCGGATTTCAAAGCTTTCCGGGAAGCTAAGGTTTACAACCACAACCTCAGGTTAAGCCCCAACGGTCAGGGAAACGACTATTTTGAAAGTGGCGTAGTTAATCCACACCTGATTTTGAAGGACCTTACTCATATTCTGCATCCGCAGATTCTGCCAAAGCATGAACTCTACTATTATCAAAAACTGAAATAGTATGCCTGCTACGCTTAAGCCCTCACAAATTACATCTGTACATCAGAAAAGACCGCATGCCTTACTACTTACTGGTCTGGGTATGCTGATGATTTTGCTATGGCTGGCAGATATTGCCTTGGGGTCTGTAGCCATTCCCTTTACTGAGGTGCTTAACAAACTTAGCGGCCAGTCTCTAGACAATACCGCCTTTGAGAATATTATTATGAAGATTAGGCTACCTAAAGCTATTACCGCAGTTCTGGCCGGAGCAGCCCTATCGGTGGGTGGTTTACAAATGCAGACACTGTTCCGTAATCCATTAGCTGGTCCCTCGGTGCTAGGGGTTACTTCTGGTGCCAGCCTGGGCGTAGCAGTAGTCACACTATCCAGTGGGCAGGCTACCACTCTCTACGCTATACAGGAACTGGGCATCAGCGGAAGCTGGCTGGTAGCCATTGCCTCCAGCCTGGGAGCAGCGCTGGTGCTTTTTATTATACTAGGCATATCTTTTCGGGTTAGCGATTATGTAGTGCTGCTAATCGCAGGTATCATGATCGGAAATATTACCCTCTCCCTGGTAAGCCTATGGCAATACTTTAGCAATCCGGAGCAGATACAAAACTACCTCCTGTGGACATTTGGCAGCCTGCACGGCGTTACACAAAAACATTTAGGCCTTATGTCTGCTGTTGTGATCTTAGGGCTACTTTTAACTTTTGCACTCAGTAAGCCTTTGAATGCGCTTTTGCTGGGCGAACATTACGCGCAAAGTCTGGGCGTAAGCATCAGGCAGTTACGCATAGGGGTAATTATTGCTACCAGCCTACTGGCGGGAGTAGTAACTGCATTTTGCGGTCCTATTGGCTTTATTGGGATTGCCGTACCCCACCTAAGCCGCGGGCTTTTTCATACTGCCCATCACGGAGTACTGATACCTGCCTGTGCTTTGCTGGGAGCTATCACTCTGCTGGCCTGTGATCTTATCTCTCAAGTGCCAGGCAGTGCTATAACACTACCGCTCAACGCCATCACGGCTCTTATCGGCTCTCCGGTAGTTATTTATGTGATTCTTAAGAACAGAAAACAACAGACTGCTTTCAGTTAAACAGACAAGAACCGCATGAATATAGGCCAAACCATATTATCTACTAAAGCACTAGCCGTAGGCTACACCAACACACAGCCCCTCATTAAGCAACTTGATGTAAGCGTTAGGCAAGGTGAGCTAATTTGCCTGCTGGGTACAAACGGCAGCGGTAAGTCTACTCTCCTACGTACCCTCTCGGGTATGCAGAAGGCATTGAGCGGCGAGGTATTTCTGCTTAACCAACTTATCCAGGAGCTTCATGCCAAAGCCAAAGCCCGTCAGCTTAGTTTGGTGTTGACCGAAAGAGGCATAGCCCCTAACCTCAGCGCCTATGAGCTTATTGCCATGGGAAGACACCCTTACACCTCATGGTTTGGTGGCCTTGGCAAAAAAGATCTGGAGGTAATAGAACAGGCGATGGAAGCTACGGGCACTCAAAACTTTGCCAATCGTGCATTTTTTAGGCTAAGCGATGGAGAGCGCCAAAAAGTACTAATAGCCCGTGCGCTCGCTCAGGATACGCCGCTTATCATTCTGGATGAGCCTACTGTACACCTTGACTTACCCAATCGGGTGGAGATTATGCAGCTACTCCACAGCCTGGCCCATCAACAGCAAAAAGCCATATTAATGAGTTCTCACGATCTTGAGCTGGTACTACAGACTGCCGACCAGTTGTGGCTATTGCATCAGCAGAAAATAGTAAGTGGCATACCGGAAGATCTGGTATTACAGGGCCAGTTGAAAAATAGCTTCCAGAGCAAAAATTTGCGCTTTGACAGACAGAGAGGCAGCTTCGTTCTACGCAGACACACTCAGCACCTTATCAACTTACAGGGGGAGGGAGAAGTAGCACACTGGACCCAACAGGCATTGGAAAGGGTAGGCTATAAAGTAGTTCATGATAGTAGTATAAGATTATCAGTAAGCATACAGAAAACCAGTCCGGTACCTACCTGGGTACTGCAAGTAGCCAATGAGGCAGTCATGTGCCGCTCTCTTTCTGCTTTGGTACATAGCCTCCTTCAAAAACATGGCTCTGTAACTTCAACCTTAAGTGAGAAAGAATGAAGAGAATTATACTACAGCTAGCCATCTTATTAATGTACTTCGGAAAAACCAGCCCACTACTGGCACAGGATACGGATACAGTTTTTCTACAAAACCTGGAAATATACGGACTACCCACAGAAAAATATGCGGCCGGAAGCAGCATAGTCAGGATTGATTCCATTGCCAAAATTTCTCAGATACATGCCAGCCTAAGCGACCTACTGGAGCAAGAAAGCAGCCTGTACTTTAAAGAGTACGGTTATGGTATGCTTTCCGGTATTAGTATGAGGGGCACCTCTTCCAGCCATACGGCAGTCCTCTGGAATGGTATTAACCTCAACTCTGCAACTCTGGGCTCTACAGATTTCTCCAACCTTCCGGTTTTTATGTTTGACGATATACAGCTGCACCTGGGCGGAGGTAGTGCGCAATATGGTAGTGATGCTATCGGCGGTAGTATTATTTTAACAAGCAAGACAGATCAGCAAGAAGGCACAAAGCTACAGGCACATCAGACTGTAGGAAGTTTCGGGCAGTTTTTCTCAGGACTTAAAGCCCACTTTGGTCTTAACAGGTGGCAGCTTAGCAGTACTGCTTACCGCAGAAGAGAAAAAAATGATTTCCCTTTTAAAAACACCTCCAAATATGGTACGCCGGAGGAACGACAGCAAAATGCGGATGTGCACAACTTTGGTCTGATGCAGGAGCTTAGCTTCCAGCCAGCCAGCAACCGCCGCTTCAGCCTGAATGCCTGGTACGAAGAAAGCGAAAACGGCATACTACCTATAATGAGCAGTAACTTGCAGGAGAGCAGTTACGAACGCATTAGCGACCGACATTTTCGTAGCTCTTTTCAGTTTGAGCAGCAGCAGGCCTGGGGCTATCTACAGGCTACTTTAGGCTATGTACATGATGAGCAGATTTATAATCAGCAGGCACCCATTATTGCAGAACACCTGCTGACCCGACTGCTATATGACAAACACATAAGCCAGCGCCTAAACTTTAAGTTAGGGGCTGACTGGCGTTATGTACAGGCCGATGTAGAAAGCTATCAGCAACAGAGACAGCAGAAGCGCGCAGATGCCTTTGCCTCTCTGGCCTATCTGCCATATGCGTGGTGGACGCTCAACCTCAACCTGAGACAGGCATGGGTCAGTGCTTATAAAGCTCCTTTTGCTCCTGCATTGGGTAGTGAAATATCTCTGCATAAATCTGCCCGGCAGCAACTAATCCTTAAAAATCAATTCTCAAGAAGTTTTAGGATACCAACTTTTAACGACCTCTACTGGCAACCGGGAGGTAAGCCCGAGCTCAGAGCAGAGCAGGGCTGGAGCCTGGAGAGTGGCTTGCTATTAAAAAGAGAAAACCTGGAAGCGGAAATAACCTACTTCCATACTAATATGGACGACTGGATAGTATGGCTTGACCAGGGAAGCTTCTGGAGTCCACAAAACTTTCGTAAAGTAGTAATTAATGGCCTGGAAACGCGTGCGCAATACCTTATGGTACTGGCAAGTTGGCAGTTAAGACTAAGCGCACAGTATTCGTATACCTCCTCAATCAACAAAAGTCCTGTAAGCCAGTACGACCGCTCTAAAGGCAAACAGCTACCCTATGTTCCCCTTCATCGCCTGACATTTAATACGCATGCCCAGTGGAAGAGCTGGTCTGCGGATATGCTGAGCCAGTGGACCAGCGAGCGCTTTCTGACTACTACCAACGAAAGTGCGCTGGAAGCTTATGGTCTGCTTGATTTCCGCATTAACAGAAGCATCAGCTGGTGGAAAACACAAAACAGCATAAGCTTTCGGCTAAACAACCTATTGAATACCAGCTACCAGAATGTAGCCGGAAGGGCCATGCCCGGAAGAAACTATCAGCTTAGCTTACAGCTACGCTTTACCGACTAAACTATAGAGTTTTCATTGTAACATTCATTTAATACACATTCATGACCAAACCGATGTTTTCATTCAAACAATTATCCAACTACTTTTTGCTTACTGTACTGCTCCTGGCAAGCATGGCCTGTGAGGACGATTCACCTTCAGATTCTTTTAGAGGTGATATAATTATTTCCAATGAAGGTAATTATGGGGGTGGAAATGGCTCTATCAGCTTCTTTAACCGTGACTCCAAAGAGGTGAACAACACCGTTTTTGCCAAAGCAAACGCTCCACGCAAGCTGGAGGCTAGTGTACAGTCGGTAAGTATATCTGGCAACACAGCATTCATTGTGTGTAATGCTTCCAGCAAAATTGAAGTGGTAGATGCCAGTTCTTTTGAAGCTAAAGTCGCTCCTATAGAAGATGATAGCCTAATTAGCCCCCGCTACCTCACCGTAGCCAATAACAAAGCCTATGTTTCTGTCTGGGGACCATTTAATGATAGCTGGCAGCTTACTGAGTCCAAGGTGGCAGTAATAGACCTTGACGACTATAGCATTATCAAGTACATAGATACAGAAGACGGCCCGGAAGATATTATCGCCGTAGACAATAAAGTTTATGTGGCAAATAGCTACACTAATAAGCTCAGCATCATCAATACAAATACCGATGAAGTAGAGAAAGTGCTGGAACTAGACGGAAGCCCCGTAAGATTTGTGTTAGAAGAAGATGACTTATGGGTAAGTGTAGGTGGTGCCGCTGCTCAGTTTCTGGAAATAGATACTGAAGATGATACCATAGAAACTACAATTGATGTGAGTGGTACTAATACGACTGGTAAGTTTGATGTCAACGATGAGCTGGATATGATCTACTTTGTGGGTGCGGAGCCCTGGCCAGCAACTGCCACCGTGGTATACCAGGTGTCTAATGAGGATGCTACTGACAAAGCGGAAGCTTTGATTAGTGGTGAGCATTTTTATATGGTAGGCAGCGACCCAGCTACCAACACCCTCTATGTAGGTAACAGTAATTCTTTTCAGGGAGAAGGCACCTTATTGCACTACGATGCCGACGGAAATCTATTAGAAACTTATGCTGTAGGTGTAGGCCCTAATGGTATTCATTTTTAGAAAATAAAAACCTCCTCAGTAAGCCATCATATTGGTACTGAGGAGGTTTCTATACTTTTTTAGCAACAGGCTCAGCTATCTATACGGCCTGCTTCTCGTACTCCCTGCCCCTCTATACCAGTAAGCCGATCTCCCAGGTCCTTTCGCATCTCATCAGCTAGTGCTTTAATTTTGGCTACTATTTCAGGATGCTGCTCCGCAACATCAGTAGTTTCTCCGATATCCTCTTTCAAATTGTATAGCTCCACGTTTTCAAAAGCTAATTGCTCATAATTAACCGGCAGGCCGTCATTTCTTCCTTTTCGCCCATTAAGGGAACGATAGGTATGCGGAAAGTAAAGCTTCCAGTCACCATAGCGCACCCCATGCAGCTCGTTAGTTTTATAATAGAAAAAGTAAGCTTCCTGCGGGCTCTCTTTTGTTTCGCCTTTTAGCACGCTCCATATGTTTTTGCCATCAATTTTCTGATTGGGTAGCTGCGCTCCAGTTACAGAGGCGATAGTTGGCAGAATATCTATAGTCATTAAAGGCACATCTATTACTTTACCAGCTTCCAGCTGACCAGGGTAACGGATGATACAAGGTTCGCGCTGTCCACCTTCCAAAGCTGTACCTTTACCTTCACGAAGAGGTAATGCACTTCCGGCATGCTCACCGTAAGATAGCCAGGGGCCATTGTCAGAAGTAAATATTACCAGTGTATTTTCGTCTAGTCCATTATCTTTAAGAGCCTGTAAAATCTGCCCTACCGACCAGTCTATTTCCATAATCACATCACCATAAAGACCTCTTTCTGATTTTCCCTTAAATTTGTCAGATACAAAAAGCGGAACATGAGGCTGTGGATGCGCCACATAAAGGAAAAAGGGGTTCTCTTTGTTTTCTTGAATAAATTGCACACTTCTTTCTGTAATCTGAGTAGTGAGCATAGACTGATCTTCCAGGGTGTCAACAACCTGCTCATTGTCGTAAAGCGGCAAAGGCCCAAAGTTATACACAGGCCCCTGCTGAGGATGCAGCGGCCACATGTCATTAGAGTAAGGGATACCAAAATAGTCATCAAAACCCTGACGCGTAGGCATAAACTTAGGGGCATCGCCCAGATGCCATTTGCCATAGGCAGCTGTGGCGTAACCTTCTGCTTTGAGCATTTCGGCTATAGTCGTCTCTGATAAGTTAAGGCCAATTTTGGCATTGGGCATCAGCGCACCATGTATCCCTAAACGGTTGGGGTAGCAGCCGGTGAGCAGAGCCGCACGGGAGGCAGAACAAACCGCCTGAGCGGCGTAGAAGTCAGTTAGCTTTATTCCCTCCTTAGCCATCTGATCCAGATGTGGAGTTTGAATATCAGGGGAACCAAAGCAACCAACATCCTGATAGCCCTGATCGTCAGTAAAAATAATGACTACATTGGGAGTAGAAGGCTCAGGTGAGGCTTGCTCGGTAGTAGGGCTGGAAGAGGTGCAGGATAAAAAAGCTATTACGAATGGCAGCAGGAGTAGATACTTGGAAAACATAAATTTAAGTTGTTAATGACACCAAAAGGGTGTTTTTCTCCAAGTATACTACTTTCCCTATGCTGCAACAAGTCTGTATACCTAAAACAACTGGTAGCCAAGAATAAACGAAAAAGATGAATACTTAGAATCCCAGTATGAGTAACCGCCTAGTATATGACGAGGACTATCATATTTCAACTCTAACATAAACTTATTTCGTAACAACACTCCAGCACCTATCGCGATATTATTTCGGCTTAGAACATCCAGATAAGTACTACTTTCAAACTTAATACTAGAATTGAAACTTTGATCTATAACATAGCTCACATTAAGCAATACTCTATCCTGATCGTTCAGAAAAAAGTAATGCCTCACCCCAAATGGCAACTCTATTGATTTGTATTCGGCTGTTGAGTTTCTATTGTCCACATTTTCTTCGCCGTAATATTGCTGATAGGTAGGCTCTACTACTAAAGCCCATTTACCTTTTTTAAATGGCATCACAAATTCCAGCTCAGCACCTAGTCTGTAGTTCAGCTTTGTACCAAACTGTTTTTCTTCACCTCCTAAAACATAATTTTGTATACTCAGGGAGCTTACTTTAAGGCCAGGCCTTACCCTAAAGTTGAAAAGATCACGAGAGATCTTAGCATCATAATGCACATAATTTTCACCACTACACTGATAGTATCTTACATAGAATTTGCTAAGACTAGCTTTATTGTAAGACAAACGTTCCAGTACATCTTTAGATAAGCCCTCACAAGACAGAGCATTCAAAAGCTGTTGCTTATACATATTGTTTTCGTGTACAGTTGCCCTGTCCCTTTTATATTTTTTATAGACGAGAGGTTCTTTTTTTTCTTTATCAACCCTAAAGTAATATCTGCGTAGGTTGCCCTCTTCGTATAGGTAAAGGTCAACTGTGCCTTCTATAATCTGTCTTAGAAATAAGGTCTCAGTGACATATTCAGGGTGTCGGTTAGTACTCAATCTGGACACTTCAAAACTGGATCTATCTGCACCTCGCTTCTAACATATTTGATATAACCTGCTACACCAAACTCGCTCACCTCTTCAATATCAGCAGATTGCTCCTGAGCACTTGCGGATGCTTTGTACAAAAAAGATGTAGGGCTGTCTTTCCAGTCCATATTTTTTATGAGGCAGTCTTTGCGCTGGCCTGCATTATTGATAAAATATCCCTTTTCAAATTCTATCTGTGCAAAGCCTGAAAAACTCAGCATTAGCGAAAAGGCACTCAGCAGTAATTTTCTTATCATACTTTATTGGAGTTTTATATCTGAGGATTAATGGTATTTAATACCCATTTAAAGGGTATACACATGTGATAAACTCACATATTAAGCTACAAGACTAGTTAAAAAGTGCAGCCGAAAAAAATCAAAAGTGTAGGTATTATATACATACGGCTTTGAGTTAGCTACAAAAGGAAAGTGCACTTAAAAAGCGCATTACCTGCATATAGAAGTAGATAAGCAGCTTCTCTGGCATGTAATATTAGGGGTGGAGATTGGAGGCGGATGAAGGCAATTTTGGCTTGATTTTTCGTTGTGGATACAGTAACAAAGCATCAAGTAAAACAAGTATTTTATCGGACTAATTATGAATCACTCAAAAAGACAAGAAGTAGTTGGCTTAGTAAAAGACCTTACCAAAAAGGACCTTTTTATTCATTTATTAAGCGCACTTAAAACGGAAAGCTATCTGTATGCCAGCATATTAAAGAAAGAAATTCATAAACGCCCCTTTACTCCTGAAGAAGTAAGCGCCATTCGCCAAAGCTCATTTTACCCTCAGCTCAACGGAATTTTAAATGATTGAGTAATACAGAAACAATACTTTTGGAAAGCTGTTAAAGATTTAAACTAACACTCTGGCAGTAGACAGACTATTGCCAGAGTTTAAGTTCAGACATGGGTCTGGACTATTTATTACTTTTTTAAACTTTTTACTTATGAGAATTTTAACAGCAATTTTTTCAACATGCTTATTTTTTGCACTTAGTGCATGTGATTCGGGCAAACAAAAAACCACCGAGCGAACTCTCCTGGAAAAAGATACCGTAGCGGTAGAAAAAGAATACGAGGTAGAAAAGAAAATTCGTGAAAAGACCGTAACCATTGATACAGTTACTGAGACAGAAACTGTAGAAAAGGAAGAGAAGCTTGAGGATGAAGGTAACTCTTAATCAAACCTTTAAAGCTTACTTATATCTATTTTTTTTACCAAACTTCTTAAGACTTATATGAAAATTTTTAAGTTCTCAATGCTTACAATGGGCTTAACCATTTTGGGCATAAGTAGCTCATATGCACAGGTATCTCCTGTAGTAACCGATGTTATAGCTACGCCACAATTCTTCATCAGTTTACTGGCTGGTGTTTTGTTAGCAATTGGATTTCAGGTGCTACTCTCAGCACTATCTGTAGCTGCTGGTATTTCAGCAGTAGGAAACATCAGAAAGAAAGCCAACAAATCTTCTGACAGTTCTGGATCTTCTAAAGATGATGACTCTAGCACTCCAGTAGGCGTTAAGGTAAGTACCGGCCTGGGGGTGTGGAGTATGGTCACCGTTAGTCTGGCTTTGTTTTTTGCCAGTTTGCTGGCAGTTAAGCTAAGCCTGGTTGGCAATCTGACGATCGGCATTACTTTAGGATTAGTAATATGGGCTGCTTTTTTTAGTGTAATGGCTTACCTTGAAGTAAAATCGGTAAGTTCACTCATGGGCACACTGATCAATACCGCATTTTCGGGCATTAAGCATAGCATGTCGGCTTTGCAAAATATGTTTACACCCTCTCAGGCTAGCAAAATTGAAAACATCGCAGAACATACTATTGAAAAAGTACGCCAGGAAATGAGCGATGCTACAGATATGCACGCCATTAAAGACAAAATAGATGAGTACGTAAACCGCATGGAAGAGACTGCAGAAAGAGCTCCTGATTATGAGCAGATAAAGCAGGATTTTGTAAATATCTTAAAAGATGTACGTATAGAAGAACATACCGATGAGGAAGTGCAGGGACGTGAAAAAGAAATATTTTTAAAGCTGGCTTCAGAGCAGTCTAACCTGAGTAAGCAGGACGTTAAAAAACTAGGCAATGTGTTTAAGCAGGCCCAGTTTGCTGTTAAAGAAGGTGACTCCAAAGGCGACAAAGCTAAAAAACTTGCCGCACAATTTGGTCCGGCCAGCGAAGAAGAGATTGATAATTATGTACAGAAGATTGAAGAATACTTACGCAATAGCAATCGCGAAGAAGTTAACCCTGATGCTATTCGTGAAGATATAGAAGCTATCATCCAAAACCCTCGCCACGCTCAGGAAATAGTAAGCCGACGTGCCGGGCAAATGGATCGTAATACGATGGTTGCTCTATTGGAGAGCCACAACAAAATGGACCATGATAAGGCAGAGAAAATTGTTTCTTATGTAGAGAAAGCGATAGATACGGTAGCTACTAAAACCAATGAGTATACCAACAAAGCAGGAGAAGCTTCTTCTCAAGCCAGTAAGCAAACCCAGGAGACTCAGAACACTGCTGGAAAGCGTGCATCCGATTCAGGTTCAGCGCTGGAAAGTCGCCTGAGAGATTACCTGCAACGCACAGAGAGACCAGAAATACAGTACGATTCTATTAAGTGGGATATTGAACGTATGATGAATGATCCTAAGTCTTCTCCAGAAATTATTAAAAACAGACTGAATAGTTTTGATAAGGAGACTTTTATTTCATTGCTTACTGCAAATGAGAAAATCTCTCGGAAAGACATTGAAAACCTAAGCAATAAGGTAGAAGAGTCTAAAAACCGAGTGATTGAAATAACAAATAAGATAGAACAGGAAAGCAGTCGCAGACTGGAGAAAGCTAAGCAGCAATCGCTACAGCAGGCTGAAAACATGCGCAAAACTGCCGCTGCCGCAGCCTGGTGGTTATTTGCCACAGCCGTAGTATCAGGCTTGGCTTCAGCAGCAGGTGGCTGGGTAGCTATACTGTAAAATTTAGAATTGCATACTACGGTACAAAGGCCATTGGCATCTGCTATGGCCTTTGTTTAATCACCTTCGCGCTAATTGATGTATGCTTTTTAATGGTAGTGTATATAAACTTCCCTTTTAATTTTTTTAACTATGAGCAACGCAAAAGAATTATTCTCCTATCTCAAAGAGTCATTTAAAGAATGGCAGAGTGATGATGCCTTCCGCCAGAGTGCTTCCCTCGCCTACTACGCTATTTTTTCATTGCCAGCACTGCTTATTATTGTCATTAACGTAGCCAGTGTAGTATGGAGTGAACAGTACATACAACAGCAGGTAACAGAGCAGCTGGGAAGTATGCTGGGTGCTGATGCGGCCGAGCAGATACAAACCATGATCAGCAACTCAAAGAAACAGGGCAATTCCATACTGAGTATCATTATCGGAGTAGCCACCCTGATTTTCGGTGCTACAGGGGTCTTTTACCAATTACAAAAATCGCTAAATGATGCCTGGGAAGTAGAGCAAGACCCTGACTCAGGCATTATGGAAGTAGCCAAAAGCAGAATTACAGCTTTAGGATTGGTTGTGGCTATAGGTTTTCTATTAATTGTTTCTTTAGTAGTAACCACTGCCATTTCTGCCATGAGTGGATGGATACAACAGCAGCTACCCAACTTTCCGGTTTTTGTGTTTTACATTTTCCAGATTATGCTTTCACTAGGTATACTGACTGTGCTTTTTGCTATTATGTTCAAAGTGTTACCTGATGCAAAAGTAGAATGGAGATCTGTATGGGTAGGCGCCCTGCTAACTGCAATTTTGTTTACAATAGGCAAGTTTCTAATTGGCTTCTATATTGGAAAAACTGACCCTACCTCCACTTTTGGGGCCGCAGGCTCTATTATTATCATTATGCTTTGGGTCTACTACTCAGGCCTTATACTAATCTTCGGGGCAGAATTCACCCAGGTATATGCCCGAAACAAAGGACACCGTTTGCAGCCTTCCAGCCATGCAAGACGCACTGCAGAGTACCGCCTGGCACAATTGGAAAAAAAACACAGACAACAAAGACAAGTACAATAAACCTATAAAACTAAGAGTACTGCTTGTCCGGTGGCTAAACTATCAGCTACCGGACTTTTTTTATGCCCTGAGTTTATTATTTTACTGTAGCCCCCCACCCTTTATAACTTTCTCTGGCTTTCATGGCTTTATACTATACATCAACCGCTAAAGAAGAAATCTTAAGTAAAAGCAAAAGCATCTTCCTCTGGGAAATGCAATAGAATATGATAGAACAAGACCAGAATTATAAGCCTATAGATCATTATGGAATTATCGGTAATCAACATACCGTAGCACTTGTTAGCAATAACGGTTCTATTGATTATATGTGCTTTCCACGTTTTGACTCTCCCAGTATATTTGCCTCTCTGCTGGATGCAAAAAAAGGAGGTAAGTTTACTATAGAACCTCTACTTAATGATGAAGACTACAAGCAGCAGTACCTGCCGGACACTAATATTTTGCTTACCCGCTTTCTGGCCTATGAGGGTATGGTAGAGATTCTGGATTTTATGCCCGTTAAAGAAATGGAGCATAACTGCACACTCATACGCCAAATTACTGTAATCCGGGGAGAGATTGATTTTAATATGTGCTGTGCCCCTCGCTTCAACTATGCCAGAGATGAACACGAGGCTAAGCAGATAAATGAACATGAAATCACCTTTAAAAGCACTCACTGGAACATCCGCCTAATGGCTGATATTGATATGGAAGTGAAGGATGGAGACGCAGTAGCAAACTTTACACTAAAAGAGAAAGATACGGTAAATATTGTGCTGGAAGCTGTTTCTGAAAAAGGAGACAAAGAGGATGTAAAAAACAGCCTGAAACAATATGTAGACACCACCTTCAAAGAAACCAACAACTACTGGAAAAAGTGGATTTCAAAGTCCAACTACAAAGGTATGTGGAAAGACATGATGAACCGCTCAGCCCTTACACTTAAGCTGCTAACCTCTTACCACTATGGCTCAACTGTAGCGGCAGCTACCTTCGGACTGCCGGAGCGTGTAGGCGGAGAGCGCAACTGGGACTACCGCTATACCTGGATACGCGACTCTGCCTTTACCATGTACGCGTTTATCAGACTGGGCTTTACCTTTGAAGCCGGGGAGTTTATGAAATGGATACGCACCCAGTTTGAGAAAAATATAGACAAGCCTAATAATCTACAGCTGATGTACAGCATAGATGGTAAATCTGATTTGCATGAGACAGAACTAAACCACCTGGAGGGCTACAAAAAATCCTGCCCGGTAAGAATAGGTAATGGAGCATACAACCAACTTCAGTTAGACATTTATGGTGAACTCATGGATAGCATTTACCTGTACGACAAATATGGCGAGCCAATTACCTACGATTTTTGGGAGAAACTGTGCCCTCAGATAGATTATGTCTGCGATAACTGGCAAGAGAAAGATCATGGAATATGGGAGATACGCTCCGAAACCCAAGAGTTTATCTACTCCCGGGTAATGTGCTGGGTGGCTGTGGACAGAGCAGTACGCCTGGCAGAGAAACGCTCATTCCCCTACCCCTGGGAGAAATGGAGAAAAGTGAGAGACGAAATCTACTACGATATTTATAACAACTTCTGGGATGATGAGCTGGAATCTTTCGTGCAACATAAAGGCAGCAAAGTCATTGACGCCTCCGTATTACTTATGCCTTTGGTCAGGATTATCAGTCCATACGACCCCCGCTGGCTTTGCACCCTAAAAAAAGTAGAAAAAGAGCTGGTTACCGATACTTTGGTATACCGCTATAACAATCAGGAGTTTGAAGATGGTCTGGAAGGGGATGAAGGCACTTTTAGCATGTGTTCCTTCTGGTATGTGGAGTGTCTGGCTCGTGGTGGCCAACTGGAGAAAGCACGCCTGTACTTTGAGAAAATGCTGGGCTATGGGAACCACCTGGGCTTATTTGCCGAACAAATCGGACTGAGAGGAGAGCAGTTGGGTAATTATCCGCAAGCCTTCACCCACCTGGGCCTGATCAGCGCTGCGTTTGCGCTTAACCGCAGCATTAATGGTAATGAGTAGCTAAAGACAAGTCTTGGTATACTAGATTTGTCTCATATATGGTAAGCAGAAAATCCGGTCTGCAATAGTACCGGATTTTTATCTATGATAATCACCTGTTTATACCTTATCTTTTATCTGCCTGAGGTAAGATGTACTTTGCGCAATACTTTCTAAAGGTGCCGGCGATTGATCCTGTTCAACAAAGCACTGCTCTACTCCTACCTTAGGAGCCAGCTTGAGTACCTTTTTCACGTCAATTACGCCGTCGCCTACTTCCTGAAAAGCATCTTTAGGTACCTTAGCCTCATCATACTCATCGGCTATGCCCTGCTTCTTATTTTTGAGGTGCAGCAGTCGTATTTTGCCTTTCATCTTGTTCATAAGCTTTATGGGGTCATAACCTCCCAGGCTGGCCCAGAAAATATCCAGCTCAAACTGTACCTGCTTAGGATCTAGCTCTTCCATCAGTACTTCATATGGCACTTGCCCTTCAATAGGCTCAAACTCAAAAGAGTGGTTATGATAACAAAGGTGGATACCTGCCTGCTCACACTTCTCTCCTGCCTTATTTAGCCTCTCTGCATAAGTTTTGTACTGGTCTATGCTTTGCCTTTCCTGCTTCATCATATAGCCAAATATCAGGTATTTCAACCCATGCTTTTCCGCCTCTTCTATCACGGCATCAATGCTGCTGTTTTTAGGAGCTTCCTGCCCCTGATACTTCCACCCATCGGTAATGTAAGACTGGTTAAAAAAAGAGCTCTGAGAATACAGGCCAGCATCCTTAATCATAGGTAAAAGCTCTCCGTAAGTTTCGGGGCTTCCGCCTTCAACCTGCTTATAGCCCGCGTCTTTTATCGCTTTAAGCGTAGCCGCAGGGTCTTGTGCCATCTGGTTTCTAACTGTGTAGAGTTGTAGGCCTATCTCATCTATATAGGCATTTTGCTCACGAAAAAAGGCAGAGGGCAACAAAGATAAGCTTAAACTTGCCACTGCGCTTTGCTTCATAAATTCTCGTCTCTTTATCATAATCCTGTAAGGTTGTTTGTTAATTCTAATAAAATATCAAAGTAGTTATTTTCTATGATTTTATGAGGGTCTTCCTCTTCGACTATCTCTGCTCAGCTTAACACTCGTTTTATGAGCGATCAGACTGACAAAAATTCAAGTGTGGCAGGTAAAAATGTCAGTTAGCAGGAAAGAACATGCTGTTCTTTTTCAGGTCTTCTATATTGGTATATGCTTTGTAATGGCCTTTTTAAACAGAATGTGTTTAGATTAGACAAACTTTTGGTGAGCATGGAAATATTTGTAAGTATACTTTTCATTATTACTATTTTTTTAGCATTGGGAGCTTTAGTAGTGAACTTTAGCCATCCATACTAAGACTAAGCCATAGCTAAATTATATGGCTGAGTAAGCTCTAAAGCAAACCATTCGTTCAAAAGTACATCAACCAGAAGAAATGATGCTATAGTAGTATTGAAGTTTCACTTTTTTATAATGAAAGGAGGTTTTAATATGAAAAGGAGTATTCAAATCTTAGTTTCATCAGTAGTAGGCAGTCTTTTAACCATTAGCCTACTTTATATTTTTGGTGTTTTACCCCCAGAGAAAAAGGTAAAAATTCAGCAACTGTCGTCTATGCCCGCTGTACATCAGGTTACAAATGATATAGCAGGGGCTACTCCACCATTTGACTTTGCTGAGACCGCCGAAAAAGTTATGCCTTCTGTTGTGCAGATTACTTCATCAGTCGCGGACACAGATCCGTTAATTAGAAGATACGAAAGGCGTAGGTCACCAGACCCGTTTAGAGATTTTTTCTTTGATGATGATTTTTTTGATCAGTTCTTTTACCCTTACCGTTCTCCACAACAGGAACCGGAACAAACGGAGCGGTATCGGAGAAGCACGGGTTCTGGAGTGATTATCAATGAAGATGGTTATATAGTAACAAATAACCATGTAATTGATAATGCTGATGAAGTAGAAGTCACTTTACATGACAACAGAAGCTTTAAAGCAACTGTTATTGGAACAGACCCAACTACTGATTTGGCGCTACTTAAGATCAAGGCAAGCCAATTGCCTACACTTCCTTTAGTAGACTCAGACGAAGTAAAAGTAGGAGAATGGGTATTGGCCGTAGGAAACCCTCTTAACTTAAACTCTACAGTTACTGCTGGTATTGTTAGTGCAAAGGGGCGAAATATTAACATTCTGAGAGAAGAATACGCTGTAGAATCTTTTATACAGACTGATGCAGCTATAAACCCTGGTAACAGTGGTGGAGCTCTGGTAAATTTACATGGAGGTCTGGTAGGTATTAATACTGCTATTGCCAGCCCTACTGGATCCTATGCAGGGTACGGCTTTGCGGTTCCCTCAAACCTGGTAAGAAAAGTTGTAGAAGACCTATTAGAATATGGAAATGTACAAAGAGGCGTATTAGGTGTTATGATTCGTGACGTAAACAGTCAGCTAGTAAAAGATAAAGATTTAGAGGTTAACCGTGGAGTCTATGTAGATAGCGTTATGACTGAAAGCTCAGCTCACGACGCTGGCATTGAAGAAGGGGATGTTATCCTGGAGGTAAATGGCACGCATGTTTATACTTCTCCTGCTTTACAGGAATTAATTGCTCAGCACCGCCCGGGAGATGAGGTAAAAATAAAAGTAGATCGTTATGGAAAAGAGAAGGTATTTGATGTACAGCTTAAAAGCAGAGAGGGGCTTACTGCTCTTAAAGAAACCGAAGCTGATGAATACCTAAGAGAGCTAGGAGCTGTACTTCGTCCGGTAGATAAAGAAAAAGCTAAAAAATTAGACATTGAGGGTGGAGTACAAGTAGTCAAACTACATGCTGGTAAGCTCAGAAGTCATACCCGAATGAGAGAAGGCTTTATTATAACTCACGTGGATAAAAAAGCTGTAAAAAACCTGGATGATTTTTCTGAGGCTTTGCAAGAAGCAAAAGGAGGTGCTTTGCTACAAGGCATTTACGAGGATGAGTCTGGAATACATTATTATGGATTAGGAATAGACGCATAAGTAAAAAGGAGGTTATAGGTAGTTAAAATAAAAATCCGCCTTATTAGGGCGGATTTTTTTATGCTAAGCTATTATACTCCATTCTACTTCACTACCATTAGCTTCCATCCTTCGGGTGCATTACGCCAGTTTATACTTACCATTTCGTCTTCTTCATGCCTAATGATCTCAAGATCTACCAGGCTATTGCCTACAGCAAGTTTATGAATGTTCACAGAAGGTAAAAACTCAGGTAGACTAGGTCGGTCAAATACTACTTCTTTATTTTCTGGCAAAATGTCTATATGCAATGTAGATTGTAAAAGCATAAACACCGCAGCTACTGACCATGCCTGAGGAGAGCAGGCTACAGGATAAGCCGTAGGTCCTTCACCCTGCCTTTTTTCAAACCCACAGAAAAGCTCTGGTAAACGTTGCAGGTTAAGAAATAGTGATGCATCAAAAAGACCACGTAGCAATTGGTTCACTTCCGATTGCATTCCGTAGCGGGCGAAGCCCCAGGCTATTAGAGCCACATCGTGTGGCCATACAGAGCCGTTATGGTACGACATAGGGTTATAGCGCACTTCCTGAGAGGAGATGGTACGCACTCCCCAGCCGCTAAACATATCAGGAGCCATCAGTGTTTTTGCTACTTTTCGTGCTTTAGAAGCCTCGGCAATACCAGTAAACAGTAAATGCCCACTGTTAGAAGACTTCACTCTACAGGCTTTCTTGTCTCCATCAAGGGCTAATACGTAGCAGTCCATTTCTTCATCCCAGAAAATTTGATTAAACTTCTGCTTTAAAGAGATGGCTTCTTTTTTCCATTTTTCGGTAAGTTCCTTTTTGCCGAGTAGCCCTGCGAGGCGAGCAGCATGTATCTTGGCAGCATACACATAGCCCTGCACCTCACATAGTGCAATAGGAGCTTTTGCAAGCTCGCCGGTAGCATAAAAAACAGCATCATAACTATCTTTCCACCCCTGATTGGTTAACCCATTAGCGGCTTTGTGCTGGTACTCTACAAAACCATCGCCATCAATATCTCCATAGTTTTGTATCCAATCCATAGCAGAAAGTAAATTTGGCCACAGTTGCTTTATGGTAGCGATATCACCAGTTCGTTTGTGATACATTCCTGCCAATAGCACAAAGAGAGCTGTAGCATCAACTGAACCATAATATCTACGGAAGGGCACTTCATTGAGCATTACCATCTCTCCCCCTCGGGTCTCATGAAGAATTTTACCAGGCTCAGCATCTGAACTTATGTTTTCTTCGGTAGCCTGAGTAGCTGCCAGGTAAAGCAAAACATCTCTACTCAAATGAGGAGATAACCATAAGCTCTGCATAGCGGTAAGCAGACCATCTCTACCAAATGCAGTATTATACCAGGGAACACCCGCATATGGGTATTTGCCATAAGGGGTATCTGCCATCAGCGAAATAAGGTCTGCTTTTGAGCGATTAACCCAATGGTTAAATTGCTCATTGCCGGTATATATCGTCGGAAAATAAGCTTTTGTTTTGTCGAGCTCCGGAGAAAGTTTTCCTCTGGCCTCACCATAGTCTAATACAGAGTAAGATTCCTCACCCAAAACACACTCTACAGTATAATCAAGCAGTACTTGTTGTTTAGGCTTTAATATGACATCATAAAAAACTCTTCCCTCCTCTGTGCTAACTCGTTGAAAAGGCTTAGAAAAAACTATTTGAGTCTTTCTGTGTAGTTGATCAAGCCCCCGGTAATTAAGAATTAGTTTATGCTGATCAACAAACTGATAACCTAGAAATTCACCTCTTTTGTCTCTTTGGAGACCTCTTACTTCAAAAATATCCCTGAAGTCACTATGTATGCGCAGGGAAAAAGTAAGGTTTACACTTTCGTTACTAAAGTTGAGCAACTCTATTTTTTCATGAAAGCGATGGTTACGAACAAATTGGTTTCTTTTGATATGAATATCACCCTGCTGTAGCTTTTTACCATTTATCTGAAGGTCAGGGTTCGTCTGGTCTACTGATAAGATTTCGTTTTCTTCTTTAACAAAAGAACTTAGCAGCACCGGCCGCTCTTCGTTTACTCTAAACTCTAGATGACTCAGATAGCGCGTATCTTTATAGTATAGCCCTTGAGTACCTTTACCATAGGGTATAATATCGCCCCATCTGTCCAGTATAGCAAAACTATCACAATGGTTTAGTACATGAACTCTATCATCCGTATAAGTAGAGTCTGCAGAAATGTAGTACTTGTTATCATCCAGCCTTATTACTTCTTTACTCATAGCATGCTAGATTATTAATTAAAAAATAGCTGCCAGAGGTAGTAGAAAAGCTTTACTTGCTTTTACTTTCCGGCAGCTTTACGATATGAGACAACTAAACAATACTTTGTAATACTCATCCTGATTAGGATGCTAGAAGGCCTCCGCGTTTAAGCCCTTCAGGCTGTTTCGTATGACTGTACGAAGCTCTCGCTAAGGGCACAAGCTGATGGTACAACATTAAGTAGTTCTCTGCCATGACCTTGGCACTAAAGCGTTTCTCAAAACAGTTTCTAACTATTGTTCTATCTAAAAGATCTATGTTATTAACTGCCCTTACAGCTTCTTCAATTGAGTTTACTAAAAACCCACTCTCACCTTTATCTATAACTTCGGGTACTGAGCCATTTTCATAAGCAATGACCGGAGTGCCACATGCCATGGCTTCTATCATTACCATACCAAATGGTTCCGGCCAATCTATAGGGAAAAGTAAGGCTTTCGCATTACCTAAAAATTCATTCTTTTCAGTTTCGCCAATCTCTCCAACAAACTCCACATGAGGTTGTGCCATCAATTTTTTAATAGATTGCTTATAGTATGCTTCGTCTGCTTTATCAATCTTAGCAGCCACTTTTATTTTCATCCCTGCCTTACGTGCTATTTCTATGGCACGATCGGGGCGCTTTTCAGGAGAAATTCTACCGATAAAAGCTAAATACTCTCCCTCTCCGCTACCCTGAGTATAGAGGTCAAGTGGCAAGCCATGGTACACCGTACCCACCCAATTAGCCTGAGGCACAGGCATACGCTGAGAGTTGGAAATGGAAACTACCGGGTGCTCTTTAAATTTATTGTAAACATACTGTAAATCAGGTATATCTATTCTACCGTGGAGTGTAGTTATATGTGCATTTTTTAATAATGCAGAAACGGGAAAATGCAGATAGTCAGTATGAAAATGAATAATATCAAACTCATCACTATGCTCTATAACCTCCTGTAGTTGTACGATATGGTGAGCAAGAGGGTCCTTAACTTTAGGGTTAAGCCTGAGGGCTTCTTTTACATGCCCCTGTAAGCGAGCACTGGTATAAGAGTCTCCCGATGCAAAGAGTGTTACTTCATGTCCCTGTTGGATTAGTTCTTCTGTAAGATATGACACTACTCTTTCTGTACCTCCATAAAGCTTAGGAGGAACTGATTCATACAAAGGTGAAACCTGTGCAATTTTCATATTACCTTTCTTTAATATTGGGTTTAACATTAAGTATTAAGCAAAATGAAAAATTATACATAGTTAGAACTTAGCATCATAAGCATACCTCTACGACCTGTCTTTCAATTTATTATCGGAGATATATAGACCGCTACAAATATGTAGCGGTCAGAGATGCATACCGTAAAAAATTAAGAATATGTAATAAAAAAAATGCTTCAAAATCCCCTATTCAAGCTATGTGCCACGCTTGTACAGTGGGTATTTGGAAGGTGTGCTAAAGGTTAAAATGGCACACCTGATGTCATTCTGACAGACAGCTTGGTTTTACAAGACTAAACCTAATTACATATTTACTGGGCTATTTAATTTTCTTGACCCGCCCTACGGCACCACTCTCCAACCGCACCTTAATTCCATGCGGATGAAAAGCGCTTTTTGTAAGAATGTTTTGCACTACCCCTTCGGTAAGCTTACCTGTACGCTGGTCTTGTTTCAGCACTATTGCTACCTCATCACCTATTTGTATATCGCTTCTGTTCTGTCCGTTCATGGTATTTATAAATGTGTCTGTTATAGTTTCTTGAGCATTTTAATGTCGCAACCGCAGTGCCCGGTATCCCCCAAAGCATTATCTATTACTTTAAACCCAAATTTATGGTATAGGCTACGTGCTTCGTGCATCTGGCTAAGTGTTTCTATATAGATTTGTGCATAAGCAAACTCTTTGGCTTTTTGCAGACAGAGTTCCATGAGTTGTTTGGCAATACCTTTACCCCTGGCCTGGTGCAGCAGAAACATACGTTGCAACTCACAAATATTTTCTTCCGTACCATCCAGTTTTCTTATGCCGCAGCCTCCTACCAGCACATCATTCCAAAAAGCTACATAATAGATTGCACGGGGCTGTTGGTAAGTTTCGTACATACGATCCAGCGTAGGGTCGCCTACTATAGTAGTGCTGGGGTCAACATCAAAATCGGCCATCACCTGGCGTATCACTTGAGCAATGGCAATATTGTTTTCTGCGGTTATCTGACTGATTTTTAGCATAGTATTTCAATGAATTCGCAATCTACTTAATTATTAGGCAGTCTTTTTAGTTTTTGCATACCAAAAATCGCTCAGAATATTTTGCAAATCAAATAAATATAGGACTGGTGCTATAAAGTACACTAGCCAGCCTGTAGAAATATGGTTCAAGATTATTAACTTACCTCTTTGTTATATCCTAAAAGCCTAATGATGAGAAAACTAATAAGCTGTTGCATACTTTCATGCATCACATTTTTATCCTGTGCCCAGTCCAATGTGGTAAGCTCAGAGCAGGAAAGTTATGCGGTAGATACCGTACTTAGCGACCTAACTACCCCCTGGAGCATGGCTTTTCTGCCGGATGCCTCTATGCTGGTGACCGAAAGAGGCGGAAAGCTTAAGCATTTTAACCCTAAAAACGGAGAGGTTAAAGAAATAAAGGGGCTGCCTGAAATTCTGGTGAGTGGACAGGGTGGATTGTTTGACCTGGAACTACATCCTGACTATGAAAACAACGGATGGATTTACATTACCCACGCCTATGCCGAAGGAGGAAAAGAAGGAAATACGGCCTTAATGCGTGCTAAACTAAAAGCTGATGAACTGGTAGAGCAGGAAGTGCTTTTTAAAGGCACCCCACTTCGCAATGCCGGACAGCATTTTGGCGGTAGAATAGAGTTTGACAAAGAAGGTTATCTCTACCTTACAATTGGCGACCGTGGTGCTCGCGAGAATGCTCAGGACCCATCAAATATTCTGGGTACGGTAATGCGCTTTAATGATGATGGCAGTATTCCTGCTGACAATCCTTTTGTTAACGATAAAAGTAAGCGTCCGGAGATTTTCTCATACGGACACCGTAATCCGCAAGGACTGGCTATGCACCCCGAGAGCGGAGAAATATGGGAGCATGAGCATGGCCCTCAGGGTGGAGATGAAATTAACATCGTAAAAAAAGGTAATAACTACGGCTGGCCGGTGATTTCTTATGGAATCAATTACGATGGTAGCCGCTTTACGGATGAACGCGAAAAAGATGGCATGGAGCAGCCCGTCTGGTATTATGTACCTTCTATTGCCCCCTGTGGTATGGATTTCTATACGAGCAGTAAATTCAAAAACTGGCAGGGCGACCTTTTTGTTGGCTCACTCAAGTTTCGCTATCTGGAAAGGCTGGAGTTAGAGGGCGACAAAGTGATTAGCTCAGAAAAACTGCTGGAAGAAATCGGAAGAATCCGCACGGTGCGTGAGGGTCCCGACGGTAACCTATATGTTGTGGTTGAAGCACCTGGTATGATAGTACGCCTTAGCCCCGCCAGCCCGGAAAAAGCTTCTATCAAATAATAAGCTTATATAGCCAGCATAAGTAAACCCGGGCTATTCGTCCGGGTTTTGCTTTTCTTCTTCCAACGGACGGATAACCCGACAGGGATTACCTGCCGCAAATACACCTGCCGGTATATCTCGCGTAACCACACTGCCCGCACCAATTACGCTACGATCGCCAATACTCACTCCGGGGCAAATAATGGCACCACCACCTACCCACACATGTTCTCCAATAGCAATAGGTTTGGCAAACTCCAGGCCTTCTGCCCTCACTTTATGGTCCATAGGGTGAGTAGCTGTGTAAATCTGTACATTAGGCGCAAAAAGAGTATAATCTCCAATGCTTACTTCAGCTACATCTAACACTATGCAATTAAAGTTAAAGAACACTTTCTTACCTACCTTTATATTACTGCCATAATCACAGAAAAAAGGAGGTTGCAACCACAACCCTTCTCCGGCATCAGGGATAAGTTCTTTTAGAATTTTCTCTCTTTTTTCTACCTCATCTTCTCTGCTTTGGTTGAGTTCAAAAATGAGCAGCCGCGCTTTGTTTCTTTCCTCGCTTAGTTGTTGATCAAGTGGGTCGTATAACTCCCCGGCTAGCATTTTTTCTTTTTCAGTCTTCATACATAAAAAATATAGAGCATACTAACATTTAAAAATCAGTCTGTAGGTCTCTTATAAGTTATTCAAATTCGTGATAAGTTCTGCTGTTTGGAAGACTATTGTTGATTTCAGCCAACTTTTGTTTGAGCAGTTGAGTACTTTCATAGTCAGCTTCTTTCCAACTTAGTTTATGCTTTTTACCAGACTTGTCATACAAATAAGCATATAGGCTATGCATCTCAATCGCTTTGAGGTCGTGCAGGGCAAGTTGCTTTTCTTTAGCCCCAGCCCAGCTACGGTAGTGGATATACTCTGAACCAAAACTGATAAACAACTGCTGATCCTGCCTCATAGCTAAAACCCCACGATAAATAAAAAGTATACCCAACCATAAGCCCAAACTATAAGGGATGATATTTAACAGGTTAAAGTTAGGCATTCTTCTAAAGAGCCAGTTGATCATGATAACAAGCTGAAAAAGCAAAGCTATAAGCCCCAGGCTAAAATAAATGATACGGTAAGAGCGGTTTTCCATATACTTTTGATGGGCATTGGCTCGTAAGGAAATTCTTTCTGTCTCAGTATTCTTCATCGCTTAAGTAAAAAAGTTGTTGGTTGTAGTATTAAAAAGTATCTTTTTGCCTACCTCAATTATGAAGTTTCCGGCTATTCCTCTAGGCATGGTCAAGTTGCTCATCCGCCAGCAGTAGAGCATCATCTATAGCCTCTACTAAAAAGTCAATTTCCTCTTTTTGTACGATCAGGGGTGGCACTATCCAGATACCAAACTTATCCGAGGGGATATAGATATTCCGCTCTTCCAGCAGGTATTGAGAAATATCAGAAACTACCGTTTTCTTATATTTTTCAGTAACTTTTCTGAGTGGCTCTTTAGTACGTCTGTCTTTTACGAGTTCCAAAGTATAGAACAAGCCTAGCCCTCTTACATCTCCTATAGATATGTGTTTTTCTTTAAGTGCTAATAGTTTTTCTCCTAAATAAGTACCCATCCGCGTCGTATGCTCCAGTATATGTTCCTCTTCCAGGGTTTCTATACTAGCCAGGGCCGCGGCACATGAGAGTGCATGACCCGAGAAGCTCTGCCCTATGCCAAAAATATTATCGTCAAATGAGCGAGCTATCTTCTCTGAGAATATGGTAGCAGCCAATGGACTGTACATACCTAATGCTTTACCCATAATAACAATGTCTGGCTCTATGCCATAGTGCTCTATCGCCAGCATTTTACCAGTACGCCCCATACCTGTCATGGTTTCGTCCACTATGAGCAGTATATCGTGTTCGTCGCAGATACTTCTTAAACGGGGAAAGTATCCGGGAGGAGGAGGAATAATACCATTAGAACCTACAAGCGGCTCTACCAGCACTGCTGCTACTTTACCCGAACCTCCTTCAAAAGTGATCATCTGTTCCAGATAGTTGGCACATGCCATACTACAGTTGGTCTCTTCCAGCCCAAAAGGGCAACGGTAGCAATAGGCATCCGGCCCATATACAAAGCCAGGCACATTAAATGGTTCCTGAAACCAGCGCCTGGGATCTCCACTCGCAGAGGAGGCCATGGCAGTAGAGCCGTGCCAGGAGCGATACCTGGATATAATTTTATACGGAAAGGGGTATTGTGAGCTTCCTTCCAAACTTTCTTTTCCATCCTTTTGCAGGCGATTATACTGGTACATACGTGCGGCTTTAATGGCAGCCTCTACAGCATTAGCCCCACTCTGAGAAAACCACACCTTTTTGTTGGGGCTTCCCGGCGTTATCTTGGCTAGTTTTTGTGCCAGAAGAGCAGTAGGTTTAGTAGCAAAGTCATCAGTAACATATACAGCTTTTTCCATCTGCGCTTGTATAGCCTGCATCACTTTAGGGTGCCTGAACCCAAGATTGATACATTCATGTGCACTGCGCAGATCAAAGATCTTACGGCCATCTTGGGTATAAATCCAACAGCCTTCGGTCTTTTCTACTGCCAGAGGCTGGTAATCTTTCTGGGCAGACCAGCACTGCATCATGTACTGAGCCTGAAGTTTGGCAATGTCATCCATAATTAAGCCAGCACCTCCTGTGGCGAACTTTCTCTAACAACGAATTCTTTGGCTCTCCAGTGCAGTATACGATGTCGGAAATACAGCATTGATAGTATCATAAGCGCAGTACCTAAAAGCGTAATTACATAGGCTGATGAGATAAAAAAACGTAGCCAGCTCAGCTCTCCGTGCCCAAAGTTTTTATAAAATAACACACCCACACTACCCAGATAACCGAAGGAGTCTGCCACATAGATCATGAAACCGGCCGTACCGGCGTATTTGAAAGCAGCCAGCAGTCGGTCAAAAAGTATGCTGTTAAAAGGCACATACCCCAGGTAGAGGCCCAGGCCTACTAATGTCATCCATAGCGGTGGGCTTAACCATTGCTGCTCAAAAGCAAAAGTGCTGGCACCAATCAGTATGAAACCTGTAGAGATAAGAAAATGGTAGGTTTTTAATGCTTTGGCATTGCTCTTTATCAACATAAGTAATCCCATAATTAGCAATACTGCCAGGGCTACGGGCAGTTCTGTCTGGGTATAGATGCCTACATCTTCACCATAGCCCAGTGCGATCCATATCTCCCGGGCAAAGTTGTCTCTGAAATCTCTAAAGGCTGTAAGCAAGGCATAAGAGATGACCAGCAGTACTATGCCAGGAGCGAACAGGCGCAAAAACTCCATTCTTTCTGCTTTTTTCATAGGTTTGCGTTTGGTACGTAGCCGTTCATCTTCCGGTGTAGGAGGAGGCATCTGGTTGAGCATCCATACAAAAAAGATTAGGGGCAAGGCAAACAGCATTCCGCTTACAAAAGGCATCCAAAGGTTAGACACCCCCCAGTCCAGTAGCACCCAGGCCCCTACTGTCTTAACAAAGCCTGACGAAAAAATAAAGCTGATGGACAAACCCGCACCCAGTATTTCGGTGAGCTTGCGCCCTTCCAGATAGGCAAATACCAGCCCCCATACCATACCTAGCGGAAGACCATTCAAAAACAAAAAAATGATGTTATAAGGAGCAGGTACTACAGCAAAGAGTAGCAGGGAAACTCCGGCAGCCCCTACCATCAGCAGAATGGAAAACGCACGTTTGTTACCACTCATTTCGGAAACCACTTTTATTCCGATAAATTTGGAAAGGGTATAGCCCAGCACCTGAGCTGTAATCAACCATATTTTATAATCTACTCCCCATAGTGATGTGTCGCTGAAGGTAGCCACTGCAAAGGGCTTACGAAAAGCATACATGCAGGAGTAGGTACAGAAAGCTGCAAGTATAGCATAGACAGAGAAAGCCCAGGAATTGGTATTGCTGAGCCAATGAGAAATTTTGGTGTTAGGCATAGTCTAGTCCTTTGGTAGTAAGTTTTATATCTTGCCACTGGCCTTGTAGAAGCACCCGACAGTGTGTATACCCTATCTTCAGCAGCAATTCGGCGGTTTCTTCAAAGCAGGATGTGATCTCTCTGGGGTGGTGGGCATCGGCATTTAGCATGATAGGTATATCCAGTGCTTTCATCCTTTTAAGTATCGGTGGGCTAGGATATGTCTCTGTACTTTTTTTCTTATAGATACCCCTGGTATTTACCTCAACTATAAGTCCGCTTTCCTTAATCAGTTGCAGAGTCTGTTCTACAGCATGCTGGTACCAGTCCTCTTTTTCGCTAAACAGTTTACCCTCTTCACTTTGGATTTTTATTTTATCCAGATGACCTATTATATGGGGCGGATCTTCAGTAATCATCTGCCGAATCAGGGCATAGTAACGCTCTATGGCCTGCCGGATATCCCCTTTAAAAATTTGCTGTAGCCCCTCCATAAATACCTGATGCGTACCATCAATTTCCCAGGGTCTGTCATCTTCAAAAAAATCCACAAAGTGTACCGAGCCTATAGTATAATCCAGACCTAATCGTTGAATACGCTCATGACCAGGCCCTGCTACATGAGGGATGTAATCTACCTCCATCCCCAGGTATATTTCTATGGAGTGCTGTAAGCCTGTTCTTAAAGCTTTAATCTCTCTAACATAGGCATCAGCTTCCTCAGCTTTCATCGTCCAGGCTATATCATAAGGCAAAGGAGCATGAGAAGAAAAGCCATAGGCGGGCATTTGCTGCTGAAGAGCTGCTTCTAGATACTCAGCCGGTGTGCCTTTACCATCACAATAGTAGGTGTGTCCGTGATAATTGGTAAATCCCATCTTTCTTATTTTATGATCTCGAAATTAGAAAAAATTATACGGGGAGAGATTAAGTTAATATTACCTTTTAATGAATATTGTTGAATATTGATCAACTTAAGACAATAAACTTTAGAATTAACAATAACTTAACTAAAGCTATAAACAGCTTTCAAATGATTATTTATTAATTTAAGACCTTAAACCTAGCCTTATTATGCGAACTATCTTTATCAGTATTTTAATCATTTTTTTACTATCATTCAACATTTCAGGCCAGATGCTACCCGGAGTGGAGCACGTAGTACTTATAGGAATAGATGGCCTTAGCACCGAAGGAATTCGGCAGGCAGATACGCCTACATTTGACTCTCTAATGCAACATGGCTCTTACTCCATGCAGGCTCAGGCAGTATTACCTTCCAGCAGCGGTCCTAATTGGGGCTCTATGATACTTGGAGCCTCACCCGAAGAGCATGGTATTTATAATAACGACTGGCGCCCTAAAGACATAGGAGAGCAGGTTCTTTGCGATGAAAAGCCCGGCACTATGTGGCCCAGTGTATTCCGAATTGTAAGAGAACAATATCAGGAAGCAGACCTGGCCTGTTTTCATGACTGGAGCACTATTGGCCGCCTTATAGAGCCAGGTGTACTAACTATGCTGGCTGATACCAAAGGAGAGCAGCGTACAGCACTGGCTGCAACTGATTACCTCTATCAATATGAGCCCGAACTTATGTTCATCCACCTTGACCATGTGGACCATGCCGGGCATACACATCAGTGGGGCTCTGCCAAATATCTGCATGCTGTAGAAGAAGCAGATGCACTAGTAAGCACAATACTGGATGGCCTGAGAAGAAAGGGTATACTGGAAAAGTCACTTATCATCATCACATCTGATCACGGAGGCATAAACCATAGCCATGGCGGTAAAACCGAAGAAGAAACAAGCATTCCGTGGTTGATCAACGGTCCATCTGTAAAGTCAAGTTACCAGATCAGCGACGACATTATGACCTATGATACCGCGGCTACAATTGCTTTTATATTTGGTGTACAACAACCTTCCTGCTGGATAGGGCGTCCGGTAATGAGCGTATTTAGCGATCAGTAGTTAGCAGACAATAACGCTTGAACAAGTACTTTTCAGAATTTTTCACTTTAATACACAACACAATAATATAATGCAGAAAGAATTTGATGTAGCTGTAGTAGGTGCCGGTATAGTGGGACTGGCCGTAGCGCTGGCAGCAGCACGTACTGGCAAAAAAGTAGTGGTGTTTGAAAGAAATAGCCGGGCTATAGGCGCTTCTATCCGCAACTTTGGACTGATCTGGCCCATAGGGCAGCAGCCCGGCCCCTGCCTGGATAGAGCACTCCGTAGCCGTGAAATATGGAAGGAGGTAAGTGCTGAAGCCAATATTTGGCTCAAACAAAATGGATCTCTTCATCTGGCCTACCATCAGGATGAGCTGGCGGTGCTGGAAGAGTTTATGCAACAGACCCAAAATACTGCCTACGAATGTCAGCTGCTAAGTGCCGAGGAGGTAGCAGCCAGAAGCCCAGGCGTAAAAACTCAGGGCCTGCTAGCGGGTCTGTGGAGTGCTACTGAAATGACTGTAGACCCCAGAGAAGCTATACGTAAACTCCCTGAATACCTTAGTCAAAAGTATGGGGTAAGTTTTTATTTTGATACTGCTATCAATGCAATTGATCAGCATACCTTAAGTGCTAACCAAAAAAGCTTTAGCGCTAAAAAGATATATGTGTGTAGCGGTAGCGACTTTGAAACGCTTTATCCCGAAGTTTTCGCTGAAACTAAGATTACCAAATGTAAACTTCAGATGATGCGTACGGCTACTCAGCCCCAAGGCTGGGATTTGGGCCCTACCCTCTGCGGAGGCCTTACCCTTAGACATTATGCAGCATTTCAGAGCTGCCCCTCCCTATCTGCCCTTAGCCAACGCTATGACGAAGAGAATCCTGCTTTTGCCCAATGGCATATTCACGTGATGATGTCGCAAAATGGCTTGGGAGAGTTAGTCATTGGCGACTCGCACGAATATGGTAAAACACTGGAGCCCTTTGATAAGGAGGAGATCAATCAGCACATCCTCAATTACCTCCATACTTTTGCGCAGGCTCCTAGCCTGGAGATTGCCGAACGCTGGCACGGCATCTATCCTAAGCTGCCTGGCAAAACTGAACTGATTGCCCACCCTACTGAAGTGGTAACCATCGTAAATGCGCTAAGCGGCGCAGGCATGAGCTTATCTTTTGGACTGGGTGAAGAGGTAGTAGCAGCAACGCTGTAGCCTGAAACAGAGAAAGGATAGCCCCTGAGCTATCCTTTCTCTGTTTCATGTCATCTTTTTAGGGCAGCATTGCCTTAAAGTCTTGATAAGAGGCTGGGTTCAGAGGCTTAGTATCACAACCTATTTCTTCTGCTTTTTTTGTAATATCTTCTACCCTATTGTCCGGATTAGGGTGAGTACTTAAAAATTCAGGTGTCCCTCCGGTTTGATCTTCATCAATCAGTTTTTGGAAAAAAGAACGAGCCGCCGCACAATTGTATTTAGTGCTTGCCAGATATTCCACAGATTCATCGTCTGCTTCCGACTCAAAATCACGGCTAAACTTTAAAATAGCAGCATTGGCTAAAAGGTCAGCTGCTATCTGTTCTACCTGGCTTGCATTTCCTGTCAGTATACTTAATACTGCTTGTAAGCCATATGCTTTCTGTATGTTTCTTCTTGTATGCCCAAGATCCGCATGCGCAATTTCGTGGCCAAGTACGCCTGCCAGATCATCTTCCGTATCCAGATATTTAATCAGGCCGGTATATACGTATACAAAGCCACCAGGCGCCGCAAATGCATTGAGCACATCATCATCATGAATAATTTTGATCTGCCAGGGAAACTCGTCACGGTAGGCTACCTCTCCAGAGTTCAAAATCTCCAGAAACAGGTCTTCCATATAGTCGTATGCTTCTGGGTACTCCGTCTCGTCCAATACAGGGTACTCAGCAGGATTATTATTAATTTCCTGACTTACCTGTTGCCCAATCTGTATCTCCTCATCAATAGAAATAAGACGTATGTTATCATTTTTATCGCAGGCTCCCAGCAATACTGCCAGAACCAGCATCATTACAGTAATTTGCTTTTTCATAAATTCTAAAAAGTTAAAAGAATCAACACTTGTCTCTAGAAAGAGACGCTATCCAATAAGCGATTCCCTGCAAGTTTCATGCTCTTTGTAACACCATTGGTATTGGCGTGAACAATATTTATCTGGTCGTCAAAAATTTCGGTTAGCAGAGAGTTACTGACACTCAGGCTATTTAGTTCTTCTACATCTTTTACTTCAAAATAGCACCACATTGCCAAATCTTCCATTTCCTTACCCAGATAGCTTGCTTTCGCTACTTTGCCGTTCACTTTAAGCTCAATATGCTTGCGCAGGTATTGCTCTATTTGCTGGTCTAGTTGCTGTGGATTGTCTGGGTTTAGCACATCTACGAAGGGTGCTCCCTCTTTTCTAAACTGTTTGTTGTTAAGTGCTTCTTCCAGATCGTCGGCGAAAATTTTAAGTGTAATTTGCAGACTATTTTCATCAGCAGCGTGGTGTACGCTCATCACACTAACATGGAAGGGATGGAAGCTAAGCAACAAGCTGGCGAATACATGTATTAATACCATAGGTTAACTCAAGTTACTGGAGCTGGTGCCTCAGATAGTTTTTATAATTTGCGGCAATATAAGGACAACAAAGCTATAGCCATCTTATAAACGGTAAAAGTCCATAAATCGTCCCCACTTACAAATGTCTATACATCTTGTACTTGTTTAGGCAAAGAAGAAAGATATAAGCAAAGAGACAGAGTGGATGTTTTTTAATATTATTTTTGATCTCTACTCCTTCTTTTTAAAGCCAGGGATGAGATGCCAGAATTTTAATAGCATCTTCACGATCTACAAACAGTTGAGCCTTAAGTAGCTCCACATTTTCGTATTTCATATCACTGCGGATCTGTCCTACAAAATCTACAGTAAGCATTTCTCCGTAGATTTCATGGTCAAAATTAAAGATATTGACTTCTATATTTCGCTGCATACCATTGATGGTAGGGCGGGTGCCTATGTACATCATGCCATCATAGCGCTTCTGCTGCCACTGCACACGGCAGGCAAAAATTCCGTCTTTAGGAATCAGTTTGTACTGTTCAGGTATTTTCAGGTTGGCAGTAGGAAAGCCCCAGCTACGGCCCAGTTGATCACCTTTTACCACTTCTCCTTTAATCTGGTAGGGTCTTCCGAGGTATTCATTTGCTGTAAAAATATCTCCTTCTTCCAGAGCGTAGCGAATTTTAGTTGAGCTGACGCCTACATGGTCTACATCTTGCCGAGGTATTTCTTCTACCTGAAAACCGTACTTATCGGCATTCTGACTCAGGTACTCAAAGCTACCTTCACGGTTTTTGCCAAAGCGATGATCATAACCAATAACCAGATGCCGGGTTCCGATCTTATCTACCAGCACCTTACGAATAAACTCATCCGAACTCAGCTGTGAAAATTCTTTAGTAAATGGCACCCTTACCACATGGTCTATACCTAGCTCTTCAAATATCCTGACTTTCTCTTCAAAGGTAGACAGTAATCTGAGGGAGTTATTATCTGGCTTTAGCACCAGACGAGGATGAGGCCAGAAGGTAACTACTACCGTTTCTCCTCCCTTTTGCCGGGCTATTTCTATAAGTCGTTTGAGTATCTTTTTATGCCCTATGTGTACGCCATCAAAAGTACCGCTGGTAACTACGGCTGATCGGGGCTGCTCAAATGAACTGCTTCCATCGTGTACTTTCATAAATCAGGGCATTATAAATATCGTGGTGTAGATATAAGTAAGTGGAAGTGTGTATTGTTGAAAAAAAAGCTGCTTCATGGGGTATCAGTGTCTTGTTTGATCAGGGATACAAAATCCTGAATCTGATAGGCATCTTTTACGTGAAAATTGCCATTACGGGTGCGGCGCAGTCGTGAAAGATAGGCGCCTACATGAAGCGCTTTACCAAAATCCCGTACAATACTGCGTATGTAGGTGCCTTTGGAACATACGATCCTGAAGTCTATTTCTGGCAACGCAATGCGGCTAAGCTCAAATGTAGCTATTGTAACTTCTCTCTCCTTAATTGCTACCTCTTTGCCTTTGCGAGCCTTTTTGTAGAGGCGCTCCCCTCCTACTTTTACAGCCGAGTACATAGGAGGCACCTGCTTTATTTCGCCTATAAATTGCTGGCGAACACCCTCAATAGCCTCTTCCGTTACGTTTTCTATAGAAGTTTCACTGTCAAAGTCAGTTTCCAGATCTATAGAAGGGGTAGTCTTACCCAGCACAAACGTACCTTCGTATTCTTTTTCCTGAGCCTGAAACTGCTCTATCTGCTTGGTCATTTTACCGGTACAGAGAATGAGCAGCCCGCTAGCCAGTGGGTCCAGCGTGCCGGCATGTCCTATCTTCTTTATTTTAATCTGATAGCGGAGCTTATTCACTACATCAAAGGAAGTCCATTCCAGGGGTTTGTCTATTAAAATGACTTCCCCCTTCTGAAAGTCATAGTCTTCCTGATTAAATAAGGAATAAGGTGCTGTCATGCTTTTTTTTAAGTCAGTGCCGTAATGATGGCAATAATGCCCACAATAAAACAATAGATGGAGAAGTAAATGAGCTTCCCTTTCTTTACGATTGAGATCATCCACTGGCAAGCCAATAGCCCGGAAGTAAATGCCGCAATGAAACCAAGGAAAAGAGCCATACCTGATATACCACTTCCCAGAGAGGGTTGTTCAATAAAATCTTTCACTTCTAATAGTGAGGCTCCTATGATAGGCAGCAGCACCATCAGAAAAGAGAAACGGGCTGCGCGTTCTTTCTCTACTCCAATGAGCAAAGATGTAGCAATGGTAGCTCCTGAACGTGAAATACCGGGAAGAATAGCGATAGCCTGTGCCATACCAATAATGAACGCCTTGGGGTAAGTTACTTTTCCACCCTGCTTTTTGGCGTAATAAGTCATGGCAAGTAAAGTAGCTGTGAGCAGTAACATAAAGCCTACCAGCAAAACATCTCCGCCAAAGAAAGCCTCAATCTGGTCTTTGTAGAACACTCCTATTAGCCCTACAGGTACCATAGAAAGTAGTAGCTTGGAGATATAAATAACCTCGTCGTTCCACTTGAATTTAAACAGCCCCATAAACAGCTGGGCAATATCTTTACGGAATACTACGATAGTACTAAGCGCGGTAGCGCTGTGTACCACAACTGAAAAAAGCAGGTTGTCTTTGCTCTGTACTCCTAAAAGCACGGTACCCAGCTCAATATGACCGCTACTGCTTACAGGCAAAAATTCAGTTAGCCCCTGAACGATCCCTAAAATGATGGCTTCAATGATAGACATAGTAAAGTTTTATCTTTTTGCTTTGCTTAGCAAAGATCATTCAGGTTTAGAAAGTATAGCAAAGAATTCTACAATAAAACCTATCATTACTGTGATAGGACCAATTGTGATTCCCAGAAGGCCAAAACCGTACTCTTCACCATCCAGAGACATAAGGGTAAAGCCTAATATTAATATACCGATACCAACGAGCATCAGTATGTAGTTTTTCTTACCAAAAGGAAGCTGATTTTTATCTGCCATATTGTTTTTAGTATGATGGTTTCAGGTATTGAGGGCTTATTTATTTAGAGAAAATTATCTATCAGTAAAGTTCGTCCAGCGACATCTTCAGGTATTTGCGTATGGCCCGATAAGTACTCATAAAGCCAATAAAGCCACCTGCTACCAGTAATGCGCCCATTAGAATAAGGATATTTGCAGGCTCCTGAAGCTTCTCTATATCTTTAATCTGCTGGTTGACATACTGTAGCACAAACAATAGAAGTACCGAGGCCAGTATCCCCCCTATTATGCCATGAAAAAAGGAGCGTCTTAAAAAAGGGCGTTGGATAAAACCTGAAGTAGCGCCAACCAGCTGCATACTCCTGATCAGGAAGCGCTGAGAAAACAGGGCCAGACGAATGGTATTGTTTATCAGTACAGCTACTATGATTACCAGAAGCACAGCAAAGCCAAGGAGTACCAGGCTTACCTTCGTCAGGTTTTCATTGATAGAACGTATCAGGTTCTCTACATAGGTAACTTCAAATACACCACTCATACGCTCAATATCCAGTTTTACTTTTGCCAGTTCGTCGGTGGTCTGGTATTCGGTGTTGATATTGATCACGTAAGCATCGCGCAGCGGATTTTCGCCTAAAAACTGGGTAAAATCCTCTCCGGTATCTTCAATAAACTCTTTGGCAGCCTCTTCTTTAGAAATAAAGCTAATCTGCGGCTGGTCTTCTACTACCGCTACATACGCTTTGCTGGCTAGTGTCTTCTGTATCTGAATTTTATCGTTTTCTGAAATGGTGCGGTTCAAAAATACCTGCATGCTTACATTTTCCCGTATCATGCGGGTAAGGCTGTTGGCATGTAATATCAGTAAACCAAAAAGGCCAATCACAAAAAGGGCCAGCGTAATACTAAAGACTACGCTGACATAAGGATAGCTCCCCAGCTTTTTCTTCTTTTTATGCTTGACGTCTTTTACTTCCATATCGTTTTTTCAGTGAAACGAAAGTCAGTGCTGATTATTTACCTCCGCGATTATTTTTGTTACCGCCTCGGTTGTTAGGTTTGCGAGTTTCTTCACTGGCTTTCATGGCCTCTTCCAGGCGCTGCTGAAATTTAGACTTCTTCTTATTCTTGTTTCTCTTCTTGTTCTCCTCCAGAATCTTCCGAATCTTATCGTCATCAACAAACTTACGAATGATTGCCTGCTGACCAAAGGTAACAATGTTAGAAACAAAATAGTAGAAGCTAAGCGCGGCAGGGAAAGAGTTAAGCACAAACATAAAGATCAGCGGCAGAAAATACTGCATATTCTTCATGGGCCCCTGTACGGTACTGGCTTGATTGTTTGACCAGGTGTACAAAATTGTAGAAGCAGTCATCAGCAACACGAATAAACTCACATGATCTCCGTAGAAAGGAATAGTAAAAGGAAGATCAAGTATGGAATCGTAAGTTGAGAGGTCATCTGCCCACAAAAATGGCTCCTGACGTAGCTCAATAGCGTTTGGAAAATAGTTGAACATCGCCAGTAATATAGGCATCTGTAACAATACCGGCACACAACCGCTTAGCGGATTTACTCCCACCTTCTGGTAAAGCTGCATCTGCTCCTGCTGTGCTTTGGTCATATCATCTCCGTACTTTTCCTTGATCTCGTCTAGCTCCGGCTTCAGCACTTTAATCTTGGCCATGGAGATGTACGACTTATAAGAAAGCGGGAATAGTAAGGTCTTGATAACCAGCACCAGAATAATAATAATAACTCCGTAGTTGCTGATAAACTGCTCCAGCCAATGGAACATATATGAAATCGGATATTTACTGATCCACTTCACTACCGGCCAGCCAAAATCAATATTTTCCTCAAAATCGGGAGCCACTTTTGTCATTACCTGTTGGTCATTAGGCCCCAGGTAGTAGCTATAGCTTAATACGCCATTGTTAAGGTCTTCAATATTCATCCCTACAGCCATACTCATGCTTTTTACCAGCGTGGTATTTTCTTCTGCGGGGCTATCTACTTTAAGGTTGGCCTGAGCGAAAGACTCATCGGCTATAATGGCGGTACTGAAGAAGCGCTGCTTCATAGCTACCCATTTCAAAGGCTCCTCTATCGTTTCTTCTTCGGCATCATCGCCCATAAGGGATGAAAGCTGCTCAAAACTACCGTCAGCGGTATAGTAGTTGAGGGCACTCCTGCGGCGACTCTCTTCCATATTCTGTTCCAGAGGGCGAAGCTGGTTACTCCACAGAAACTGAATATTGCTACTACTTAAGGCACCGCTGGCATTACGTAGCTCTAAGCGATAACCTACTTTGTATCCATTGCCGGGCACGCTATATACTTGCCTGATCTCACTACCCCCATCCAGGCGAGCGCTTAGCACTACTTCGGTAGTATCACCTTCGCTTACGCTAAAGCTGGTATTTTCTGCCTGATAAAACAGATTGTAGAGGTCTAGCTCACCACGCTGGGTATTAGCAAGCAGGCTAAAGTTGCTGCTTTCGTCGTCTAAAAGTACGAGTTGCTGACCTTCACCATCGTTGTAGTTTTTGAGTTCAACCCGGGCTACAGCTCCGCCTTTGGTGTTCAGCGTCAGGATTAAATCATCACTTTCTACAGTTACCTCCTGAGCCTTGCCGCTTGCTGCCGGAGCAAACACTCCGTACTGCTGGCGGTTGCGTTCAAGCTGTAGGGAATCGTCCTCTGAGGAAGATCCGCTATTATCCAATGCTGTTTGTGCCTGAGCAGGACTGCTAACAGACTGTTCCGTTGTTTGCTCTTTAGCAGCCGGTGGTACTGGTTCCGGGGCAAAAAACTGGAAGTATATGATGAGTAACAAGCCTGAAAGCAACAAGCCTATTGCCTGGTTTCTATCCATAATATTTATAATTCTCTGGTAAGAATAGATACAATTTTACGCGCCTTAAAATTTCAAGACCGCAATATTAAAGGATATTCACGGAATAATGAATATCGTACTACGATTTATAAAAAAGACTGGCGCATACTCTTTTAGTCTGCGCCAGCTTCAATTTATTTCATTTCTTCTAATAACATTTTATGCTCACGTGCCGCTTTTACGAAGCGTACAAAGAGAGGGTGAGGGCTTAATACCGTACTTTTAAGCTCCGGATGGTACTGAGTACCCACATACCAAGGATGATCTTTAAGCTCAATCACTTCTACCAGCTTGGAGTCAGGGTTAATTCCGCTGGCAATCATTCCTGCTTTTTCAAACTGCTCCAGGTATTTGTTATTATACTCATATCTATGGCGGTGGCGTTCCTGTATACTCTTTTTGCCATAGGCCTGATATACCGCGCTACCACGCTTAAGGTCGCAGGCATAACTTCCCAGACGCATGGTTCCCCCTTTGTTGACGATGTTTTTCTGATCTTCCATCAGTGCGATAACCGGATGCGACGTATTTTCATCCATTTCGGTTGAGTTGGCATCTTTAAGCCCCAGTACATTACGAGCAAACTCTATTACAGCACACTGCATGCCCAGGCAAATACCAAAGAAAGGAATTTTGTTTTCGCGCGCATAGCGTGCGGTTACCAGCTTACCGGGTATTCCACGCTCACCAAAGCCAGGAGCTACTAAAATGCCCTGCAAGTTTTTAAGTACGTCTTCCTTATTATCTTCTGTAATTGTTTCGGAAGATATCCACTTTACTCTCACCTTGCACTCATTCTCTGCACCGGCATGTACAAAAGCTTCGGCGATAGATTTATAAGCATCAGGCAGCTCTACATACTTACCAATGATACCAATATTAACCTCGCTTACCGGATTTTTAAACCTGCCCAGAAACTCTTTCCACTGGTCTATATCCGGCTCTTTTTTATGAGATAGCTTAAGTTTACTAAGTACACGCTCATCCAGCTTCTCTTTGCGCATCAGTAGCGGCACATCGTAAATTGTGTCTGCATCAACTGCTTCTATAACCGAGTTGATATTTACGTTGCAGAACAGCGCTATTTTCTTTCTGATATCCATAGGGATATGCTGCTCCGCACGGCAGACCAATATATCTGGCTGTACTCCTGCCTCTGATAATCGCTGTACTGAATGCTGTGTAGGTTTGGTTTTTAGCTCTTTTGCGGCTTCCAGGTAGGGTACCAGCGTCAGGTGAATAACCAGAAAGTTACTACCTCCCAGTTCCCAGCGAGCCTGACGTACTGCCTCTATAAAAGGCAAGGATTCTATATCACCTACACAACCACCTATCTCGGTAATTACAATATCGTAATCCCCCGTCTCCCCCAGGCGAAAGAAATTAGCTTTAATTTCGTCGGTGATGTGGGGGATTACCTGTACGGTTTTGCCCAGGTATGCACCCTCTCGCTCTTTAGTAATGACATTATGATAGATACGGCCGGTAGTAACATTATTACCCTGCGAGGTACGAACATTAAGAAAACGCTCGTAATGCCCCAGATCCAGGTCTGTCTCTGCCCCATCGTCAGTAACATAGCATTCGCCATGCTCATAGGGGTTCATAGTGCCCGGATCTATGTTAATATAAGGATCAAATTTTTGAATGGTAACTCTGAAACCTCTCGCCTGCAGCAGTTTCCCCAGCGATGCAGAGATAATTCCTTTTCCCAATGAAGATGTAACGCCTCCCGTTACGAAGATATACTTTACTGAACCCATAAGATGTTGCCTCCCATTATTCTGATTTGGACATTAGCAAATATTATGGGGCACAAAGTTACGGGAATAAACCAGATTATTAAGGATTACTTAGGATTAAAGTCAAGTAAAATTCAAATCGCTGATAATCATCAGTATTCAAATATTAGCTATAGATTTTTTAATCAGTAGTAGCGTATACAGGAAAAGGTATACTATTATTTTTATATAAAACTTACATTAAATACTTTTAAGAAATTTTAGCGCACGATCTGCTTCATTTTTTGAATTATTCTGTAAGAAGCATAACATATTATCTATCAAAATTTCATTTTTTAGGGTATTTTCTATATATTTTTTATAACAATGAGCTTCGTCCTCGTATTTTTTATCTGAGGAGTTTAATCTGCCAGCTGTACCTAATCATCAGTTTATAAAGATTTTTTAGAAATATTCCTGTTTTTGTTTTATATTTGAAAATGTAATATTATTTATTTTTTTTATAATTTTATTAATAAGTAATATTCACTCACGCACTGAACATTAAATGACATACAAGATGTTAAGGCCTGCTTTCACTATTTACCTATTACTACTACTGCCTATACTGGCAGCGGGCAAAGCTTTTAGTACAGTAAATTTTACTTTTCCTTACTACAAAGCTATTGCGATAAGTAATTTGAGACTAGAAGGAAATTCAGTAGACGAGAATGAGCCTGTAGAAACGGAAGTAGGCATTCTATCTTCAGAGGATGGTGAAGCAGAATATACACTGGAGGGTACTAATGTTCCTTCTAAAGTGGTAGATAATAAATTGTTGACTACTGAGGTACTCAATTTTGAAAAGCAAACGGCTTACAACATTACTATTAATGCCAGAGATGTAGCTACTGATGAAACTATATCTGAATCATTTACTATAAATATCCAAGATGTAAATGATGCTCCCTTTATAACCGGGGCAAAATCTTTTACAACGAAAGAAGAAGAACCTGTAACAATCAGACTGGAAGATCTAAGTGTAGAGGATGAAGACAATAATTATCCTGATGATTTTACATTAACTATTTTAGAAGGCGAAAATTATGAGGTAGATGGCAATACAGTTACGCCTGATGATGATTTTGAAGAAGGTGTTTTGAGTGTCGAAGTCTACGTGGACGACGGCGAAGCTAAGAGTAACAATTTTTTTGTACAAATTGTAGTTAGTGAAGAGGAAGAAGAGAACATTAAGCCTGTTGCCAATGCTGGCGATGATATCACACTCTCTGATCAAGATAGAAATGGTACAGAAAGTGTAAGTCTGGATGCCTCTCAGTCTAGTGACCCTGACGGACAGATCGTTGACTATCAATGGAGCTGGAACGGAGGAAGTGCCAATGGCGAACAGCTTGAGGTGGACTTCGGAATCGGCCAATATGAAGTCACCCTGACTGTCACTGATGATGAGCAGGCTACTGATCAAGATACGCTGATAGTCTCTGTGGAAGAAGCTGAAGCTGTCGCCCCTACCTTTACGCTCTCGCAAAACCAGCTTCAGCTGGAGGAAGACTTTGAAGAGAAAGTAAAAGTCACCCTCAACCCTGAGGACAATACTCCTAAAGCAACTTATGCTTTAGACCACAGTCTGGACTTTGCTTCCCTTAGCATTAATGCCAATAATGGTGACATCACTATTGAAGCTAAAACTGATGCCTTTGGCGGACCACAAGACGTATCCGTTATTGCCACCGATATAGAGGACAGCCAAAACCAGGCACAGCAAACCTTCTCCCTGCTAGTAAGTCCGGTCAATGATGCACCTACTGTTGCCAAAACCCTGGATGATATCAAGGCTAATGAAAACGATGAGGATATTACTATCAACATCAGCGGGGTCTTCAGCGATGTAGATGATGAAACCCTGGAGCTCTCAGCTTCCAGCGATAACACAAATCTTGCACAGCCCAGCATTCAAGCTGAGCAACTCACTATCAGCCTGACTCCTGAGCAGTTTGGCAAAGCAACAATCACTCTTACCGCCACAGACAGCAATAATGAGTCCGCTGCTACCAGCTTTCAACTTGATGTATTGGAAGAGGAAGAAGAGAATATGGCACCTATTGCCAATGCTGGTGATGATATCACACTCTCTGATCAAGATAGAAATGGTACAGAAAGTGTAAGTCTGGATGCCTCTCAGTCTAGTGACCCTGACGGACAGATCGTTGACTATCAATGGAGCTGGAACGGAGGAAGTGCCAATGGCGAACAGCTTGAGGTGGACTTCGGAATCGGCCAATATGAAGTCACCCTGACTGTCACTGATGATGAGCAGGCTACTGATCAAGATACGCTGATAGTCTCTGTGGAAGAAGCTGAAGCTGTCGCCCCTACCTTTACGCTCTCGCAAAACCAGCTTCAGCTGGAGGAAGACTTTGAAGAGAAAGTAAAAGTCACCCTCAACCCTGAGGACAATACTCCTAAAGCAACTTATGCTTTAGACCACAGTCTGGACTTTGCTTCCCTTAGCATTAATGCCAATAATGGTGACATCACTATTGAAGCTAAAACTGATGCCTTTGGCGGACCACAAGACGTATCCGTTATTGCCACCGATATAGAGGACAGCCAAAACCAGGCACAGCAAACCTTCTCCCTGCTAGTAAGTCCGGTCAATGATGCACCTACTGTTGCCAAAACCCTGGATGATATCAAGGCTAATGAAAACGATGAGGATATTACTATCAACATCAGCGGGGTCTTCAGCGATGTAGATGATGAAACCCTGGAGCTCTCAGCTTCCAGCGATAACACAAATCTTGCACAGCCCAGCATTCAAGCTGAGCAACTCACTATCAGCCTGACTCCTGAGCAGTTTGGCAAAGCAACAATCACTCTTACCGCCACAGACAGCAATAATGAGTCCGCTGCTACCAGCTTTCAACTTGATGTATTGGAAGAGGAAGAAGAGAATATGGCACCTATTGCCAATGCTGGTGATGATATCACACTCTCTGATCAAGATAGAAATGGTACAGAAAGTGTAAGTCTGGATGCCTCTCAGTCTAGTGACCCTGACGGACAGATCGTTGACTATCAATGGAGCTGGAACGGAGGAAGTGCCAATGGCGAACAGCTTGAGGTGGACTTCGGAATCGGCCAATATGAAGTCACCCTGACTGTCACTGATGATGAGCAGGCTACTGATCAAGATACGCTGATAGTCTCTGTGGAAGAAGCTGAAGCTGTCGCCCCTACCTTTACGCTCTCGCAAAACCAGCTTCAGCTGGAGGAAGACTTTGAAGAGAAAGTAAAAGTCACCCTCAACCCTGAGGACAATACTCCTAAAGCAACTTATGCTTTAGACCACAGTCTGGACTTTGCTTCCCTTAGCATTAATGCCAATAATGGTGACATCACTATTGAAGCTAAAACTGATGCCTTTGGCGGACCACAAGACGTATCCGTTATTGCCACCGATATAGAGGACAGCCAAAACCAGGCACAGCAAACCTTCTCCCTGCTAGTAAGTCCGGTCAATGATGCACCTACTGTTGCCAAAACCCTGGATGATATCAAGGCTAATGAAAACGATGAGGATATTACTATCAACATCAGCGGGGTCTTCAGCGATGTAGATGATGAAACCCTGGAGCTCTCAGCTTCCAGCGATAACACAAATCTTGCACAGCCCAGCATTCAAGCTGAGCAACTCACTATCAGCCTGACTCCTGAGCAGTTTGGCAAAGCAACAATCACTCTTACCGCCACAGACAGCAATAATGAGTCCGCTGCTACCAGCTTTCAACTTGATGTATTGGAAGAGGAAGAAGAGAATATGGCACCTATTGCCAATGCTGGTGATGATATCACACTCTCTGATCAAGATAGAAATGGTACAGAAAGTGTAAGTCTGGATGCCTCTCAGTCTAGTGACCCTGACGGACAGATCGTTGACTATCAATGGAGCTGGAACGGAGGAAGTGCCAATGGCGAACAGCTTGAGGTGGACTTCGGAATCGGCCAATATGAAGTCACCCTGACTGTCACTGATGATGAGCAGGCTACTGATCAAGATACGCTGATAGTCTCTGTGGAAGAAGCTGAAGCTGTCGCCCCTACCTTTACGCTCTCGCAAAACCAGCTTCAGCTGGAGGAAGACTTTGAAGAGAAAGTAAAAGTCACCCTCAACCCTGAGGACAATACTCCTAAAGCAACTTATGCTTTAGACCACAGTCTGGACTTTGCTTCCCTTAGCATTAATGCCAATAATGGTGACATCACTATTGAAGCTAAAACTGATGCCTTTGGCGGACCACAAGACGTATCCGTTATTGCCACCGATATAGAGGACAGCCAAAACCAGGCACAGCAAACCTTCTCCCTGCTAGTAAGTCCGGTCAATGATGCACCTACTGTTGCCAAAACCCTGGATGATATTAAGGCTAATGAAAACGATGAGGATATTACTATCAACATCAGCGGGGTCTTCAGCGATGTAGATGATGAAACCCTGGAGCTCTCAGCTTCCAGCGATAACACAAATCTTGCACAGCCCAGCATTCAAGCTGAGCAACTCACTATCAGCCTGACTCCTGAGCAGTTTGGCAAAGCAACAATCACTCTTACCGCCACTGACAGCAATAATGAGTCCGCTGCTACCAGCTTTCAACTTGATGTACTGGAAGAGGAAGAGGAGAACATGGAACCTGTTGCCAATGCTGGCGATGACATCACACTCTCTGATCAAGATAGAAATGGTACAGAAAGTGTAAGTCTGGATGCCTCTCAGTCTAGTGACCCTGACGGACAGATCGTTGGCTATCAATGGAGTTGGAACGGAGGAAGTGCCAATGGCGAACAGCTTGAGGTGGACTTCGGAATCGGCCAATATGAAGTCACCCTGACTGTCACTGATGATGAGCAGGCTACTGATCAAGATACGCTGATAGTCTCTGTGGAAGAAGCTGAAGCTGTCGCCCCTACCTTTACGCTCTCGCAAAACCAGCTTCAGCTGGAGGAAGACTTTGAAGAGAAAGTAAAAGTCACCCTCAACCCTGAGGACAATACTCCTAAAGCAACTTATGCTTTAGACCACAGTCTGGACTTTGCTTCCCTTAGCATTAATGCCAATAATGGTGACATCACTATTGAAGCTAAAACTGATGCCTTTGGCGGACCACAAGACGTATCCGTTATTGCCACCGATATAGAGGACAGCCAAAACCAGGCACAGCAAACCTTCTCCCTGCTAGTAAGTCCGGTCAATGATGCACCTACTGTTGCCAAAACCCTGGATGATATTAAGGCTAATGAAAACGATGAGGATATTACTATCAACATCAGCGGGGTCTTCAGCGATGTAGATGATGAAACCCTGGAGCTCTCAGCTTCCAGCGATAACACAAATCTTGCACAGCCCAGCATTCAAGCTGAGCAACTCACTATCAGCCTGACTCCTGAGCAGTTTGGCAAAGCAACAATCACTCTTACCGCCACTGATAGTGAGAATGAGTCCGCTGCTACCAGCTTTCAACTTGATGTACTGGAAGAAGAGGATAAGACACCATTTTTTTCTTTAGTACAAGAAATATTTGAATTGGAAGAAGACTTTACCGGAGAGTTTAAAATTGAAGTTCAGCCTGAAGATGAAGAACTGGAAGTAACATACGCGATATCTCCTGCTTCTAGTCCTGACTTTGCTACACTAACTGCAAACAATGAGGAAGGTATATATTTGTTTACGTCTCAAAAAGATAAAAATGGAGAACAGAAATTTAGTATTACTGCTACAAACGATCAGAAGGAACATACAGAAGATTTCACTTTTCGCGTAACTCCAGTTAATGATGCTCCAAGCTTCAATCTATCTCAACAGAGTATCTATGTAGAGCTGGCCGCAGGTAAACAAAACTTCAACAATTTTGCACAGGACATTGCTCCTGCCCCTTCAACAGCTACGGATGAAAAAGACCAAATCATGGCTTTCAATCTGGATGTAGAAGATCCTGAGCTTTTTACTGAACTACCAGAACTCAGTACTGAGGGCACACTGAGTTTTACTCCTAGTGATGAAAAAAGTGGAACTACAAAAGTAGAAGTAACGCTAACAGATAATATTAACCTGGCTCCATCTACACAGGCCAGCACCACATCTTCGTTTAGTATTCAGGTTAACGAAAAGCTTAATGATGCGCCTGTAGCGCAGAATGTGAACACTAGCACGGATGAAGATACTCCTGTCAGCATCACGCTCTCTGCTTCGGACCCTGACAATGACCCGATCACTTTCGCTATCCTCACTACTCCTTCCAACGGTACACTCAGTGCTGTCAATGGAAATCAGGTAGAATATACTCCTAACAACAACTTCAGCGGTAGCGACTCTTTTACCTTCAAAGCTAATGACGGAACTGCGGACTCTGAAGTCGCTTCTGTAACTATCACTGTCAACAATAGCAATGATGCGCCTGTAGCACAGAATGTGAACACTAGCACGGATGAAGACACCCCTGTCAGCATCACGCTCTCTGCTTCGGACCCTGACAATGACCTGATCACTTTCGCTATCCTCACTACTCCTTCCAACGGTACACTCAGTGTTGTCAATGGAAATCAGGTAGAATATACTCCTAACAACAACTTCAGCGGTAGCGACTCTTTTACCTTCAAAGCTAATGACGGAACTGCGGACTCTGAAGTCGCTTCTGTAACTATCACTGTCAACAATAGCAATGATGCGCCTGTAGCACAGAATGTGAACACTAGCACGGATGAAGACACCCCTGTCAGCATCACGCTCTCTGCTTCGGACCCTGACAATGACCCGATCACTTTCGCTATCCTCACTACTCCTTCCAACGGTACACTCAGTGCTGTCAATGGAAATCAGGTAGAATATACTCCTAACAACAACTTCAGCGGTAGCGACTCTTTTACCTTCAAAGCTAATGACGGAACTGCGGACTCTGAAGTCGCTTCTGTAACTATCACTGTCAACAATAGCAATGATGCGCCTGTAGCACAGAATGTGAACACTAGCACGGATGAAGACACCCCTGTCAGCATCACGCTCTCTGCTTCGGACCCTGACAATGACCTGATCACTTTCGCTATCCTCACTACTCCTTCCAACGGTACACTCAGTGTTGTCAATGGAAATCAGGTAGAATATACTCCTAACAACAACTTCAGCGGTAGCGACTCTTTTACCTTCAAAGCTAATGACGGAACTGCGGACTCTGAAGTCGCTTCTGTAACTATCACTGTCAACAATAGCAATGATGCGCCTGTAGCACAGAATGTGAACACTAGCACGGATGAAGACACCCCTGTCAGCATCACGCTCTCTGCTTCGGACCCTGACAATGACCCGATCACTTTCGCTATCCTCACTACTCCTTCCAACGGTACACTCAGTGCTGTCAATGGAAATCAGGTAGAATATACTCCTAACAACAACTTCAGCGGTAGCGACTCTTTTACCTTCAAAGCTAATGACGGAACTGCGGACTCTGAAGTCGCTTCTGTAACTATCACTGTCAACAATAGCAATGATGCGCCTGTAGCACAGAATGTGAACACTAGCACGGATGAAGACACCCCTGTCAGCATCACGCTCTCTGCTTCGGACCCTGACAATGACCCGATCACTTTCGCTATCCTCACTACTCCTTCCAACGGTACACTCAGTGTTGTCAATGGAAATCAGGTAGAATATACTCCTAACAACAACTTCAGCGGTAGCGACTCTTTTACCTTCAAAGCTAATGACGGAACTGCGGACTCTGAAGTCGCTTCTGTAACTATCACTGTCAACAATAGCAATGATGCGCCTGTAGCACAGAATGTGAACACTAGCACGGATGAAGACACCCCTGTCAGCATCACGCTCTCTGCTTCGGACCCTGACAATGACCTGATCACTTTCGCTATCCTCACTACTCCTTCCAACGGTACACTCAGTGCTGTCAATGGAAATCAGGTAGAATATACTCCTAACAACAACTTCAGCGGTAGCGACTCTTTTACCTTCAAAGCTAATGACGGAACTGCGGACTCTGAAGTCGCTTCTGTAACTATCACTGTCAACAATAGCAATGATGCGCCTGTAGCACAGAATGTGAACACTAGCACGGATGAAGATACTCCTGTCAGCATCACGCTCTCTGCTTCGGACCCTGACAATGACCCGATCACTTTCGCTATCCTCACTACTCCTTCCAACGGTACACTCAGTGTTGTCAATGGAAATCAGGTAGAATATACTCCTAACAACAACTTCAGCGGTAGCGACTCTTTTACCTTCAAAGCTAATGACGGAACTGCGGACTCTGAAGTCGCTTCTGTGACGATTGAAATAATCTCTGTCAACGATGTACCGGTAGCTACAGCAATTCCTGAAGAAGAGGTAGATGAAGATATAGGCTCGTTTGAGGTAGATTTATCGCCTTATTTCTCTGATGTAGAAGATGAGGGGTTAACATTAAGCATAAGCTCTAATAGCAATGCGGCTTTAATACAGCCTGTGTTGAACGGCAATAGCTTGCAGCTTACAGTATCTCCTAACACCAACGGTAACCAGCCTGCTACGGCAAATATTGGTATAAGCGCAACCGATAGCGATGGGGCCAATGTACTTAATGCACTACTCATAACTGTAAACCCAGTAAATGACAAACCTCAACTCATTGTAAGAGAAAGCGGCATTACAGGTACGGAAGATATTCCAATAGACCTTACCACACTACTGAGCACCGAAAGTGATGCCATCACTGTAATAGATCCTGATAATGATTTTCCTGAAGATTTCTTTATTGAGGCAAATGACGAAAGCGAAGACAACAATTATACGTTGGAAGATGACAGAACTTTGGTAGTACCCGCAGAAAATTTTGATGGAGACTTATTTGTACCTATCCGTGTTAACGACGGACAGCTTTATAGTGAGTACCAGGTTTTACGCATACGCCTGAATGAGGTGAATGACGAGCCAGAGATTGCATTTTCAGTAGTTGAGAACAATAGCGCCATACAATTTAACCGGAACGATCCACCTGTCAATATTACTCAGTCGTTTACCATTAACGATATTGACGATATTAATATGAGTTCGGCAAGTATCGCTTTTGTGCAGAGCGCCCCGCTATTTTATTCTGCCTCTGAAGACGAGCTGCTATTTAACAATCAGAATGGTATCAGCGGTAGCTGGAATGCACAAAGTGGAGTACTTACGCTTAGTGGCAATGCTAATGTGTTAGATTACATTAATGCGGTACGCTCCGTCAGGTATAGCAACAAATCGTCGGACCCTACCCCGCTACCTCGTCAGCTCAGCTTTCAGGTTAACGATGGCAGCGACTGGAGCAACATAGATTACAGATTCATTCAGGTAGAAAACTCTAACCTTCCGCCTGAGCTTACTGACTTTAGCAAACAGGTGCCCGAAGATGAAGTGCTCAATCTGAGTAGTGCTGATTTCAGCGCCAACTATGCCGATGACAGAGACGCATTTGACAATAAAATTTACATTACCGGACTACCCAAAAAAGGTAGCCTTTCCGTAAATAACAAAACACTTTCGGATAACGATCTGGATCCCTCGCAAGGAGGTTTTCAGATAGACTTTGCCGGTAACCCTAGCTTTCGCTATGTACCAAACGCTAACTACAATGGTACAGACGCCTTCTTCTGGACGGCATTGGATAGTGAAACCCAGCCCGGTAAAATCTCAAATATCGCTAAAGTAACTATCAATATTCTACCGGTAGGAGATGCTCCTGCCATCAACGCACCCTCTTCTATCACGGCTAGCGAAGATGCTATATTCCGCTTTGCTGAGACCAGAAGCATCACTATAGAAGACGCAGATAATGAAACAGATACACTTACAGTGAGCCTGAACGTGAGTGAAGGCCTTCTTACTTTCGTTAATGAGGGAGTACTGGCTTCTATCGTGTTTCTGGAGGGTAGCAGTAAAAATGCCAGCACCATGACTTTTAAAGGAGTAGAAGCCGATCTTAATAATGCCCTGACCAGCTTACAATACAGTGGTCCTCTGGACTTTAGCGGTAACGATAAATTACTAATCAAGGCTATTGACCCTCAGTCTAATGAAGCGAATGCAGAAGTAAACATCATCATTAATGCTGTAAATGATTTGCCCCTGCTCAGCAATATGGAGACTGATACCCTTACCTATGTGGAAAATAACGAAGCTGTTCAGCTAAGTAACTCAGTCACTATAGAAGATCTGGAAAATGACAATATTGTAGCTGCTACCATTACTATTTCTGAAAACTTTGCCGAGAACGAAGATCAGCTCAGCTTTACTACCACCCCTGGTATTACCGGCAGAAGAAGTGCCAACCGATTGATTCTTACCGGAAATGCGTCTATTGAAGTTTATGAGACTGTACTCAGAAGTGTGCGCTATCAGAACGTAAGCGAAACACCTACGCTTGGCCTGCGAAAAATTAATTTTCAGGTTACTGATGAAGGAAACGGGTCTAGCAATACCCTTAGTCGCTATGTGAATATAGAAGCGGCAGACGACCCTATTATACTGGCTGGGCTGGAAACTCAAGCCATTATATACCGCCCAGGAGACGCTGCTACTAACCTTAGCGAGAACCTTACCATAACCGATGCAGACAATGACAGCCTTACTGCTGCCATAGTTCGCTTTGCGGAAGGGGCTTACTTACCAATGGAAGACAGCCTGATGTTTGAGTCAGAAGATTTTGACGTAAGCTGGAACGAAGGTAGCGGCCTCCTTACCCTTTCGGGGGGCAATACGCTGGAAGCCTATCAGGTAGCAATCCGTAGTATACAATACATCAATACCAGTTCTACACCAAATGGCGGAAGCCGACAAATTGAGTTCACAGTGTATAGAAATGAGTCGGAAAGCAACACTTTAAGAAGAGAACTTACCATACAGGTAAACACCCCTCCTGTAGTTAACGATTTCAATATAAAGCTGCTGAAAAACAGCAATTACGCTTTCAGCCAAAATGATTTCTCAAATCAATACAACGATCCTGATAATTTTCCTGAAAACCTTACCTTTGTAAGGTTAAGTATCAGTAAGTTACCTGTCAACGGCCTGCTTTACCTAAAGGGTGAGGTGCTGACACAGGAGATGTTAAATACTGAAGAAGCAATCGTATTGAGTCCGGAAGACATAGAAAGTTTAAGCTACCAGCCGGCAGAAGACTATGTAGGTGAAGATAGCTTAAGCTGGAACGCGTATGACGGAGAAGACTATGCTACGGACGCTGCCTCATTGCTTATAGAGGTGACTGATCTTAGTGTAAATGCCGGGCCTGATGTTGAAACTTGTCAGGGCGATGCTATATCACTGAGTGTAGAGGTAAGCGGAGGAAGTGGTAACTATAGCTTCTCCTGGACATGTGATCAGGAAGACTGTAATATAGACAATAGCGATGCTGCTGAAGTGAGTGTATCTCCAGACAGAACAACTACCTACTTTGTAAGTGTGAGTGATGAAAATGGAGTAACCTTTAATAGTGATACCATTATGGTGAGTACTGTAGAATGCTACGGTCTGCCGCTCAATATCCCAACGGCCTTCACCCCGAACGGTGATGGAGCCAACGATACCTGGGACATCACAAACATAGACACTTACAATAGTCAGGTGGTAGAAGTATATGACCGTTATGGCAAACAGGTGTTCTTCTCAGAAGGCTACACGCAAGCCTGGGATGGAGCTACCAGCGGTCAACTTTTACCTGCGGGTACTTACTATTACTATATCAAACTTAATAACGGTGAGCAGACTCATCGTGGTTCTGTAAGTATTCTTAAGTAAGAACATGATTGTGAGAACACTACATCAAAGAATTAGCACATCCGCATTTTTTCTGTGCTCGCTACTACCGCTAGGCCATGCATTTGCCCAGGGAAGCCCTCCCCAGATTACCAATACGGGTAGCGCTACCATAAATTATCAGGAAGGTGATGCTCCGGCAGAATTACTGGGAAGCGCTATCATAGAAGATAGCGATAGCCCTAATATGCTCATGGCAACAATAGAGCTGAAAGGTAACTACCAAAGTGAGCAGGACACTCTGCTCGTCAACGAAAATGATAACATCAAAGCATACTTTGATGACTCCAGTGGTACCCTCAGACTTCTCAGCCTGAATGCCAATGGAGGAGTAAGCCTGGGCCAAATGCAAAGTGTACTACGCACTCTGCAATTCGCACTTACATCTGGCAACATTAGCAATCGTGAGCTGAGTGTTACTATTACAGTTACAGATGCTGAAGGGAACCAGAGCAGTACGGTAAGTCGCTCGCTGAAAGTTGCCGCCGTAAATGATGCCCCGATTATCAGTAGCACCAATACTTCACCAGTACCAATAGTTGATAACGAAAGCAAAGTGTTTGGTGATATTAGTATTAGTGATGCTGATGATAACAGACTTAGCAAAGTAGAAATTGAAGTTTCTGAAGGCTTTCAGCGTACAGAAGATCGCTTAAAGTTTGAAGCTAACTCTAGAGGGTTACAGCTAAGCATCAGTGATGATAATGACATGATCACCTTGAGCGGTAATGCAAATTTTAATGTATACCAGAATGTAATTCTTGGTTTTGTGTTTGAGCATAAAACATTTTTTCTACGAGCTTCAGGTAGAAGAAGAGTAGACATGCGGGTATACGATGCTCAGGGCGAGGTCAGCAATACCCTTTCGCGTTACTTTATTGTACAGCCCGCTTTTGGTGCCAAGATAAATCTACCTCCCCATCTGGAGGCTTTTACGATAGAGACTTCAGAAAATTCCGGTTACAACTTTGATGAGGATGATTTTGAAGACTACTACAATGATCTTAATGGAGATGATATGCGAGGTATCATTATTCGCACATTGCCTGAAAACGGTACACTTTCTCTAGGAAGCAACGAAATCAATAATGAGTTTATCATTAATCGTACGCTAATTACTCCAGACCAGATCAATCAACTTAACTATACGCCAGCTTCTGGTTTTAGCGGTAGTGATAGCTTTAGCTGGAATGCCCGAGATGATGATGATTTTGCGGTAAACGATGAGAAAATCACGGTACGCGTAAGCCCTGTAAATCAGGCTCCGGTCCTCAACCTACCCTCCACTGCTGATGCGGAAGAAGACGAAGCAACACCTATTCCAGGTATTACACTGACTGATGCAGACCAGGACGAACTCACCGTAGACGTCTCAGTAGAAGATGGTGTTCTCTTTCTTGCACCTAAGGCTATAGAAGAAGGCTGGATAAAATTTATTGGTACCAAAAATGGTGAAAGAGTATTGCTATTTAATGCCCCCGATGAATTGGCTGCTTTTGCACTTAGTGGTCTTATCTACCAGCCAGATGATGGTTTCAATGGTACGGATGAACTGGAAGTTAAAGTCAAAGACAGCCAGGGCGAAGAAGTAGGCGGTAAAACTACTATTAATGTACTGCTTACCAACGATGCCCCGGTTCTTAAACTGGGCAGTGATGAGGCAGAAAAAGTAATTGCATACACCGAGAACAACGCAGCAGTTAAAGTAACGGAAACACTGACGATAGATGATGAAGAAGGAGATCAGATATTATCAGCTACCATCAGTATCAGCCGGGGATTTGTCAAAGGCGAAGATATGCTCAGTGTAAGCAGCCAAAACAATGGCATTGAATCTAGCTACAATAGTGAAAGCGGAACCCTCAACCTAAGTGGTGAAGCTTCGGCTCAGGCTTATCAGACGCTTATTCGTACGATTACTTATGTTAATTCCAGTGAGAATCCTAAAGACACTGAACGTGCCCTTAGCTTTACTGTTACCGACAATGGCAGCCCTAATGCAAGCAGCCAGCCGGTGAACCGTATAATCTCAGTTACTGCGGTAAATGATGCCCCGGTGCTGAGTGGGCTGGAAGAAGCGCCTATCAGCTACGATATTCTGGACAACAAGCCGGTACCAGTTACCAATGGCATCAACATAGTAGATGTGGACAATGGCAATCTGCAGGAAGCTGTAATCGCCTTTACCGAAAGTGCCTATCAAAAAGGAAAAGACGTACTTAGTTTTAAGAACAACGACAAAATTAAAGGTAACTGGAATGCGAACAGTGGGGTGCTTACCCTGAGCGGCTCTGCTTCACTGGCAGACTACCAGGCTGCTATCAAAAGTGTTACCTATAAATTTGAGGGAGAAGAAGACGAGCTTGGAAATGACAGCAAGCAGCTAAGCATACGTGTATCAGATGGTGATGATAACAGCAATACTTTGAGCAGGCCAATCATCGTGATCACCAATGATGCACCTATAGCTTCTGACTTTTCTAAAACTACTAACGAAGACGAGAGTCTGAGTTTTTCAGCCGATGAATTCCCTTATGAGGACCCCGACAATTTCCCAGAGGAAGGCTTGCAGGGCATAGCAATTACAGCCCTACCTCAGTTTGGGGTTCTGCTGCTGGATGGCGACTCCATTTCTACCGCCGATGTAGAAAGTAGTAGTGAAGGAGTACCTGTTTCCGCAGAGCAGATTGCGACTTTACAATATGTGCCTAATAGCAACTACAATGGTGAGGATACCATTAGTTGGGCAGCTTTTGATGGTGCTGAGTACTCCGAATCATCTGCCCTGATTACTATTAATATTAGTGCTCAGGCGGATGCTCCAGTACCTTCCGATATCGCACTCAGCATTCAGGAAGATCAGACTTATACCTTTAAAGCACAACAGTTTAGTGAAGCCGCCCCCGACCCGGATGGAGACGCGCTCAGCGGAATTATTATCCGACAGGCGCCTGCCAATGGAGTCCTTCAGTTCAACGGCATTAACCTGCCAGCAAACAGCAGTCTGGGCATACAGGAAGTGAATAACCTGAAATATGTACCCAATGAGAACTATAATGGTGAAGACAGTTTTAGCTGGACAGCTACTGATGGCACACTTACCAGCGAGCAAACAGCAGTAGTGGCTATTACTATAGAAGCAGTAAACGACGCACCTATAGTGAACAGCTTTACCCGTGCAATAAGTGATGAAGCTACAGCTTACAATTTTGCGGCTGAAGACTATACCAAAAATTACCTGGACATAGAAAATACACCGCTGAGTTTCATCCAGATCACCTCATTACCCCAAACAGGTACTCTTCTGCTTAATGGTACAGCTATAGCCGTTGGTACACAGATCAATGCTGAAAACATTGCAGATTTACAATATCAGGTAGCAGATGAGCAGAGTGTAGGCTTTGCCAGCTTTGGATGGAACGCTTCTGATGGTAGCAGCCTGGCCGCCAAAGCAGCGCAAGTAACTATTATTGTAGGAGTGGGTGTCACTGATTTCAGTATCAGTACTCGCGAAGACACAGAATATGTATTTGCCAGCACTGACTTCAGCAGCAGCTATGGCAATCCTGATGGGGCACTAAGCAAAATTCGTATTGAATCATTACCCCAAAATGGTACGCTAACCCTAAACGACGAAGCTGTTAATGTAGAGCAGGAGATTAGTACCCAGGATATTCCTAAGCTAAAATATGTGCCAGCGGAAAATTATTTTGGCGAAGACAGCCTAAGCTGGAATGGTAGCGACGGTAGCGAATATGCCCCAGAGTCTGCTCAGGTATTTATCAATATAGCAGCGGTTAATGATGTGCCAACCATAGCAGAAATAAACAACATTACCCTGCTGGCAGGGCAGAGTAGCCAGCCGATCAGCCTTGTATTAAGCGACCTGGAATCTCCGGCAGATTCGCTCACTATCATGGTAACAAGCAGCAACGAAGATGTTATTCCGCAGGAAAATATTAACCTCAGCGGTAGTGGAGAAAACCGTAGCCTGGTAGTTACTGCCCTGGCCGATACGCAAGCTGAAGTTATTATTAGCATTACTGTCAACGATGGCGAAGCTACTGCCCAGCAGACATTTAGTGTGATGGTAGTACCATACCTGATTAGCCTGGAAATAGCAGAAAGTATAGACGTTTGCAATGATAGCGAAGAAAGTATAGCGTTAAACATAGAGGGCGGTAACGGCCCGTATCAATTAGTCAGCGAGTGTGATCAGGAAGACTGCTCTCTTGAGTTGATCAACGGAACTATCAGCCTTAACCCTACGGTAAGCACAACCTATTACCTCACCGTTGTAGATGCCAATAATGTTAGTAGTAATACAGATACATTAAGTGTAAATGTAAGAGAATGCAGCAATCTGGAGCTGGAAATTCCTACTGCTTTTACACCGGATGGAGATCAGGTAAATGACTTCTGGCAAATTGGTAACATACAGTATGCTACCAATGTGGTGGTAGAGATTTTTGACCGCTACGGCAAGCAGGTATACCGTTCGGAGGGCTACCGCCAGCCCTGGGATGGCACCTACGAAAATAGCCCGGCTGCTGTAGGAACATACTACTATTTTATAAACATAGAGGGCGGCTTACAATCATATAAAGGTTCAGTTACCATACTCAGATAAATCATAGAGGATGAAGAATATACAACATAAGATCGGAATAAGCCTGGCCATACTGATGTGCCTGTCCTTTCAGCTAAGGGCGCAGCAGTCGTACAGGTTCAGCCAGTTTTTTCAGAATGCAGTTACTTTTAATCCTGCAGTATCCGGTACCGAAGAGTTTGTAGACCTCAAAATCGGTTATAGGCAGCAATGGTCTGGGCTGGACGATGCTCCTCAGACTTACTTTATCAGTGCTCATGCACCACTGGGTAAAAAGGAAAAGAGCTATAGCTTTCAGAACAACTCGCTCCGAATTAGTGACCCTTCTATATACGAAAGGCTGGCAAACGCTCGTACGCTTACCAAAAACAGAATTACCCACGGTGTTGGGGGCTATCTGGTAAGTGATCAGCAGGGGATTTTTCATCAGACCAATGGTATGTTAACCTATGCCTTACACTACGCTGTAGGAAAATCCGTACTATCCTTCGGCTTGGGCGGAGGTCTTAATAATCGTGAGCTAGACCTGGATGGGGTAACTGTAGGAAACACCGAAATTCCTGATGAAACCTATCAGGCATATCTGGCGCAGCAGGGTAAAATTACTAATGTGGATGTTACTGCCGGTTTATTTCTACGTAACGAAAATTTTTATGTGGGCTACTCTGCCAAAAGACTATTAGAGAATGAACTCTTTGCCTCTATTGATGAGATAGAAGCTAAGGAAGAGATGGAGCATTATGGTATGCTGGGTTTAAGATTCAATATCAATAATACACTTTTGGTTTCTCCGGCAGCGTTTGTAAAGTATACAGCAAGTGGCTCTGTGCTTTATGATGCCAACGTACGAGTAAAGTACAATGAACTTTTTTGGGTAGGTGCTTCTTATCGCAGTACCGAAACTGTGATAGGTATGGCTGGTTTTACACTGAATAACCTTATCAACCTGGGTTATTCTTACGATCTGGGTATAGGCGAAATCAACGATTTCCGTTCAGGCGTACATGAAATCGGGCTAGGATTTATGTTGTTTAACAAAAAGGATACATCACCATATTTATGGTAATCAGATATACATTGACTATGAAAAAGTCGGCTATTCAACTACTATTTACTGCTTTTCTACTGACCATTGCCACACAACTGCAAGCTCAGCGGATGTATTTTGAAGAGTCTAAACCACTCTCCGATACGCTTAACTCCAGTGCTGAAGAGAGCCTTCCTATTTATTCTGAGCAGGATAGCACCCTCTTCTTTGTACGCACTTTGTATGCTCAAAATACCGGCGGTATGCTTTCCGGACAGGATATATGGTATGCTAAGAAAGATGCGGAAGGTAACTGGACCAAACCTAAGAATGACCTGAGCAACCTTAATAATGAAGGTAATAATGCTGTGGTAGGGGTGAGCAAAAGTGGCCGTACTATTTACCTCCTTAATGACTATACCGAAGGGAAAGCGCAGCAGGCAGGTCTCTCACTAAGCTTTAATCGCGAAAAAAACTGGGTAGCCCCCAGCAATGTTAGTATTCCTGGCATTACTGATAAGCAGGGCACATTTTATAGCCTGTATGTGCATTCTTCAGAAGAGGTGGTACTCATATCTATGCAAAAAGAGAACAGTGTTGGGCAGGAGGACTTGTATGTAAGCACTAAAGACCCTTTTAACAATACCTGGTCTGAACCTGTGCACCTGGGCCCTACCATCAATACGGAGGGTTTTGAGATGTCTCCCTACCTGACCGAAGACAAGAAAACACTTTTCTTCTCCAGTAATGGTCATCCTGGCTATGGTAACGCAGACATTTTTGTAGCACATCGTAAAGATACCTCCTGGACAAACTGGACAAGCCCCCAAAACCTGGGCGATAAAATCAATTCAGCTGGCTTTGATGCCTATTTTACCGCAAAAGAAGATAATGAAGTATTTTTTGTAAGCAACCGCCGTGGTTCATCTGCCGATATTTACACCTCAAGAATCATTACCGAAGAAGAGCGCCAGCAGATGTTGGCCAATCGTGTTTCCGGAGGTGGAAGAGGGGCCGAAGTGCTAAGAAATACCAACTCATCCTCTCCTATTTATGGGCTGGATTCTGAAACACAGGCCCTGTTAGATGAGACCCGCGCATTGCTGGATGAGTTTAACAAAATAAAAGATGGAGATGATAGCAGTACAGCTGCTGCTGGTGGAAATACCGGAGGTAGTACCGCAAATACTATGTCACCTCAAAAAATGCTTTTTGAACTCAACTCAGATGCCATAAAAGCTGAATACACTTCTACGCTGGATGAGGTAGTTTCTACCCTACGTCAGAACCCCAGAATGAAGGTAGAGGTGGTAGGCCATGCGGATGATACCGGAGGAAAAGATTATAACCTGCGATTGTCTATTCAACGAGCGATTGCCGTAAAGCAATACCTGATTGAGCAAGGTGTAGGCGAAAGAAGAATCATTACCTATGGAAAAGGTTCTACCCAACCTTTAACCAATAATCAGACATCTCAGGCCAGACAGCAAAACAGAAGAGTGGTTATCACTTATATGTAAAATACTAAAGCCGGTTTTCACCGGCTTTTTTCATATTCTTCTACTTCATTACTAATTACTTTCTATCACATTTCCTTCTTCTCTGTAGAGTTCTACCTCACCTTTTAGTTGCAAAGCAATTACAGTTACCTGCGCATCCAATTCATCTTCTGGCACATTGATATAAACTATACCGGGAACTTCGCTCCAGTACTGTTTGCCTAAAATCTGATGGGGTAGCTTGGTACCATTTCCTACAATCCGGATTCGGTTAATTTTGTTTTTTAACCCTTTAATCACAAGAGGTCCATTGGGCTTGTGTTCTACAAATAGGTAAAGCGTCTGCTTGTCTTTAGAAAGCGTAGTGGGCCCATGAAAATGTCCTAAAGGAATACCAGCCTGCGTACCATAGATAGCCTCCTGATGTTTGTTTGTCCAACGGCCCAACTCTCTAAGTATAATCTCCTGCTCTTCAGGAATGCTGCCATCCGCTTTTGGAGCAATATCCAGTAAGAGGTTTCCTCCCATGCTAATGCAGTCTGTAAAGATGCGGATAATCTGATTTGGCGTTTTATAATTGTGGTCATTCTCCTGAAAGCCCCAGGAGTCGTTCATCGTCATACAAAGCTCCCAGTATGGGTTGTCGGGGCGAGTTACAGGTACTCCCTGCTCTGGCGTAGCATAATCGCCATACTGGCCCAGGCGAGAGTTAACTATAAGGTCTGGCTGCCACTCCAGAAGCTGTTTCTTCAGCTCCTTGGCTTTCCATTGCTCGGCACTGGCTTCCCAGTCTCCATCAAACCAAAGTACGGCCGGCTCATAGGTAGTAACAAGCTCTTCCAACTGTGCCCGCTGAAATTTAAGAAAACGTTGCCAACGTTCAGGATCATCGGTATAGCGCTTTTTTGTACGGGTATGGATAGGGTAATCTGGATGAGACCAGTCATTTAACGAATAATAAAGGCCAGCTTTTATCCCCTCTTTTCGTACTGCTTCTACAAAAGGAGCTACCAGGTCGCGACGGGCAGGAGTTTTTTCCAGCACATCCAGTTCACTTACCTGGGTATCCCAAAGAGCTACCCCATCGTGGTGTTTTGTAGTGAGAATTGTATAGCGCGCTCCACTATCTTTGATGAGCCTGGCCCAATAGGCCGGATCATAGTTTGTGGCTGTAAAACCATCCAGCTGCTTCATATAGTCTTCGTAAGAGAGGTAACCGTTAAAAAAAGACCAGGACTCGTCTATTCCTTCCACAGCATAAATTCCCCAGTGAATAAAAATGCCAAGCTTGGCATCGTTAAACCAGGACAGGCGCTCTTCAGGCTTATCCACTTTTTGCGCATTTATTTGCACAGGCCAGGCAAAAAGGAGAGCAAAAAAACAAAAAAGTGGCAGTCGTAAGGTATGTGTCTTACTGCCATAAACTTGAGAACAAAGCATAAACCAATGATTGATTAGCGAATTAATTAAGCCTGCAATAAAGCAAAACAAAAACGCAAAGTATGATACTTATTTTGCAAATCTTATGAAGAGCAAAGGTGTCCCGTTCAAAAATAAAAGTTGATTCTAATTTTTGCCCGGCTTTAGAATTAATCAAAATTTAATCTGATACCTTTTATCCTTTGCCTATTAGTGTTTAGCTTTAATTTTAAACTTTCAAATCACAGATATTCTGGACGTTACAAATCAGCAAAGCCTTCGTTTCTTAGTTATTGGTGACTGGGGAAGAGAAGGCTCCATAGAGCAATACGCTACCGCATCTCAACTGGCGCATCAGGCAGAACAGCTAAATGCCGAGTTTATCATCTCTACCGGAGATAATTTTTATGAGAATGGCGTAGAAAGCACCCACGACCCACTCTGGCAAATAAGCTTTGAGAAAGTATACCACCAACATGCGCTTCAGATTCCCTGGTACGCAGTACTGGGCAATCATGACTATCGTAGTAATACCCTGGCACAGATACGCTATAGCATGCAAAGCCAACGCTGGAAAATGCCTGCCCGCTACTACAGCCAGATAATGCAGCTAAGTGACAAGAGTGATGTACACCTAATTTTTACCGATACTACCCCATTTATTGGCGAATATTGGGAGACTGAAGACCACCCTGACGTTTTTTCTCAAAAACCTGAAGAACAGCTCAGCTGGCTCAAACAAACGCTGGAAGAAAGTCAGGCGCAATGGAAAATTGTGATTGGACACCATCCGGTATTTTCGTCCAGCCCTATGCATGGAGACTCCGAAGAGCTCGTAAAACACTTTTTACCCCTCTTTGAAGAGTACGGCGTAGATGCCTACCTCTGTGGTCACGAACACGATTTGCAGCTACAAAAACCTGATGGGCAGACTATCTATCTAGTATCTGGGGCTGGCTCCGAAGTAAGAGAAGCAGACCAGAAAGAGATGACATTGTTTAGTATAGGTGAGCAAGGCTTCGCCTATATTGAAATTTGTGATGAGCAGATGGATATCAGGTTTATCAGTAGCAAAGGTAAAACCCTTTACGAATTAATACATACACCCAGCTCAGCCAGTACTCTGGGCGTTGCCAAAAGCCTAAATCCATAACAGTTGCCTAAATACTGCCTGCCTCATGACAGTTTGGACAAAAAAACTATCTTTGCTGCAAACTATTAGACTATGTCATTGATAAATTATATGGTCTGGACGGCTGATCCGGAACTCTTGGAAATTGGAAGTTTAAGCATACGTTGGTACGGTCTGCTCTTTGCCAGTGGCTTTCTTATTTCTCAGCAAATACTGTTTCGTATTTTTAAGGCCGAAGGGCATAAGGAGTCAGACGTAGAAACGCTGACCGTATATATGGTGATTGCTACCATACTAGGAGCCCGCCTGGGGCATGTGTTCTTTTACGAACCGGCTCGCTACCTTGCTAATCCTATAGACATACTCAAAATATGGGAAGGTGGGCTAGCCAGCCACGGGGCAGCTTTTGGAATTTTGTTTGCTCTTTTTCTCTACAGCAACTACGATATTCGCATTGGTTTAGGCAAATCAAAAAGTGTCTTCCAAAAGAGAAAGCGCCCCGGACAAAGCTTTCTTTGGGTGGTAGACCGAATCGTGATTGTAGTAGCCATGACAGGAGCACTAATTCGCTTCGGCAATTTTATGAACTCTGAAATTGAAGGACTGCCTACACATAGCGACTATGGTGTAGTCTTTGCCTGGGATGCCAAAGAGGCTATTCTACGTAGCAGCCAGGCAGTAGAAGATGTTGAAGTAGACAGCGATGACGAAAGTAGGCCCGAAACCGCGAATGCTGAGGCATCTCTTACCGAACCCGATAAGTATCGCCCAATTACCTTTACCATTCGTTTTAGAAATATGGGTTATGCTGAAGATGAGATCCGCAGCTATCTGGAAAGTAGAGTAAAAAGCCTGTTCACCAACTATCAGAGTATCCGTAAGCATGTATATGAACCAGCAGGCACACCGCTCAATTACACTTTGGAGCAAGATCGTGGAGCTTTTGTAGCTAAAGTATATACTTATGGCGTACCTCGCCATCCGGCGCAGCTGTATGAGTCTGGCACTTCCTTCCTCATCTTTGTTTTTCTTTTGCTAATCTGGTATAAGATGAGAAGCAAAACACCTGAAGGTTTACTGCTGGGCTTATTTTTGGTTATACTGTTTGGTCTTCGTTTTGTACACGAATACTTTAAAGAAAATCAGGTTGGCTTTGAAGACTCTATCCCACTCAATATGGGGCAGTGGCTTAGTATTCCTCTAATAATTGCCGGAATTATACTTCTGCTGCGTGTAGCGGGCAGCTCAAAGAAAAAAGTTAATCAATAGCGAGAGCGAGCGTATTGTGATTCAGGCACATATATTTTCAGAGATTGGCCTGAACGAATTACATTATCGTGCATAGCATTCCAGTCTCTGATCTGCCTGATACTTACTCCATAGCGGGCTGCAATGCCAATCATGGTCTGCCCGCGCTTTACTTTGTGCTCAATAAGCTTCAGGTCAGGCGCGTTGGGTACAATTTCTTTACGTTGTTTAAGCACCTGGGCTGTAGTAGCTATTTCATCGTCAGATACATAACCTGCTATCAGACTCTGATATTCACTTTCAAAAGCAGCAATTTTGTTTAGCGGCAGTACCAAAGGCCAGCCATCTCGTGAAGCCGGAACTATTTTCTTGGTTAAAGCTGGATTTAGAAACTCCAGGTGTTCCTGTTCTAATGCCAATACATCAGATAATTCTTCAAAGTCAACTTCATGATAAAGACGTACTGTATCCACCGCCTGAAAAGGCAACTCAGGCAACTGAGGTCTCAAGTTGTGTTCTTTAGAGTAACGGTTAAGGTATACTAAAGCCATAAATGCAGGTACATAGCTACGAGTTTCGCTGGGTAAATACTTTCTTATTTTCCAGTAGTTTTTGCTTCTGCCTGCTCTTATGATTGCTTTATTTACATTGCCTGGACCGCTATTGTATGCAGCTAGTGCCATAGGCCAGTTACCGTACATGCTGTATAGTTTCTTCAGGTACTTTACGGCAGTCTGTGTAGAAACATAGGGGTCTCTTCTTTCATCCAGATAATCGTTAATCTGCATACCCAGCCATCTACCCGTATTATAACGAATCTGCCACAATCCGACTGCTTCCATATGAGAACTGGCAGTGGCATGTAGTGCGGACTCAACCATGGTTAGATACTTAAGTTCCTGAGGTAATTTTTCTTCCATCAGCACCTGCTCTATGTAAGGAAAGTAGAGCATGCTTTTACCCATCATGCGCTCTGTCAGATCTTTTTTTCGTATGGCATAGAGGTCAATAAAGTTTTCTACATGTGAGTTGTAAGTAAGCTCCAGGTCAGAGGTAATATTGTTAAATCGCTGTTGGTATACCGAATCAGGGTAGCTTATCAGCTCATCCTTTTGAAACCCATAAGGATTAACGCTAAAAGTATCTATTGGAATAGTAAACAGATTGTTGGCAGCACTATCCAGGTAACCAATCGCATAGGTATCGCTGTCTTCAGAGTTCTGCTGCCCCTGAGCAGTGTCAAAGAAGCCCATAATAGCGCTCAGCATACTTTTATCTGCGGCTTTTGCTTTGGGTGCTCTTCGTGTGCTGTCTTTGCTTAGCTCTACCGAAGATACACTCTGGTTAATTTCTGTACACGCACTAAAAAAAAGAATGAAAGTACTGGTAAAAAAAATAAAATATGGTCTTTTAGTTTCCATAACATCTATATAAGGGTCTCCTAGACCAAAATGTTATGGAAGCTCTATATTAATTTTAAATTAAATAGAGCATATTCCATTATACCAAATTTTATATGGCTATTTCAAATCATACCATTCAATATTCTCCAGGTTTTTTCGTCTGCCCTCGGCTTCTGGTGCATAATGCTCTGCCAGATAATCCAGAATCTGATCTTCATTTTCTCCAAGATCCCATAGCTTCTGGGTTTCCTGCATCCATACAATCATGTTTTTCCAACCTTCTCTGCTAGCTCTGTTTTGTGTAATTAGCTTAGCAGAATGACAGGCGGTACAATTGCCAATTACCAGAGGTAGTGCATCATCTATCACCAGGCCAGTAGCCGCATCCAGGCTATCACTAGCATTTACGCTTACAGTATCTTCCTCCTGTTCAGTCTCACGCTTGTTCTCAGGCTGCTGACAATAACTTAAGAGTACAGCAATAGCAAAGAACAAAAGTGCAGCAGGTATTGTAGTCTTTCTAATCATGCTCATCTTATTTTTTTACTCTACCATAACCGCTATGCGATGACAGGCGTTATTCAGATACCCCTTGGGATTCCAGCCAGGCACTAACATAGGCTGCATTTGCCCTTCGCTATCTGTGGCCCTGGCCCATACTTCATAATAGCCTTTTTCAGGAAAGTCTAGCTGTGCGCTAAAATGCTGCCAGGCCATACGATTTTTAGGTTTACGCAACTGACAAGGCTGCCAGCTTGCTCCAAAATCTATAGAATAATCAACAGACTGAACTGACAAATCTCCTGCCCAAGCATGTCCGCGAATATCCAGTTTACGACCTTCTTTAATTTTGGCTCCGGTTTTAGGGTAGGTAATCAGAGACTTGACGGGCATAGATTCAATTATGCACATTTGATCGTCTGGCACTTTAGAACCGGGAGCTACTGGCTTACAGGGCACCCGATAAGAATCACCTCCCATTTTAGGACCATCATGCACTTTGTTTCTTATCACAATTTTGCTCAGCCATTTTCCTGAAGTTGAGGCAGGCCAGCCTCCAAATACTAATCGTAAAGGATAACCATTCATCAAGGGCAGGTCCTCTCCATTCATGGCCCAGGCAATCAAGGCTTCATCTTCCAGCGCTTTGTGCATAGGCACCCCACGCGAGATAACCACTTTGTCAGGGTCATTGCTGATATGTACGTCACGACCATAATAACCAATATATACTGCATCATCTTTAATCCCCACATCCTCCAGAACATCTTTCAGGCGCACACCTGTCCATTCAGGGCAACCTACCGCACCCGTACTCCACTGGTTACCTTTGGCCGGAGGGTTAAACTCATTGCGGCCGTTTCCACCACATTCAATAGTAAGCTGGTAAGTATAGTGCTTAAATTTGTCTTTAAGCTCTTGCAGACTGTAGGTTTTGCTTTGTTTGGCAGACTCACCTTCTATAGTTAATGTCCATGTGTTCAGGTCAATTTCGCGGGGAGGTATACCATTGTTACGCACAAAAAGTGTTTCTGCTGTAGTAACCTCATCATCCAGCAAATGCGGTGGGGTCTCTACATTCCAGGGGCGGTCGTTAAGTACTACCAAGTCAGGGTGCTTACCTTCTAACTGAAAGGCCTCAGTAGTGTCTGCCAAAGCCGCAGGAATCAGTCCTTCAGGCATCTGATTAGCGTACACGATTTTTCCACCTAATACAGAACTCATAGCCGCCAGGGCACTTTTCTTTAAAAATCCTCTTCTGCTCGCAGGATCACAACTTCTCCCCCAAAGTAAACGGTCTGCTTTGGCAGGATTTAGGCTGTAGAGCGCATGTATACCCATGCGTCTTTTTTCTTTACTCATAAAACCAATTTTTTACTAAGCGCGTAATTTAAAAATATTTGTTTTGTATGCAGGTAAAGCCTAACAAACTTTGTTGCAGGCATTACAAGCAATAGAACACTTTTTGATTACTTTCTAGTATGTTAAAAAAGCTCTTTTTCGGCATATTTTTACTGCTTGCATTGGCAGGATTAGCCCGACTTTTCGCCCCCAACTGGTATAACTTCCTCTCTATGAATGCCCCCCTGTCCGATGCAGAAGTATTAATTGTAGAAGGCTGGGTATCAGAAAACACTTTAAAACATGCTGCCGAGCTTTACCACCAGGGTAAGTATAAAAAAATAATTACTGCAAGCATTAATCTTGAAAACGAATTTTATCTTCACTCCAAAGGCGGACTGGTGTATGAGGTAGGACAAATGAATATGCCTGCTTATAATACCGTAACAGTCTGGGCACACAGCCCAATGGTAGGTGGAGAGCACGGAAAATTGCTGCTTATGGCTGATACTGATACTTTGGGAGAAGTAGAAACCAAAGCTCAACTCCAGGCATATTCATTCCCCTTAACCCTAAACTCTGATAGTATACAGCAGATTAAAGTTATCTTTACGAATGACTTTTATGACTTTGAGGAGCAGAAAGACAGAAATGTATACATACATAGTCTATACCTGGATAGTACGTTTATACCCAACCGTACTTCTCTGGTGCACTACGACAGAGGAAAGATAGATGGAGAGCGCCTCCAGGCTGTGCATAAGAGTAGAGCAGGCTCCTCCGCCGATATTCTGATTGAACATGGAGTACCAGCAGAACAAATACAAATTATTGATGCCCCTCGTGTTAAATACAACAAAACCTATACTACCGCAGATGCAGTAGCGGAGTGGATGGAAGAATATGTACAGGAAGAACTACGTGTCAATTTAATTTCTGAGCACCTTCATGCCCGCCGCAGCTGGTTGCTTTTTCGTAAGGCCCTGCCCGATAGGGTTAAACTAGGTGTAATATCTTCTTCGGGTTCTCACCAGGATGCTGCTGATTACTGGTGGAAAGAAGAAGAGCACTCTGCCTATGTTATAGACCAGACCATGAAATTCTGGTATGCCATTGCCTCCTATTACTTTATATAAATATCAGAAGACTTCTACTAAGATTAGTTTCAAAAAAGTGGTATATTCAGCAAGTTAGCCTCAGCCTAAACATGCTTCTGTATGAAGAAATTTATACCACTGCTCTCACTCATATTATTTGCTCTTCCGGTTTCAGCGCAGGAGTTAAGCTGGAGTTTGCATGTGGCTCCCGGCATTTCTTATCGTTTAGCTCAGCAGCAGGCGCTCAGCGATTATGCTCAGACGGTACAATTAGGAGAGAAGTCTATGTATGTCTTTGATTTTGGGTTTGGCCTCCAAAAAAGTGTGAGCAAGAGGCTAGATATTGCCACCGCTATTAATTACTCTCAGAAAGGCTTTTCAAATATTCATGTTTCTGCGGTATATCAGGCTTCGGACCTCAATCGCCGTTACACTATTGACTTTGTACAAGACTACCTGGAGCTACCTTTTTACCTCACGTATAGCGTAATGCAGAACGACAAGTTTGAGCTCTACCCACTGCTCGGTATCACTAATAGCCTACTTCTCTATGAAAAAAACAAAGTAAGTACCCGCAGTGGTGAAGCCAGCGCTGAAACAATACAATTGCTCTCACAGCCTTACCTTAAAAGCAAAGTGCAGCATAATCTGGGTGCGATTGGCGGCATAGGTATAGAAGGAAAAGTAGATCCCCAAACCGCTATAGGCCTGGAAGCCATTAGTAAGATTATGCTTACTCCCTTAGAAGATCATTTTAGCCAAAGCCGGCGCTATTTATATTCCTTCAATCTTAATTTCAAATTTGTAAGGAAAATTCGCTAATTCGTATTCTGTTTTTACCGAATACGTGTATGCATACCTCTCGTCTTTTTATAGCCATTGCTCTTTTCTGCTGCGCATGTGCCGGCAGCCAATCTATTGAGATCGTTGAAAAGCCTATCGTCTTTGATGATGAAAGAAGAGCACTTTCTCTGGCTTATATGAAAGAACACTACGGCATAGAAGCTGAGGAACCTGGCATAACTCCCCGTATGATAGTAGTACACTGGACAGCTATACCTACCCTGGAAGGCTCCTTTAATGCGTTTTATGAGAGCAGACTCCCTTCTTTTCGTACAGGTATTTCCAGTGGCGGCGCGCTGAATGTTTCAGTACCTTACCTCATAGATCAGGATGGCACCATCTACCAACTAATGTCCGATACTCTGATGGGACGACACGTCATTGGGCTTAACCATACCGCTATCGGAATAGAAAATGTGGGCAATGGAGAAGATACGCCGCTTACAGAAGCTCAGTATGAGGCCAACAAAAAGCTGATTCGCTACTTAACGAAAAAGTATGATATAGATTACCTCATTGGCCACCACGAATACCAACGCTTTAAAAACCATCCACTGTGGTTGGAACAGGATCCTGACTACCTCACCGAGAAAAGTGACCCTGGCGATGCTTTTATGCAAAGGCTACGTAATGACCTGGGCAGCCTTGACTTCAAGCCCCTACCCGAAGAAGAAACCCAAGCTATAAGGCAGGGAATTGTAGGACAGGTACTCTGGGTAGAAGGCAACCAGATGCCGGGCATAGGCCAGAGCCATAAATCTCCCAAGCCTAAAGGAATTCAACGCAAAGTATATGTTTACAATGTTTTGCAACGTGATGAGCTTGAGTACGAAGCAGGTTTTTTTAAGAAACCGAAGCAGCCTGCGGTAAAAGTGGTAAACAGTGATAGTTCAGGTCACTTTAGCGTTGCTCTGGATACAGGCAGCTACTCTCTTCTGGTAGAAGAACCTCAGGGCCTGTATGCCAATCTTTTTGATGGCAATGGGTACGTACAAGTAACAAAAGTAGAAAAAGACAGCGTCAACAAGGTTGAGCTCAAAATAGATTACAAAGCCTCCTACTAATCAATAACTCCTAGTCAAATCTTACACCTTAGATTCTGTATTTAGCCTAAGTACAGCCTGGCATTTATTTTCATGAAGACCCATCAGCTTCATTCTCTTATTATTTTACTTAAAATACTTACATAGTTTAAGTCATTATATCTTTATTTTATTACAGTATTTGATAGGTAATATCAACTAGTCTTATGTAAAAAAATCTAACATAATACTATCATTTTACTCTCATTATGTATAATCTTTGTATACATAAATACTTAGGCTACCCCAAATACTCTCAACTCAATGGAGAATATGCTTAGAGATGACGCCGCATCTATATGTACTAACTACTGGGAGTGGAACATACCTGATAACATACTATACCTAAGTCACGACTTTAAGTCTATGCTAGGTTATCAGGCGGAAGAAAGCTGCGACATCCTTCAAATTCAAGATCTTATTCTCTATCCCGAGGATTTAGAGCGTATCACAAAATATTGGTCTTCAATACAAAAGGAACAATACAAACCCAATATGCCTACCGAAATAAAATACAGCCACAAGGTCAATTCCGAAGTATGGGCTTCAATGAATCTTTCTGTGCAATCCTGGGGCGACGATCAGCGCCCTACTAAATTGGTAGCCCACCATATAGATATCACCTCACTAAAACAGGCAGAAGAAAGGCTGAGAAGAAAAAACGAAAGGCTGCAAAGCATACTCAGGGGAGCTAATATTGGTACCTGGGAGTGGAATATGCAAAATGGTGATGTCATACTGAATGAACGCTGGGCGGATATTCTGGGTATGCCCTGGGTAGAGGGACAAGTAATTAAAATTTCAGACTTTGATAAAATGCTGCACCCAGAAGACAGAGCTATAGTAGCTACTCAGCTGGAAAAGCACCTGAAAGGAGAAGAAGAGTTTTATAAGTGTGAAGTTCGCATGCATCACATGAGTTTTAAGTGGGTATGGATTGAGGTTAGCGGTAAAGTAAACGAATGGGCTGAAGATGGAAGCCCGATCTGGATAACCGGCTACGTACAAGATATTACGGAACGGAAAAATAATGCCCTACAACTTGCTTATTACAAAGAACTGCTGGATAAAACCAACGAACTGGCAAGGGTAGGCAGTTGGGAGATGAACCTGGAGTTTCAGACATTAACCTGGAGCAAAGTCACTAAAGAAATTCATGAGGTTGACCAGAACTATAGACCTAAGCTATCCGAAGCTATTAACTTTTACCAGGCAGGTGAACACAGAGATACTATTAGCAGGGCGGTATCTGCGGCTATTGAAAAAGGTAAGCCTTTTGATGTAGAACTTCAGATTGTTACCGCTAGCAATAAGCCTTTATGGGTGAGGGCAATAGGTTTTCCGGAATTTTCTAACGGCGAATGTGTCCGAATTTATGGAGTCTTTCAGGATATTGATGAGAAGAAAAACACAGAGATAAAAATTAAGCACAGCCTTGACCGCAACAGAATCTTTGTAGAGCAATGCCCAAATGCTATTGCCATGTTTGACCATGAGATGCGCTACCTTGCTGCTTCTCAGAAATGGATAGAAGAGTACAATCTTAAAGACAAAAAAATACTAGGCGTTTGCCATTATGAGCTCTTTCCCGCAATTAGAGAAGAGTGGAGAGAGATTCACCGAGAAGGACTTAGAGGCATACATAACCAAAAAGACGAAGACTTTTTTGAAGATGAGAACGGAAAATTTCGTTGGGTTTCGTGGGACGTACGCCCCTGGTACCTGTCAAAAGACAAGATAGGCGGTATACTACTTTACACCTCAGACATCACACAAAAGAAAAACGCGATGCTTAAACTCGCTCGTAGCGAGGAGCAGTTTCGCCAGACCTTTGATAACGCCCCTATTGGAATAGCCCTGGTCTCTCCTAAAGGTGAATGGCTAAAGGTAAATCCGCAGGTGTGCAAAATTGTAGGCTATAGCGAATCGGAGCTGCTGGACCAAAGCTTTCAGGATATAACGCACACCGATGATCTGGAGGCAGACTTGGGGTATGTAAAGCAGGTGCTGAATGGTGAAATTAACTATTATCACCTGGAAAAAAGATATTACCATAAAAAAGGACATATCGTGTGGGTACTGCTATCCGTCTCCCTCATCAGAGATGAGTATGGCAACCCACGCCACTTTGTAACTCAGATCAAAGATATTACCTCCAAAAAAAAGGCGCAGCAAAAGCTGGAACAAACCCTTACAGTAGTAAAAGAACAAAACAACCGTCTGATTAACTTTGCTCATATTGTATCGCATAACCTACGGTCACACTCCGGCAACCTGGAAATGCTGCTTCAATTCTTCAAAGACGAGACAGAAGAAAAAGAAAAAGATTTTCTTCTAAATAGTATCACTGCTATTTCAAAATCTTTATCCGAGACCATTACGCACCTTACCGAAGTTGTTAAGATCCAGAATAGTACGCATGAGACAAAAAATGCTCTTAACCTGCATGCCTATCTGGAAAAAGCTATCAATACCGTTCAGGCAGACCTTATCAAGACCAAAGGTCAGGTCGTGCTAGAGGTACCCTCTAACACGGAAGTTCTGTTTAATCCAGCTTATCTGGATAGTGTGTTGCTCAACTTTATAACCAATGCGCTTAAATACCGCCACAAAGAACGCACGCCGGTAATTCATATTACTGCCAAACCTACGTCAGAATTTGTCGTACTCAACATAACTGACAATGGCTTGGGCATAGACCTACAAAAACATGGCGAAAAGCTCTTTGGCCTGTACAAAACATTCCATCACCGAAAAGACGCCCGTGGAGTTGGCCTTTTTATTACAAAAAACCAGATAGAAGCAATGGGCGGCAAGGTAGAAGTTGAGAGTGAACTTGGCTGTGGAACGACTTTTAAAATATACTTCCCCTATGAAAAAAATAAAGTTAGCCTGCGTTATTGATGACGACCCTATCTACGTCTACGGTACTAAAAGGCAGATGGGTATCGTAGGCTTCTGTGAAGATTTGCTGGTATTAGAAAACGGAGAAGTGGCTATTCAGGAGCTAAAGTCCAGAGTAGAAAAACAGAAGCCATTACCAGAGGTAATACTTTTAGATATTAACATGCCTATCATGGATGGCTGGCAGTTTCTGGACGAATTTATACAATTGCCATTATACAGCAGTCAGCCCCTCATCTACGTAGTATCATCCTCTGTGGATCAGCAGGATATAGATAAGGCTAATGCTTACAGCCAGGTTACCTCATACCTAAGCAAACCACTAAAGGCAGAAGACCTTCAAAACATTATGCAGCAAGTCTAAGCACCGTTCCACATTTTTATATCTGATAGTACTTTCCTTCTTCAATCTTTCGTTTCTTAGAGGTAGTAAGCTCATAAATAATTTTCAGGGCTTTCCAACGCTATGTGCATTTGCTGTGTCTTATTCTTAAGAACAAGTGTCAACCTAAGCCTGGTAATGTAAGTAAGCATGCATGACGAAAAAGCGCTTGTCTCCGGCTGTGCCAAAGGAGAACGAGCAATGCAGAAAGAACTTTATGATCGGTTTTCCGGACAAATGCTCGCCGTATGTATACGCTATTGCAAAAGCCGGGAAGATGCAGAAGATATACTGCAGGAAGCCTTCGTTAAGGTTTTCAATAATATTGAGTCTTTCCGCAAAGAGTCTACACTAGGCTATTGGATCAAGCGAATCGTCATCAACACTGCTTTAAACTATCATCGTAAAAGTGTTTATCTCTATCCACATTTTGATATAGAAGATATGCATGACATCGGCGATGATGATGTTACAGTATCTAACCACAACTATAAAGATTTACTAAAACTACTACAAACATTGCCCCAGGGCTGTCAGGTTATTTTTAACCTGTACGCAATAGAGGGTTACAAGCACAAGGAAATTGCAGAAATGCTTAATATCAGTGAGGGTACGTCTAAATCGCAGTACGCACGTGCCAAGTCTCTGATCAAAGAAATGATTACTGAAACAGGGGAGGTAAAACATGGCTAATATGGACAAAAGATCGGCCTTTGAGGAACAGTGGAAGGATGCATTTGAAGGTGCTGAGGTTACCCCTTCTGCTGACCTGTGGAAAAACATAGATAACCAGCTTACCATGCAGGAGAATGGTAAGTATCGTAAAGGGTTTATATTCTACCGTGCAGTAGCAGCTGCCTGTATCATCTGCCTGCTCGGGCTAGGCTATTACACATGGCTAACTGATCTGGAAACTACCGAAAAAGGACTGGCAACTCAGCAGGAAAGCAGCCAGAACCAGCAAGCTACAGATACCGCTGAGAAAGATAAGGCTTTAGCCCTAAAACAGTCAGAATCTGCTGAAGATATGGGCAATACATCTGCTCAGGGCGTTGATCCTGACCTAAGCGGACAGCCTTCTCTGGCGTACCAGAAGCCAGCTGAAACTACTAAAGAGCAAGGCGGAACTGCAGGCAGTAAAGATTTATCTGCTGCTTCCAGTACTTTTTCAGGATCTGAGTTGGCGCTTTCTTCTAATAAGCAGGAAGAGGGACTTCGTTCTAGGCGCACTACTTCTTCTGCCACCTCTGAGGCGCACGGACAGAATTCAAATCAGAAAAGTCAGCACGCTACTGCAGACAAAGCTTTACCGCAAAAAAAACTCAGTATGGGTAATACCATCGCTGCTTATGCAGAAAACCTAGCCGATGCAGCATTAAGCTACGTCTCTTCGCTGGGACCGGCATTAAGCGAAGAACCATTACTTAGCTGGGCAAAAGATATAGACCACCTATACCGCGTGCCTCAGTCATCTAGTAATGAGGAAAGAGAGAAAGAACGTACCAGATTTTTTGCGGGGCTCAACCTGGCCACTAGCTATTTTGATCCGAATTTTAGTACTTCTACCAATTCTACACTAGAAATGGCCTCACCTGATTTGTCTCCAATGTATAATTTTTCCGGCTCGGGAGGAGAACTGGCCAAAGACCATCGTACCATGGAGGCATCCAGTGTTCCGGTAGAAAGTGGCCTGGAAAATACTCCTCAGCTGTCACTCTCTTATGGTGTAGACCTGGGCCTGATGCTTAGTGAGCGTCTGAGCCTGGAAAGTGGGCTGGACTTTGGAAAGCTTAGCAGCACTACCCAAACGAGCTGGGTGGTAGAAGATTTTCAGCAAGGCGAGCGCATACCTCTGCTTGCTACCAATGTCAAAGCAAGTGCGGAAGCCAATACCAAAACACAGTATGTAAGTGAGAAGCAGCAACTGACCAATTCTTTCTCCTTCCTTTCTATTCCTTTAAAACTAGGATACCACCTGGGAGGAGAAAAAGTAAAATTCAATATGAGTTCGGGGGTAGCTGCCAACTTTTTCCTGAACAACAAACTTTCAGACCAGAGCGGACAGCTAAACACTGTTAACATAAGTTCGGATGGTGAGAGTCCTTTTCGTTCTGTCTACTACAGCGGTATAGTTAGTGGTGGAGTAAACTACAAACTTGCGCGCCATTATGCATTATCGCTGTCTCCATACTACAACTTTTCTCTAGGCTCCTTAACCGAATCTGGAAACAACTTTAGCAGCCAGCCAAACTCCTTTGGTTTGGACTTTGGCCTGAAATACAACTTTAGATAGTCACACCAAACAGGCCTGCCAACTCAGGTGGGGTCCTATTTCCGTGCTTTAAAAAGAAGAAGCCTGAAGTAATTTACTTCAGGCTTCTGTTCTACCAAACTGGCACAACTAAACCTAATCAATAATTATTTTTCCCATGTGCGAGAGGCAAAAGCATCATCTACCGGAGTTTGCCCGATATGGTTGCTATAGTTACTAATTGTCTTTACACTAATGGCCAGTACAATATTTAAAATATCGTTCTGCTCATAGCCTGCATCCAGAAAATCCTGCACATCTTCATCAGAAGGCCATCCTCTTTTCACTACCATAGTGCGGGTAAACTTGCTCAGGGCATTAAGTTTTGCATCTTCAATCTCTTTACCCTCTCTAATCGCATTGGTTACTTCCTCTGGTACTTTAGACATGGTATCTGCGATAATACTATGCGCAGCCATACAGTAATGACAGGCATTCTCATGGCTAATGGTAAGAAAAACTACTTCCTGCTCTACCGAAGAGAAGTTTGTTTTGCTGCGAAACAGCTTATATCCATGTAAATAAGAATCAAGCAGAGCTGGCGAATTAGCCATCACCCCATACATATTGGGGACAAAACCCATCTGTTTTTCTGATCCTTTTAAGAATTCTTTTGCTCCTTCTGGTGCATCTTCAACTGTTCTTATTGTATAGTCTACGCTATTCAAAGTTTCCATAAATTGAAAAAATTATCATTTTTAGTTTAAAACTGAGTATAAGAACGAACCACTCCTTTTTGCGTTGAGCGATTAGTGTCCGCTGGATGACAAAGCACAGCTTTAATTCATAAGGGGCAGTTTTATATTCATCACATGCAGTCTTAAATTGATCTATGCCAACACCTCTGATCTCTGTAATCCTCCCTTTCAGAAATGCTGAGTCTACCCTCGCAGCGGCTATAGAAAGCTTACTCTCTCAGACCTTAGCTTCTACCGAAATACTATTGATTGATAACGCTTCTTCTGACAGCAGTCCTTATATCGCTCAAAACTATGTACGCACTAACTCTTCAATCAGATTACTCCACGAAGATAAAGTAGGACTAGTCGCTGCCCTGAACAAAGGTCTGGCCCATACTTCTGGCCAGTATATAGCCCGGATGGATGCGGATGATATAGCTCTTCCCCAGCGACTGGCCTTACAGGCCCAATATCTTGAACAGCATGCGGAGGTAGGAGTACTGGCCTGCCAGGTAGCGGTGCAGCAAAATACAACTGCCGGCCTGAGGAATTATATAAGGTGGAGTAATGCTTTACTCACTCACGAACAAATAGCCTTAAATCGCTTTGTAGACTCTCCCATTATACACCCAAGCGTAATGTTCAGGCATTCGCTTATCCAACAATACGGTCCTTATCGCACAGGAGACCTACCCGAAGATTTTGAGTTGTGGTTACGCTGGCTGGAGCAGGGTGTACGTTTTCATAAGATTGATCAAAAGCTTCTTTTCTGGCGCGATAGCCCTGGGCGGCTTACTCGTACTCATTCTCGCTACCGCTGGGAGGCATTCTACAAACTTAAAGCCGAATACCTATATACTTACTTGCATAAGCATAACCCTTATCACCCAAAAGTGATGGTATGGGGAGCAGGCCGAAAAAGTCGGCAGCGCCTTCGCTTTCTGGAAGAAAAAGGCATAGAAGTAACTGCTTACATTGATATTGTAGAAGGCAAAACCTCTACCCTACCCTGCATTCATTATAGTAAAATTGAGCCTCCGGGTAAGCACTTTATTTTATCTAACGTCAGCAATCGGGGGCAGCGGCAAAAAATCAGAACCTACTTATTAGAAAAAGGCTATCAGGAGGGTAAAGATTTTTTATTAATGGCTTAAGCAGGAGCTAAATATTAACCCAAGGCCACATCAAGAATCATCATTATGGTAAAGCCTAACATCGTGCCCACTGTAGCGATATCGGTATTCTTGTTGTATTGCGACTCCGGTATTAGCTCTTCTACTACTACAAAAATCATAGCTCCGGCAGCAAAAGAAAGCGCGTAAGGTAAAATAGGCTGGAAAAACAGTACAGCAGCAGCCCCTACCACTCCTGCCAGCGGTTCTACAAAACCTGAGAGCTGACCATACCAGAAGCTTTTTCTACGACTCATCCCCTCACGACGCAGGGGTACCGAAACTGAAATTCCTTCAGGGAAATTTTGTATACCAATACCCAAGGCGAGCACTATTGCACCGGCAAGGGTAGTGGTAGAAGAGATATCAGCAGCAATAGCACCAAAAGCAACACCTACTGCCAGACCTTCTGGAATGTTGTGCAGTGTAATGGCCAGAACCAGCAAAATACTACGATGCCATTGTGTCTTTACACCTTCGGCCTCCTCCCGAGGAAAACCGATATGCAAATGAGGCAGTACCTTATCTATGGCAAACAAAAAAGCACCGCCCAACAAAAAACCGCCGGCGGCAGGTACCCAACTGGCGGTCTCACTTTCTTCAGCCATTTCTATGGCCGGAGCCAGCAATGACCAGTAGCTGGCGGCAATCATTACTCCGGCAGCAAAGCCCAGCATGCCATCCATTACTTTTTGGTCTATACGCTTAAAAAAAAACACTGCACTGGCACCCAATGCAGTTACTCCCCAGGTAAAACAAGTAGCAATAAGTGCCTGTGTGACCGGATGTAACTCACCGATCAATGACTTTACAAATTCAAACATATGCTGTTAACCCAGACTTTTTAAAGATGTTAAAAATTTCTGGTCTATAATTCACCATTTCACCTGCTAGAGATATTGTCTGGCATGGAGAGAAGCGTATTCACCAGCTTTGCTGCTTTCTCAATCATGATGAACAACGAAATATTGTACATTTAAATCATGAAAAAAATAACGATACGCTACCTGGTTCTAAGTACTGTTTCCATCCTTCTATTCGTAGTATTACTATACTCTTTGGGAGTTGATGTGCCCTCATTTTTTCAGATGATCTTTTCCTTTCTAAGGTTTTTACTTCCTTTTTTCCTGGGTGGATTTGCCATATATTTTGGCTTCCGATTGTTGAAGAGCAGCTCCCCTGCCTACGACAAGGCTAACAACAAGTCTGGTGCAGAGACCTCCATCTTAAAAATAGCAGTTCGCTCCGGTGATAAAATTCTTCTATTACCTCTGGACCGGATAGCTTCTTTCTATGCCTTACACAATTATGTCTATGCATACACAGATGAGGGTAATGAGTATTTGGTAGAGCACACACTATCTCAGCTGGAAGCCAAACTACCACGTAATTTTTTGAGAGTGCACCGTTCCAGTATTGTCAATGAAGACTACATAAAAAGCATTGAACGGGAAAAAGGAGGCAAACACAGTATTACCCTGAACGATCAGAAAAATAAAAGCATACAGGTTAGTCAGTCGTATGGTCAGACTGTAAAAAAGCTTACCGAATTATAAATGCTTTGGCCTTTATCGTATCTTGAAAGCACTTTTTTTACTAAACTCATTTTTTTATGAACTATCGGGATTTTGGAGATACAGGTTTAAAGGTAAGTGAAATAGGTTTTGGAGCCTGGGGGATTGGGGGCCCGGCAATGGCTGGGGATATTCCTATTGGCTGGGGAGATGTTGATGATGATACTTCCATACAGGCCCTCCACACTGCTTTTGAGCAGGGCATTAACTTTTATGATACTGCTGACTTTTATGGCCTGGGCCACTCTGAGGAGCTGATTGGTAAAGTATTTGGCAACAGCGATGATGTTATCATAGCTTCTAAAGTTGGCCATCGCCTGGCCAAAGATCAATCTATTTATGTAGATTACTCATGCCAGTATATCATTAAAGCCTGCGAAGATAGCCTCAGACGTTTACAAAGAGATAGTATTGACTACTACCAACTCCATACTGCCAAAAAGGATGACCTGGAAAAAGGTGAATGTATAGAGGCATTGGAGCAGTTAAAGGCAGCAGGTAAAATTCGGTTCTGGGGTCTTTCTCTCAACACTTTTGAGCCGGAGCCAGAAGCCCACTATATGCTAAGCCGGGGCTTAGGTAGCGGTTTTCAGCTTGTTTATAATATTCTTAACCAGATTGCCTTGCCTATACTAGAGCAAGCGAAAGAGCAGAAAAAAGGTGTTATTGCGCGTATGCCGCTGCAATTTGGACTACTCACTGGTAAATTTGACAAGCAGAGCCGTTTTGATGCTAACGATCATCGTCATTTTAGACTAAGTCCTGAAATTTTACAGAGCTCTCTGGACGCTCTGGAAGAGATATGGCCGCTTACCGAAAAGTACGGTTTAAGCAAAACTGAGCTCAGTCTGAGTTACATTCTAAGTTTTGATGCAATTTCTACTGTTATTCCGGGTATAAAAACGCCAGAACAAGCCCGACAAAACACCAACAATATCGTGCCCCTGCTGGCAGAAGACCGCGACTTTATTAGTACCTGCTTTGTGCAAAAATTCAGACCTATAGTTCAGAACATGCAGTAATTTACGAAGAAGAGCTACCACTAAAGTTGATACTAAGCACCAACTATACAACAGGCTTGGTGCTTCTTTTCAGGTACTCTAATATGCGTTGGCTGTTAAGCTCAGAGGTGTTAATACAATCGCTTACCGAAATTCCTCCCCGATAATTCCCTCCCAGAAAAAAGCCTGGATGCTCTACCTCAAATCGCTGAAAATAGTCTTCGTGCTCCTGATAACCGAGATTATACTGAGGAATAGCTTTATTCCATAGTTTACTTTCAGCCAATATGGGTTCTACGGAGTCCGCTATCATCATTATTTCTTTAAATTCACGAATGACTTTCTTCTTTTTCGCCTCCAGATCCTCCTGCAAAAGACCCTGCTGGCGTGCACCTCCTACAAAAATGGTAAAGGTAGCGTACTGGTCATCTGCTCGCTGAGGAAAAATTACTGAACTCCAGATCGCTCCCAGAAAAGATCTGCGCTCTCGCCCCGGTATCAGAAAGCCAAAACCGTCCAGCGCCTGTCGTATGGCTTTTTTCTCGAAGGCAAGATAGAGCACCATTACCGGAGGGTACGTAATCGCATTCAGGTGCTGACTTAGGGATTCATCCAAATTTTGTATTGCTGGTGAAAGACGATGCGCCGGAATGGTAGAGAGCACAGTATCTGCTTCTACTTCGCGTAAACCTTCTGCTAATTCTAAAGTAAGCTTATACTTTTGGCTGGTGCCTCGCTCAATTTTTTTAACACTTGTCTGGTAGCGGATACCGGTTTCCATCTGTGCTGCGAGCGCTTTGGCCAGCGTCTGCATACCTTCTCTAAACGAAAACTGCCGTGCAGTCTGCTTAGACGTTTCTTTGCTTTTTTTACGTTCTTTGGCTCCCGCAATAGCTCCTCTGATGAGGCTACCATGCTTTTCTTCCAGTGCATATAGCTTGGGCATGGCGGATTTTACGCTCAGCTTTTCCGGATTGCCCGCATAAATACCAGAAATAAAAGGGTCCACCGCATTATTAAGAAATTCTTCACCTAAACGATGCCTTACAAAATCTGCGATACTTATATCCTGCCCTGGACTGAGCGGCCTGATGAAGGGTTCTTTCAGCAAACGTAGCTTGGCAGAAGTAGAAAACAGATGGGTAGAAAGAAAGGAAAGCGGCCCCGAAGGTAAAGCCTCCAAACGATGCCCCTGCAAAATGTATCTTTTTTTGGCAGCCTGGTTGGCATAAATGATCTGATCCTGTAGCTTGAGCTCTTCTACAAGCTGACCAATAAGCGGAGTAGTATCCAAACCACTATTAGGACCAAAATCCATTAGAAAACCACCTTTACGCACCGACTGCATTGAGCCACCAGCCTGAGCGCTAGCTTCAATAAGTTCCACATCTATCTGCTGTTTTTTCAACCAGTACGCGCTACATAACCCTGAAATACCAGCCCCTAATACCAGTACTTTATGCTTTTTCATAATTTTGTTGTTATACATATCAAATCTAGTACTCTCAGCCGCAAATGCTAAATTCTTAGACTCCTGAACCGATCATTTTTGCCCAAAACCATAAATTTATACGACCACAAATATTTGTTACAACTCAAAACACTAAGGAGGAGTTAGCACTTATTTCATCCTATTTATGAGAAATATTTTAACATAGAACAGCTAAACAGATTTACTAATCCACAAAAATGCTTAATTTAAGCACGCCTATATTTACTTTTTTCGGGTTTGATTTAGGTTTTTACAGGACTAAAGGATGGAAAGAGAACAAGCATTTTACAAATCTGAGCTCGAGCCGGTTTCCCTCTGGGGTAAATTGAAAGGACAGAAGGTTGAAAAAAACGCTGTCATTGAGATCAATAATTTACTTTCGGAGAAGCCGATTATGGAAGTAGGTGTAGAGGAAATACAGTCTATTATGGATAAGTATGAGCTCAACCTCTACACAGATTTTGATGATGGCTCTATGCGAGAGCTATACAAAAAATATCTACGATTCTGTTTTGACGACAATCATCTGGATGAAGAAGAGATTGCTCGCCTCAAACATCTTAAAAAAATTCTTGGCCTGACCGACAAAGCCGTGGAAATAGCGCATCATCACATTTGTCAGGAAGTTTATGAGCGCGAACTGGATGCTGCTCTGGAAGACCATCGCCTGGATGATAAAGAACTTGCCTTTCTCAATCAACTTCAGAATAAGCTACAGCTTCCACAGTCATGGATAGACTCTATCTATCAGCATAAGGCACAGAGCATTATTGTTAATTTTATCAAAGGAGCAGTAGAAGATAAGCGCCTTTCTCCTAACGAAGAGCAGGAACTACAGGCCCTTATAGAAAACCTGGGAGTAGAAACTGAACTGGACAGTAGTACTCAGAAAGAACTCGCAAAATATCGCCTGTTCTGGCAGATAGAAAATGGCAGCCTCCCTCCCATTTATGTGCCTATTAAGTTAAAAGCAGAAGAGCATGCTTACTTTCTCACAGATGCTCATGCTTTTGAAGCTAAGAAGAGTGATAAGGAAGATAGTGAAGAGAATGCCCGCTCTTTGCGCGTAAAGCTGTCTGAAAGCAATTATTGGTATCAGGAACATGATACTCCTTTTTATTCTGAAGACGGACTGTGGAAAAACCTGAGCGAAGGCAAGGCTTATATTACCAACCAACGAATTATTTTGCGAGAAAAGGATCAGGAAAAATCAGTTAAGCTTACAGTAATTAAAGACTTTGTGGTGTATACCAATGGCTTAATGCTTATCCGCGAGAAACAGAAAAGGCTTTTTCTGCAAACTAATGCCAACACAGATATTTTTACCATGATTTTAGGAAGAGTATTGCGCGACATGAAATAGAGGAAAACAAAATATTTGCCTATACTTGCAATGCCTCAGGTTCACCCATAACTTGAGGCTGTTTTTTTGTATACAAGTGGCGTTATGATTCATATTCAGCAACTTACTTTTCAATATAACACGGCTTCCGCTCCCATACATTTTTCTGATTGGCAGTTGCCACAGGGAGAACAGGCACTGATACTAGGCGCGTCAGGTAGTGGTAAAACTACCCTACTTCACTTACTCGGAGGATTACTCAACCCTCAAAAAGGGCAGTTGGTGGTAGGTGATAAAGATCTTAGCCAACTTAAAGGAGCACAACTGGATACATACCGTGGCCGTAACATTGGTCTAGTATTTCAGAAGCCTCATCTGGTGAATGCACTCACGCTGGAGCAAAACCTTTTGCTGGCACAATACATGGCTGGTCTTAAACAGGATAAGAAAAAAGTAGAAGAGGTGCTCAGTTCTCTCGGGCTTGTTCCTCGTAAAAAAGCTCTGGTGCATACCCTAAGCTTAGGTGAGGCTCAGCGGGCAGCTATAGCCCGAGCGGTGCTCAACAAGCCTAAAGTTATACTTGCCGACGAACCCACTTCCAGCCTGGACGATGAAAATTGTGGAAAAGTATTACATATTTTACAGCAACAGGCTCAGGCTCACCAGGCAACACTTATCATTGCCACGCATGACAAGCGCGTAAAAGACATTATTCCTACCCACTACATGATGTAATGATATGAACCTATTTGTGCTCAGTTGGAGCTATATCAAAACCAAACCTCTAAATACTTTTTTAAATATTCTTCTGCTTAGTCTGGGCATAGCTATCATTACTGTACTACTATTGCTTAGCCGCCAGATGGAAGACTCCCTTACTCGCAATAGCAAAGGCATAGACCTGGTTGTAGGTGCCAAAGGCAGCCCTATGCAGATAATACTTTCCAGCGTATTTCATATAGATTACCCCACCGGCAATATCCCCTTGTCTGAAGCCAAGCAGCTTACCCGCAATCGCCTGATCAGAAACACCATCCCGCTGGCGCTAGGCGATAGCTATAAGGGCAAACGTATTATAGGAACTAATTACGACTACCTATCACTGTATGAAGCAGAGGTAGCCGAAGGTAATAAATGGTCTGAGACTATGGAGGTAGTACTGGGAGCCTCTGCAGCAGAACAGTTGAAACTTAAAATAGGAGATACTTTCAACAGCAGCCATGGCTTAGCGGATGATGGCATTAACACCCACGAAGAAAGCCCTTTTAAAGTGGTAGGTATATTAGCCCCTACACAGTCAGTAGTAGATAACCTCATACTTACTTCTATAGAAAGTGTATGGGAAGTACATGCTTCTCACGAAACAGAAGATGGCGAAGATCAGGAGCATGAGCACAAGCATGAAGATGAACACAAAACAGCTGAAGTTACTACGGAGGGCTTACCAGAGGGCGGATCAGATGAGCAGATTACGTCTTTGATAGTTCAATACCGCTCTCCTATGGCCGCAGTACAGCTTCCGCGCTACATTAATGAACGTACTAATATGCAGGCTGCTTCTCCTCCTTTTGAGACTGCCCGCCTTTTCTCCTTGGTGGGTGTAGGAATTGATTTACTACAAGCCTTTGCCTATCTTATCATTATTATTGCCGGTCTCAGTATTTTTATTGCCCTCTATAATGCGCTAAAGGAACGTAAATATGACCTCGCCATTATGCGTTCACTTGGGGCCAGCAGGATCAAACTCTTTGTTCATGTCATACTGGAAGGCCTGATTATTACTTTACTAGGCAGCATACTTGGATTGTTTCTCGCTCACCTTACAAGCGCTCTGTTAGGGGAATATTTTATTCAAACCAGCCAGATTGGACTCAGTGCCTGGAATATACTTACCGAAGAATATTTTGTATTGCTTGCTAGCCTGGGTGTAGGTTTTCTGGCAGCGCTCATTCCTGCCATCAACGCTTACCGATCTAATATTTCTTCAGTACTTTCTCAAGGATAAATATTTTATAACCATACCAATGTTATTTTTCAGAATAATATTCTGAATAACACATCCTCTATGTCCCTACCCCAAAAGGATATTTGGTCAATTACATATTTTCAGTAAATAGAACTTTATTTTTTATTTATTTGATCAATAGCTTTATTATTTTGTAATTAACATTACAAGCACTCTATTTTATTGAAAGATTTTTGATTATAAGAATTTATTGTTTTATTAGCGCTTATAATCTGTTTTTAGTCTTTTTTCAGTATTAAATACTGATTTAATAAGCTTAAAACATGATTTCTTTGCTACTAATGTCTATCAAACAATAATTACTTATGAAAAAAATCGAAGCTATCATCCGCACTTCCAAATTTGAAGAGGTGGTAGAAGCTCTGGCCGCAGTAGGTGTTACCTTCCTTTCCTTTTATGATGTAAAAGGACATGGGTTGGAAAAAGAATACCAAACGTACAGGGGGGCTACTTATGATGTAGGTTACATCCCTCGCACCAAACTAGAAATCATAGTTTCTGATAATTTTCTTCAGAAGGCGATAGACACTATCCTGAATGTAGGCAAGACAGGTAAGATTGGCGACGGTAAAATTTTTGTCACTCATGTGGAAGAAGTATACCGTATCCGCAATGGCGAGCAGGGCACCTCTGCACTTAACTAAACCATCCATTACTTATAAAAAGATTAATTAATACAATATTATGGACGCATTATTTACGACAAACAACCTGTGGATGATGGTAGCCACAATTCTGGTATTTATCATGCACCTAGGATTTGCTACACTAGAAACAGGGCTTACCCAATCTAAAAATACTGTTAACATTCTTTTCAAAAACGCTACTATCCTACCCATCGGGCTTATCACCTACGTACTTTGGGGATTTAATATTATGTACCCTGGCGAAGCTTTTGCCGGTGGTTTCTTCGGCTTTGCCGGCTTTGGCCTTTCTTTACCCGAAGGTGCTAACGACGGTGGGTATAACGAAGCTTACACCTACTATACCGATTTTCTGTTTCAGGCCATGTTTGCTGCTACTGCTGCTACTATCGTTTCTGGAGCGGTAGCTGAGCGTATTAAACTAAACAGCTTCCTGATATTTACTGTCATCTACGTAGGTTTTTGCTACCCTATCGTAGGTATGTGGAAATGGGGAGGCGGATTCTTAGATAGCCTGGATACTTCTTTCTACGATTTTGCCGGTTCTACTATCGTTCACTCAGTAGGTGGATGGGCCGCCCTAGCTGGGGTTATGCTGCTTGGTGCTCGTAAAGGCAAATATATTGATGGTAAAATTCGTCCTATTCCTGGCCATAGCATGCCGTTTGCCACAGTGGGTGTATTCTTGCTTTGGTTCGGTTGGTATGGTTTTAACGGAGGTTCAGTACTTAGCGCAGATCCTGGGCTGGTATCTCTTGTATTCGTTACAACAACTTTAGCCGCTGCGGCTGGAGCACTAGGTGCATTGGTAGCATCAATTATTGTTGTAAAGTCAAACGACCTTACCATGGTACTCAACGGAATTCTGGGTGGTCTGGTAGGTATTACTGCCGGCGCTGACCAGATGGGCGCTACAGATGCCATTCTGATCGGACTTATTGCCGGAGCATTAGTAGTATGCGCGGTGGTCTTCTTTGATCGTATGAAATTAGATGATCCTGTTGGAGCCATTTCTGTACACCTGGTTTGTGGTGTATGGGGTACTTTAGCGGTAGGTATCTTTGGAGAGCTTGCCAGCGGTGCCCAGTTTATGAGTCAGCTAATTGGTATAGCGTCTGTAGGCGTGTTCTGCCTGGCTACTTCTCTTCTTATCTTCTACGTACTTAAAGTTACTTTAGGTATAAGAGTAAGCAGCGAAGAAGAAATTGAAGGGTTAGATATCGGAGAACATAAAATGAGAGCTTATCCTGATATGCACAAAAATGTAGAAGAAGTTTATTCTTAATCTATCTTCTAGAAATAAAAAAATACCTGCTCTTTAATCGGAGCAGGTATTTTTTTTAGTAAGCACCTACAGTTTCTCTTTCTTTTACAGTAGGTCCGCCACCCGGTAGGGTTACACCTGGAGGCAAATCCAGTTCCGGCACATCAAATTCAATCGGAAGTCCCCCATCATTGTTAGAAGAGTTTGAACGACGACCTTTAAGGGCACTAATAATGACCAACACACTACCTAGGGCCAATACTAAGCAAGCTACGATATAATCTAAAGCCATAGTTTACTGATGGATTTTATGAGATAACACAAATAATTTCGAGCGGATAACGATTAGCTTTCTAACCTTATTTCTGTAGATACAAAAACTGAACCTGAAATCTTCAGTTCTAATGATCTGATTCGCAGAGGCAAAACCTTTGCCATTTTGCTGAACAGAAAACACAAGTGCAGAGCAAAAAAATTTCGTAGCTACCCTTTTCTTTGAAAAAACTTACTGCCTACATCTTATCCTTCTGCTGTGTTTTTTACCTTTGTATTCATAATCCACAATTTACCCGAGGCATAAGCATTCACCTTAGGTAAAAATGTTACAATCATACTTAATAGTAGAATATGGAAGTTAAAGGAAAGCTAATTGAGATTTTTGATACTACACAGATCAGTGACCGCTTTCAGAAAAGAGAGTTTGTGCTAGAGTATGCAGATAATCCTCAATATCCCGAATACGTAAAGTTTGAAGCTATACAAGACCGTTGCGCAATGCTTGATGATTTTAAGGTTGGCGAAGAGGTTACTGTGTTCTTCAATTTAAAAGGTCGTAAATGGACTGACCGCCAGGGTGAGACTAAATACTTTAATTCGCTCCAGGCCTGGCGTATGCAAAAAGGAGGAAGCAGCGGAGCAGGAGCACCCTCTGAGGCACATGATACCCCCCCGCCCATGAACGACCAGCCATTTGCTGATGGTGGCGGTGACGAGGACGACTTGCCATTCTAAGCATTTGCTAAAAAATTTTAAGTGCGGACAACAAATTTTACGGCTTATTTGTATTTATTATAAATAAGCCTAATTTTGTCCGCATGTCAGAAAACAGAGCAGTCTTCCGCAACGAAATTGGGTGTATTTATCAAGATGATAAGCAAGGTTGTTTCGTTTTAGAATACAATGGCTATAAAACCATCCTTTCTGTACCCTGCTTTTTCTGCATTAAAAAGGCCGTTGACAAAATAGATGTTAAGGCCATGATTGCAGATCCGGACCCTGCCTCAGATATTGCGATTATCTCTCCTCACAGCTGCGACCGTTGCTTCGTACTTACTATAGCTGAGCTTCTCTCGCTCAAAGAGCTCTTTGCCGGTGCCAAGGTTATGCTAGAACTTAACAGCATTTTACAGGAGCGCATCTACTCTTCCATGGTTATTTGAACTGTTTAGAACCTTTCCGAATTGATGTATTAGGTAGCATTTTCTGCAACCATGCACGATATTTATAGTATATAGTGACACTGTGATAAAATAAATACATCTATGAAAGATTTATTAAGGCTAAAAACATCGTTGACCGAAGAAGTAGAAAGTTTGCTAAACGAGCAGATTAAAATGGAAGCAAAATCATCTGCAATATACCTTGCAATGGCTTCCTGGTGCGATAGACATGGCTTTGACAATAGCGCTGACTTCTTCTACAATCAGGCTGAAGAAGAAAGAGTGCATATGATGAAGATATTTAAATATGTAAATGACCTGGGTGGTGCTGCCGTCTCTCCTGAGATCACCAATGTACCCACAGAGTTTGAATCTTTTAAAGGTATCTTTGAAGAAGCACTCCAGCAGGAAATTGCCGTTACCCAGTCTTTTAACCGTATAGCCGCTAAATGTCAGGCTCTGCAAGACTTTACTACTTTTAACTTCCTGGCCTGGTTCCTGAATGAGCAGGTAGAAGAAGAGTATATTGCTCGTCGTTGCCTGGAGCTCTTTGATGTTATTGGTGAAGAAGGTATCGGTCGTTACACGATTGACAAACAAATTGCACATGTGAAATACGAAGCTTAAATTTGCATCTTCACATAATCTTTGAAATTTGCCCGGCCTTACCGCCGGGCATTTTAATTTTGTAGATGGATACCAGTCTTTTACATAAGCTTTGCGAAATATTTGCCCCCTCTGGAGATGAGAGTCTCATGAAAGAGTTTCTCATAGAATATGTCAAGGAACATAGTGCAAGCTGGAAGGTACAACCCGAAGTAATTGCCGGAGAAGAACTGCAAGACTGCCTAATCCTTCGCTTTGGCAATGCTCGTACAGCTGTTTTTGCCCACATGGATTCTATAGGATTTACCGTACGATATCAGGATCAGCTGGTACCTATTGGCAGTCCGGATGTTAAAGACGGGTACAAACTGATAGGAGAAGATAACCTTGGCCCCATTGTTTGTGACCTTAAAGTGCAGGAGCAGAAAAAAGACCGCAGAAAAAAATTACACTACAAATTTGGCAGAGGCATTATTAGTGGTACCAACCTGGTATATGAATGCGATTTTAAAGCCAAAAAGAAATATATTACTTCCTCTTATCTGGACAACAGACTAGGCATTTACAATATGCTCAAGCTAGCAGAAACCCTAGAAAATGGCTTAATCGTATTTAGCTGCTGGGAAGAACAGGGAGGTGGTTCCGTTCCCTTTTTGCTTGACTATATTATGAAGCACCATCCGGTAAAGCAATGCCTTATTGCTGACATCACATGGGTAACCGAAGGGGTAAAACATGGAGAAGGAGCTGTCATTTCTTTAAGAGACCGAAACATTCCTCGCCGTCCTTTTGTAAATAAAATCATAAAGCTGGTAGAAGATGCGCAGCTTCCCTATCAGATAGAAGTAGAAGTAGAAGGTTCAAGTGATGGCCGTGAAGTACATATGTCTCCTTATCCGCTGGACTGGTGTTTTGTAGGCATACCTATTGCCCATGCGCATACTCCTCATGAGAAGGTGCATAAAAAAGATATTGAAAGCTACTTAAACATTTATCAATACCTGATGCGAACTTTGTAATATGAAAATCAACGATAAATCATTTGTCCCTTACATAGAAGAGAAAGCCATACAGGAAGCGGTACAAGACATAGCTCAGGCCATAAATCAAGACTTTGCCGAACGCAAGCCGGTGCTGGTTACGGTACTAAATGGTGCATTTATGTTTGCCTCCGACCTGATGAAATGCCTGGATATAGAAGTAGAGATCAGTTTTGTAAAAGTGAAATCTTATGAGGGTACGCAAAGCAGCGGCAAAGTAAAGCAACTCTTTGGTTTAGATACCCCACTGGAAGGTAAAGATGTGATCCTTTTAGAAGACATTGTTGATACCGGGTATACCGTACAGCACCTCATTAAAATACTGGAAGAGAAAAAACCAGCCAGCATCAATATCGCCAGCCTTCTTTTTAAGCCTGATGCCCTTCAGGTTCCGGTCAGTCTTAAGTATAAAGGTATAGAAATACCAAACAAATTTGTGGTAGGCTACGGCCTGGACTACGATGGTTATGGTCGCCAGTACAAAGATATTTACCGCCTTAAAGAATAAGCGTCACTTACTGAATTTTCAATATTATTATTATTACTACCCCATAGGGCTTATATTTGCTGCCTTATCTAGGCCGTCATTGTAATTATTTCATTAAAATAACAACGCCATGCTAAATATCGTACTGTTTGGCCCTCCTGGAGCAGGGAAAGGAACACAAAGCGAGAAACTTATAAAACACTATAATCTACTACATATTTCTACAGGAGACCTCTTTAGAAAACATCTGGGAGAAGGTACTGCGCTTGGACAAAAAGCTAAGGAATATATGGATGAGGGTAAGCTTGTTCCAGACCAGCTGGTGGTAGATATGGTTGACGATAAGTTACAGGAAGACCATCAGGCCTCAGGAATTATCTTTGATGGCTTCCCGCGTACCATACCTCAGGCGGAAGCTCTAGATAAATTACTGGAAAGCAAAAATATGCCTATTGCAGCTACTGTAATGTTAGAAGTACCTGACGAAGAGTTAATTACCCGCCTTTTGGAGCGAGGAAAAACTTCAGGTAGAACTGATGATCAGGACCGTAGCAAAATTGAAACCCGCCTGGAAGTTTACAAAAACGAAACCCTGCCGGTAGCCAACTACTACAGTGAGCAGGCTAAACTAGCCAAAGTCAATGGCGTAGGCGCTATAGACGATATCTTTGGGCGTATTACTAAAGAAATAGACGCAAAAAAATCATAAGCCATAAGGCTATGAACTTTTAAGCTTTGTTTAGGCTTAAAGAAGCAAATCACCCCTAAATCCACTGACAGTTTGGCTTCATCCAACTTTATAGACTATGTGAAATTCTGCGCCCGCTCCGGTAAAGGGGGCGCAGGCTCTGCTCACCTTAGGCGCGAGAAATTTGTGCCCAAAGGAGGACCAGATGGTGGGGATGGTGGACGAGGCGGACATATCATCCTTCGGGGAAATGCTCAGCACTGGACACTCCTCCATTTAAAATACCAAAAGCATGTAATTGCTAAAAATGGTGAAGGGGGAGGCCCCAGCCGCAAAACAGGCGCTCAGGGAGAAGACGTGATTCTTGAAGTACCGCTAGGTACCGTAGCCAGACATGCTGAAACCGGAGAAGTAGTAGGCGAAATTACTGAAGAGGGTCAGGAGTTTGTGCTATTGGAAGGCGGACGAGGAGGCCTGGGCAATGACCATTTTAAAACACCTACTTTTCAGACTCCCCGCTATGCTCAGCCCGGTGAACCCGGTAAAGAAGAGTGGTTTATCCTGGAACTAAAAGTGCTGGCAGATGTGGGTCTAATTGGCTTTCCTAATGCAGGAAAGTCTACGCTATTATCCGTAGTATCCGCAGCCAGGCCAGAGATTGCAGACTATCCATTTACCACGCTTACCCCTAACCTGGGAGTAGTGGAATATCGCCAGTTTCAATCATTTGTAATTGCTGATATTCCGGGGATTATAGAAGGAGCCGCTGAAGGTAAAGGCTTGGGCACACGCTTTTTGCGACATATTGAGCGAAACTCTATATTGCTTTTTATGATTCCGGCAGATAGCGATGATATTAATAAAGAATACGAGACTCTACTTAGTGAGCTGGAGCGCTATAACCCAGAGATGCTGGACAAAAAACGCTTACTGGCCATCACTAAATCTGACCTGCTGGATGATGAGCTTATGGAGGCCATCAAAGCTGAGATGAATATAGACCTTCCGTATATCTTTATTTCTGCGGTAGCAGAGAAAAACATTACGGAACTTAAAGACTTACTATGGCAGGCTTTACACTAGCCTGTCATCTTGTCACAGATGTTGCCATTGGCAAAGAAGTTGACCATTTCAAGAGGATTATTACACAACATTTAAATTAGCTTTGGTTATGGCTCAAAAAGAATCTGAAGAAAAAAACCAACAGACTGAAACAACTGCAGAAGAGAGCATAAACGAGCAGACTGCAACTGATAACGAGCAAATGAATTCTACGCAAGAGGAGGCTGACAAAGCTTCTGACAACAATAATACAAACCCTGACGATACGACAGCGCAGGATGATACCGTGAAAAAGCTAGAGGAAGAAGTATCTGCGGCCAAAGATAAATACCTGAGGCTATATGCGGAATTTGAAAACTACCGTAAGCGTACTTCTAAAGAAAGGCTGGATCTTGTAAAGACTGCCAACGAAGATTTGCTTCAGGACCTGCTCCCCGTTGTAGATGATTTAGAACGCTCACTGCAGGTGTTTGAAAACAAAGAGGAAGTTGCCCCTATGCATGAAGGTGTAACCCTCATCCACCAGAAATTTCATAAAGTGCTGACCCAAAAAGGCCTGAAAACTATGGAAGTTGGGCCAGGCAGTGACTTTGACAGTGACTATCACGAAGCGGTAGCCCAAACGCCAGCACCCAAGGAAGAACTGAAAGGTAAAATTGTAGATGTAGTAGAAAAAGGCTACTTCCTGGGTGAAAAGGTGTTGCGCTTCGCTAAAGTTGTAATCGGACAATAAAGCTTTATGGCAAAAAGAGACTATTACGAAATACTAGGCATTTCTCGGGATGCTTCTCAGGACGAAATCAAAAAGGCTTATCGTAAGACAGCTATCAAGTTTCACCCTGATAAGAATCCTGATAATCCTGAAGCAGAAGATAAGTTTAAAGAGGCAGCGGAAGCCTACGAGGTGCTTCGCGATCCTGACAAGCGTGCACGCTACGACCGATTTGGTCATCAGGGTGTAGGTGGTAATGCAGGCGGCGGCTTCGGAGGCGGAGGCATGAGTATGGATGATATCTTCTCTCAGTTTGGAGATATCTTTGGCGGCTCTGCTTTTGAAAGCTTCTTTGGAGGCGGCGGAGGTGGTGCTCGTCAACGCCAGCGTAAAGGCTCTAACCTGCGTATTAAGCTTAAGCTCACCCTACAGGAAGTAGCCCAGGGGGTAGAGAAAAAAATAAAAGTAAAGCGCTACATTTCTTGCGATGTATGTGGTGGCAATGGTGCTAAAAATGGAACTGCCGTTACTACCTGCCAGACCTGTAATGGTAGCGGACAGGTCAGAAAAGTCGTAAATACCATGCTGGGTCAGATGGTATCTGCCAACACCTGCCCTACCTGCGGAGGCGAAGGTAAAACCATAGACGAAAGATGCGGCAAATGCCACGGAGAAGGTCGTGTGCTGGAAGAAGAAGTAATTCCGGTAAAAATACCAGAAGGTGTAGGCGAAGGCATGCAACTTTCTATGTCTGGCAAAGGTAATGTACCCAAAAGAGGTGGCATCCCCGGAGACCTGCTAATTGTTATTGAAGAAGTAGAAGACGAGTTTTTAAAGCGAGATGGCAATAATGTAATCTACGACCTTCATTTAAGCTTTGTAGATGTAGCTCTTGGTACTCAAATAGAAGTTCCGACCATAGATGGTAGTGTAAAAATTAAGATTGAACCCGGAACTCAAAGTGGTAAAATACTCCGTCTCAGAGGAAAAGGTATTAAAGAAATTAATAGCTACGGGCAGGGAGATCAACTCATACATGTAAACGTATGGACTCCTAAAAAGCTAAATGATGAGGAGAAGAAAATCTTAAACGACCTTAAAGACTCTCCTAACTTTAAACCTAACCCAGGTAAGTCAGACAAGAGCTTCTTTGAGAAAATGAAGGAATTCTTCTAGCGTTTAAGCAAGATATACATAAGTATTTTAAAGCAATGCACCATAAGCATTGCTTTTTTTCATGTAATACTGGCAACCACAGCAACCCAATTTTGTTTTTCCCGTATGCAAGAACATGAAAGTTTTAATAGTATTGATATTAAGCACAATACTGACGGTAACGGGGGGGAGAGCACAAACAAAACAGCATTATCACGTACTGCCGGTAGATGAGCATCAAGTTGTAAAACTTGTGATGAACGCTCCATCTGTTTCCTGCCGCATAAACTCTACTTATAACATGCGAGCAGTAAGCATCTACGGCTATCCGGAAAATGAACAATTCAATCCTATAACGACCAATCAGGTCAGCAATAATCAACATCTGGTAAAACTCAATTTTGAGGACTCCAGAGAAAACTTCACTTCAAGTATTTCTAACCGAATTTTTTCTAACGCGAGGGAGTCGTCAGCTAAACCCTGGCATGTATACCTCTCAAGAGGAATTCCTTTTGATCTGGATTTACGCTATGGTATGGGCAACTCTACAGTAGACCTTTCTGGACTTACGATAGAAAAATTCAAGATAAATACCGGAAGTGCAGATATTAAAGTAGGCTATTTTGCCGATGTGGCTAATAGGGTTGCTATGGATACCTTTTATGCAAAAGTTGACTTGGGAGTACTGGAACTGGATAAGCTTAATTTATCGCGTGCCGGAGAAGTAGTGGCTGAGGTAGGTTTTGGAAAGTTGCTTATAAACTTTGGCGATGAACTTGATCATAAAAGCCATATAAGAGCCAGCGTAGGCGCAGGCAGTATGATAGTATCATTAGAAGATCCGGATATACCTCTGATCATTTCTTTTAACAACTCCCCACTCTGTCGTATTAAGTTGCTACAACATTTTAGAGAGATAAGACCCAACGTGTTTGTAAGTGAGAGCTATAATGAAGAAGCAGCAAACCTGATTAGCTTTGACATAGATGTAGCTATGGGCAATGTGGTTTTCCAGATGAATGAATAAGTTCAGATCATTTTGGTTTACAATACATATAACTGGGGCGCAATTACAACTTGCGCCCTTTTTTTATTTGCTTAGCTTAACTACTAAGATATATTTACAGCAAAATACTTTTACCTTAGAGCATGAATATTCTAGAGGCGCAACACATCTCTAAAAAATACGCTAAGCATGAGGCGCTCCGCGATGTTAGTCTGCACATACCACAACAGTCCATTTTTGGTTTACTTGGCCCTAATGGTGCTGGTAAAACTACTCTTATCCGTATTGTAAACCAGATCATCAATGCAGATAGTGGGCAGATACTGATTAAAGGAGAAAAATTAAAGCCTAAGCACATTGCCGATATTGGATACTTACCGGAAGAGAGAGGTTTGTACCCTAAAATGAAAGTAGGAGAACACCTGCTCTATCTGGCCCAGCTGAAAGGACTTAGTGCTAAAGACGCATTTACGCGTATCAACCACTGGTTTGAGCGACTCAATATCAGTGGCTGGAGTGAGAAAAAGATAGAAGACCTTTCTAAAGGTATGCAGCAGAAGATTCAGTTCATTGCCACAGTAGTGCATGAACCAGACCTGATAATTCTGGATGAACCTTTTACCGGCTTTGATCCGGTAAATGCCAACCTGATTAAAGATGAAATACTGAAACTTAGAGAAAGTGGCAAAACTATTATATTCTCTACTCATCGTATGGAGTCTGTAGAGGAGATGTGCAGCCATATTGCCCTTATCAACAAATCAGAGAAAATACTAGATGGCACCAAAGCTGAGATTAAAAATCGCTACCGGTCCAATACCTTTCAGGTAACACATACTGGAGAACTCAATGGCTTGCATATAGACTATACGCTTTTGAAGGAACAACGCCTGGAGAATGGTGATTTCTTCTCTACCCTTCAGATTGCTGAAAGCTACGCTCCAAATGACCTGCTCAGAGAACTCATCAACTGTGTAGAAGTGCACTCCTTTCAGGAAAAAGTGCCAGATATGAACGAGATATTTATCCGAGAAGTACAAGACAACTAGCATGAACAAAATAGGACTCATTATCAGGAGAGAATACCTGACTCGCGTACGCAAAAAGTCTTTCATCATCATGACCTTACTGGGGCCATTAGTTTTTGCCGCCATCGTGATTGTACCTGTATGGCTGGCCTCAATGGATAGCAGCGAGACCAGAATTATCTCTGTAGTTGACGAAAGTGGCCTTTTTGAGAATAGCTTCCTTACTTCCGAGGCCGAAGACGGTAACATCATCTACCAGTATGTGAACGAACCGGTAGAGAAGGCAAAAGAGGTAGTCAACCAGGGTCAACAATTTGGACTGCTTTACATCCCGGATATAGATATCGATAATCCTACGGGCATCACACTCTTTTCTGAGAGTAGCCCCAGCCTGAGTATGCTCAATAGTATTGAGCGTATGCTAAAAGATAAAGTAAAAGACCTTAAGCTAAGTCGCGCAAATATTAGTCGGGAAGCACTGGCTCAGCTAGAAACTGATATCAATATCCAGACAATTAGCTTGACTGAAGCTGGCGAACAGCAAGGCAGTGCAGGTGTGGCCTCAGTAGTCGGCTATGTAGGTGCCTTCCTAATCTATACCTTTATCTTTTTGTACGGGGCTCAGGTAATGCGAGGGGTAATGGAAGAAAAATCTAACCGCATCGTTGAGGTAATCATCTCCTCTGTACGCCCATTTGAACTAATGATGGGCAAAATTATAGGAGTAGCCTCCGTGGGGCTTACCCAGTTTTTACTTTGGATTGGACTCACTTTAGGGCTGTCTACCCTCTTCCTTCAGGGAGTAAACCCAGAAGAGCTTGTGCAGCAACGTACCCAGCAGATGCAGCAAGCCATGCCAGAAGACAATTCCGCACAAATGGAGATGGCTATGGGCATACATGAAGCTATGGCATCTATAGACATTACTACTTTTGTACTTACTTTTCTGTTTTATTTTCTGGGTGGCTATTTATTGTACGGTGCACTTTTTGCCGCTATTGGTTCGGCAGCTGACTCCAATACCGATACCCAACAGTTTATGTTACCCATTTCTGCTCCGCTGATTATCTCCATAGTTACCTTGGGAGCAGTGCTTAACGAGCCTAACGGCTCGCTGGCAATATGGCTATCTATGATTCCCTTTACCGCACCTGTTACCATGATGATGCGCGTGCCGTTTGGCATACCTACCTGGCAGCTTATTTTGTCTATGCTACTACTAGTAGGGGGCTTTATCTTCACTACCTGGCTGGCAGGGCGTATTTATCGTGTTGGTATACTAATGCACGGCACCAAGGTAAATTATAAAGTGGTAGGAAAATGGCTCTTGTCTAATAACTAGCCCCTACCCTGATAGCTAAAGCGCTAATATTCTTGGGCTTATAAATAATTTATCGCTCCGTATTCGTTAACTTACATATGCACTGCTGATTTTCTAAAGGGAATATCGGCTCAAAAGTAAATTTGTATATGAGTAAGCGCTTTTATGCGAAAGATAAGGTAAGCAACATTTACCAGCAGAAGAATACAGTTAAGTTTATAGTGTTAATAGTAGCTACCCTAATTGCAGGGGGCTCAGTCTTTTACACTAATAGTTTGGTAGAGGAGCTTAAAGAGAGAGAGCGTAGCTTTATCAACCTTTATGCTGAAACACTGGAAATGGTTGCGAATTCTGAAGGTGATGATATCCCCTTCCTTTTCCAACAGGTAATTGTACCTAACAATAGCATTCCCGTTATCCTGACAGATAGCTACGGTAACTACATTGAAGGCCGTAACCTGGGGCTTAAAGATACTTATAGCGAAGAAAAGAAGCAGCGCATCATAGAAGCTCAGCTGGAAGAGATGCGTGAGTTGCACGACCATATAGAAATTGTATTAACTAACCCTACTACTGGCATGGTAGATGGGTACCAGTTTGTCTACTATAAGAACTCTTACCTACTTACTCAGTTACAGTACTACCCCTATGTGCAGCTCTCTGTAATTGCCGTATTTGTTATTCTAACCTATTCTGTTTTCAGCTACTCTAAACGTGCAGAGCAAAACCGGGTATGGATTGGCATGGCCAAAGAAACAGCCCATCAGCTAGGGACCCCCCTTTCTTCTTTAATGGCCTGGCTGGAGTTTTTCCGCTCAGAGCCGGAGCGTTATGACCCCAGTATCATCAAAGAGTTAGATAAAGATATTAAGCGTCTGGAGATGATTACCGCGCGCTTCTCAAGCATCGGCTCTATCCCTACGCTTAAGCAGGAAAATATCCTCAGCACCATCAAAGAAACAGTAGGTTATCTGGAAAAACGTATCTCTACCAAGGTAAAGATGGAGATCAAATGCTCATCTGAGCAGATACTGGCTATGATGAACCGCCCCCTCTTTGAGTGGGTAATAGAAAATATCTGCAAAAATGCAGTAGATGCCATGAGTGGCGTAGGCCGCATTACCATTAACATCAGTCAGGAGAGAGATAAAGTAGTTATAGATATCACCGACGATGGTAAAGGGATTCCTAAGTCTAAAATCAGCCAGGTTTTTACGCCCGGCTATACTACTAAAAAAAGAGGTTGGGGATTAGGACTTTCTCTTTCGCAACGCATCATAGAAAACTACCACAAAGGAAAAATCTTTGTAAAAGAATCTGAGGTAGATGTTGGCACTACTTTCCGCATCATACTTTTTGCTCAAAAGAAGGGAGCTACACCTCTGGACAAAAAAACACAAAGCCGCCCCTTAGAACAGCAGCAGGCAGGCTAATCCGGTTCGCACACAATTTATTCCTGCTCATCCACTTTTATAATACGCTAGTAACCTGATCATTTAGATTTGCCCAGTGGGCAATACACAAAAAGTTAGCGCCGCTCACTCAACAAAAGACATGCTTAATGGTAGTTACAACAGACTATTATTATTTATACTTTTTAAACTTTTGTTATTCATGAAGATGTACAGAAATATACTTTCCCTGATCTTAATATGCTGCTTGTCTACTACACTTTGGGCACAGGAAGAAAGCGAACAGGAAACACTCTTTGGCGATTTTACCATTACCAATTCCGGTGGATACCTCGCTCCCAGTGTTAAACTTTCTGCGATAGAAGGAGACTTTGCTACCTTTTTCGGGGGTAAAGGAGGTTGGCTGATCAACAAAAAATTTATGATTGGCGGAGGCGGATATAGCCTCATCAACAATCTGGATGTAGCTCCTGAAAACAGAGTAGATCCTAATCTGGACTTGCACTATGATATGGGCTACGGGGGTTTTATGTTTGAATACATAGTCAACTCCGACCGAATCCTGCACCTTTTGAGCAATGTATTAATTGGTGGAGGAGGTATTGAACAGGACTATGAGGGTGTAGGAGATTTTGAGAGCTCCAAAAGTAATTTCTTCGTATTTGAGCCCGGAGCTCACCTGGAAGTAAACGTAGCTCCCTTTTTTCGGGTAAGTGGAGGCGTAACCTACCGCCTGATTAGCGGTTCAGATACTTTTGGCATTACCGACAGCAACCTAAGTAGTATGAGCGTGGCGCTTAGCCTTAAGTTTGGTAACTTTGATTAATGATACCTATAAGATCTCCCCGACTCAGCCGCTACAGAAATATCCTATTTGCCGTAGCTATCATGAGCCTGCTAATTCCCGGGCTGTATGTTATTAAAACATGGGTTGCCGGGGAGACATGGGAAGCCTTAGAACAAAACCATTTTTGGTACAGCATCCTCTTTACCTTTACAGTATCAGCAGCCATTTTTGCAGCTAATATTACGGCAGTCAGAAAACTGGATACGTGGTTACCCTGGAACCAATACGTAGCTAAGCGTATAGCACTGGAAATTATTCTTACCTCCTTTAATGCGGCGCTAATTATGCTGCTATGGACTTACCTCTACGACCAGTTGTTTGCACGCTCAACGGATTTTTATAAGAGCATGCTCTTTAATAATCTGTTTATCGCCCTGATTGCCAATGCCATTGCTACCGCTGTTATGGAAGGAAGTGCCTTCTTCAGAGCATGGAAAGCTTCCTTAATAGAAGCCGAAAGCTTACAAAAAGAAAACTTACGCACCCAATACGAAGCACTAAAAAGTCAGGTTAACCCTCACTTTTTGTTTAACAGTCTTAATACCTTGTCCTCTTTGGTACACAGCAGGCCAGACACCGCAGAAGAGTTTATTAATGAATTTGCGCGCTTTTACCGCTACATACTGGAAATCAAAGACAAAAATTTGGTAAGCCTCCGGGATGAGTTTAGTATGGCAGAATCTTATATGTACTTACAGCAGATACGTTTTGGCAAAGCATTACAGGTACACCAAAATGTATTTTCGGAGCACTGGGAGTTGTACCTCCCACCTCTCAGTCTGCAAATTTTATTGGAAAACGCTATCAAGCACAATGCTTTTAGCCGCGAAAGCCCCCTCAGTATTTTCATAGAAGTACAGAATAACTATTTGATAGTGCGCAATACTTTTCAAAAGAGGCAGGAAGAGGTAGGCTCCACTGGGATAGGACTCTATAACCTTAAAGAAAAGTATCGCCTGCTCTCTGTGCAAAAGCCTAAATTTTATAAAGAAGATGGACAGTACGTAGCTCACCTACCACTTCTATACAAACCAAACTGATATGAAAGTACTTATTATAGAAGATGAACAGCCTGCTGCCGACAAGCTTATCCGCCACCTTAAGGCTCTTGACTCCCGCATTGAAGTTCTGGATGTACTGGATACTATAGACAAAGCCGTCAGGTGGTTGCAACAATACCAGGCCGAACTTATCTTTTTAGACATACACCTGGCCGATGGGGTCTCTTTTAAGATATTTGAACACCTACAACAGCAAGGCATAACTCATATGCAAACTCCCATCATTTTTACCACCGCCTACGATGAATACGCAATTCAGGCATTCAAACTGAACAGTATAGACTATCTGCTCAAACCTGTGAGCAAGCGAGACTTACAAGCTAGCCTGGAAAAATATAAGCAGCTTAAAAGTCAGCAACAGGTTCCAGAGCAAAACCTGAAAGCCCTGATGCTAAGCCTGCAAAAACCAACATACCGAAAGAGGTTTATGGTGAGTTACGGGCAAACCATTAAAAGCATAGAAGTAGCTGAGATCGCATATTTTTATGCTCACGAAAAACTGGTACAGATGCTTAGCTTTCAAAGCCAAAAGTATGTCGTGGATTACACCATGCAGCAGTTGGAAGACACGCTAGACCCTGAGCAATTCTTTAGGATCAACCGCAAATTCATTGTAAATATTGATGCAATAGCGCAAATGCATACCTACTCAAAAAGCAGGGTAAAGCTGGACCTCAAGCCTCAAAACCAAATGGAAGCGGTAGTAAGTGTAGAGCGTTCTCCTGACTTTAAAGCATGGCTGAGTCGCTAAAATTTTATAGTTTTACACAAAATCTACATTATGATTCCACTGGAACATTACTTTATCCTGAGTGCTTTACTGTTATGCATTGGCATTGCTATCGTTATTGTTAAAAAGAATGCTATCGTAGTGCTTATGGGTATAGAGCTGATCTTTAATGCTGCTAACATTAACCTAATTGCTTTTAGCCAGTACGATGCTTTCAAGCTTCAGGGACAGGTTTTTTCTCTTTTTGTGATCATTGTTGCCGCAGCAGAGGCAGCAGTAGCTATGGCAATTGTTCTAAAGATTTATAACTTTTATAAAACAGCTAACCTCAATGAGGTAAATAGCATGAAAGAATAAGGCAGAAGTAGGCCTTATAGAATGATGTTTTTGATAGAATAACTATCTTTAGTCAATGAAACTGGAAGAAGAGATCAAACAAAAAAAGTTTGCTAGTGAGCATCATAAGGTTATCGTTAACCTGATGTATACGGGCAACTGGGTATACTCCATCAACAAATCATTTTTAAAACAGTATAACCTTTCTCCTGAGCAATACAATGTACTGCGCATATTACGAGGTCAGTACCCTAACCCCTCATCTGTTATGTTGCTCAATGAACGTATGCTGGATAAGATGTCTAATGTCTCACGTATTGTAGAGAAGCTAAGGCTTAAACATTTGCTCACTCGTAAAGAATGCCCTGCCGACCGCCGACAGGTAGATATCACCATTACCGAAGAAGGACTCAAGCTACTGGAAAAGATTGATGTTTCTGAGTTCAATGAGCATGCTGCTAAAAACCTGAGTGAAGAAGAGGCTGCACAGCTCAATCACTTACTAGACAAAGCAAGAGGTTAATCTTCCGTTTAACCTCTTACAAATTTTTATTTACTTCACTTATTGGCTTTTAGGGGTTATCTTTTGCACCATATGAATTAGGATCATCAAAGGTAGACTGCCCTTCCAGCCAGTTGGGAAATATTGCTCCCAAGCCCTCTAACATAAACTGCATAGCAATAGCTGCTACAATAATTCCTAGTATGCGTGTCATAACCACAAATACCAGGTTATCTATATTTTTTTCCAGAAAATGTGAAAAGGCAAATATTAGAAAGAGCAAAAACATTGTACCTACCAGTATTACCGACATACCTACATTATCCATCATATTACTCGCTCGTGAACCGTACAAAACTACCGTAGTAATTGTGCCCGGCCCCGAAAGCATAGGCACTACCAATGGCACTATTACCTTTCTAAAACGTTTTTTAGAAATCTCAAAATAGGTTTCCCCTTCTTCGTCTCTTTCATCCAGGCGGGTAGCCTGACCTTTTACCATTGAAAAAGCTGTCTGTAACAATAGCAAGCCTCCTGCTACTTTAAAAACAGGAATGTCTATACTAAAAAAGCGCATTACCATCTGGCTTCCATTCAGAAATAACAGAAGTATAGCAGTAGCAGAAAGAGTGGTCAAAAGAGCTACTTGTTTACGTACTTTCCTGCTGGTATCGCTCATCAGTTCCGACCAGAAAGGCACCAGACCTATCGGGTTGGCGATTGCCAGCATTGCTAAAGCGAAGTTTATATTTAAATCCCATGACATACCTCCTAGATAGACAAGATAATGCCAAGCCTACAAATACCTTATACCAGGCTTTTTTAAAGGTTTTAAGAGGAAAAAAATGCGCGACAGCGCTATTTAGCTGTGGAACACATTACTCAGCTCATCAGATTTTTCTATATTCCGTAAACGACAACAACCTATGAACCGACGCCGCTTTTTGAAAACGTCTGGCTGTGCTGCTACGGCTCTTCCTGTATTATCAGGCTTACCTACCCTGGCTATGGCCCAACAGCCTAACCTCAAGCTGGCTCTCAATGCTTTTTCATTCAATCAGGCATTAAGAGAAGGTAGTATGAACCTGGAAAGCCTCTTGGAGTATTGTGCTAACCTACCTTTTGCTGCCCTGGATGCCACCGCCTATTATTTTCCAGGCTACCCACTGGTACCAGACGATGCTACGCTTTACAGCTTTAAGCATAAAGCATATACGCTGGGCCTTTCCATCTGTGGTACCGGCGTACGAAACGATTTTGCCCAGCGTGATTCGCAAAAAAGAAAAGAAGACCTAAAGCTGGTAGAAAACTGGATTGCAGCAGCAGCCAGGCTAGGCACTCCCTGCCTTCGTGTATTTGCCGGAAAAACTGTAGAAGACCGTAGCGAATGGAAGAGAGCTCGCGCCCGCCTTATTGACGGACTCCGCCAAAGTGCAGATGTGGCGGCTCAGTATGGTGTGATGCTCAACTTACAAAACCACTATGAGTTTCTTAAAACAGCGAATGAAGTAGAAGATGTATTGCTGGAGATAGACCACCCCTATCTGGGACTTATGCTGGATATTGGCAGCCTGAGAGCTAAGCCTTACCAGGAAATAAAGCAGCTAGCTCCTTATGCCCGCAGTTGGCAGGTCAAAGAGGAGGTTTATGTAAATGGGAAGGCAGAAAAGACGAATATAGAGCGAATAGTAGAAATAGCACGTGCTGTACGTTACAGGGGCTACTTTCCACTGGAGACTTTGGGGCCGGGCGATCCTAAAGCAAAAGTACAGGCACTGCTTCAGGAAGCCCAGGCTGCTCTTAGTTCCTAGTAACCTACAAAAGGGATACCTTCAAAATTCTTTAGCTGGATGTTTTTGTAACTGACCTGAGAAGGACCTTCATCAGTAGCTACCCTGGGGTATACCTGTAGACAGATTTTACCTGCCTCCTGATACTTCGTTGGTACTGTAGCCTCTGAGGCCTTAACTCCATTTACGTAGACACTCAACTGCTCATCAAAAGCGAAAATTTCCATTGTATTCCACTCTTCGTAACTGATGAGACCGGTAAAAGCGCGGGCATGAGTATTAATAGAGCCTGTGGGGTGGGCCCACGCCATTCCCGGAGCATCGTAGACGTTTACTTCTAGTCCTACATCCAGACTTACCTCTGTGGCATCAGGTTGCAGTCTTACAAAAACTCCACTGTTATCCTCAAAGGCAATCTTGAATTGAAGGCTAAGGTAGAAGTTCTTGTAAGTTTTATCTGTACAAAGGTACCCACCATCCGAGCCCTGGCTATCACCGGTAATTATACCTTGCGCGACAGACCATTTTGCTTCACCCAGCTTTTGCCAGCCATTAAGGCTTTCTCCATCAAATAGAGTCTGTTTACTTCCTTTATAGGTAGAAAGCATATAGTCGCGTAGCTGTGGCTGGCTAAATGAGGAAGGAGGCAGTTCTTTAATTTGCATCTGACGAAAACGTACTTCACCGGCATCAGTCAAAGGAGCTTGTAAGGCAATAGCCCCCTTGCTACTTCTACGGCTAAAAGTTTCTACCACCTTTTTTCCGTTCACCTTTACTTCTATATGATCACCATCTGCTTTTACGTGCAGTTGGTTCCAGCCCTGAGGATCTATGTCTTCATTCCAGAAGGCTCTGGCCAGAAAGTCCAGAGTGCCGCTAGGGTTGGGGATATCCGCACGATTGTCCAGGTTTACTTCATAGCCACTGGTGACCGGATCTACATTTCGCTTGGTAGGAACACGTATCGCCACACCACTATTGGTGCCCTCACTAAGTTTAAACTCAGTCTTAAGCTCAAAATTAGCAGGCTGTGCATTAGATATCAGCCAGCCCGGAGCATCGGCATTGCGTCTTAAGATCAGTTGCTGCCCTTCTACCCTGGCATCTGCACTTCCGGTAGAGTTCCAGTTTTCTAAAGTCTCACCGTTGAAGAGTGTCTGCCACTCCTGCTCTTTAGTAGTGTTTACTTCTACATCGGTTTCGTTTTGTGAGGGTGAGCATGACAAAAAGGCAAAGCTCATACAAAGGCAATAGGCAATAGTACGGTTAAGGCGTCTTGCTAGTAGCATAGGTGTTTTAGCTTTTATATTAGGTTGTTAGTAGTTCAGAATGGTGTAATGGGTCATCAGGTCTCAGTAGCTTCTGCCAGCAAAAGATCTATATTATTGCCTGTTAAAAGCGGTAGTTTCGCTGTAATCTTTTCCGCTTCCCAGTCCCACCATTTAAGCTTGAGCAGCTTGGCTACTTGCTCTTCATTGAACCGCTTTCTGATTACCTCAGCAGGGTTGCCTCCCACTATCGCATATGGAGGTACATCTTTGGTAACAGTTGCGTTGGCAGCGATAATGGCTCCATCTCCTATCGTTACACCCGGCATAATACATGCTTTGTAGCCTATCCAGACATCGTTGCCTATAATTGTATCTCCTTTAGTAGGATATGTCTTTCCTTCCATAGCCTGCTCCCAGCCATGCCCGAATATAGCAAAAGGATAGCTGGATACTGACTGGCTCAGGTGATTGGCTCCATTCATAATGAAGCTAACATCTGAAGCAATCATACAAAACTTACCGATGATGAGCTTGTCACCTACAAAATCAAAATGATACCTGACATTCTTCTCAAAATTATGAACATCTTCAAAGTCATCATAATAGGTATAGTCTCCCACAATGATGTTAGGGTTTTTAATGATATTTTTTAAAAAGCATAGCCTATCGTAGTGGGCTAGCGGGAAGCAGGTGTTTGTATCCGGGCCGTTCATACTGGGTTAAATATCATGAATAACTATTTCTGAATAGTACGCTGGTATAAATATTTTACGGTCAATCTCCTCCCCCGCATCCGCTACATCCTGAACTACAGCCGTGGCTACTACAACCCGAATCATCACTAGAACAATCCCAAAAGCCTCCCCATGAACTATCACCCTCATTTGAACCACCATTTTTTCTACTCCTACTACCCTTCCCTCTTATCGTTCGGACCAACAGCATGATAAGAAGAAACACCAGCCCTAATGAGAACAGAGGTATAGGATTATCAGACTGTACAAATAAACCTACAACTAAAGCCGTAGCAATTGCAAAAAGATAGGAATAATTCAGATTTGATTTTCTGATAAGCCAGTATTCTGATAAATTAATTCTTTTAAAATTTAGCTGAGCGAACCTTTTATTTTTTTGTAACCAGACTTCTTCTGGAGGTTTTTCTCCAAACTCATCTTCATATGCCCTAAGCGTATTGGCATAGCAGCTGGAGTATTTACTTTTTTCTTCACTCCCTCCCTGGGTTGGATTATGATGAATCTGCTTTCCTAATGTATCCTCGCAGAAGGCTATCCAGTATGACTTTGTGTAAGTGAGGTGTAGGTGCCAGGCTTGATCTACCGCATCGCTAGGGGTTAGTTCTCCATAACCAACACAACACAAGTACATAAACTTTTTGTATTCCAGAATCACCTGCTGGCTAAATGCTAAACTCCAATTATTGTCGCGTGCTAATCGTTGCGAAAATGAAAACTCACAATCAGGATCATCTAATGTAAAGTTCTTAATGTTTGTCCAAAGTCTGCTATTCTTCATAATTAGCTATTTTACTATAAAGGGGAGTTTGGTGACTATTCCATGTAGATACTTTTGACCACCCAATCATTCCCCCTTTTTCAAAAGGGGGGGAAGGGGGATTAGTTTCGCAATCAAAGTTAAGAATACTGCGCCGTAGTAGATTAGCAAACTTCATTCCACCCAGCCCCCTTTGTTAAGGGGGAGTTTGGTGACTACTTCATTACAGAACTTTCCTCACACTCAATCATTCCCCTTTTTCAAAAGGGGGTAAGGGGGATTAGTTTCGTAATCAAAGTTAAGAATACTACGCCGTAGTAGATTGGTAAACTTCAATCCCCCCGCCCACCTTTGCTAAGGGGGAGTTTAGTTACTGCTCCAAACAGGGACATCCCTCCTACCCAAGCATTCCTCCTTTTTCAAAAGGGGAGACGAAAGAGGCTTCTAAACCTTTATCTATACAATATTTACCCCTACCGGTACAAGAAGCGTGAGAGGTGATATGATTATCTTCGTGATACAAACAGACAAGTATAATCATGATATTCAGAAACTTATTATTATCACTAATATTAGCAAGCATCGTATCCACTTGTGATCCTAACAAACAGTCCGATAATACGAGCGAGTCTCACAATATTACTGCTGTAAGCCATAGCCTGGTACTAGCCTCTGACATAAAATGGGAGCCTCTGAACCCCGCCCGTGGGGACCAAAGCCCCAGAGCAGGTACTTTGTGGGGAGATAGAAACGGATCAGAACCTACTGGTTTTCTGGTAAAGTTTGCTGAAGGGTTCAGTTCACCTCCACATATTCACAACATCACGTACAAAGGAGTCGTAATCCATGGACTCATCCACAATGATGACCCAACAGCAGAAAATATGTGGATGGCCTCAGGCTCTTTCTGGACCCAGCCTGCTGGTGAACCTCACATAACCGCAGCTAAAGCTGAAGAAAATATGGCTTTCATAGAAATTGAAAAAGGGCCATACCTTGTAAAACCTACCGATGAAGCATTTGACAAGGGAGAAAAACCTATTAATGTAGATGTATCCAATCTGGTTTGGGTAGATCTAGCTGTAAAGCACGCCACTAAGCAACCCGCAAAGGTAGCCTACCTTTGGAGCAAGGCTAAGGATGATCACTTAAATGGCTCCTTGCTTAAACTTCCTGCTGGTTTTAAAGGAGAGATACAGAGTTCAGACTCTACCTTTCGTGCTGTTGTCATCCAGGGACACCCATTGTATCGGGCTACTAAAAAGGAAAAAGCCGTTGCTCTGGAAGCTGGCAGTTACTTTAGTTCTGAGGGAGAGTTTGCACATCAGCTTAGCACGGAAAACGACGGAGAAAGTATCCTTTACATTCGTAGCAGAGGAAAGTTTGAGCTTGTTGAAGCACAATAGTACCAAAATCAGCTTTGCTCTCCCTTCCCACCCAAGCATTTACCCTTTTAAAAAGGAGGTAAGGGGGATTAGTTTCGCAAACGAAGTTGAAAATACTGACTATTACAGATTGGTAACTTTCAATCCCCCGCCCCCCTTTGCTAAGGGGGAGTTTAGTTACTACTCCATACAGGGATATCCCTCCTACCCAAGCATTCCCCCTTTTTGAAAAAGGGAGTAAGGGAGATTAGCTCCAGGCAAGCTTCAGGCTAAAGCACGTGTATTATTCCGGTGATAGGAAAATGATCGCTATATCCTTTGGGCGGTTTTACTCCTTTTTTGTCAAAATCAAAACGTACAGGACGTTTCTTCTGCCGGCTACTCATCTGACTGGGTCGGAAGATTTGAGTAGCTTCGCAATTAAATTTAAGCCCTTGCAGCCCATAATATAGTCCTCGCGAAATCATAAACTGATCCAGCATATTCATACTGTTGGTAGAGCCGCTATAATGCAATGTTCCAGTATCTGGTATAGATAAAAACGGCCACATACAGTTGAAAAGGTAAGCCTGCTCCCCAAAATATGAGCGTGGAGTAGGGGTGTTTTCCCGGTCGTTGGCTGAAGATCGGTCTGCTTTGATAGCTTCTTCCAGATGGTCGGTACCACTGCTTGCCTTCAGATAGTCCAGTATACTGCGGTCAAAAGGCTCATCGTTAAAGTCGCCCATTAGCAAGATATTTCGGTTCCAGTAGCGATTCAGCAACAGCAAGGTATCATCGGTATCTGCCATAGAAAGGTATGCCAGCCGGTCTACCTTCAGTTTTTCATCAATAAGCTGTCCTAAGTGGTTGGCTACCGTAATACGCAGGGGTTCACTCTCATAACGTCCCCGGCTACGGGAGGGCCAATGATTTACATAAACAATCAGTTCGCTATTGTTATGGTTGAGTCTGAGGGGTACTTCAAAAATATCTCTTGTAGGGTAGCGGTTAGTTACTTTAAGGGCCCGAGGAGGAGTTTCCGGATCCAGATGAAAAAGCTCCCTGTTATAGATTAATGAAACATCTATACCCCTGATGTCGGGACTTTCTACATGAGCAAGCTCATATCGGTCTATGTCCAGCTTTGCAATCAGGCGCTCCATCAGCGGTTTGTTTTCTACTTCGCATACCCCAAGTAAGTCAGGCATAGCACCATCATGCATTAAGCGTATGATTTGTGCCAGATTATTTAGTTTTGCTTCCACCACCTCTTCTGTCCAGCCCTCTTCGGCAGTGAAACCCAAATCTGCCGCAATTTCTGATAGCTGGGCATCAAACAGGTTCTGTAAGTTCCAAAAGGCCACCTTGATATCCATAAGCTAGTTTTTTTATGAAGTTAAGTCCATAGGAGCGGCATAGCAAGTAGAGAAAGTAGTAAAAAGATGAAGTTGCCGTTAAGTTTTGGGCCTACTCCGGACTGTTCCTTTTTTCTCCTTCAAATACCCCCTCTTTTAGCAACTTATCAAGAGCGTCGGCCTCTGTCTCAAAAGCTTGCAGATGCAGCACTATCTCTGCCATGAGGTCGTAATCATTCATATTCATCATTTTGAGAGGGTGAGGCATGTATTTGTCGGTAAAACGCTGCAAGTCGGGCTCGGTTAATGCCGCGGCAGTAAGTACCATAGCCCGATACCTTTCGGTCATCGCCTCTTTAAGAGACTGCTGACGCTTTTCTTCTTCTTCAATTTTAAGGATTTCTTCTAACTTCTTCTTTTGCTGAAACTCACTACTGAAGAGGTTAGCTAGCGCGGTAAGGCCTCCTTCCAGATTAGCCCCATGCATCCCTCCTATAGTACTTACGGCAGGCCGGTCTTCCGGCTCTTGGTCTTCAAACAGGGGCTTGCCCTTTGGCCTTCTTAAATCTACTGTAGTATCATACTCGCGACGAATGTATTTACTCAAATCCTGATAATCTTTAAAGCGGACTTCTTCGAGCACGGTTACCTGTGGCTTCATTCGGATGATCAGCTTGCGAAGGCTTTCTTCAGTACTATCTGACGGTACAATTAGGTAGGGTTTATAGCCAACACTACTAAAAACTACAGAATCGTCGGGGTTAACTCTTAACCTGAACCGTCCATCGGCTTCAGTAACCCCTCCTAAACCACTATTTGTAATTCTTACGTGTACCGAAGGTAGTACTTGCAGGCTATCCGCATCCAGCACGATACCTTCCAGCAGCACTCGTTCCTCTTGCTGTGCTACAGCCAGCAAAGGAATAACAAAAAGCACTGCACACAGGAGCCATCTAATCATAAAGGACGAAGGTATTTGCCGTTTGTCTACTAAACGCCTAAAGGTAGTTTTTTTGTTGTAAGCCCTACAAATTAATTAATATCCGGCGCTTTTATCCAGTCTTAGACCCGGACTGTGTTTAAAAGTTTAATAAAGACTAGCTTTTTAATGCCTGCTCTATCTGCCTGAGGTGGTTATAATTATGTTCTGCTACCTTGTCAAACTCATCTTTGAGGGTACGCAGACCGGTATTGCTATGTATAAACTCATTAGCGCCTTTGTTTTCGTAATGCTGCTCTGCCAGGTAGATGATGCAGTCTCTCACCGAAGCATACACGTTTTTGCTTAATGCTAAAGGAAAATGATGGTAGTCTAGAGCGTTAGCCCAGGCATCAGGATTAAAAGCCCAGATTACCTGTTTAGGTTCAGAGATGACTCTTCGTATGCGGTCGTAAAGTACTGTTTCTGTATCTGCCAGATGTACCAGTATCTGACGCACTGTCCATTTGCCTTCGCCGTAGTTTTTGCTCAGTTCAATTTCCGGAAGTTCATAATAAGTTAATGTCTGTTCCCTGGTTTTAAGCAGATGCTCTCGTATATCCATAGCTTTTTTTAAGAAATATACTAAGTTTTAAAGCTTTTGTTAGCCATGTTTCAGAAGAGCAAGCACAAGTATGGCTTTTATTAATATTTGAATAAGAGAAGGGTACCTAGCTTGCCTGTTGCTTTAAGAGATGCTGAGATGAAACAAAAAGTAGAAAGTTTTTTTAGCCAGTATAAGCCTGAGCTTCGTCTTGAAATGATGAATAAAACTACGGTATAAGTTTTACCTTCTGCTTTTGTTTATTTATCGGTATCTTTTCTATCTAATAGTTAAAGCCTCTAACCCGATATTAATTTTATGATCAAGCAGCCCGTTTTTTATTGCTTAATACTGCTATTTATTTTTCAACAAGCCTGTCAGCCTCATAAAAATAGCGAGGAAGGTGGGGCGGCACCCATCACTTTTCATAGCAATTTTGAGGGAGGTAGTCTGGGAGAGGTAGAGGAGATAGCCCCACTGCACTATGCCTGTGCTGTAGAGGGTGAGTCTGACTGGGAAGAGCGTAACCGACAAGCTAGCTGGTATTATTTTATGGTAAAAGGGGCAAAAGGAAAAGCGCTTACGATAGACCTGACTCAATTGGTGGGAGAATATAACTATAAATATGGTGCTCATGCTATCACCGAACATACCAGGCCTCTGATCAGCTATGATCAGGAAGTTTGGCAGCACCTAGACGATCGGGCAGTCAGCTGGGATGAGGCGCAAAAAGAGCTAAGGCTCCAGATAAAACCGAAAGCAGACAGTATTTGGATTGCTCACCAGCCACCATACACTAATCAAAGGTTAAAAAGTCTGCTTTCCGAATATCAGGATCATTCACAATTATCAATCAGTAATATAGGAGAAAGTGTTGAGGGAAGAGACTTACAGCTACTCACTATTACTGATACAGATGTGCCGCAAGACAAGAAAAAGGTAATTTGGTTGATGGCACGGCAGCACTCCTGGGAGGCAGGTACCTCCTGGGTAATGGAAGGGGCCTTTAGGTATTTGCTAGACTCTGCTGAAGAACATCAGCTAGGCAGAGCATATGTGTTTAAAATTATGCCAATGGCGGATCCTGATGGTGTAGCCAGGGGTGGCGTGCGCTTTAACTCACACGGGCACGACCTTAACCGAAACTGGGACCTGGTAAAACCGGACGAGATGCCGGAGATATATGCTCAAAAAACAGAGATTGTAAACTGGCTACTTTCAGGAAAAAGTATTGACCTTTTTCTGACACTGCACAATACAGAAGCGGCCGACTATATACAGGGACCACAAGTAGAAACAGGTCAAAAGCTATGGCAATATATGGTGGACCACAGTTCTTTTAAAGCCGATGAAGGTATTCGGAAGATGCCGGAAAGCACTACGGCTGGCAAGAGAGGTCGCATGACGGTCAATCAGGCACTATGGGCAGAGCAAAAGGTAGCAGCCTACCTGATGGAACTCAAAGTAGAAGAAGCGGACAAGATCGGCAGAAGAAGGAATGTAGAGGAGTGGCTGACACTAGGGCCAAAGATTATACAGGCAATGGTTTCAGCGACAGAATAAAGCCCATGAGCAAACTACTCATGGGCTTCAGCTTCTCTTTATTATTTAAGCCATCTCCCAGCCTTCACGAACGGGCTCTTTGATAAACTTATCAGCTTCGGGCAGACCTTTAGCTTTCATGTTTTCTGCATCCCAATAAATTTTCTCTCCCCCCATACGCAAAGAAAGCACACCAAGTAGGGTTATCTCAGTAAGGCGTGCGCCATACTCAAAATTAGAGCTGGCAGGTTTACCTCCTTTAATGGCATCTACCCAATCTCTGAAGTGTCCATTTGAGCGAGGGATAGTTTGCTTGGGAACTTTGATAGAGGCACGCAGTTTTTCGGGGAATACCTGCGGCGCACGATTACCTCCATCATTAATAATAATCCCTTTTTCGCCTACAAACATAGAAGCACGGCTCGGATACTTGTAGTCTTTTGGTAAGGCTTCGTGCAAATCGGGACGAAGACCGCCAGAGTACCAGGTAAGCTTTAATGGCTTCTGATCTCCTTGCTTTTTAAACTCATAATAGCCTATTTCTCCATAGGGTGCTATATCTTCATTGCTAAAACCAGCAGGAAAGATCTGCACGCTCTCCGGAGCTTTTAGGTTAAACGCCCAGGTGGCTGCATCCATATCGTGGCAACCAAAATCGCCTAGTGCTCCACAGCCATACATCCAGAAGTCGCGCCAGGTGACAGGTACATAGTGCTCATGAAAAGCCTGAGGCTTGCGAGGCCCCTGCCAAAGATCCCAATCAAAATTGATAGGCAGTGTAGATTTGCCGCTTGGCAAGCCATTTAAGCCAGGAATCCATCGGCCTGCCGGTACCCAGCAATGTGCCTCTTTTACCTCACCAATAACGCCCGCCCGCAGGTATTCTACTGTTTCGCGAATACCATCGGCACTGTGGCCGCTATTACCCATTTGGGTAGCCAGCTTCGTTTCTTTAGCAACTTTTTGTACTTCGCGAGCTTCCCAGATGTTATGAGTCAGGGGTTTTTCGCAGTACACATGTTTACCAGCACGCATTGCCTGTAACGAAATATAGGCATGAGAGTGGTCAGGGGTAGAACATACAATCGCATCCAATGCAGATTCTTTATCCAGCATTTCGCGGAAGTCAGTGTACTCGGCTACTTTAAAGTTAGGGGTTTTGCCTTCGTAGTGTTCTTCTATCATTTCTACGGTAGGGCCTCTACCCGCCTCTGAGCGATAATAGAAGTCTGCCAGGTTCCAGTAGTAAGCAGGGTCTGCGACAGCAGTTACCTGCACATCGTCCAGCTTAAGAAACTCCGAAGTATTACGTTTACCTTTTCCTCCAGCTCCGATGATGCCAACATTTACCTTGTCACTGGGTGCGACGAAGTTTTTACCACCCAATACGTGGCGGGGCATGATCATGAAACCGGCAGCAGACATAGCTGCGCCTTTAACAAAGTTTCTGCGAGAAGTGTCTTTCTGTGGGCTATCCTTCTTCATGTATTAGATTTAGGTTAGGTTACAAGCTATAGAATTGAACGCTTAAGATAATGAGTTTATTCAAATTGACCGAAAGGTAACGTACCAAATTCATTTAAAGTGCTTATTTTAATTCTAAGCGGTTCTCATAACTTATGGAAGAGATGGAAGGTATACGCAAAAACCTGCGCCAGTTAAGAAGTCTCATAAGCGATCAATATTAAGCACTTGCACTCATATTTAAATTCAATACTTAATACTAATAGACTATATACTAGTACATTATTTTATGAGTATATATTATCTTTTATTAGCGCTTTTTTACCTGTATTTATTATCGTTTACTGGAAAAATTCGTAGTTTATCCATATAGTATTATTTGAATTTATCCCATAATCTAATTTTTTAAACATGGCTGATACTAAATTTCCCGTGGCCTATTTTTTTCAGAAAAGCCACAAACTGACAGAAAGAAAAAAAGTTGTTGAGGAGTACTCAAAACGATTTGATACCCAACTATTTGAACTCAATGGACACGAGCATGATCCTAAAATCAAATATCTCATGCGCTCCGAAGAAGCACTTGAGAAAGCCGATGGGGTATTAATTGGTGATAATGTATAAACTCTACAGCTAAAACCTATAGTAGTTAAGCTAACCAAAAACTAATACTACAACCTCGTCATACATAGTGATAGGAAATAGTACAAGAAATTAAAACCTCCTGTTTTAGTGAAGAGAATTATTCTCACCTAAATCAGGAGGTTTTTCTGTGTCTTAAATATGTCTAGAGTAAACTATGGTACTTTTAATCAATAGATATTCTCTTACCTAATTGTTATCATACAGCTTGCAAAAATCTTAAACCATTCACTCTAACCAAACTTAACAAACATTAAGCGGTTTCTTTTACCTGCTGCTTTTTCTTTTGTGAGGCAATGTATCGTGGGATAACTATGGCTGCAATACCTCCGGCAATAAAGTGCATGGGGAGGGTCAAGCCATAAAATCCTTCCGGTACTTCTTCTCTGTTTGGAAATACAGGTACTGCCATTGACCCCATACTGCAAATGGTCAGGAATATGGTCATGATTACAAAAATGACAGTGGCCTTATTCGTATTATTGTCTAAAGCTTGATAAACCAGACCTGCCAGCACTAAGGGTACAATAGAAGCCAATGTTACAGTTAATACATTAACTACTACTTTAAATTCTACTCCAGTGATTGCTGAATAAGATAGATGGTAAATATTGTTGACCACTGCGGCGATAAGCCCTGCCAATAAACCTGCGATAAGATATTTACTAATTGGCAAACGATTCGTTCTACTATTTGTATTTTCCATAAAAAAATTAGTTTTCATTAAAAAAAATTAGTCTGCTTCAGCCATTGCAGGTTCCTGTTCAGCTTGCTGTTGCTCTGCCTTCTTATTTTCTGCTATTGCTTTTCGCCTGTCAATAGCTCCGGCGCGCCCTCTTTTTCTTTCGCTAAGCTGTTTTAGCGCAGCTTCGCGACCATACATAATAAGGGTATCACCTTCACGAATTATAGTTTCTCCATTGGGCAAACCCACATAGGTACCATCCATGCGCTCTACCCCAATCAGGTTAAGCCCTTCCTGCCTAAGGTTAAGTTGCTTTAAGCTTCTGTTAGTCATCCAATGCTCATTATCTACATACATTTCCGTAATTTCATATTCTCCGGAAAGATGAAGTATACCGGCATAATCTCTCACTTTAATATCGGTATATTTATTTAGCAGATGATTGATCAGGCGAGAAAGCACCTTATCTACCCACTTGCTTTTGGATAACCCCCAGAGTAATGCCAGTCCGCCAATTAGAGCACCTATTTTTCTAAGCCACTCAATGGCACCAGAATCGCTACCAATAAAAGTGAGCACCAGCGTAGCAAGCACCGATACTATACCCACATTGCCTAATAGCATTAAGAGCATAATAATGCGCCTGCGCACAGGGTGAGAGACGATGCGCTCAGCCTCTCGGGTAGCATAACCCACTCCCGTAAATGCCGAACGTGCCTGAAATTTGGCAGTTTGTTCAGATAAACCGGTATGCACCAGTGCCATGGTAGCAAAACGCGTTACCAGCACAGATATTGACACAATTACAATCAGCGTAAGTACAGACGTCATATATTCCTAGCCATTAATAGCCTATCGTAGTATTGTATATTTGGTATATTGTTTAAATCCACAGATATACAAACAGGCTCCGACTAGTATAACTAAGAGGTTATAGCTGATTGTTTGGTTTCATTAAAACGAAAATTACATGGATGCAGAACAAAGCAGCTGGAATAGATTAATACAGAAAAAAAAGGGGAATTATACTTATAGCATTTTATCTATAAGTAGAGTAATAAACCTATGGGGCAACGCAGCGGCAATAATACGGTATAACCACCTCTTTCATTTTTTGGGGTGTAATAGGATATTGCTCCTGAGTGATGCACCTTCCAATAATGGTAATGAACGCACGGAGCAGCACCTCTATTTTTTGGCGCTTTTCTCCATCCTCTACTTCCTGAGCGATTAATAAGGCAAGTTCTTCTTTTTTGGTATCGGCCCAGGCTTTTAATGGAATACGGTTCAGAAATTCGTGAACAAGGGCGGGGGAATATTCAAACATGCGCTGCCCCATTAATTGTAATGTCCGACACCAGAAGTCGGCAAAGCTGGAATTTTTCTCTTTAAGATTTATACACTCATTTTTTAGTTCTTCGGCATCCCAGTCCAGCGAATGCATCATCAGCGTTTCTTTATTTTTAAAAAAGAGATAAAGTGTTTTTTTGGAGATACCTGCCTCCGCAGCTACCATATCCATAGTGGTATGTCCCAGACCATTTTGTTTGATTAAACGTAGGCTCGTTTGTAGTATAAGCACTTTTTTGTCCTGTAAGTCTGGGCTGTGCATGGTCAAAAGGCTTTGGGGGTATAAAGAGAAAGGCCATCAGTGTGTTACTAATGGCCCTATTTGGATTAACTTGCTTGTCTTGTAGTGGTAAAATTTCTTTTCAGTTTTTTCCCCAGGTTAGTGTGTCCATTCTGCTCATGCAGATAGCGGTTAAAGTTTTCCTGGGCAATAGTCCAGCCATGTTCATACTGCATAGCAGTTTCTGATTTAATTTGATATACGTCTATCATAGTTTAATTATAATTTTGAATACAGGTGACTCGTATACGAGTCACCATTTAACATGTTTTAAGAAACGCTCTTCAGCTTCTTCTCTTTCACTTCCTTTTTAGAGGTTAGCCCAGATATTTTGGCCTTAACCCAGTCTACAAAGTCATATGTAACTGGCACAACATAGATGGTAAGCACCAGCGACGATATAAGTCCTCCGATTATTACCCACGCCATTGCATTCTTCCATTCGGCACCAGCTCCACCAGCCAGCGCAATAGGAAGCATACCAATTACCATTGCCAAAGTAGTCATTAAGATAGGGCGTAAACGCTCTTTACCAGCTCTGATTACAGCTTCGCGTGTAGCAAGTCCCTCTTCTTTGAGCTGACCGGTAAAGTCTACAATCAGAATAGCATTCTTAGCCACCAGACCGAGTAGCATAATCACACCCAGTATGGCAAACACACTCATGGTTGACATAGAAAGTGCCAGCGCCAGGAATGAACCAATTAATGCCACCGGGATAGAGAATAACACGACAAACGGGTAGATAAAGTTGTCATATAAAGCTACCAATATGAGATAAATCAAGATTAATGAAATACCAAAGGCAGCTCCTAATGCACCAAAGCTCTCGTTCTGTTGCTTAATATCTCCTCCCCATACATAATCTACTCCCTGCATAAAGTCAGCATTAAGCATTTTGGCTTCTATATTTTGGGCTAGAGTACCCGAAGGAACGCCCAGCGCATAGGAAGTAACAGTAACTGAAGGGCGACGATCTTTACGCTCCAACACAGAAGGCCCGCTAGACTGGCTTACAGAAGCAAATTGTGAGAGCTTAACAGATTCTCCTCTATTGTTTACAAACAGAATATTTTTAACATCTTCAGGGTTCTGGCGGTTAAACTCATCCAGTTGGATACGTATTTCATACTCATAATCTCCATCACGAAACTCACTATCATCGTTTCCACTAAAGGCATTCTGTAGCGTAGCTCCAACCATGGCTATATTAAGCCCCAGTTCCGACATTTTATCTCGGTCAATTTCTACAGATACTTCTGGCTTTCCGGTCTCTACAGATACATTGACATCATTAGCGCCTGGAGTACGTTCAATTAGTTCCTTCAGTTTTTCTCCGCTCTCTACCAACTTATCATAATCGCCTCCACTCAGGGTAAGCTCAATAGGGGCACTACCAGACTGTACCATACCGTTTACTGCCGCACCAACTTCTACCCCACTAAACTGCTCACGTACATCTTCCATCACACCAATCATAAACTGCTCAGTACTTAAATTACGGTCTGCTTTGTCTACCAGCTTAACTGTAAGCTCGGACATATAAGGGTTACCCAAACCAGTACTTCCAACACCTACACTAGGTCCACCTACGTTGGCTAGTACCGATACAACTTCTTCTTTATCCAGTAGCCACTGCTCTACTTCGTAAGTAGCCAGGTTGTTGCTACGTACAGAAGTACTCTTATCATACTCCAGAGTAAGCGTAAATTCGCCTTTGTCACCGGAAGAAAACTGCTCCTGACCAACGATACCCAGACTACCTACCCAAGCTGTAAAGCCAAAGAGTAAAATAACTACCGCTACCACTACCCACTTGCGGCTAAGCGTCCACTTTAGTGTATTTTCATAAAAATCATTAAGGTTGCTTAGCCCTTTCTCAAACTTGATTAATACCCACTGAAGCGGGTTTTTAGGGTTGAGATGGGTTAGCTTAGAGAAACGTGACATCAGCCATGGTATAAGTGTAAAAGACACTAGTAAACTAAAGAGCGTGGCAATGGCTACTGTCCATGAGAATTGGCGAAATATATCTGCAATCAATGATTCTACCATTGTTACTGGTATAAACACAATTACAATTACCAGGGTAATGGAAAGTGCCGTAAGCCCTATTTCTTTAGTACCATCCAGAACTGCTTTGAATGGCTTTTTGCCCATCTCCATATGTCGGTAAATATTTTCCAGTACCACGATAGAGTCATCTACCAGAATACCAATTACCAGTGACATGGCTAGTAGGGTCATCAGGTTAAATGTGTAACCCATCATATACATAAAGGCGACAGTAGAAATAAGAGAGACTGGTATCGCAATCATAACAATGAGGGCGTTTCTGAAACTGTGCAGGAAGAACAGCATAACCACCGCAACCAGAATAATAGCGATAACCAAGTCATGAAGTACAGCCTCTACCGCTTCCAGCGTAAATTCAGACTCATCCTGAGCTATATTAAATTTAAGATTGCTATCCGCATAATGTTCCTCTATTTCTACCAGTTGGTCACGTATAGCTTCACTTACATCTACAGTGTTCGCGTCATTCTGCTTTTGTACTCTAAGGGCAATAGCATTTACGCCATTCAAACGAGCGATGCTTTCGGTCTCTTTGGCACCATCTGTTACTTCTGCCACATCACGCACTCTAATCTGGCTCCCCCCTTCTCCGGCGACCACAATCTGATTTCTGATTTGCTCCAGATCGGTAAATTTACCCGCGAGCCTTACAGTAATTTCATCTCCTTCATTCTTTACACTACCCGTAGGAAACTCCATATTGGCCTGGTTGATGGCCTGGCTCACTTGCAGAAGGGAAACTCCATAATACTCTAGTTTACCTGGGTCTACTGCCACTTTTATTTCGCGCTCTTCGCCACCCAGCAGGCTAACTTCGGCTACACCTTCTATCTGCTGTAGCTGGGGTACAATCTGGTCTTCCATCTCATTATAAAATACCTTACTACTTAGGCTGGAAGTTGCACTAATCTGCATTATAGGAAGGTCGCTTGGCGATACTTTTGAAATAGAAGGTGTTTCAGCATCTTCTGGTAGCTCGCTCAATACATTGTTGATGTTACGTTGTGCCTCTTCTACTCTTTGGTCTATATCTGTACCTGCTTCAAAGTTTACAATTACCAAAGAAGCACTTTCCAGAGATTTTGAGGTAATATCGTCTATACTCTCAAGGTCCGCTACAGCATCCTCTATTTCACGGGTTACGCTATTTTCTACCTCGCTGGGAGATGCTCCCGGGTAGATAGTTGTAATTGTGATAGTAGGTGCAGAAACGTCAGGAATTAATTGATAGCCTATGTTAGGGAAGGCCAACACCCCTGCCAGTACTGTTACCAGGAACAGCACCACAATTAGCGTAGGGCGTTTTACGGATATTTCTGAAATACTCATAAATTCTTTTGTTTGGATGGGTTTAGCGGATCACGACTTCGGTGCTGTCGCTCAAGTTAATTTGTCCGTTTACTACTACCTGATCGTTGATCTGCAGGCCGGAAATCACTTCAAGCTCTTCGCCAGAGGTTGATCCAATTACTACGGGCTGCTTGTAGGCTACTCCATCATTCACTTTGTACACACTTGCGTTTTGGGTTGAGCCTACCAGCGCTTCACGAGGTATCACCATAGTCTCTGTCTGGTTATCACTCTCAAACTGCAAGCTACCGTACATTCCTGCTCTCAGAGGATATTCCTCAGAATTTTCTACAGTAATATGTACCGGAAAATTGTGCGCTTTATCTCCTTTGGCACCTACCATACTAATGGTACCTTCATACTTTGCAGATGGATGTACGTCTGTTACTACTGTAACTTTTTGCCCTTCGCGGAAGGCTAAAAGGTCCGCCTCCGGAACCTGTACAATAAGTTTGAGTTTAGATAATTCTACCAAATGAGCCAAAGGCATACCGGGAGAAACTACTGTACCTTTTTCGAACATTTTTTTGGTAACTACTCCACTAAAAGGGGCGGTAACTGCTGTCTGGCTAATTTGCTTTTTCAATACTTTTACCTGACTTTCTGCACGGGCCAACCTGAGTTGGGCATTGTCTAACTGTACCTTAGCTACCGCATCATTATTGGTTAGGTTCTGATACCTCTTTACCGACTGCTGTGCGTCTTTTAGTTCTGCTTCTGCCGCTATAAGCTGATAACGAAGCTGGTCATCATCAACTTTTGCGATTAGCGCACCCTGTTTTACACTCTGCCCTTCGCTAATAGCTTCTCTTACAACTTCGCCCTGGGCCTGTACTTTTACATCCAGTTCACGATTGGGCTCAAATGTACCAAGCAAACGCTTAGACTGCGATAATACTTTTTTGCTTACCTTTTCTACCTGCACAGGAGTGCGGCGAGAGAAGTCTCTTTCATATACACGCCCTTCTACTGCTTCTTTATTGTCCATCAGTGAGGTGTAGGTCCATGCGCCGAGTACAATCAGTACGACTCCGGCTATCACGAATCTCCAAACTTTGGTATTGGTTTTCATATGTGTTCTGCTTAAATGGTTCTTTACTTGATATGTTGATTATTCTATTAGATTTCCGGTAGCTTGTTTGATCTCCAGTTCAGCCAGTTTAAGTTTTACCCAGGCGGTAAGGTAGTCTGTCTGTGCCTGGCGTAATTCGTTTTCTGAGTCAATGACATCACTTACTCCACTAAGCCCTTCTTTGTACTGAAGCTGCATATTTTCATATACCTTCTCGGCCAGAGCCAGCGCTCTTTTTTGTATGCTTACTGCCTGCTGCTGAGTTTCCAGGCTTGCCACAGCATTGGCAATTTCATTTTCTACCTGTTGTTCCAGTAAGGCAATCTGGTCGCGAGTCTGGCTTTGCTGAATTTGCTTTTGCATACGTTGCGAACGTTTGCTGAGACCATCAAAAAGAGGTACTGACAATTGTAACCCTACATAACTTACCGGAAACATCTCATAATAATCTTTATCAAACTCTCCAAAACCGGTTTGGCCATAAACGCCAGTAGCATATAGAGAAGGGAGGTAGCCAGCCATAATCTGCTTTTCTTCCAGCCTCTGTACTTCAAGCTGTTTTTCTGCCAGGGCTACATCAGTACGCGTTACGCTATCTGCCAATACCAGAGTTTCTTCGTCCTGTACATGAATGGCAGTATCAATAACGAACTCTTCGGTCATGGGTGTGTTTGTCATCAACTTCAGTCCGTTGATCAGTTGCTGATAGCTCACTTTAAGGTTAGCCATTTGATTAGACAGATTGGCCTGGTTCAGTTGAAGACGCTCCACATCCGTACTTTTAGCAAGATCATTTTGTCTCAGTAAATCAGTAATTTTAACCAGTCGCTCTATAGACTTTATATTCTGATTTAACAGCTTAATCTGCTGGGCTACTGACTGAGCCTGGTAATAGGTGCTAGACACTCCGTACACTACATCTTCTTTTGACTGCTGCAATTGTAGCTCAGCTATATCCTGCCCAGTTTGAGCGGCTTTAATTCCTACTGGCAGCTGAGGGTTATAAATTACCTGCTGAAGCTGAGCGCTTATATTGGTTTGATGTGGCAAACCAAACGAAAGAGGAATGTATTCTGGTCCTCCATCCCCTCCAAGCCCTAGCGCTGCTGCCGGTGCTACCTGGGTAGGAATATCAAAATAATATTGATGCTGAGCATTTAGATTAATATTAGGCAGGAAGTTGTTTTTAACTTCTCTTACCTGCTCTGCAAATAAGTTTTGGTTTTGCTGGCTGATCTTCAGGCTCAGGTTTCTCTCTAGAGCTTTATCCAGCACCTGTTCTAAAGTATAGCTGTCTGCAGATTGCGCCCATACCGGGATCGTCATAACAGCTAATAGCACAGTTGGTAAGTATTTTTTAAACATGAGGGTTAAATTTCTTTTTTAAACATGTGTTTAAACGAGAGCTACACATGCGGGTTTTGGATTGATCAACTTTTTTAAATATTATTTTTAAACAGCTGTTTAATTAGGAAATAAAAAAAATTTCCAGCTATTCCTGGGTATTTTTTAGATAAGCCATAATCATATCCGGAACGATATCTTTTTGCTCATCCATAAATTTCTTAAAACTTACGTCATCCATCTGGTGTACGTGCTTAAAAACAGGAGCTCCCAGAAAAGGCATTACAATCTGAGCAACTACCATATGTTCAAAATGCATGGGGTCTATAGTACGGATATTTCCTTTTTCAGCTTCTTTTTTAAGTTGCTGGGCTAATACAGACTCATTAAACTTTCTCATCTTTTTATCCATAATGTGCACACAAAACTCAGAGTTGTTACGACATTCACTCATAATAAAAAATGGCAAATCAGGATTATTTTCCAGATGCTCTATCAATTGAGATACATAAGCTTTAATTCTGGTATGCAAAGGAATATCTTGTGCATTAAGCGTCTCGCTGATAGCAGAGGCATACTCTTCAAAATTTTCACTAAGAATAGATTCATAAAGGCGTTCTTTACTTCTGAAGTAATAATTTAAAAGTGCAATATTTACTCCCGCCTCTTCAGCTACATCCCGAATTTTGGTACCAGCATAACCACGCTCTGTAAACAGGCGCTTTGCTACCTGGCGTATTTTCTGTTCGGTATTATCTTCTTCAGTTTGAATATGTTCAGCCATAACTATATACTGTGTCTTAAAATCATCAATATAAGATTCCCTGTTCTATTAAACAGAGTAACTTAAACTACTAAAAATCTAGTTCTGCACTCCTACAAAATTAGACTTTTCTTATTAACGACCATAACTTTAAATAAGTTTTTTAAACACGTGTTTAATTTTTTTTTAAATACTGTCATCGTAATAGATACATCCCCAAAGAATCTGAATTTTCAGGAGATTAGATGTTCGCCCATTGTCGGTAGCTATTGATTCATAGAGGCTAAATCCATAAATTATTCATTATTACTACTACGCTACACACACTAAGCCTTATGAAGAATGTATCGCCCTTTTTTTTGTTGGTAGGCCTTGCCGCCTGCCAGCAAAACACCTTGGATTTTGCCGTAAATCCAGAAGAATTAAGCAGCAATTTTGAAATTATGGAAGGCTTTCGCATAGAACTTGTAGCAGCAGAACCTTTGGTAGCAGACCCTGTAGCTATGGAGGTGGATGAGTTTGGGCGAATGTATGTGGTAGAGATGCATGGCTATCCGCTGGATATAGCCGGCAGCGGTAAGGTAAAATTGCTGGAAGATACCGACAATGATGGTTTACCCGACAAAAGTACGGTATTTGCGGATAGTCTTATACTTCCTACTGGCATCATGCGCTGGAAGAAAGGCGTACTTGTTACTGACGCCCCCAATGTATGGTATCTGGAAGATAGTGATAACGATGGGAAGGCTGATCTTAAAGAAAAAATACTTACCGGATTTGCCCGCTCCAACCCGCAGCATAACCTGAATACACCTATCTACGGTCTGGACAACTGGATTTACCTGGCCCACGAAAGTACTGTTTCTACTAAATTTTTCCATGATAAATTTGGTGGTGAGGGAGAGGAGGTCAGGTTTGACGACAGGCCGGAAATTAAACTTCCTACCAATGCTAATGGTAGAAATGTAAGGTTTAAACCAGATACCTACGAGTTGGAAGCACTCTCTGGAGAGACTCAGTTTGGGCTTAGTTTTGATAGCTGGGGTCATATGCTGATGACCAGCAATGCCACCCACCTATTTCATGAAGTACTCGCAGCAGCCTACGTACAGCGCAACCCTAATCTGGCTATCCCTGAAGTTAGTCAATACCTTCCCACTTACGGTTATGGTGTAGAAATTTTTCCAATCACCAAAAACCCTGAACATCAACTACTTACCGATGTAGGTACTATAACTTCTTCCTGTGGTGTCAATTGGTATCAGGCTGATCTTTTTCCCGAAGCATTTAAAAAGGTGGCATTTGTTGCAGAGCCGGTACACAACCTGGTACATGCTGATGTGCTTAGCGACGATGGTGCTACTTTTACGGCTGATCGCTTATTAGAAAACTCGGAGTTTCTGGCATCTACGGATAGCTGGTTTCGTCCAGTCAATTTTTATCAGGGACCTGATGGCGCACTTTATCTTATAGACTACTATCGCAAAATTATTGAACATCCCGAGTGGATGGCAGAAGAAGTAAACGAGTCTGGTGAACTTTATGAAGGCACCCAACAGGGTAGAATTTATAGAATTGTGCCTGAGGGCGCAGCAAAAATGTCATTTTTAGATAATATCAATTTAGGTAATGAGACTAATGCAGCATTGGTAGAAAAGCTAGCGCACCCCAACCTATGGTGGCGCAGACACGCCCAGCGCCTTCTGGTTGATCGCCAGGCTAGCGAGCAGGTAAACCTACTCCAGCAGATGCTAAAAAATCATGAGATGGCGGAAGGCAGGCTGCATGCCCTCTGGACTTTAGAAGGGCTGAATGCACTGGACGACGAACATCTATTAATAGCTTTGCAGGATGAAGAAGCCGGGCTAAGGGAAAACGCTATCAAAATTTCAGAAAGATATCTGCAGCAATCATCAGCAGTAAAAGATGCTTTATACCAGTTGATAAATGATGAAAATGCTAAAGTACGCTTTCAGCTAATATGCACACTGGGCGCTATTCAGGAACCTAAAGCCCAACAACTTAACTGGCAATTGCTAAAAAAAGACCTTCATGACGAGTGGGTACAATATGCTGCATTAAGCTCTGCTCATCAGCAAGAAGCGAAATGGTTAGACTTGGCTCTGGCTGATCTTACTGAAGAACAGGAAGAAATAGCCGCTCCCCTATTCAGCAAAATAGCAAGCATGATCGGACATTCTGGAAATACCCAAGCCATAGAAAAGTTGATTGATAGGGCCACAGCAAAAGATCAGGAACTTCAGTGGTGGCAGGCAGCCTCTCTAACAGGGTTAGCACATACTGTTTCGCCACATGATGTCTCTCCCAGTCTGTACCGTAAGTTGATTACCCTGGTTAAGCCTGCAACCAGCCCTCAGCTTAGATCAGCAGCTTTACGTTTAATTGCTGCGCTGGATAGTCCTAAAGATGAAACCCAACTGAGTTCTACAGTACTAATGGCTTTAGATGCTATTTCAGACCAAAAGGCAGACCCTTACTGGCGTATGGACGCCATACAGCTGTTGGCAAGTACTGCGCCGGAACGCTACTGGAAACAACTACTGCAACTACTACAACCACAAGAGCCCGTGCTGGTACAAAAAGCAGCCATTCAAAGCTTACAACACACCTATGATTTGGCTCCCTGCACATTTGTATTGGAAAAATGGCCAAGCCTTACCCCTGAACTTAGAGATGAAGCAATCAATGTATTTGCCAATAGCGATGAACGTATGCTATTACTACTCCAGGCAGTGGAAAAAGAACAGGTAAGCCCTGCTACTATCGGTTGGAGAAGAAGCGTAGAACTGATGAACCATGACACCGAGGCTGTAAGGGTTAAAGCTCGTAGCTTATTGGCCGACAGTAAGCCTGATGAAGCTCAGGTACTCAAAAACTATCGGCAGGCACTTACTTTGGAAGGTAACGCAAAAAGAGGGTTAAATATTTTTAGTGAAAGTTGCGCTCGCTGTCATCAGTTTGGGGGACAACTTGGTACCAGTATAGGTCCGGACTTGTCTGCAGTAAGAAACAGAAGTAAAGAAGCCATTATGCAAGATATACTGATGCCTAATAAATCTATTGCCGACGGCTTTGAGTTTTGGCAGATCAGGCTCAGTAGCGACAAGCAGTTCTCTGGTATCATCAGTTCAGAATCTGTAAGTGCTCTAAACCTGACAGACTTAAGTGCCAATGAGCATACCATACAACGCAATGACATTGCGGAGATCAAAGACATTGGAGTTTCTGCTATGCCTTCTGGCCTGGAAAATCAGATTGATAAGCAGCAAATGGCCGATCTGCTGGAGTTTCTAAAAACACATCCTTCGGCTATTTTTCAGGCAGCAAGCCGGTAGAAAAGAGCAATTTTCTCTTTTAGTTTCCGAACTTCCAGGCTTATTGTTTAGGTTTACATGTCTAAACCTCATGAATTATGTTTACCGGAATAATAGAAGCTATAGGCGAAGTTGTTGATATTGTAGAAGAAGGCAGCAATCAGCACTTTGAAATTAGTAGCCACCTCACTCCTGAACTTAAAATAGATCAGAGCGTATGCCACAATGGCGTATGCCTTACGGTTACTTCTCTAACCGATGAAACCTACAAGGTAACTGCCATTGACGAAACTCTGAAAAGAAGTAACCTTGGTGCATTACAAAAGGGAAGTAAGGTAAATCTTGAGCGTTGTATGCCTGCACACGGAAGGTTTGATGGCCACATTGTGCAGGGTCATGTAGACCTGACGGCTAAATGTACACAGATACAGGAAGAAGAAGGAAGCTGGCTTTTTGACTTTGTTTATGAAACCAATAACCCGGAATACCTGACAGTAGAAAAAGGCTCAATTACAATTAATGGAGTTAGCCTTACCTGTTTTAACTCTACTGATAATTCTTTTCGGGTAGCCATTATCCCTTATACTTATGAGCACACCAATTTTCATCAATTAACAGTTGGTGCTGAGGTCAACCTTGAGTTTGATGTCATTGGCAAATACATTAGTAAGGTAATTGCTCGCCAACGCTCTTAGCTGGCATTTTGCTCTAGGTATTTGGAAGAAATAGGTGTACCCGCTAAGCGGTTGGTCAGCCATAGGTGCAGTTGCACTACCAGCCAACCGCAGAGCATTCCTCCTACTGCGCCAACAGTTATGTCTGCGGGGTAATGTACGCCTACATACACACGACTATATGCTACGATTGTGGCCCATAAAAAGCCCCAGACAAACCACCGGCTCCAATCTTTAAGCAATAACCAGAGTGCGGTAGCTAAAGCAAATGTGGTAGAAGCATGAGAAGAAGCAAAGCCAAAACGTCCTCCACAGCCTGCTACTATATTAATAATAGAGCTAATATCTGGCTCATGGCAGGGTCTTAGCCTTCCAAAATAGGGTTTCATAAAGCCAGAGGTGAGTTGGTCTGCCAGACCTACAGCAGCTACTACCGACACCATGATCAGTGCGCCTTTCCATTTATATTTAATTACTACAATGGCAATGAGCAGTGCGTAAACCGGAAACCATGTGTATTTGTAGGTAATCCAGTACATAAGCACATCCAGCCATTCGGTATGCAGTCCGTTCAGGAATAAGAAAAGTTGACGGTCAAGTTCTTCTATTTTTTCCAGCATAAGTACTCCCTCTCTATCAAAAATTTAGATGTCGCAAGTTATGACATGTCTGAAAAAAAACACGCGAATGTCTAAAAAACGCTCTTAGAAGGAAACAGCTATTCCATAAAAAAAAAGCCGCATGTAGCGGCTCTATAAATTAAATTCATATAATCTTTAGTTGGCAAGTCCATTCCTAAAAATAAACTGGTCATAAGCTACCTGAAATGCCTCTACCTCTGGTGCCAGAGAAATAGCATACTCATAATTGGTAAGCGCATCGGCTAACAGATTATTTTGTTCGTAGAAAGAGGCAAGAATAAGTTTATCCAGGGCTGACTGCTGATCTGTAATTTCAAGTTTTAGCTCTTTGAGTTCCTGTGCAATTGGCGCTGCTTCTTCTGCGGTTAGGTGCTTCATCCCATAATCATTAGACTGCTGATCTTTAAATTCTGTGCTGTTTACAGAAACTATGATCATACGCTCTTTAGAGATTTTATCTTCATTGAAATTAAGTATGGCTTTAGTATCCTCTACCTCTTTCACCATGAGCACTTCGTTAAACATATTTTTAAGCTTCACTTCATACTTTTCACCTACCGGGGCCACATTTTTCCAGCGGAGTATTACTTCATCGTTAAAAACATCTACGGAATTAGGCAATAATACTTTTACTCTTTTCTGTTCAAGAGCCCGCTCAGCAGGGTTTGCTTTGGCAGAGCCGTTTTTAAGGTTTTGCACATACAGGTCTGCGTATTTGCTGGCTACTGAAAGCTTGTTTTGTCTAATCTTGCTGGCTAGGTGACCAGCCTCATAAGTACCTTTCTTATCCAGGGCCAGGGTATGCCCATTAGTATGCACCAAACCCAGATAAGCATTATCCTCTACTTTTAACACATCGCTGGCAAGCAATGCCTGCCCCAATTCAACTGCCTGCCACTCCTCACCTTTCTTAAACATCACCTCTCCATCCAGAGCAAGTACCTGAAATACCTGCTCCTGAGCATAAAGAAACTGATTGCTTGCCAGAAACAAGCTCATAATAAAAGCGGCATTCAGCAATACTCTGTTGATCTTCATAATTTTTTCCTTCGTAAGAATGAGCTATGTATGTATTTTATAAAAAGTTGAACTAAGGTCAGTTTTTTTTGAAGCCTCTTCAAAGTGATATGACGTGAAAAGTTACAATCGTAACTTCAGCTTTGGAAGCCTACTCTTGCTCAACCTTTTTGGTACTTATCAAATATACACAAAATTAAATATTTATAATTATAATTTAAAATATGCACTATTGGGAACCCCTTATTGCTTGAAAATTCTTCAAAAAATACAATTAACAAGATAGCTTTTTACTACATATTGAATATTTGAGGGTTTTGGAGGTGCCTGATGCTCCTTAAAAAGTAAAGAATTTTATGCTTGAAGTACTAAAACTCACAATTGTATTCTCTACTTTCCTTAAATCATAGCTATTCCTTATTGTGCTATAATTAGTAGCTTTATCTGTTAAAATGACCTTTTTTATTACTTCTACATCACTTAAAAATGCTTAGAAAGCGGCTTAGCTTACAGGAATATATTGATGGAATTAAGTGTGGAAAACGCTTTATACTTAGCCGGGCGATAACTTTAATGGAAAGCAGCCTGGACTCTGACCAGAAGCTTGCTGCTGATGTGCTGGAGGCTCTCCTTCCCTATAGTGGAAACTCTATAAGAGTGGGTATTACCGGAGTACCAGGTGTAGGCAAAAGTACATTTATTAATGCTATTGGCCCTTATTTGATTGAGCAGGGACACCGATTGGCGGTACTATCCATAGATCCGAGCAGTGAAATTAGCAGAGGAAGTATTTTAGGTGATAAAACCAGAATGTCTGAGTTGTCGCTAAACCCTTCGGCTTTTATCAGACCCTCTTCTACCGGAAATAATTTGGGAGGTGTAGCTCAAAAAACCAGGGAGAGTATGCTCCTATGCGAAGCAGCTGGCTATGATGTTATTTTTATTGAAACGGTAGGAGTAGGACAATCCGAAACGCTGGTACACCAAATGGTAGATTGTTTTCTTTTACTTATGCTTGCTGGTGCAGGCGATGAGCTTCAGGGTATAAAAAGAGGAATAATGGAAATGACAGATATATTGGTAATCCACAAAGCGGATGGAGAAAATACACCTTTAGCAATGAAGGCTAAAAAAGAGTATGAAAACGCGCTGCATCTGTTTCCTAAACCCGAAAGTGAGGTGCTCCCCAGAGTACTTAGCTGCTCTTCCATAGAAAAAAAAGGCCTGGACAAAATATGGAAAGCAATAATCCATTATCAGCAAAAGACACAGCAGAACGGATTTTTTCAGCAGCAAAGAGAAAAACAGCGACTACAGTGGCTACACGATGCACTTGGGCAGCAACTAAAACAGCTGTTTTTTCAACATCCTAAAATACAGCATGAACTTGCGCAGCTAGAGCAGGAGGTATTGCTTGGCCACGCTTCTCCTACCAAAGTGGCACGCGCGCTCATACAAGCATTTACAACACCCCCTTCTTAAGGCCTATACCTCCAACTGAAAAAAATAGGACTCTAGTTTAAAGTCTGGGTTCTTTAAACTTGCAGCTACTGGCATATGGTCAATGCGTATCAGCTCTTCTATTATGACCATTTCTTTATCTCTGTTCAGCCCCAAAGCAGCTTTAACTGCTCCATCTTTTACGTAGTAAGCGATGAACTCCTGATCTTCTATATTTCCATCATAGATAATGTCATCAAAATCTTTAACATGACCTACGTACCTGATTTTTATACCTTGCTGCCCTGTCCAAAAGAAGGGCACGCTATCATATACTTCAGGTTTACCAGCCATATTGTAACCGGCAATACGTCCATGCTGGCAAGCTACGCGCCAGTGCTCAATACGCTTCTTTTCTCCTTTGTACTGAAAATGAGCTATATCACCCGCCGCATATACATCTTTTGCTGCCTGAAAGTGTTCATCAACGGTAACTCCACCATCTTCTTCCAGACTTAGGCCTTTTACAAATTGTGTAGCAGGCTTTACTCCTATCCCAATCAGTACTAATTCTGCCGGCAGGCTATCGCCATTATCCAGAACTACGGAGCTTACTTTTTGTGTCCCTTTAAATTCGGTTACTTTACTATTAAGCTGAAAATTAATACCATTACTCTTGTGCAAGTCCTGAATCATCTGACCTACTTCCTGCCCCCAGACTTTGGCAAAGGGAATTTCATCAGGAGAGACCACCGTTACCTCACATCCCAGTTCACTCAAGCTCCAGGCCCCTTCCATACCAATAAAGGAAGCACCCAATACTATTGCTTTTTTGATCTTGTTTTGTTTTACAAGCTCTTTAATCTGCTTGCTATCTTTCATGGAGCGGAGCGTAAATATATTGTCTAACTCCACACCCGGTATGTCCGGAGCAGTGGCTTTACCCCCTGTAGCCAGCAATACTTTATCGTAATGTATTGTATCTCCATTAGATAACAGAGCTTCTTTTTTATCTACATCCAGCTCATCCACTTTAACACCATGCATTATCTCAATATCGTGCTCCTGATAAAATTCAGGCGGCCGCAAAGGCATCCAATCGTCAGGAGCATCATCCTGAAGATAAGCTTTACTGCAATTTACACGGTCGTAAGGTGTTTCGTCTTCTGGGGTGATCATTAATATTTTTCCGTTAAACCCCTCAGTACGCATTGCTTCTGCCGCGTACTGAGCAGCAGTACCGCCTCCTACTATTAAGTACAGTTTCTGGTTTGCCTGGTCTCTGTTTTGCATTTGGGGAGTACGTTGTGTGGCGGCATCTTCCGGTACAGTTACATATACCTCTTCTCCGTCTACACTTACAGCGAAACTTGGAAGGCTGTCGCAGCCAGGCGGCTCTATGTGGTCTCCGTTTGTTACATCAAAACAGGCATGGTGCCAGGGGCATACCACACGTTTGCCATGAAGTGCCCCATCTATCAGGGGTGCGCCATAATGGGTACAATGGGCGGCGGTGGCAAAAAAATCATCTTTGTAGCGAGCAAGTAAAATTTCAGTATCTCCTACATTTACCTGCTTCATTTCACCTGGAGCCAAATCGCTGACCTGGGCTACCTTAGCTTGTTGAAGTGTCATATGCTGGTATTCATTTAGTTTAAAACCGTACTAAAGCAACCAGCAAGTAGACAAACAGTTTAGCCCCGCTCGCTACTTTGAAAAAGAGAGAATTGAAAACTCATTCTCAAAGTTTCTAAAGACCTGAAAACGATTGTCATTGTCATAATACAGTATGCCCACCGGAAACCTACTCTCTATAGGACGGTCCTTAATGAGCATGCCCTGACGGGTAAAAAGGTAGGTAAATTCCTGCACCTTATCCGTGACTGCAAAAACTTCATTGCCCGCTCCAAAGTCGTAATACTGCACCTGAAGCATATCTGAGTCCATTGCCGCAGAGCTCATATAATTTTTCTCAAAAAGGAGTTTGCCAGTACGGTCAAGTATGCCAAAAAGTTGTTCATCCTGCCTCACTATAATGAAAGTTTTGCCAAGCGCATCTGCACTAATCTTAAACCGGGTTTGCGGCGTAGGACGATACAGCTGTTCTCTTTTTGTAATGTTACCCTGTAGGTTAAATGAAATTATCTCTCCTTCCTGGCTAACAGTAGTCAGCACTGTATTGCTCACCTTACTACCCATATCTGTAAAAGCTTCGCTTTGCAGGGGCTTGTCTAGCTGAATGGGAAAGCCAGCATAAGGCTGTCCCCGGCGGTTAAGCCCGTAGATATCGCCATTCTGCTGCATCACTATAATGAAGTCTTTGTTACCTACCCGAGTATGGAAAGGCGCAGAAGCCAATGCACTGTTGATGGTAGGGTTAGGATTCCAGCCTTCAAGGTTTTCTCGGTCTTTATTATACATCCATAGTCTGCCTTCGGTGTCGCTGATCAGGAAACGATAGTTTTTACTGTTGTCATAATCTATCAGGCTCAAATGCTTGACCTTTACGCCTTCTGGCATATAAGAGGGGTAGCCGGAAACATAGGAGCCGGTGCGATCTATCAGATGAATAGCACTATCTGTGGCAAATAGATATTGTAGCTTTCCGTTTTTAAAGTAATCTACCTGATACACTTCTCCTATAATATCTCCTGGCAAGGAGTCTTTCCAAATGATGGAGCCATCAAGCTCTGCCAGATAAATTTGCTTTGCCTCATCCTGAAAAAGTACTTCCAGTGTTTGGTTGGTATGATCTCGCACAACATAAGGCTTGGTTTGGATAGTAGCATCTACAAAAAGGCGGCTTACATCGCTAAACTGCCCCGAAGTACGGCTAGCCGTAGACACAGGACTATAGCTAATAGCCAGGCTGGTATAAAAATCATCTTCAGTATGGCTGAACTGTACTGCCATCCGGTTAAAACTCTTGAGTACTTCGCTGTGTTGATTGGAAAAACTCTTCCATTTTGGTGAAAGGTGCTCCTGAAAAAGCTTCCAGCTACGAGAGGTATTAAAAAACACACTCACATTAGATTTGTCCAGAGCTGATTCTAAGAACCTTACCTCCTGTATAGATTTATCCCAGGTGTTTTCCGCTTCATGGTCAGCTATCAGCCTTTTAAGCGCACGGATACTATTGGCAAAGATGACGTAACGATCCGTAATCAGGTAAAAGCATTGATCAAAACCCAAAGCTACCGGCCCTACCAGAGCGGCAGGAAACTCTTTATAACTGATCTCACTAATCTCGTATCCGGCGTATTTTTCTGAATAGCCTATTCCTTCTGCTTCTTCTCTTAGTTTAGCTTCTACCATGCGGAGGTTAACACGGGCCTGAGCCGTATCCTGCGTTTCCATAACCATTACCTTATCGGGTGAGGAGGGGTCTATAGATTCCAGTACCATGAGCCCCATTTCTCCCTTAAACCACTCAGTAGCACTTTTCAGGTTTACTCCGTGGAAAGATGAGAGGTTCTTCCTGTAACTCTGAGTTTGTCGGCTAAGCTTATCATCACTTTTACTCTGCTGCTCATATAATTTTTGCAACCAGGCCGAACCACCCTGGGTACCAAAATGATAAAGCACAGCTGTGCGCTCTGGCACGTAATTGTACATATTTACCGTCTGAGGCTCTTCTTCTTTAAAAGTACTTAACCATACTGGTACAGAAGCGCCCTGGCTGGCCTTGCCACCCTCTGCCTGAGGCTCCTCTACTTTACTAAAACCATTCAGGAGCAACTGATTATCGTTCAGGTTAACATCCAAAAAGATTGTGCTACTCAAACGTGCTAATGGTTGTAGATAAGGCAGCACATCATTAGTAGTAAATACAGAAAGTAATAAGGGAAGTTTTTCTGTATTGAGATAGAGGTTTCCTTCGTCATCTGCCAACTTAGGTACTCCTTCCATAGAACTATTGTGGAAAAGAAAGCTATAGTCTGTAAACTTTGTCTCTATGTTTCTAACTACATCTTCTATTAGAAAGGGAGTGAAGCTGCCTACAAAAATATTTCGGTAATATATGTAAGAGAACTGCGCATTGGTACGGGTATCGGTAAGCTCATTTATTCTAAAGCCATTAAAAGTACGGCTGTCCTTTTTAATATAATCCTGTTGCTCAAAACGTCTTAAGGCCTGTGTAAGTCCATTATGCTCCTGTGTAGAATTTACCTTAAAGTAATAACTGAAGTCAAAAGCATCTTTGGAAATAACATGGGTAGCAATAAGAATTTGCTTAGCCGTAAAAAATTGTTTGACATTAGCCAGGCTATCCATTAACGCTACCTGTGTTTTCATCTGCTGAAAAGCATCAATGCTTTGCAAGTTAGAATTAAGGGTGCTTTCCTGAAATTTCTCCCAGTTGGCAGGGAGTTGGGTAGTTTCATATACCAGTGCGGCACTCTCCGGCACCATAGACCAGAGAGGGATTTCTTCGTCCTCCTGCCATCTACGCTCCAGCACAAATAAAACTACACCCAGCACAAGTAGTACTGCAATAACTAATAAGACTCTGCTTTTCTTCAATTTACCTGTTTACATTAAAAATTGAAAAGAACAAACTTAGGATAAAACGATGAGAAATTCTTTTTTATTCCTAAGAAGGCTGCTCAATCTTACCCATGCAAAGTTTGGGTAGACGGAGCACTAAATTTATGAGCAAAGATTGGTTGTAAGTATAGCCAAATGAATCTGATGGCTAAGGCTTATGATGCAAAAATCAGGCAGAAAAGCAAGCTTAACATAGATTAAGCGCCGAGATAACGATTAGGAATTTTTAGTTTAAAGGTTGTTCCCTGGTCAAAGGTAGAGTCTACCTGAATGTCTCCTTCCAGCTTATCCAGCGCATCTTTAACAATATAAAGCCCCAGGCCTGAACCTTCGCTTTGCTCAGAAGCACGGTAAAACATATCAAAAATGTGTGAGAGCTTCTCTTCAGGTATTCCTTCACCATTATCTTCTATCTCTATATGAGCAGCTTCATGGTCTACCCAAATGCGGATATCTATGAAAGAACGCTGCAAATAATACCGGCGGTATTTGATGGCATTAGAAATAATATTGTTAAGAACGATACGTATGCGAGTTAGATCTGCTACAAAGGGCACGGGCTGGCTTACCTTAGTCGTTATCTCAAGGTTTTTGGTGTTACCTACGTGGTAGTAGTTGGAAACTGCCAGATTAACCTCCACCATAAAGTTAATCTTTACCAGCGGATTTTTTGTACGGTTATTTCTGGAAATACTAAGAAGGTCTACCACCAAGGTGTCTAGTCTTTTGATGCTCCCTTCTATAAGATCTACACAGCGTTTACGTTGCTCCTTGTTTGTTTCAGACTTTAGAATGCTGAGCATTCCTAAAACAGTCCTTAGAGGTGCTCTTAGATCATGAGATGCGTGGTAGACAAAGTTGTCCAGATCAAAGTTAACCTTCTGTAACTCCTGTATAGACTGTTCCTGCTCCGAGATGTCCATAATAAGCACAAAGAGGTCGTTGCCCCTCAAGCTGGCGCTCAAATGCCAGTACACATTCTCTTCCGGAGAGCAGATAAAGTGCTCTACCTGCTCCTGACTTCTTAACTTTTCTGTCAATGAGTGCCAGGCACTTTGCCCTATTATCTCACTCAGCTCTACTGTTGGCTTTTTCTGTTTAAGCTTGCTAAGCAACTGCTGAGTCTTAATATTGAGGTATGCTAGTTTGCCTCCGGCATTTGCGATAAGCACCGCAGAGGGTACCTGATCTAGCAGCTCCAGTTGTTCCCATTCTGTATAGGAAGGCCCATCCAGCACTAATAAGGTACCAACTATATTAGAGGGCTTTTTATTTTCGTCATATACCAGGGCTGTTTTTATGAGAAGTGAAATATTACGCTGATCCGTACTTTTTTCGGGCATATGTACGATCATTTGCTCCCTTTCCTGCTTTGCCTTGCTCATGCGCCAAAACATACGCTTTACTCTGAAACGTTGTTCAGGCACGATCAAATCTAATAGTTGACTGAAGTCTTTTTCTACAGCTACACTTTCCCCTACTACCTTTTGCCACGGAAATCTAAGGTAAAACTCTTTAGTGCCTATTTTCCACTCAAATAAGCCAGTATGATTTGCATTTAACACCTCTTCTTGCAGATGTAGCTTTTCGGCCAGGGCAAACTTCTCCTTCTTAAGCCTGGCTATAGCATCTTCAAGCTGCTGCTTTTCGTTCAGTAACTTATCAAGCTGTTGCTTACGATCAATATCAGAACTGGGGCTCCGTGACATTTAGTTTTGTCTATAAAAGGGGCTCTTTATTATGTAACAAAAATAAGTTTTTATTTTATTAACGTAATAATCATTACATGATAATTACACAATAATATGCTAAAAAATCAGTAGTTAATAAACAAAGGTAAGGTTTTATCCCTTATCGCATTTTTTGGAGCCAGACATAATCTTTTTGCTATTTAAGATAGACGGCATCTCTTTCTCCATCTAATATTACCTCTATGTGCTCTTCAAGGGTTGTAGCCAGTTCGTAACCCGTATAATTAGCCACTACCGGAAATTTGCTATGGCTTCTGTTGACCAGCACGGCAATTTCCATTTGCTGTATAGGCCGATCCAGAAATGGTCGCATGCTGTAGGCTAACGTTCTTCCGGTATTAAGCACATCGTCTATCAAAACAATACGCTGACCATCTAACTGTTCTAACGAACAATCTAGTTCTACCTTACATTGCTCATGTGTAAATTTTTCCAGATGAATTTTTACCAATTGCAATTTACGTTCTGTAGAGACAGGTTTAAATTTGAAGTGACTGATTTCGTTAAGTGCGGTGCCAATACGTTCTGCCAAAGCAAAGCCACGGTCCACTATGCCTGCCAGAATTAATGATTGAGCCTCATAGTTGCGCTCATAGACTTCATAAGCTATACGTCTGATTTTTTGCTGTATCTCGTCTGCTCCCAAAATAATGCGGGGAGTGGTATTCTGCTCTTGTGTCATGTTAAGTAATATTAATTGCGGATGCTACCTTAATAGCTACAACAAGTCTAATTTAATATACACTTAAATCAAAAACCCCAGGTCTGATATCAAAAATTTGTCAAACCTGGGGTTGTAAAATACTTTATAGGAATGTGTTATATTTTTAGCTTTTCGTCTTCGGGCACAGGAAGGGTCTTGCTGTCTTTAAAGGTAGAAAGTATAACTAAAGACTGAAGACTATCAACTACGGGCACTTCATTTACTTTATCTAGCATTAACTGCTGGTAAGAAGCGATATCCTTAGCGATAACACGAAGAATAAAATCGCTTGAACCTGTAACGTGATGACACTCTATTACTTCATCAATTTTGTTGATGGCATTGATAAAGGTCTTGATACTTTCTTTATCGTGTCCGGTGAGTTTAATTTGTACAAAGGTGCTGATGCCTAACCCAATTTTGGAGGTATTTAGTTTGGCATGGTAGCTATCTATAACTCCTGATTGCTCTAATTTCTTTACGCGCTCTAAGGTAGGCGCCGGTGATAAGCCTATCTCTTTAGAGAGTTGAGCGTTGGTGATCTTAGCATTGCGCTGTAATATCTCCAGAATCTTCCTATCTACCTTATCTAATTTAGGACTTGCTGTCATTTTTTATGATATCATTTAACTCGAAAAAAATTGCTGCAAAGATAGGCGGTTACAATCATTTTACTAAACATTACCGAACTTTATTAAAGTAATTTGTCAAAATTAAAAATAATATAGCTTTAATTTAAAATCAAAGCAAGTAATATTCAGCACCTAAGGATTTACTACCAGCCTATGTACTTTTGAATAAGTCAGGTAATCTACCTGTAACAGATAATAACCTGAAACCATGGTAGACACATCAAGAGTAAACGTATTCAACCCTGTTTTAGTGTTACTAAAAGTCAGATTTTGTAAAGTTTCTCCCTGTATTGTCATCAGTTTAATGTCTACATTTTCCTGTTGAGGCAATACTAAGTCAACCTGAATCTTATCCTTTGAAGGATTAGGATACGGAGAAATGACAGTAAAGTTGTTTTCTAAGCTGGTACAGTAGCGATTATTGGCTAAATTTTCTTCTTCAGGATGGTTTTCCAGGGTAGCACAAACATATTTGAGATCAATATTTCGGCTTTGCTGAGTAGATACTGAAAAGTCTAACGGAAAGTTAACTACCTCGCCCGGGCCTAGTTCCCTGTCAAAAATTTTACTAATATTTAATACCTGATCCAGTGAGATATCAATACTAAATTGACCAGCCTTTAGAGTTCCATTATTTCTAATAGTAAGTAGCATAATTATGCCTGGGTCGCCCTCTTCAGATAATACACTTACTCTTTCCAGTTGCAGGTCACTTACTGGCTCTACAACATTTATGGTTTGCGTACTAATATCTGAGCAACCTAAGGTATTGCTCACTTCCAGGCTAACTGTATAGGTGCCCGGCTGGGTAAAGGTGAAAGTAGTATCTTTTTGCTGGGCGCTAGCCAGATCTCCAAACTGCCATCTATATGAGTCAGAAGAGGCTTCAGATGTATTACTTACAAAGTTTACAGTAAGTGGAGCACCACCGTATGTAACATCTGTACTAAAGTCAGCATTAGGCTGAGCGGCTATAACTACTTCTTTCTCTACCGTATAACTGCAAGCTTCTGCTGTTTCTAATGTAAGGCTTACTTTGTAGGTTCCTTCTTCATCAAAAATGAAAGCAGGGTTTTCTTCAAAACTTGCTCCTTCTCCCCCAAAATTCCACTGATAACTTGTCACTTCTACACCTTCATGCTGACTTAAGTTAGTAAAGATTACTTCGCTTCCCGCACACTTAGGTTCAAACGCAAAGTCTGCCTCTGGCACTTCTTTTACAGTAATATTCTGGGTTACTGATGCATTGCATGCTGAGTTAGAAAAAACTGTTAGCGAAACCTGATATGTACCTGGCTCGTCAAATGTGTATGAGGGATTAGCAATCACAAAATTTTCTCCATTGATAGTCCACAACCATTCAGTGACTTTCTCCCCATTAGTACTGGTAGAGGCATCCGCAAACTGGATAGTGAAGGGTTCCGTTTCTGAAGGACAAAGTTGTTGATTGGTAAAACTGGCTTGTACTGCAGGCTCTACTACAATTTCTTTTTTGATAGTATCCTGGCAGCCAGCACTGGTTAGTACGACTAGAGTAGCCTCGTACAGGCCTGGCACATCATAAGTATACTGAGGATTACGTGCCTTGCTGCTTCCTTCCCCATCGCCAAAGATCCAGTCCCAGGCCACAATGTTAGAATTAATACCCGTAGTACTTTCATCGACAAACTGTGTAGGGGCTCCAGCACAGGCAATATCTGCCGAGAAGTCTGCTGCGGGTCTTGAATAAACAGTAAGTGTTTTGGTCAGTGAAGTTTCGCAAGCTGAAGCATTACTTACCTCCAGAACAGCGAGATAAGTGCCAGCAGAATCATAAGTGTATACAGGATTATCTTTAGTAATACTGCTAAAGCTTCCGCCATCGCCAAAGCTCCATTGATAAGCAGTTATATTATCACCACTGGTAAGATTTTCAAAGGTAACTTCTTCTCCCTGGCATATTTGTGGGGACGTACTGAAGTCTACTACTGGTCCCTGTACTACTGTAAAAGTTGTATCGTACGTATTTGAGCACCCGGGTATTGTGGTAGTAAGAGAGACAGTTTTAGTACCACCGGTGGTAAAGGTAAAAACTGGATTAGCATCTGTAGACGATCCTTCACCATTAAAACTCCATTCATAAGTGATTACATCGGAGGCACCTTTGATATCAGACAGGTTAGTAAACTGCACTGCACCATTGGTACATACGACGCTCTGATCTACAGTAAACTTAGGCGCTGGTGGTTCATAGATGGTCACTTCTTTCGTAAGACGATTTCCACATCCGTCTGGAGTTTCAACCTCGAGGGTGACTTCGTAGGTGCCGGCAGCCGGAAAGTTATAATTTACGGTATCTCCTGTCTCCACATCACCATCAATGCTCCAGTTGTAAGATACAATCATCGCCTCTCCGGCTTGGCCAATAAGTTGTATAGGTCCTCCAATACACTGCTTATCTAATACAATATCGATTTCAGGCGCTACAGTCTCTAGAACCTGAAGGGAGTCGGTCGTGCTAGATACAACTCCATTTCCATTGATGGTTTCTATGTTAACATACTGCTTTCCGGCATTAGTATAATAAATACCTTCAGGTTGTTGCAGTTTAGAATAAGCTAAAGATGCATCACAAGACTGAGGAAAATCCACTTGAAATAAACTACCATTCTTATCATTGATAACATATCCGAACCAACTGCCCTCACTCTTTCCAAAAGCAAGATCATACCCTACGCCAAACCCACTTCCAACTTGGTCTATATTTTCACTCGTCACTTGATTACTGATGCTACTTCCTAAAACTGCTCGATAAAGTTGCCCGCTGGTAGTATTGACAAGTGCTATATACTCTCCATTTTCCTGAATAAGTTGAAGTCCAGCCGGTTTATCGCTGCCAAATAAACTACTACCAATCTCCTGAACTAAAGCAGGCTCACTGTAAGGACTATTTCCAAAATGAACTCTAAATAGTTTTCTATTATTAAGTGAGGCCGCAAACCCATACCATTCACCACACACATTTACGATCTCTAAATCCATTAAAGTACTAAAACCGCTTAGTGTGCTAGTTTCAAAGCGATCTCCTGTCCCAGGTTTAGTGGTCAGGTCTTCGGGAATATGAACTACTGATAGTTTAGCATTTGTATTTGTAACAATAGCTATGACACTATCTGGCGTATTGACTACTTCAAGGAAGGAATTCCCCCCCCCAATATTATCTACCCACTCTTCACTACTTGGTTCTCCAGACAGGCTTTCACCAAAATTTAGTAATACAAGGTTATTACTACCCCAATTATGTACAAGGGCATACCAAGCGCTGTTTCGATAAAACAACTGAATTGAGGCAGGCTGATCAAGAAGTGTGTTAACATTTCCAAGATTCTCTATGGCAGTCGGTGGACTTTGCAATCCATCACCGAAATAAAACCGTATCACAGAATTATTGTCTCGGCTGGTAGCCAGACCATACCACCCTTCTTTACCCTTGGCTATTGCTAACCCTAGAGACCGTTGTGATTGGGGTAATGTAGCTACCTGAAAGGTGTTAGCTGGCTCCATCAGAATATCACCTGGACAAAAGTCCCAAGAATATTCTAAGTTGGCTTGTGACACACCAACATCAAAAGGTTCCCCAATACATACTGTCTCACTAGACATACTAATTTCCAGATCTAGGCACTGAGCATACACCGTATTAGGAAACATACTAATTAAGCCAACAATCGAAGAAAGAACATAGATTCTTATTTGTTGCCTAAAGACTAAACTTCTGAAACGATTTAAACACATCCAATACACTAATTTGATTTATATCTTCCTGAGACCCCATATAATATTCAGAAACCAGACCTTCGTAGTCGAACAAAATTCTTTTTGCTATAACCGGTGGATATAGTGTGGTAATATTCCCGTCATTTTTTACTGAATAAGGATTGAACCTGCCAAAATGATTCCCATTTGATAAGCATATTGCGTTTGTACCCACAGCTGCTGCAATATGAATAGGGCTACTTTCATTAGCAATCACCATTTTAGCAGAGGCAATCAGATCAATCAGTTCTATTAATGTAGTTTTACCACACCTGTCGTATATTTTGTTATTAGTTTTAGTGTAATTAAAAATTTGTGTACTTAATTCACAATCTGCTTTACCTCCACATAAAACTATTGAAATATCATATTCACTCAGGATCTGGTAGCATAACTCAGCAAAATTCAGGGCTGACCATTGTCTAAAACGGGCTCCTGCACCGGGGCAAACCACAATTGTATTTGAACGTCTACTATCTTGCTGTATAATTGGTCTAGTATATCTATCACAATTTTCATTCAGTAATTCTTCAAAGAAGATATGATTTTTGTTCCACTCAAACTGCTGCTGATCCGTTTGACCAATCATATGTGTATAATATGAATCACCTATTTGCTTTTTATCATTGGGCATATTTTGATCATCGCCTTTACTACCAATTTTTATAGTAGCCCGCACTCTCTTTACCAGGTCGTCTTCAATATAAAACCGTCTTGAGTGGGTAGGGCAAATAAGTTCATCATACGGGCGAGCCATCAACAGCCAATAACAGTAAAACCGATATGTCCTACTGGTAGAAAATTTGTGAACATTCACCCACAAGAAAGAGTCTACATACTGACTGTCGTAATGCTGAGCAATACTCTTCCATAACTCATTTCCACACAACGTTATGTGATAATCTTGATACCGCCCAGACTCACGAATAGCCAATAGATAATTTCTAAAAAGCACATAATCACCAATAGCATCAAGCTTAATAATCAGCAGCTTTTTTCTTCTATGTTTCACTATATCAATTCTACGATGCATCATCCTCCAAGACACTCATATAATCATTAAATGCTGCTTTTTTAATTTCACTAAACTGTTCTTTGTAATCCTTCCTTCTTTGTAGGAAAGTATTGTAAGTTTCCAATAACACTTCTGCTGTTGCATCCTCAACAAAGATTGCAGTATTTCCGATTTCAGTAGCCATTCTAGCACGAGTATCAGCACCAACAATCAGACTGGGTTTACCATAACTGGATAACTGATAGGATGCATGAATTCTATTCATAAACCCAAACTTAGCTCGTGAATAAAACTTCATATAGTCTAAGTAATTCTCAGAAAAAAATATTTCAGCCTGTGGATCTAGATCCTTTGCCTCTTGAATTTCTTTTTGATTATGGCAGGAAAAAACAACTTTCTCCTTTTGTTTGAGTATCTGATAAAACTTCTTGAACTCTCGTTGCCATTTTGAGAAATCAATAGACTGCCCAAAAGAAAAATGGCCTCCCCCTGACATATAATTTAACACCACATATTCACTTCCACAGTCTTTTAATGCATACTCATCGGCAGCAAATATAGAAGAGCAAGGAATAAGCTGAGCCTTTAAGCCCAACTGTTTTAGAACATCCTGTGCTAGTTTATCACGAACGGTAGTTGCTTGGCACAACGAATGAAACTCTTTAATATAATCACACACTTTAGGTGAATTAAGAAACTCAGTACCGTCAGAGTTGTAAGTTTGACAGGCCCCCGCTGCTAAATTATAGAGCGCTCCAGATTGTTTCTTCCGATATCGCCATTTTATCAGGGGGTCATACCATTCATTACCTTTTACACAATCAGTAATTCCTTCGTGGTACCAGTAAACAGGTGCGCCACTCTGTACGACGATATCAGCTGATAATATTTTGTCAGTTGTGATCCACAGAGGCAACCGTCTATCCCAACGCTCTGACTGCCGTAGAGAGCGCACTTTTTCAAACCCGTTACGGGAGGTAATAGGCGAGTGCTTATGAATATTGGCAAATTCTATTGCTCTTCCCTCAAATCGCTTCCGCAACAGGAACTTGAGCCCTTCTCTTATGAAATCGTCTCCCACATTATGGTTGACGGTAGTTATAAACGAAATTTTCATTTTAAAGCATTATACTTCAATCCAGGTTTTATCTTTTATCAAAGGAAATCTTTTTTCAATTCCAAAAATGGCCCGAGGATGCTGAAAACAATCTTTTGGCTGCACTTCAGGTAACCATTTGTGCTGAATATCTTCTCTAAGAAAGAAGGCATTGGTAGCATATCGGTTAGTTCCAATTAATCGGTATCCTTTCTTTTTAGCAAGTTTACAAAAAGCATTTAAAGACGCCCCGGCGTAGTCAGAGCCCCATTCAGTGAATTCAGCTTTAAAGTCTTCTCTATAGGGCACGGTTACTGAGCGTTCGGGACCTAAAAGATGATTAAACTCCAAAACTACAAGCCGGGGTTTCACTACTGTTAGTTCTTTCCACAACCAGTAATCAATGCCATCAATATCTAATGATAACAAATCTATTTCGCCTTCAACCCGCTCATCCAGAATCAATTGATTGATGTTATTCTTGGTGATCCACGCATGTTTGATCGTTGGGGGCCAATATCTGGTACTTGGATGATTGTGAAAAAATTGCCTGGCACTCTTAACATTAGCGGCATCCCCATCAAATAAAAGCCCTAGCCATCCATGATTTACTATAAGGTTAGCAGAATTGCACTCAACCCCATTGCCCGCACATACCTCGACACATTGTTTGTTAGTTGCACCAATCAAAGAAAATATATACCATATCAAACCATCTTCTTCGTGCTGAGAGTATACTTTAAAACCATGAGAATTAAAGGGCGAGGGGGCCGCGTTGTTTTGGTTAAGCAGGTTATACGAAAGACCTATATTTATCTGCTCAATGGCACTTACTGTACCTATCTGTTCTGATAAAGCTTTGGTCTGTTTTTGTAAGCCAATGGATAGTAATGTACTTAACTTTTTTATTAGCTTTTTCAACATTCTACAATACTTTAGTAAAAATTTTCTCAGCTTTTTTTTTCAGCATCCGAACAGCTTTATCTAGAATAGGGTCGTGTTTTTCCCAACCCAAATGGCATAAATCATATTCTACATCTGACATAACTATCGGATTATTTCTAATTAATGAATTTACTGGATTCACCTTTAAGTTACTCCAGGGGTGACCATTAGTAACATGAGTACCGCTCTGACCTATACACCCAATATTTTTTATCAGATTATGCGCAGGTATAATGGTCAAACCAGAATTCAATATTTTAGCAAAAGTCCATTGCAAATCCCATGTATCAATTTTCCCAGCCGCAAGTTTATCATACATTCCTTCACGATAGCCTCTAATCTCAGTTGGAAAAAAGTGTAGTATCAACTGTCTTATATGTGGAACTGCCCATGCTGTCAAATGAAAATCATAGTGCGCCCAGGCTCTCTTCCAACTAGCCCACCCCCAGATTCCGCCAAAATAAGAAAAATGATAATCCTGAACATCTTCTTTCCATTGTTCACAAATATTCAGACCGCTAATCATCATAACCCTTGAATCATCTTTATACTTCTGAAGTAAATGCTGGCAGAAGGGGAAGAAACTGTGATCAGGTACGATATCATCTTCTAAAATGATGCCCATATCCACATGTTCAAAAAACCAGTCAATAGCACTACTCACGGCTTTACCGCAACCCATGTTTTCTTCCCTAAACAAAGTCTTCAACTCACAGTCCCAATCTACTGAAGAAGCAATTTTTCTTACTTCTTCACATTTCTGTTCATCATCAGGGTGGGTGAGACGAGGTCCGTCTGCAGCTACAAATAACTGTTTAGGTTTAACTACACGGATTCTTTCAAATACTCTTTTCGTAACATCCGGACGATTGAAAACGAGAAAAAGTACTGGAGTATCGAGACTTTCTTCCTTCATATAAACTGATTCAACTACTTACGCTTGAATAATTTTTTGATATACTGATTCATAGTTAGCAACCCCTTCTTTTAAGTCATAAAAATTTTTAAGTGTAGCAGGTAGCTCTTTATACTGATTTATCGAATTCAAAAGGTGCTTTACTTTTTCTCGATACACTTCATCAGTAAAGTCCTCTAACAGAACTCCATAGTCAGATGTAGTAACAATTTCTTCTACATCTCCCCAGCCTTTGTTCGTCACAAAAGGTATGCCCATACTCATAATCTCTCCCATTTTCGTGGCAGAGGATGCCTGTTTGGAAAATGATGGCCTGATAAAGAATATACTTGCTGTACTTATACTTAACAAAAGTGGTACTGCTTCACGTGTTGCTGACTGTAGTATTATTTTGTTTTCAGGAATATTTAACCTTTTTAGAGAGGGATTTATTGCATCTGCGGGATCTTTAGTAACAAAAAGGAATACAGCATCTGGTCTGGATTCTAATAAATGCTTGAAAAACATTAACATTTCTTCTAACATGTACCAGGTGCCTAGTGAACCCAGATAAGTTAGTATAAACTGTTTTTTCTCAATGCCCAATTTTTGACGTAAATCACATTGTTCTTCTTTAACAATTTTTTTTGGGTTAAAGAGTGCCATATCCACACAGCACGGGATTACCTCTATTGGTATAGGTTGATTAGGAATGTCTTTCCAGCTATGGACGGCCTTTTTGGCAGCACGGGTTAAACTAATCGTATAATCTGCGCCTGACAACATTCGTTTTTCCTGCTTTTTGAAGAAGCGAAAGATGAGTCTGAAAAGTGGATTATTCAAGTTCCAGAGTCCTCCTTCCACCCGTTCATCCGCCCAGAATCCACGCATATCAAAAACAAACCTAACTCCAAATTTATGCTTTAACCTTATGCCTACCATACCTGATAAGTAAGAACGACTATGTACTATCTGAAAGTGATACTGTCGGTGCAGAGCAGTTGCTTTAATATACATTCGTCCATAATCAAAAATAGTGGAGATGACTGGTGGGTTTTTGTGGTAGATTAAAGGCACCCAACTGATCTGATGAAGCCCCAGCACAGTTTGAATATGATCAGCCAATATTTCATATCTCTCAGGTTTTTCAAAACTCAATAGTACGACCTGATAACCTTTTGCCGTTAGGCCAGCTAAATAGGGTATTACCTGTGACTGCCCCAGAGGATCTGTCATTCCGTCGTAGGAAAGATAAAGTACCGATACTCCTCTTTTATGATTCATAAAGTGCTAACAGTTGCTTATTATAGTGCGATTTGGTAAAATTCTGAGCCCGCTGACTAGCCATTTCAGCCTTATCACTCCATTCTTCCACATGATCCATGACTGATACCATCTTTGTTAACAAAGAAGCTTTGTCATTTAATGCAAAATAGTAAACAGATGCGCCCGCTACTTCTTTAAAAACTGGCAAATCAGAAACCAAACAGGGAATTCGAGCGGCCATCGCTTCTACCAATGCAATACCAAACCCTTCCCACTGAGATGGCATAAAGAACAAATGATATTGGCTAATCAGCTCTGAAATATGACTCGCTTTTCCTTTTAGATGCACATTTGAAAGCTGATTTTTGTCAATAAGCCGGACCAAAGTCTCACGCTCAGGACCATCTCCATAAATGTCCCACGAAAGTTGAGTGTTTTCTTTAAATAAAGGCGCTAGTACCTGCAGTGCCCACGGGTAATTCTTTTGAGGCTTCAGATTACCCACTGAAACTATTCGGCACGGTGATGTATGTTTATCTTTTACATTGGCTCTTACCTGAAAATAGCGATCCTCAACATAGTTATAAATAACCCGGCTCTGCTGTTTTATTCCAATATATTTTTCAAGGTCGCTTTTAACTGTTGATGAAACACTTACTGTATTAAAAGTATTGCGATATGTTACTCGATCCAACCAACGGTAAACCTTAGAATAATTGCTACCCCTGGGATCATACAGCACATTGTGATAAGAGTTTATCACGGTGATTTTCCGGCGGAAAGCGAGCCGTACTACTATGGTTGAGTAGTATAGATGTGAATGAACAATTGCTGCTTGGTGCTGGTGGACAATTGCTTTCAATTTTTTAATACATTGAGGTAACGAGCGCCACCCTTGAAATGCCAGACAATATGTTGGAATGTGATTAAGGCTATCTTTGTAGGCAAAAGGCGGCCGCAAATATACAACAATGTGCCGGAAGCTTGGAATTTGAACATTTGCATGCACTAACAGAGTTTCTGCTCCGCCTATACCTAATGAGTCAATGACATGCACAATCGTCTTCTTACTCATCGGGGAAAGTAAACAACTTTTGACGTGATAATTAAATCATATAACCTGAATCTAAGTGGAGCGGGTACCCAGCGGAAAAGGTTTGCGGTATCCACGGCCTTTACCCAATATGAAGACGAGAAAAGCCAAAACACAATTTTTTTCAGCCCCTTTTTCTTCGTTACATTTCTTAGGGTATGTTTCGCATACAATTCAGGTCTTAACTGTATGAGTGATTGATGCGCCTTTAGATAGCCTTTACGTCTTCTGATATAAGAAGCTAATGTATAATTCTCATCGTGCCATGCCTTTGCATTGGGAAGAAAAAACACAGGAATATTTCTTTCAAACGCCCTAACTGCCAAATCGTAATCTTCGGCGTCTCTAAGTTGCTCTTCAAAACCATGTAAAGACCTAAAAATATTTTGGCTTATCGAGAAATTTGCTGCCGTTATATGCAAAGTATCCTGATCTAATTGAGTGGGCTCGTTTTTCTGGTTATTGAAATGCTTCTCCCATCTTCTACTATAGTAGCATCGGTAACGCTGCATTTCAGTATAGGCTTCGCTCCAATCATTTAGCTGAGACCCCACCCCGATAGTATTCTGATATTTTTGATGATGATATAGATGTGCTTCCAGCCATTGTTTGTGAGGTCGCATATCATCATCTAGAAACACTAATAACTTACCCGTGGCGGCATCTCCTCCCCGATTTCGTACCGCAGCTCGCCCCTGATTCTCCTGAGCTATAATAGTTATTTTTTTCAATTTAAGACTTGACTCATTTAATAAGTTCAAAGTGTTGTCTGTTGACCCATCTACTACAACGATAGTCTCAAACTCCTGCATTGACTGCCTCTCTAAAGCTCGAAGTGTACGTAAGATTTTATGCGCACCATTATATGTGGGAATAATTACTGAGATAGTCATGGACGAATCAGTTTAAGTAGTCTTTCAGGGACCCACCGACAACGCATTTGAAGCTTGTGATAGAGGGCCAAATCTTCCGGCTTCAATAGCTCAGGCCTGATGTTCGATAACGCTAGCCGTGCCTTTTTTCGCTGATGTCGATAGTAAAACTCATCGGCACGCCGCAGTAAGTAATAATGAAGAGCTTTAACAACCAATTGAGGATATTCTACTTGATTAATCTGTACACCACTGATATCAGTATGTGCAGCATCTAATAAATTGTGAATGTTATCGTATTCTTCAGACAGATGATATTGATGAGCTAAAGCTAAAAACAGAGTGCCTGTTTCATGTACAAAGCAGTCAGGCTGAGAAACTGTTTTAGAAGATTCATGTAGCCTGAAGTTGACTAATACATCGTCAATCTCTCGCACATTATCCAAGCCAAACGATAACAGGTAGTTAACCCACCAGGCTTTGTCCATCACGTAGTGCAACCCGGCCGTAAGCAAACCGGTTTTTTTTAAGACATGTCTCCGAAAGAATGTTTCAGGTTGATCTATACGAGCCCACCCTATTGTTTTTTCCAGATTCGCATTATAAATATCTGTACCTTTTGAGTAGCGTACAAACTCACCCTCTTCATTGATAATTTTGCCTCTACCACATACTACATTTATATTATCATCTTCAAAAGCGGTTGCTACTGCTTTTAAAGCCCCCCGCTCATAGAAATCATCTGAGTTAATCCAGTTAACAATATCGCCAGTAGCTTTTTTTAAACCTTTGTTAATAGCTTCACTCTGTCCCTTGTCTGGTTCAGCCACCCAATACGCTAAATAATTCTCATACTTTTTAATAATTTCAATTGATTGATCAGTACTCCCGCCATCCACAATAATATACTCAATGTTAGGGTAATTTTGAGAGAGTACAGAGTCTATTGTTTGTTCCAGGTATTGCCCTTGATTGAATGATGGAGTAATAATAGAAATTATTGGAAGACTACTTTCCATGAATGGTGAACTTATCTAATGTAATAACTTGTTCTTGTTCATTTTCTATTTTGTATAGAGGTACATCTCCGTAATACGATGCCCATATAGAGAACGTACTAGGCGGCCCAATGATATAATCACATGCTGCTAGTAAAGCCAGATCAACTACCATATTTCGTTCTTCTAATACTACATCATACCCTTTGAACACACGCACATCTATGGTTTCATTAGAGCAAACAATGAATTTAATATCTCGCCCAGGAAATAAAGATTGGACTTTGTTGATGTATGAAATATACACAGATAAAGGAAAGAAATATTTCCCATTTAGAAAGGTCTTGTAATCACCTCTTCTAATATGTACGCCAACCAGAAGCGTATTTTCCGATGATCTGGCACTGTTGGCAATAGTGATGGCCTGGGTTAGATAGCAAGGCAATGGTTTAAAATACGGCTTAATTATATCTGCCGCCAAAGAGAAATTTGTTTCATCTCTGAATGCCCACCCTTTACATAACAAAAACTTTTTTTTTCTGGCAAGATTAATGAATTTAGCTGAATCAAGCGGCATTTTTTGGTACAGGCCAATGTCTAAGATACAGTGAATTGTGCTTTCATATATATTTAGCTTTTCTAAAACTCTTACAGCCTTATATATAACTTGATATACCATACTCCTAATAATATCAGTGTATGGCATACGCCACTTACTGTTTGTACTTATTGGAAACCTGACTAAAGCCTGAGGGCTCGTTTTCTCAAAAAATTTTGCATATTCATCAAAAGAAGGATTATATATTTTTATTTCGTGGGCATTACTAAAAGCAATAAAGTTAGCCATTAGAAAAAGTCGGTTAGCAAGTTGCCCTGATTTGTTAATAATTACTATCATCACATATGCTAAAGTTAGTTAGCCCTAATATTGAGGTTGTTTTATCATCGTTTGGTGGCGTAGGAACCACCTTTTTACTAGATTTCATTTCGCAATATAGAAGAACTAATGATCCTCACGATAAAGATGGGTTAAAACATTGCCCATATCCGCCGCTCAGTTTTAACAAGAATATTAAATACGTGTATGTTTTTGGTTCACCGGTTAAGGCTGTAATATCTCTTTTTAGAAGACAAATTTATGTTGCTCACTCTCATAAAATGTTAAGGTTCCATCCTCAATCAAAACCTCTTTCCAATAATACAACGTTGGAGGAGTATGCTCATTTATTAGATGATAAATTTAAATTTGAAAATCACTTTAATCAGTGGCTACAGCACTCTCCTTATCAAATCTTGTTCATCCGATATAATGCAATATGGGATCACATTGACGAAATACTTAGTTTTTTAGATATTCCTTTAAGCGAGAAAGGTAAATTTCCTGCAAAAAAAGAGCGAGCGTCCAATAATATAGATTTAGATGACAAGACGTTGTCAAACCTACATACTCTATACATGCGCTTTGAGAGTCAATTATCTAATTTTCCTGATCTTCTGATCACCAATTCGGAAAAAGGCTTTTCACATATAAAGATATATTTACAGTATAGTCAAATCTTGTTGAAAATATTGTTGATTAAATTGTGGAGGAAATCAGGTAAACTATTTACTCTTATTTAGCATACTTTCTATCGTCAGTTGTAACCTCTTGGTATCAACCCGCAAATTTGTATTTCTATTACTACTCTCAGAAGGTTTTTCACTAAATTGGTAGTAATAGGTTAGATTCAATGCTGATGCCAGTGAGAAATAACAATTATTACTCGCATCATTAAAAGACCTTATTTCTAACACCCGAGCCTGTTCTGGCATAAATAACATACTAGACAACCCTCCTCCATGATTAGATACCAGAAATTTAGCATGCTTCATAATACTTACCTGCTCCCATAGAGAGTAATCTTCAAGATAGATCTTGGTAAAACCATATTTTTCTAACACACCGCTCACTTCTTGCTCATTTACTGTTTTCCTATGTTTTGACTTTTCCCGACTGATGTAGATTTTATCACCCAACTCTTTACGATTGCCTAGGGTATTCGCCCGAAAAGCAGAACGTAAACTTTTCATTATATCCTCACGATAATTCCCGGTAGGGGCTAGCATTTCAGGTATTAGCAACTGGTCTACTAATGCCATTTCTCTATCTTTTAAAAAGACTACAGCTCCAGTGTCGAAAATTTTTAAACAGTCCTTTACATACTCATGAAACCGATCGTTTACATAGGGAAGCAATAGTGTTGAGGATGATAACTGATTTTTGATAGAAAATAGCCTGGGTAGTGTATCACAGAGCCAGTGAAAACCAGGAGTATTGGAGTATTCGTTATATGCTACTATTACCTTTCCCTTAACAACTACTCGCTTAAAGAATAAGGATTTAAACTTGAATCTTAGTTTATTATACTTTTCTTTGAAAGAGCTGTGATACAAGGATGGAGTAAAAACTGTACGTCCATTAAATACAACTCCATTAGAAATTACCTTTACAGCCGTTAAACAATATTGATGAGAACTCTTAAAGCACCTGTTCTCTTCGTGCTGGAAATAAGGCAGGTCCTCATCAACCAAATTTGCTGGCAACGCTCTCTTAACAAAGAAGGAATCAAAGATTTTTTCTTGTTTGACAATCATAATTGTAGTGAGAACTAACTATTTTAGTATACTATGCAGTATTACCAGGCCTCTGGTTCTGGGAAATTGTTTTCATTTCACTGCTTGTACTTTTAACCTCCCACTCTAATATCGGAGCAATGGGTCCGCTCCTTTTTTTGTTCCAAAGTAACGATTCACTAAGGTTCCCTTCAATCTTTAAATTTATTGATACTCTATGCTTTGTAGGGTTGATAAACCAACGAAGGCTTCTAATTCCGGCAACCAACCCAAAAGTATAATATCCATTGTTGAGAAGCCTTCTCGGCAGTTTTGATCGTAAAATGGTAGTATCACCATCAAAATGATCTTTACCAACTTCCTGCTGATCATAAAAGAATGACCAAAATAATACTTGTCCGTCTTCAGATACTACGTTATATCCAATTTCAAAAGATGAGTCATACTTTTTGGTCCTGATCTTGATAACTACCCATAGGTCTTCGTTATTCCCCACGGGAGATGTTACTTTTTGAAAGTTAGCGTGATAAATCCCAAAACTGACAACATCAAAGTACTCATTACTAAATTCATGGTTATTATTTTCCCAGATACTGTTCATATGTTCAGGAGATATCATCAAATACGATTTGATAATATCATTTACTGTGTAACTCGCTTCAGCAATTGTTCCCTGTTGAAATAGTACTCCTCTCGTGCAAAGCTTCCTTACCGCATCCATATTATGGCTAACAAATAGTACTGTCCTCCCTTCTCCGGTTACGTCTTCCATCTTACCTAAACACTTTTTCTGGAATTCAGCATCACCTACCGCTAATACTTCATCAATAATTAGTATCTCTGGCTCTAAATGGGCGGCTACGGCAAAGGCAAGACGTACCTGCATACCACTACTATAGTGCTTTACGGGGGTATCGATAAATTTCTCTACGCCTGAAAAGGCTACAATTTCATCAAATTTAGCTTTGACTTCGTGGCGTTTCATGCCTAAAATGGTACCATTGAGATAAACATTCTCACGACCGGTCAGTTCTGGGTGAAACCCTGTACCCACTTCCAATAAGGATGACACCCGCCCAAAGACTTCAAAACGTCCTTTGGTAGGCTCTGTAATACGTGATAGAATTTTCAGCAATGTGCTTTTTCCTGCTCCATTTCTACCAATAATACCGACAGCTTCTCCTCTTTTAATTTCAAAGTTAATGTCCTTTAGAGCCCAAAACTCATGTTCTACCTCAGTAGCTTTTGGCTTACTTTTTTTGAAGAGATTGCTCACACTCTCTCTAAAAGACCCTGACTTTTTTCCTCCCAGATGATACTTCTTCCCTAAGTTTTCTACTCTTATTGCTACTTCACTCATTTCAGTTGATATGTTTTACTCTCCATCACCCTTTATACAATATCTGCCATAACACGCTCTACTTTTTTGAAATAAAATAAAGCTGATATAAATATAACTATCATCAATGTAAATGATAAATAAGTATACTCCGAAGGAGGGGTCCCCCCTAACAGAGACCACCGAAAACCTTCAATTACTCCAGCCATAGGGTTAAGGTAGTATACTACAGTAGCCCATTTTGGTAAATTATCAATTACTGCACTAGCAGGGTATGCAGTTGGCGTGGCATATAAGCCAAACTGAACCAAAAAAGGTACCACATGCTGAAAATCGCGATATCGTATAGTTAAAGCACTTAACCAAATTCCAACGGCTAAGGCAGAGACGATTGTAAGCACTATAAAAACAGGAAAGTATATAATGTTTGAAGAGGGAGTGACCTGATAAGCCAACATCAAAGCTATTATAAATGATAAACCAATGGCAAAATCCACAAAACCTACAACAGCTTTTGAGAGCGGGATTACTAAACGAGGAAAGTATATTTTTTTGACCATGCCTTGAGCACTGATAATGGAGTTGCCAGACTCTTTCATGACAAATGCAAAGTATGTCCATGAAGCCATTCCGCAAACTGCAAACAAAGGGTAGGGAATGCCTCCTGTATCCACTTTTACTGCCTTTCCAAATACTACAGTAAATATAGTGAGAGTAGCCAAAGGCTGTAATAATGCCCAGCTTAAACCTAAAGCTGTTTGAGCATAACGGACTCTTAAGTCCCGATAAGCCAGAATATAAAATAAATCTTTGTAATGAAGAAGTTCTTTGAGGTTCAGTAATTTACTACGCTTTTCTGCATCTACAACCAAATGAACCATAGTGAGAAATGACTATTCGTTAATACTATTTATACATACACGAGGCCAAGTTAGGATGAAATACTGATAAGAAAAATATTAATGAACTTAAACTACCCTTGAGTAATGTTTTATAGACAAGCAACATATTTGAAAATGACAAAGCTTATCTTATACATAATTGAGTCAGCTTCTCTTTTAAAAAAACCTCGCTACCTACAAGTCTAATCTTGACTCTAACTGTTTTTTAGACATTCTGTAAACCTGTGAATATTTAACAAAGGTTTAGGCAGAACCCGAGTTGAATCGTGCTAATCTCTTGATAGCTTACCCCATGATAAAGTAATAAGCACGTCTACTCTTCTACACTCTTAACCAAAGCCTTACTTTCGATACAGCATATGAAACAATACTGGTTATCAGATAGTTACGTTAATTTAGCAACAAATTAGCAGCGAAAAATAATAAATTAAGGAAGACAAAAGACAACTAAAAGCAAATAGAATTAAACTACAAGTTATAAGACTATACTTCTATTCTGTTAGATTAAAATGTTTCACGCTATGAAATAAGGAATATCACTGAAAGCTTTTATAAGGAAAAAAGAACACATTCCTGAATATTTTTATAAGAATTTTCATATTATGGTTAACTCATTCCAGTAGTATTCTGATCAATAGGTGTATCAGCAAGTCGTGTTCGCCTATGGTAATCTCAATTAGATTCTAAAACTTTTAATAGTTCAATAATACTTTCAGAATCTTCGTATTTTACATTATGCTTTTTTACATGATCATTGAATACATTTTTCTTGTCTTTATATGATTTCTTCAATTGATTCATATTAGCAAATTGCTTAAGCTTGCCTTTTTTCTCTAACCAGTACAAAAAATAAGATTCTACTTCAAAATCGTCTGGTAATGTTAAGTTGTAAATACTTCCTCTCAAATGTGCGGCAGAGTAGGTACTAATAGCCGAAGTTTGAGATGTCCCGCCCAGTCCGGCATCTTTGCCTCGTTCTTTCAAATCGCTTTTGTGTTCGACATATAAATCCCATTTTGAATCATGTATCAATTCAACAAATTTATTGTTCAATACGACAAATTTTCTTTCTCCAATAAAAACCGAATATATACGCTCTAGGTCTGTCTTTGAAATTGCTAATTTGTTGCCTTTATTATCGAAGATCATTGGTCAAAGAGTTATAATTTAGCAATCTGGCTTCTTTTTACCTGTCTTTAACAGAATAATTCCTTGAGTGAACTCAGGAAAAAGATAATGGGTCATTTCGGCAGTTTCAACCTGTGCATAGGATGAAATAGAGATCATGTTGGCAATGCAAATACAAAAAATATGTTTCATAGGATCAAAGTTGTTAGTGTCTTTTCAATTGCAAATATCAACCTGTGGTATTGTCTAACACTGAGTATAGCCGTTGTAATGGTGTCAAATATATTGAGTCAAAACATCATGTCTTTTCCATAAAACAGGCTTCCAACCTTTTTTATGGATTAAATATTGAAGTACACCTGCGCGTTGTTCATTAAATCCCTTTTTCTTCCATGATGCATGTTTATCAAAGCTATACTCTGGTTTTAAATTTCCACTGTTTTCTATGGATGTTTGTCTTGGTACTATTGTCTGAATATTATTACATATTTTACAACTTGCTGAAAGATGTATATCTTTCAGCGTTTTGAAATGTATATGACTAAATACTCCAGAAATACTTTTCCCATTCTGTTTTAAAGAAAAAACTGCTGCAACCATAATCTACAGTAGTATCTCCTTTACTAATGTTAATGTCATTCACTAATTCTCCATCTCCAATGAAATATTGATTGAGGTAATTTCTGTCTTTTACTATTCCAGGAAAAAAAAATCATTAAGAGGAATAATCCTTCCACTTCTATAAACAATTGCATTTTTCGTCTCACATATATTTATGCAGTTTTCAACCCATGATCTGGAAGGTATAATATCGTCATCCAATAGACTTTATTATGGTTAGTTTATTAGGCCGATAAACTTGCGTTAACAGTTTGTCTAAGACACTCAAAGTCCTCTTCGAGTGACTATGAGAAAGGTAAAACATCGCCTACAAAATAAACCGTAATAATCTTTAATATCCATGTATAAGTTGTCTCTGCATGTTTGGCCAAAGTATACCTTCCATAGTACTTCAAATTTACAGTAGCTTTAAAAGCTTCCACAAAAGGATATTTCTTCATGCATTTATCCACACTTACATAATCACCACATTGGTATAACCAAATATAGCTAGGTAGCATTGTTTGTTGAAGCAAAGCTTCTACTTGCTCTACTAATTTATTTCTTTCAATACCGTTAGGGTCACCGTTAAATCAGTGTATTTATTATGTACATATTCAAGTTTTTGAGGAAATAATTTATATTTCTAACAGGTGAGATTTACCATATTGAGAGTTTATAAAAGTTGAATTGACTCATCTGATCTACACTTTTGTCTCATTTTCTCCTTTATGCTAAAGATCCTATTGATTTTGCCAAGAATTACCTCCGGTTTGTCTTTATCTATTTTACCAAATAATCCATGACCATTGACAAACACCCTGACCGCATTTCCTGGCTGATCTACCTTTTTGTTAAGTGGATAAACCAACATGGGCACCCCCGCTTGTAGGCATTCTTTAATAGAATTATGTCCGCCATGTGTAATCATCATATCACTGTATTGTAATATATCCAGTTGTGGCACCTGCTTGAATACAAAAATGTGATGACTATTAACCAAGAAACTTGAATTTAGATTGCTAGTAGAGATCACAAGTGCTAAGTCATCATGTGGCTCAACTACATCAATAAGCTTTTTAATAAATAACGCAACTTTTTTGAGATGTAGGCTACTCAACGTACCGAAAGAGCAGTAGATGACTTGACAATTGGATTGAAGCTTTAACGCAATTATTCTTTCCCTGGTCAACCTATATTCCTCAGAAAAATATTTTTCTTCATTCCTCTTAATCGGAAAACTGATATAGCGTTCGTAGGGAAGTTTTTTTCTCTGAGGAAACTCTAACGCTTCTGTTCCTAAAATAATCGTAGGCACATTTTTTAATCCTATGAAAGCTATATTTTTTTTCTCAAAAACTTCTTTCCATAGCAAATCATACTTTTTGCACAATCTCTTCTGAAAATAAGCTTCGTCCCTGCCTAGAAAAGCTACTTTATTTATCCACCACCTTATCTCTATTTTGATTATATGTCTCTTCCACAATAACGCACAGATTAATCTTGACAAAGCAGTGTCTTTAGGAATGTAGAATGAATTTATAGGAGGTATATTAGGCGTTTTTTTGGTGGATAATTTTGTACTTAAGATGGTAACCGATTGGCGGTAAGCGTACAGGTATAAATAATAATGGCTTAGATGCGCATCTATGAATATTTTTTCCGGACGGTACTCCATGTATACTTTTCTAATTTCAATCACACTCCTATACCAAAAGCGGTACCGCTTGATAACAGCCCTACGATCCAGCATCGCTAAAAATAAATGAGAAACGAAGCTTTTAACCGTTTTGATCGAGTATTCGGTTGTGTAGTTTAACCTGCAAAATTCAAAACCCTGTTGTTCTACATGGTTTTGGAGATGAGGGTATCCTGTAAAAACTACCCTGTAAGCACGCTTCTTAAATTCAGGGGCCAAACCAAAGCAAGCATTATAATGGCTGGGATAGGGCAGTATAATGAACAAAACAGTTTTCATTGGTTATTTATTGGTCAAAGATGCTTCGGATGCTATAGAATATCCTTTCCATCATGCTCAAGTCCTCAGTAATGATTTCCGCATTGCCCATCATCTCGGGACTAAAATCAAGTAGTTTGTTGTAGGAAGTAGTAAGCCCTTTTGGCAATTCAATTTCTGCCCGGTAAGAATTTTCATTGGCCAAGAGTGCAATACTTTTGATCGTGCCGTATACCTGCCCATACTCTTGGTAGGGATAATTGTTAAACTTGATTCTGACCTCCTGCCCTGCCTCTACTTTACCAAATCCTTGTGAGGGGACGTTCATGATACCCAAAAACTTTTCATTTTCGGGCACTACGCCAAAAATAAACTCCCCGCTTTGGATAAACTGATTATTATTGAGAGGCTTCAAATACGATAATTTCCCGGCCATGGGTGAAGTAATGATATAACTCTTTTGCCAATCATTGATTTGATTGAGGATAGCGTGCAGATTCAGGGCAATCCCTTCCCGGAAATTTCTTTCTTTTTCTTCCTGATTGTGACGGATATCCAGTAATTGCTTTTCCAGTTCAATCAAAGTAATCCGGTTTTGTGTTGTTGCCTTCTTTAGGTTCTCCACTTCCTGCTGTCGCTGCCGGAAAGCAGATTCTTCCTGGAAAAATTGTAGTTTGGCCAACACTCCTTCTTTATAAAGCAGCTGGTCGGCTTTGTATTTTTCTTCCGCATTCGCCAGTTCATTTAAGGATATTTGGGATTGTTGCTCCGTAATAGCTACTAACTGATCATACTGTTTGATTTTCTGTTTCAGGTTCCTGACTTCTTCTTTTTGATAGACATCCGTAGCCCATTGATGATAATCCATGCATAACTTCTTGAGGGCATTGTATTCTGTTTGTATAGCTCCGAAAACATATTGGCTATCGGAAAAATCTATGGCTAGCTTAGGATGCTCAAGGATGTTTTCAACTTGTACCACGAAAGCTTTCATATATTCCATTCCCTCCCCAGAAATGGGGTTTTCTATCTCTGCCAGTTTATCATGGGTTGCCACGACTTGTCCTTCTTCCACTAATAAACCGGTAATCTTTCCGCTACTATTGGCCACAATTTTAATAGGTGGGTTTTGTGTAGTTAACATCATCTCCCCGGAAATAACATCAGGATATCTCACCAAATTGGCGATCAAGATTAATAAGACGATGAGCAACAAAATTACAGCCAATCCCCAGCGGATCATCCATGATGGTGGTGCATCCAGTACTTCCTGCACTTCCTCTGAGCGTAACTCTATTTCTGGTAAAGTTCTGGGCATAGGTTTTATTTTTACTGTTCTGGCGCGCGTTTTCAACGCATGCCCCTTTTCTTGTACTTATTCAGAGTCTGCGACACTTCCACTGCGGGTAACGCTAAGGGGGATCACAACTCCAACTGGTTCTTCACCAGTTTATAGTAGCCATTGCGTTCGCCTACCAGTCTCTGGTGATCACCTGTCTCTACAATTTCCCCCTCATCCAATACCACAATCTGGTCGGCATTCCTGACCGTACTCAGACGATGGGCAATGATGATAACCGTCTTGCCCTGAAAAAAGCGGTTAAGGTTATCCATAATAGTCCGTTCATTGTTTGCATCTAGGGCGGAAGTGGCCTCGTCAAAAAAGATAAAGTCAGGGTTTTTGTACACTGCCCGGGCAATTAATAAACGCTGCTTCTGACCGCTGCTGATCCCTACTCCTTCGTTTCCTATTTTGGTGTTATAACTCTTAGGCAGACCTTCTATAAAGTCTTTGATATTGGCAATTTCCACCGCCTGTTGCAGTTTATCCTTGTCTATATAATCCTCGCCCACGGCAATGTTGGCGGCGATGCTATCATTGAACAAATAGCCTTCCTGCATCACCACGCCGAAATGTGCCCGCCAGCTATTTTGGGAAATATTGTCCAGTTGCACCTTACCCAGTTTTATCTCCCCTTGTTGGGGCTGATAGAATTTCATTAGCAATTTCATCAGCGTGGTCTTGCCGCTACCGCTTACGCCTACAATCGCTGTAATTTTCCGGGCAGGAATGTGCAGGTTGATGTTTTTTAGAACGGGTTCGTCGGCACCGGCATATTTAAAAGACAGTTGATGGATAATGATGTCCTGCCTTACATCAATATCTTTTATTTTCTGCTCATCCTGCGGTTCTTCATCCTCTTTGTTGTGAATTTCCCCCAAACGCTCCAAACTGATCTGGGCATCCTGCACCGATTGAATAAAGCCCACGATCTGAACCACCGGGGCATTGAGCTGGCCGATAATATACTGTACCGCCAGCATCATCCCCAGCGTAAGTTCACCTTTGACTACCAGGGTAGCCGCCACCACTGTAATCACAATATTTTTAAGTTGGTCAATGAATTTGGAACCTACCCCTTGTGTTTGCTCTAGGGCCAGGGTTTTCATAGCAACTTTATAGAGCCTGATCTGGATAAACTCCCAACTCCACCGCTTTTGCTTCTCCGCATTGTGCAGTTTGATCTCCTGCATCCCGTTGATGAGTTCAATCACTTTGCTCTGCTCCTCGGCTACATGGGAAAACCGCAGATAGTCAATCTGCTTTCTGCGCTTCAGGAAAATAACAATCCAAAGGATATAAATAGCGCTTCCTATCGCGAAAATGCTAAAGATGCTGAGGCTGTAGTACGCTAACACAAAACTAAACACCAGGATGTTGGCAAAGGAAAATAATGTACTTAAAGTAGTATTGGTAAGCAGCCGTTCTATCCGATTATGGTCATTGATGCGCTGCATAATATCCCCGGTGATTCGGGTATCAAAAAAGCTGATGGGCAGGTGCATCAGTTTGATAAAGAAATCGGATACCAGGGAAATACTGATACGGGTACTCAGATGGAGCAGCACCCAGCCCCGGATGACTTCTATGCTTATACTGCCCAGAAAAAGCATGAGTTGCGCCAGTAAAATCAGGTAGATGAAGCCAATATCCTGGTTTTGTATACCTACATCTACAATACTCTGGGTAAGGAAAGGAAAAATCAATTGTAACAGGCTACCCGCCGCCAAGCCCAGTACCAATTGGAATAATAAGTTTTTGTAGCGGAACAGATATTTGTACAGATAAGAAAAACTATGTCTTTGTTCCGCTTCCCATTCATTTTTGTAAAAGCTGGGTGTAGGTTCCAGTAGCAGGGCAATACCTTCCGGTGTATTATCTTCTGCATTCTTACCCATCCACTTTTCCAGGAAATTATCTTTACTGAATACCGTTAAGCCCCGGGCGGGGTCTGAGAGGTAGATTTTATCTTTCTTCATTTTGTAAGCGACTACATAATGATGATTGCCCCAGTGGAGAATGCAGGGTAGGGCAACCTCTGTAGAAAGCGTAGGATAATTGATACGCACTCCGGTAGCCCGGAAGCCTAATTTCTCCGCCGCATCGCATAGGCTCAATAAACTACTTCCTCTACGTGAAGTCTCACTAAGCTGCCGGATTTTTTGCAAAGCAATGACTTTCCCAAAGTGCTTGGCCACGATCTTTAGACAGGTAGGCCCGCAGTCTTTATGGTCAGGTTGTTGGTAGTGGGGGAAACTTGCCAAGGTTATTTACTTCTGATAAATTTAAAATAATTAAATTTAGTAAATTCCTTATTTTTTTGATGGTAATCTAATTAGGACTCGGGTATCCCTCCGATGATCAAACTCGATAAATTCATCGGGCCTATCAATTCCAAATCTATCAACACATATTCTCATTTCTCTTTCACTCATGATCTCGAATATACCTTTGTTAAAAATCTGGCCATTTTCATCGTAGAAATCTATTGAGTGCGGATTAGTTGAATAATCAACTTCATAGCTTAGAATAGGCATTGAGGTAGGTTTTAGGGAAGAATTATCTCGATCCTCAAGAGGTATTAATGGTTTACCACCAGAAAAACGAAATGTATACTTCCCATCAGATGTAAACTCATATAAAACGCTATCTCCAGCATTGTTAATGCTATACCACTTTCCAACTTCTTGCGAACGCTGACCGAATGCATAATTGTGCAGTATAGTTATTAAACAGACTAGCATGAAATCGCAATAAAATAACTTATGTTTCATGATAATGCTACGTAAATACGCTTAGCCCATTAAATTGTTGAGGGCTAAGCGGTTGGTTCGTAAAATTGAAGACTTAAAAACTTAAAGTAAGTTATATGATTAACAAGAACCAGTGTATGGCATTTGCCCTATTTGAGTCCCAATTATAGAAAGGATTCTGCCTGTTTCTACCTCAAGATATGTTTTTCCGTAATATGGATCATTACCCATGTATTGATAAGTACATCCATCATTAAATCCATCATCATCATACCCCCCAGTAACCGTTCTCATCTCCTCCCTAGAGAGTTTTTCCAAAAAATTCACAAACTTTTTTTTCATGTTGTTCAAATTTTAAGTTGTGTTCCTACTCTGTTAGAGGCTTTTCGGAAACCACCTGTAAGAGGCATGAGCAAAGTTGCGCGGGCTTTGCAGTCTGCCTTTTTGTTAAGTTTGGCATTCCCGATGCAATGAGATTGCATCGGCTGAGGTTTAAAAAAATTTATTTTTCATGCCTTTACTGACCGCGATACATCACAGGTACGGCAAAATCTGATGAATCCAATGTCATAGGTTTTATTTCTATAGCCTCTGTCAACATACTTACTGAACCATCTGAACCTAAAGATTCATATTTAAGGGCAATACCTCCTAGAGAACCATCTTTAATGAGGGTGTTTCGGTACCCAAAAATTTTACCCAAGAGTGGTAGGTTCATCACCTTCAGTTCCTCAGCAATCCATATATAACTTTTTACTTCTTGCTGATTGTAAAATTCCAGCTGTATCAATTCGTATTTTTTGCAGGGATAACCGAGAATAGTGTCATTGGCGTGGATGAAATGAATTTTCCGGGGAAGATAAGCTTCTGAGCCTGTCTCCATATTTAAAGAACGATATTCTTTATCCGCATGGTGAATAGTATACCATGTAGTATCCTGGGTATTGACAATTACTTCCATGGAAGGGGGGCCTGTTAACGTTTCATTTCTGGGATAAACGAATTTGTAGAAAGTATCTTTATAATAAAATGTCTGTCCGTTTAATGTCCTGGAAGGAATTAGTTTACCCTCAAAGTCTTTTGTCAGAGACTTATACACAATTTTTCCTTCAAATAATTCTGGATTTGCATCCTGAACATAAAAAGACAGAAAAAAAAGTATGAAGGCTTGGATGGCGACTTGCATATTTGATCAATTAAGCTTTAAAATAGGCAAAAAGATTTGAGTCAATTTCAAATCTCTTTGTAAAAGCAATCCATATTAAGCACAATGTTGGTTCCAGGCTGCATCAGCATTGTTAATACAGACCTGATCATTAATACTGCAACAATAACTCCTGATTGAACGGTTGGTAGCACAATATTCCTCTAGTGATGTGCCATCCCCATACCCACCAGTAACTTTTCTCATCTCATCCCGGGAAAGCTTTTCCAAAAAGCTCATAAATTTATTTTTCATAGTCGTAAAAATTTAGTTGTGTTCCTACTCTAAATAAGGCTTTTCGGAAACCACCTGTAAGAGGCATGAGTAAAGTTGCGCGGGCTTTACTGTTTGCCTTTTTATCAAGTTCGGCATTTCCGACGCAATATTATTGCACCCTATATTTTTTTTAGTTGTTTTGGGTGATACATGATTCATACTACTTATTTCGTCTTTAGATTACGGTTGATGTCATGTTGATTTGCAATTTCAATAGCTTGTTTTTTTCACCTTTAGGGTAAATTGTAAATGCTCAAAAATTTCAATGAATTTATTCTTTCCGTAGAAATGCCTGGTCCTCTGCGTATTTCTCAAGCAGAGAAAGATGTATCTTCCCACCAGTAAGAACAAAGGACTCTCGGCTGGGGTAAGTTCCCGTTTGCTCTAGATTCTCCCTTATTTCATGTGCTCCGATAGATGACGCATTTGGAACCTCGATTGCATGTCCTCTACTTGCGTTTACCGGTCGCTTGAAGTACAAATCGGCAACATCAGACGAGAGTATGTCTTGCATAAATTCATATAAAACCTCAATAGGTACAGCATCAGAATATACAGATGGGTATAGATGAGATCGTTGTGTCCAGGTGTGAGGATCTTTTGCCGCAGGGAGATAGCGAAGTGCAAACGCCTCAAACGTCGCCTTTCTAGCGTTTTCCCCCACTACCCTTTCGTAGTCGCAGTAAATATCAACAGCATTCTTTCCCTGGACAAATTTGTCTCTGTACAGTGAAACCACGCGATCAATGGGATCTCTATGAATAAATATCGTTCGGTTAGCGCTCTTGAAGTCACGGTGGAAGTCGGCACGATAAAGGTTTAGGAGAAGATAGATATCCTTTTTACCTTTAGAATCTAAAATGCCCGCTTTTTCAAGCAAATATCGCTTGAAAGAGGTGCATGCATTCTTGCGAATGTACGCATATACAACCCTATAACCCTCAAACTCAAACATTAAGTGGAGTTGGCCCCTAAACGGGTAGAACCAATACCGGGCAGTGCTATGGAACTCTCGGTTATCAAAATTGCCGTGGTGAGCTTGGATCATAGTATTATGAATGATTTAGGTATGTGAATCATAACAGTAGTTCTTCCATAAAAGAGGTCTCCAACCCATTTCACTAATTAAATACTTTACGATGCCCCCCCTCTCCTCATTAAACCCTCTTTTTTTCCAGGAGGCATGTTTGTCAAAACTGTAAGCGGGTTTTAGATTTCCACTGTTTTCTCTAGATGTCTGTTTAGGTACGATTGTTGGAATATTGTTACGTATTTTACAGCTGGCCGAAAGGTGCATGTCCTCACCATTTTGAAATGTATGAGGCCAGATGCTCCAAAAATGTTGCTCCCATTCCGTTTTAAAAAAGAAACTACTACATCCATAATCTACAATTGTATCCTCTTCACAAATATTTATACCATTTGCTAACTTACCGTCGCCTATAAAATACTGTTCAAGATAGTTTTGGCCTTTGACTACTCCTGGAAAAAAATCATTAGGAGGAATAATTCTACCACTTCTACAGACAATAGCATTCTTTGCCTCACATGTTTTTATACAGTTTTCTATCCAAAATTTGGCTGGAATGATATCATCATCCAGAATCCAGGTATATTTTGTCTCAGCGTGTTTGGCTAAAGTATGTCGGCCAAAGTATTTTAGATTTACTGAAGACTTAATCCATTCAATGAAGGGGTATTTCTTTAGACAATTGGCTAAATTCACATAACTACCGCATTGATAAATCCAGATATGAGAAGGTAATACAGATTGATGAAGTAAAGCGTTAATTTGCTCTTTTACATTATTTCGTTTCCATACAGTCAATATTACTGTAACATCAGTATTCTGATCTAATTTACAACATTTACTTTTTATGAAATACTCTGGTATTAAGTCCATAAAATCAAATATAACGAGAGCGATAACTTCAATGGAAAATGAACAAAACTGTTTTCTAGTTTACCACACTTTAAAGAGATAATCATTCATCTTGACATTGATTTTAACCTCCTGAATGACATATTCTTCAAATAATATCCCTTTATCATATGAAGAGTTTTTATAAGGTATCATTAATCCATCTACTTCTTGGTAATCTGTATATAATTTATGCTTTGTTGTGAATGGTGAAGTTATCGCTGTGGCGTGTATTAAATTAGTCGTAGTATCAATATATACTATAAAATCACCATTGGAATATGGGTTTTCTTCATCTGAGAGAATGAACATATGACATGGCTTACCATATGCATCTACAAGACCATTGTACTTGATTTTTTTCTCTTCGTAAGCCTTTAACAATCTTAATGTTGGTCCTAGTCTATGAAGTGAACGAGTAATTAATATTGCCTTACGTACTTCTTCAGGATATATTCGTTCTTCCATATGGCTATAGATAAAACGTTTAGCTTCTTTGTTAGTGAAGATATGAGTACTGCTAAGCGTACCATCATCTTCATAGAATTCTGTGCGGTCAAAATTTGGATTTTTATGGTAGGTTTTTTTATACCCAGATGATATATCACCTAAAGATCGCTCATCAGGTGAGCGATGTATCGGTGCAAAAAACCTTGATTGTTGTAGATAATATGTTTTGAGGCTTTTCCATTTATCTATACTACCCACCTTATCAAAATGAAGTTTGACTATAGAATCTAATTCCGATCTCTGTGCTTGGGCCAAGGAAAAAGTAAAAACGAATAGTAGAGAGAAAATAATTTTAAACATGCTGGATTTATTAAAGAAATGTGATCAGGTTATTTTAATCTGATCACATTTTACTAAATTTAACACCCTAAAACTCTATCACATTCAGCTTCTTGGTTACTAATACACTCTTGTACATTACAAGTTGCTCCACCATCACAACTGATTGAACATGCTTGAGGGGCTGAATCATAACAGGTTTGACAGTTGTCTCCGTACCCTCCAGTAATTTTTCTCATCTCATCCCGAGACAATGTTTCCAAAAAATTCATGAATTTCTTTTTCATGATTATAAGATTTAAATTGTATCCCTACTCTATCTTAGGCTTTTCAGGTACCGCCTGGATTGCGCAACTTTATCTTTTATCTAAGTTAAATTTTCCTTATAGATACTCCTTATACTCTGTAAGAAACATAGGAAGCAATCTTGTTGTCTTGATAATAGTTTCATGTTCCTTGAGCACAATAATTTTCGCACCAGGTATCGGAACCAGACTGGCAGTTACTCATACAACTACTATACTGAGAGCCAAACAAATGCTGGCAATCGTACCAGCAACTGGTTGTAATATTTCCTCCACACTCTATTACACATGTTTCATAATCACTATACCCCCCAGTAATTGTCCGCATTTCATTCCGAGAGAGCTTTTCTAAAAATTCATAAACTTCTTTTTCATAGCTTTGTAAATTTAGTTGTGCTCCTACTCTGTTTGAGGCTTTTCGGGTAACGCCTTTAATCAAATAATCTTGCTAAATTCTTATGTCTTTAATAAAGATTTATTGATGAGTTTTCACAAATTCAGCGTCAATCTCATGCATACAACTTTGACAAAGTTTATTTTCAGATTGGAGAAAGTTATTTCCAAATGTTAACAGACACTTTTCATTACTACAATGCGGCAAACCTAATAAATGCCCTAACTCATGATTTGCAACTTTGCTGAACATGAACTCGAAAGTGTGCTCTTTTTCATTTTTCACTTCCGCCAGAACTTTATAAGAGGATAGTGTAGCACTACTCCCGCCTAAGTCTATAGCATATCCCCTGATTGGCATAACCATTCTATTTCCGATTATTAAACACCAGTCTGTTACGCCGATAAATTTCACATTAGTTGTATCAAATTGATCAATGATATACTGATTGATAGGATTGGCATCCAGAATGGTATCAAACTTTGTAATGAATTCATTCTTTATTTCTATCGGTTTTTCTATATAAGCTTCAACCTTGTAAAATTCCTCTATAGCAGACTTCACAATTTCAAGATGCATCTGTTTTACTTCTCCTACGGGTATTATACTAACTCTATATTCTTGAGCATAAATCAAATGAAAACCAATAATCAACATACAAGTAAATACTACCTTATGAAATATTTTACCTTTTAGCTTTGCCATATTTTCGGAGTCCATTTATGTAAATGATAATAATGGGGTTAATCCATCAAATAATCTAAATCTTCAATCGTATATTCCTTAGGCAGTTCGTAGCCGTTGTAAAGCATAGTCGGGGTAGCCGATATTTTTCTTTCACGGCACCACGCGATATGCTGCTTTAATATTTGTTTTATCTCAATATGCCCTGTTTTGTCAGAAGCATACTGTTCCAGCCATTTTTTATAATCAGCTTTCTCGTACCTATAGTAGGAAGCTATCGCCTCTTTGACTATCTCAATGTCCTTTGTTTGATATAGCTTAAGCATAGCTTTGGCTATTTGATAAGCTGGACTGTTTTCGTCTTCGGAGGTCAGGAATATTTCCTGCAGGTTTATGTTTTCTTTAGTTTTCAAAAGCTCAAACAGCCGGTGATGCATCTTAACACAGGGCCCACAAGTAGGATTGCTAATGATGGTGATTTTGTGCTTACTTTCAGGATTACCTAACTGTATAGCGTTTATTTCCGAAGTATCCATCGCCGGATTTTGACTGAGCAGTAGTTGAAAAACTTCAGGCTTATACTTTATTTTTTTGAGCCGCTGGATTTGTGTTTGATTGCTTTTTATTTCAGTAAGTATTGGTTTTAGCAAACTATATGTAGAGACGACTATTGCAGAAACCAATAGCAGGGAAGCAATACCCGCCAAGCTGAGCGCGGTGAAAGAATACGTATTGAAATAAAGTATAGCAAGGATCAATTCCAACAAAATTACTCCTTGCACTGCCAAGCACAAACGGCACCACTGCCGGGCTACTTTCCATTGATAATAAACAGAATAAAAAGTATAAGGTGCTGCCAATACCGCCAATCCAGCTATTAAAACAAGTAAATGGGATGGAAACAATAGCACGTACAGGAACAGGCTGGTAAAATAGACAAAACCGATTTCACTCCAGGCAAAAAGCTCCAGCAAGTGCGCTGTCGGGGAATCCAGTACTCTGGCGCAATTGGATTTGCCACCCGCTTTACCGGAATGGCAGAGTTTTTTGACAAAAGGATTGTTTTTGTCCAGCAGACGGATGATCAAAGGAATGGTAGCAGCAATCCCTAATGTTTTGGTCAATAGAAATAGATAATCAAAAGTAGATAGGAGATTATCAGTATAAGATATGATATATACCATCAGCAGGGCCAGACTAAACATCAGGAGGGGCAAAACTGCTTTATTAAGCAATGCTTTTATTTTGTTGAGAGCATAACCCCTTTCTTCACCCTTCGTTTCTTCATCCACTAATACGGCTATGCCGCTCCACGATTTTAGAAAATCGGTTTTGGATTGAGATCGCTGTTTTCCTTTGCGGTCTACAAAAGTAACCTGCTCTTCATCAAGCTGAGCAATTACCCTATAAGTCCCTCCTTCATCCCGGGTATGCACCAGCAAAGGTTTGGGAAATTTGTTTTGCAACTGCTCATAAGTGGCTCTAATCGCTAAATTGTCTATCTGAAGCTGGTTGAGAGTATGATTGATAGAAAGTAAGCTAGGATAATCGGGATGCTGCTTTAGACTATTGATAGAATAATCAGTAAATTTTGCTTGCAAACTTTTCAGCAGTACTTCTACTGCTTCGGATGGGTTGTTTTTTAGAGAGACATCCATTGTAAAGTAGTTAGGTTATAAATTTTCTCTTAAAACCTCCCCTCTGCCTTTATAAATGCAATTAAACATACCTTGATGAAATGAGATTGCACTCAATTATTTTTTCTAAATTTTATTTCCAACTTCATATTATCTGAGTATATGTAACTTTGCGAATATCTACAATACTGGATGCTAGCGCCCATATCTTTCATAACTAATAAATATTCATGTAACATTCTTTTAGAAATACCAATTTTTGAAGCCAGCTCTTGAGGTGTTCCTTTAGCCTTTTTAGAAATAAGCTCATCTAACCTTTGTATCCTTTCAAAATATACTGCTACTGACATTAGTAATGATGATTAGGTTGTTAATTAACTATTTGAGAAATCACCAATTTGTGCAAGTGGACGATAGAAAAGCTAAGTTGAATCACTGTAAAAAATTGCAAAAAACAATATAAAGTATTAACACTCAACAAACTTATGATTATTTACTAATTTTAATAAAAATTAGTAAATTATTTTTATTAAAAAAAAGCATTAATGAGTGATTTTTTGATAAATTTATTTTTACAGTGAAAAACTACCGACCTCACGCTACCTATTACAAACTAAGAATTGAGGATAAATTCCAACCTTTCCTTCCACTTTTTCCAATCAGGCATCATTTTCTCCTGTAGGGCATAAAAGACTTTGGTGTGGTTGTGGTGTACGAGATGACAAAGCTCATGAATGATGACATATTCAATACTTCCTTTTGGAGCTTTTATGAGCTCAGGATTTAGTATCACTTTCCCATGTGGGGTACAGCTCCCCCACCGAGTAGGCATGTTTTTGATGTGTAGCTCTGGTTCATTAATCTGATAATGGTGAAAAAGGGGAAGCACATTTATTAATGTTTCCTGGAAAATATGTTTTGCTTTTTGTCTATACCACTGATTCAAAAGGCTTTCAACTGTATAATTGTCTTTTTTAAATACTACTAAACGGCCTCCATATAGCTTTACTTCGTTATTATTTGAGGGCTCAACTTTCAACTTGTATCGCCTTCCTAAGTAAAGATGGGTTTCACCATTGACATACTGCCTGGGAGGAGTAAGTGGGTGATATGACAAAAATTCATTTTGCTGCTTTATGATCCAGGGAGCTTTTTCCTTTAGCTTTTTCAGCAGTTGATCGTCGGATGTATTTTTGGGAGCAGTTACCCTAACTTTACAATCTGGGTAGACTTTGATACCCAGCGTTTTTCTATCTTGATAATACAACTCATAATTAATTTCTCTAGAGCCAAATGGAAATACTCTCTCAATCTTGATATCAGACATACTTTAGCTTAGCTACTTTAATTCCTTCTTCTACTAACTGGTCGATTAAGTCAAGGGGTAAGTCTAAATCTCGTTGAGCTTTTTGATCAAATAAATAATCATCAATCTCTATTCTGATCCTACCTTCCACATCAGATTTGTTGACCCAGTCAATAATGGGTTTACCATTCTCAAATACTATAGCTTTAATAATCTCCTCTATTCCTTCTGCCATAATTGCAGCAATGTTAGCACTTCCATTCTCCTCCTTTACATGATCCTTAAATATTTCATTAATGAGGTTGTAAATAGCAATACCTACCTCTTTACCTTCTAGGTTTTCAGGCAAATCATTTTGTCTCCCACTATGAAATTGATCCTCTATATCCTTAGCCTTTTTAAGATATTCTACTTCAGATATCCTGTGTTGGTGATAATCCTCTATGGTATCTCTGATAAGTCGTGACAGCTTTTTATAGTAAACAGGGTCTTCATCCATCTTGACATTGATTGCCTTTATAGTCCGGCTGGCTATATGATCTGCTTTTGCAGCCTTACTGCTTATCTTCTCGACTTCCTGTTCTCTTTGCTCTTTATCAAAAATATTTACCAGCTCTGTAATTCGCAGCACCTCTCCTTCTGTGGTAATATGCTTGTCAATCAGCTTTTGTACCTGTGGTTCGTATTCTCTGTACTCTACATCATCAAAATACCTTCGTTTTACAGATATCCTTAACCCAAGAAAGAACTTAGCATCTTGCCTATACTTATTGATTTGTTTTTCAGGGATCTTACTTATAAACTCAAAGCTAGATAGTGCCAATTTTAACAATCTGGCAAAGGCTGATACTTTTTCATAAAAAGTATGTCGTATGGCTTCATCTCGTAATAATTCCTCATAAGCTTCTTCGTCATACTTATTTTTGATCTCTTTAAATATATCCCAGACTTCAGAATGTACCTGCGGTAACTTCTTGATTTCTTCATTAATATTAGATAAAGTATCTTCCAGATCGGCAGCATCAAATTGGTCGCTACCGGAATAGGTTTCTAAAGCAGTATCAAGATTTTCAAGATTACCATAGTAATCTATGATTAACCCATACTCTTTTCCTGGTGCTAATCTATTTACTCTGGCAATGGCCTGAAGTAGGGTGTGTTCTTTTAACTGGCGAGTAAGATATAGGACATAGTTATTTGGAGCATCAAATCCAGTGAGCAGTTTATCTACTACAATGATGATTTCTGGGTGGTCTTGCTTTTTGAAAGAGCTAATCAATGACTTTTCATAGTTCTCAGCATTACCATATTTGTCTATCATGGCTTTCCAAAACTTCAAGATCAGATCATCACTTTCTTCAAAAGCATCCTCATGATTTTCTCTTACATCTGGTGGTGAGATAAGCACCTCGCTGCTTATTCTGCCTATCTCCTTCAGATACTCCCTGTATCTTATTGCAGTAGTTTTATTTGGGGCTACCAACTGTCCCTTAGCTTTCAAGCTTCCGAAATAAATATCCTGTACATTTTGTTCATAGTGGTCTGAAATATCCCAGGCTCTGGCATAAATGATTTGATCTGCTTTGTTGAGTTGATTGGTAGAACTAAACTTTCGCTTCAAAGCCGCTTTCCCATAAGAGGTAAGTGGTTCGGAGATACGGTCAAAGTAATTGTCTAGTGGCTTTTCATTAACTTCTATCAGATTGTGTCTTCCTTCATAAAGTAAGGGAACAACTGCACCATCTTCTACTGCATCTGTAATAGAATAAACATCAATCAATCCTCCAAACTTATTAGCAGTGCTTTTCTCCTTCTTCATCAATGGAGTACCTGTAAACGCTATAAAGCATCCATTAGGAAAGACTTTCTGCATCTTGATATTGAAGGTCCCATATTGGCTTCTGTGTCCTTCATCTACTAAAACAAAGATGTCGGGGGAGTCAAAACCCTCTTTTGCCTGATTGACTGCTGCTTCAAACTTATGGATTAATGTGGTAATAACTGTATCACCTTTACTGGATAGTAATTCCACTAGGTGTTTTCCAGTTTGAGCGTTTTCTACCGGAATCTGGCATTTCTTGAATATTTCCGTAATCTGATCATCCAAATCAATTCGATCAGTTACCAATACAATCTTTGGGTTCTTAATATCAGGATGAGTTGCTATGAGTTGAGCCAGCATAACCATTGTTAATGATTTTCCGCTCCCCTGTGTATGCCAGATCACTCCTCCCCTTCTCATACCCCTACTGTTTTTCTTTGCTATTTTTTTCAGCGTATTATGTACGGCAAAGTATTGCTGATACCGGGTTATCTTTTTTGCTCCATCGTCAAACAGGATAAAATTAAAGAAGAGGTCAAAGAGTCGTCTTGGTTTACAAAAGCTAAATAGCAATTTATCCTGCTCTGTGACTGACTGGGTTGCTTTCTCAAGTTTACTAAAGTAAGCCCAAACATTCTTGTACTTTTCCTGAAAGAGTACGGTCCTTTCATTGGTGGGTAATGGTTGGTTTTTTATGGCTTGAAGTTCATCCAACCATGCAACCTCTTCCAACTTAGTTTTGAACAACTCTTTCCAGAAGCTCCAAAACTCCTTAGAAGTAGCTGTAGTGGCATACTTGGCTTGGTTGGTTGCTATTCCAACTACTATATTGGAGTATTGATAAAGTGAGCGTATACCATCTTCCTGTTGATTTCTTAAGTGTTGCTCAATGGCCTTATCTATAGGATCTTTGATCTTCGGACTTTTACACTCAATGATCACCATAGGAATACCATTGATAAATAGTACAATATCAGGTCGGTAATGCTCATTGCTTCCAGACCTTAACACGCTGAATTCTTCCGTCACATGAAAGACATTGTTTTCTGGATATTTCCAGTCAACATATTGAAATGAAAAGCTCTTTTTATCTCCCAGCACAGACTGCTCAAAGCTCCTGCCCAAAGTAATCAATTCGTAAAAAGCTTTATTAGCAGCCATGAAACCATCCTGTAGTGGCAGATCTCGTATGGAAAGAATGGCACTATTTACATTAGACTCTGAGAACGGAAATTCTTTTCCTTTATATTCTATCTTGTTGATGGCTTGCAGCTGATCCTTCAGAATACCTTCCAGCAATACATTAGAAGTTCTCCCTCCCCTAGCCTCTAAAGCCTGTTCTGGTGAGAGATATTTCCACCCCATATTCATGAGCAGCTTCAGTGCGGGAAGCTGCGAAATATGGTCTTCCATGAATGAGGGTACTTCCATTGTCTTATTCTTTATCTGTTATGAGTTCCCAATATCCCGCCCTTTCTCCTTCTTTGCGGGTTATAAGGTCTTGCTCTTTTAATTTTTGAATGTTTTTTTCAATTGCCCTTTCAGTAATGTCTATGCTTTTTGCCATTTCAGGAATGGTCACATATCGATTATGGTAAACCATTTCCAAAATCCTTAGGGAACTCTTGCCAATTTTTGAGGGTGCTTTATTGATAAGTTGTTCTTTTAGTATGCTCCAATTTTCATGAGCATCTTTCCCCGAACTTTTCCCCGAACTTTTCCCCGAACTTTTTTCGGGTCGCTGCAAAACGACTGTAAACATGCCTTCTGTTTTAAACAAAGGCTCAGGAAGTTTAGCAGCCTTCATCTGGTCTTTTATCCTGCCTATCCCTGAGCCAACTTGCTCCACCATACGGATGCGTACAAACAGTCCAAATATCAAGGGGTTTCTGCTGTGGCTTTTGGTTCCAAAATCAGCGAGAGAGATAGCACTGGTTAAGCCTCCCGGATTACTTACCTCAACACGGTCATCAAAGAGTTCAACAGTTGTTTTAGCACCTTTGTCATAATAGTCACGGTGGGAAAGTGCATTGATAATAGTTTCTTTCAAAGCGGTTTCAGGAATTTCCCAAACCTCCTTCCTGGGGCCACTTCCTTCAATTTCATAGCGGATGTCCAGTTTGCTTTTCAACCACTGCATGGCCTTTTCATACTGTTTTATCAGAGGCCCACCAAAAACTTTGTCATCAATGATTTGGGTTTTGTTGATACCTTCAAAAGCAATACAGCGAATAACAGCTGTTTCTATAAACTGCTCCGGGGATGAGCCAAAGAACAATACCCCACCATTTTTCATATTATCATCAGCTAAAACAAGCTTCAGGTTTTGAATAATTTGCTCCTGAGTGATCGTTTTAGATAAACCGCTTTGCAAGCGAAACTCCTCAAACCACTTTTGATCTATCCCTTCGGAGGGTTTAAAATCTTGACATGGTGCTTCGTCAAAATAAATGCGATCGGATTGCTGGAAAAAATCCCGCATTTGCTCCACCGTGGTAAGCTTTTGGGTATTTGGCCCCTGGCGTACGTAAATGGCCCCAGATAAGACGTAGGGTTTTTGAGAGCCACTATTCACTTCAATCACCCAAACCGTTTTACCATCTACTTCCACCGGATACAGGGTGGTAGGGATATGCGGATTAATTTCGTTTAAGGAATTTTGAATAGCCGATCTTTTCCCATTATCTATTTCAGATCCGTAAATTTCATTATCATCATTCACCCCGATCAATAAAATGCCACCAGCAGCATTGGCAAAGGCACAAATTTCCTCACTGAGCTCTTTGAGCTTATTAGGCACACGGACTTTAAACTCCGCATTGTAGCCTTCTCCTGATTGGATAATGCTTTCGATAGCAGCAGGTGTAAGACGGTTATTCATTTGATCTACTTTTGCCAAGGATGAGATTGTCCATTTTACTTTTTAGTCAATTATTTAAACACACCCAGACTATTCTAATTCCTTAAGTTTATTTCTGAGACCTTCAGAGACTTTATGGTTTTCCCTTCTTGCTTTTATATTAATCTCATTCCAATACCTGTTTCGTATTAGATATAGAAAAATTAAAATAACAGCAGCCATGAATACACCAGCTACTTTATAGCGATTTGCTTGATCAGTAATCGGGTTTTGTTCTGATGGAAGCACAAAGAATAATGCAGCAAAAGCACAGGGAATTACCCAAAATAAATGCCACCAAATCTTTCTTTGCCACTTTCTCACATTAACATCCTTTTCATTTTCGATTTGGCCTTCGATTTCATCACGTAATTTCTTTTTTAGAGCTTCTGCTTTCTCTTTTTCCTTTTGGGCTTTTGCATTTGCTTCTCCTGCCTCAAAATTGATTTTCTCCTGACTGCTTACTCCGTTTACTGTTTTTTCCAAGCTCCTCATCCTCTTATTTACCTTCTTAAGTGCCTTTTCATACTGCTTGACATCAGATTCTAAGATTGATTTTTTAGTTTCTAATTTTTGGTTTTCCTCTGCCCTCGTATTCGCAGTTTCTGTTGAAAATGCCAGTTCTTTCCGGGTGTTCTCCAATTGTTCTTGAAAGAGTTTAAATTCCCTATTGAGTTCGGATTCAATAAACTCTTTTTGATTGAAGTCTTCATTCTGAGACTCCTTATGATACTTTTCAAGGAAAATATCTTGAGAGATGATATTATAAACTACTTTTTCATCGTCAATGCCTTGTGATTTGAGGTAGTTGACAATTTTCAGAACATCTCTTGATTTGGAAGAATCCTTATGAAATCCTTTGGAAGTCACTGCCTTGATGAAAGCTTTCTTATAATCTTTGGTCTGGATCGGTAAAACCCTTACCAGTTTATTGAGAAGAAAAGAAGGTTTGAAAAAGACGGGAAAACTATTAACATCATAGTCTTCCTTTGTTTTGGACTTGTCAAATTGGATTAGCAGGTCATCTAGGGTTACGCCAAAGTATTTGATAGAATTCAGTGATACTTCTTCACCTTTTATCTCTTTGTGGCGGCTTTCCAATAGTAATTCACGAAGAGTTATATCGTGTAATGCCTGCTTATCGCTTTTTTCTATTGGATGAAAAGGTATTTTTTTTGAATCGCAAAATTCTTTTCGGATTTCATTTCTACGGTTAATGTATTCGTAGAATTCTTGAACCTTTGCATTGATGTAATCCTCACCGAGATGTTCGATTCTTTTAGCATTCCTTGCTATCTCAATAGTATTATATTTAAGAGTTGTTTGGGATAAGCCAATAGCTTCAGAAGGGTGAATAGTGCCTTCACGATTTTCCAAAAGCCTCTCGTAGAACTTTCTTGAAAAACCATCAAGGTTGTCAGTTTTTAGCATTGCTCTAATTGAACTATCGGTTATTTTATCATCTAAGAGATCGAAATCAGCTTTCTTTTTCCCAAGTTCTTTGTAGGTAATGTCTGAATAGCGCAGTTTGACCTTAATATACTCTTCATTTTCTCTCACTAACTGGATAAGTGCCTTACAAGCATCATTTTCTGGGTGGGAGTGCAGGTCTAATAGAGAGTATAAAACATTTGTGTCAAGGTAGAGTGTCCAATCAACGATTTCATGGTTGACAGTATCTTGGGCTATATCCGCCTGGAAACCAAGTGAAGAAAATGAGAGGGTCTTCTGAGCTAAATCATTTAAAAAATTGAGATCTTCCGTTGATGCAAAATCTGGGAATCTTTCAATTATTTGTTTGAATAGAACTTTAAGCTCTGAATTATCTATTTCCTTTATTATACTTGAAAGAACGCTTTCGTAGTAGCTGTTCCCATCACCATTTTTTATATGAGGATGCAAGGTTTTGATAGCGTCCTCTCCATATTCGTAAAAAGAGTTATACAGATATTCTAAAAAGGTGCCCCAAAGTAATTTTACATGATCGTCATCTAAATCATAGCCAAGATCATATTTGATAAAGTTCTTGAAATTCTGATATCGACTTTTCTCTTTGTCTCTTGCTTCTACATCTTGAGCATCAATTGTTTCCTTCTCTTCTGTTGATAACGAAAGCATTTTCTTCTTTTCAATGACTCGCCCTTCTTCTATAAGGTAATTGACTACTTCATCCAGTTCAGGTTGGTATGGCTCAAAACCGAATTGCTCATTAATGTATTCTGCTAACTCCTTACGTTCACAGGAAGCGATCTCATTTAGAGTTCTAATGACTACAGAAATAAATGTATCTCTCCTGGTATCAGAAGCAGCAACCGACAAGGCGGAGAGTATTTTTATATGATTTTTTAAATCTTTCATAACTTATCACTCCAAACTTTAACCCTAAACTCACCCGTCAACATCTTCTGCATTAATCTTTTCTTAGACTCTCTGGTAAAAACTTATCTATTTCGGAATCCGAAAAAGTAAATTCTTCATTCTCCTTTAGTGCTTTTGAAGCGATTTGGTATGCCTTATTCATTGTTTTAGGAGCTCCTCTGTAAGTATTTATGAGCCTTTCATTCAATTCATCTCTAATTTGTTGGAGATGCCCTATTTCCTTATTGCCGATGCGAATATCTACTAACAATGAAAGTAAGCCTTCCCTGATTTCAAGTATATCTAAAGCCGCTTGTTTATGTTTTTCAGCAATAGCTAATAAGTTGAAGTCTTTTGAATAGAGTGTAAGAGCTAATAGGATGGTAGAACAAAGTGCCGCTATGAATTGAAATATTTTGCCGTCACCAAATACAACTATAAGTATTGTAGTAGTTGTAGCCGCTGATAGAAAAATTTCTGTGAGTTTTAGACAGTCACTTCTCTCTTTCAGAACATCGGCACATTTCTCATGAGTTTTATGCGTATAGACGACTCGGCCATACAGCTCTCTGATTTGAGACTCTAACAATATTTCACTCTCTGTCATAACTGTTCATTTAACTATTCTGAAATTGGTACGTCTATAGAATCCATTGCAACTACCATATTGTCTTTAATCACGTAGCATTCAACAAAGTGACTGCCTTTGAAATTTGTGGTTTCTTTTCTTTCGTAAGATCCCATGTCATCGATTATCTGGCCCCGAATGCAATCTCTCTTAATCGCTTGCTCTCCTCGATTGGTTACTTTCCATTTGACTGTATAGGGAGGTGGAATATCTATCTGATCAATGTAAAAGCGTAAAGATTTATTAGGCAATAGCTTAATTCTCTTAAACAGAAATTCTCGCAATAAACCATTTCTAAATCCATTTTGCTTTATCTCACAATCTATTCTTAAATCATACAATATATTAATAGGGTAGTAAGACTCAATGAACTCTTCAGTATTACTATAGTTTTCGTTAATGGAACGAGCCTCTGCATCCTCATTCTGATATTTAGGGAAATTATTTCCAAAGACATCTCTCCATTTGTTATGCTTCTTTTTATCAGAAGTGGCTTCAATGGCTTTTTCTGCCAGATCATACGCTTTTTTAGCTTTTCTTTTAAATGATTTCCTGACTTTTACCCTCTGTCTACTTCCTAATGCACCATATTCTTTTTGATCTTTGGGCTGTTCATATAAATACTTGAAGAAATCTCTACACATTAGGTCATAAGAAGAAAAACTCGTGCTATCATATTCATCGGTAGAATGTAAAAAGTTATAGGCAAGCGTATCAATTAAAAGCCCTCCCATACAAACACCATTCTTATTCTTCCAGGCTCTTGCCATTTTACATAACCTCCGAAGGTTTTTATTCTTTTGCTGCTCAGATTCAGTCATTGCATTCATTTCCTTTCTTGGTTTTGTTATTTTCCAAGAGCCGCTATTATATGTATCAGGGTATTTGTAATCCTGATCATCAATTTCAAATACTGGTTGTATATCAATATGTGAATCCGAAAACTTTACGGTAACAACACATCTATCTAAGTTTATGTCAGAGGAAGAATAGGTGTTAGCTATTGCATTTTTGGTGTCTTGCAATAATTTTGATTGCCCTCCACTTACGTTGTATTTTTGCCATTTACTACTGGGCATTATGTATAGCATATCTAAGTCTGAAATTCCTTTGATACCAGTGTACCTGCCGTAGGAGCCAACTTGTAAACTATTAGCCGTTTTAGAGTCAGTACCACGAAATTCTTCATTCAAAGCCTTAGTTATCCGGCCATATCTGTAGGAAATCGTACCTGCCTTTTCCTCTGGAATCTTTATGTTTGAGACTAATTGCTTAAAAGTGTCTGATATATTCATAAGTCATTTGCCTTGGTTAAATAGTTCTTACCTCCCCCGTCAATAGCTTTTGCATCAAGCCCTTTTTCTGTTCTTTGAGTGTTTTGATATGCTGCCGAAGAAGGTCAATTTCTTTATCAGCTTCTGATAATACAGATGCTATTTTCCTTTGCTCTTCAAGTGACGGTACAGGTATTTGAAGCTTTGCAAAATCTGACTGTCCCAGGGTTTTGTTACGACCTGCTCCACCAGGAGAGGCTAAACCCAGCAGATGTTTACCTCTTGCGGATTTGAAGTAGTAAAGCAAATAATCTAAATCCAGTAGATCCTTTTTGGGCTTATACATGGGAAAGCGATGCGATGCAATCATGCCTGCTTCCGCTTCAGTAGTTTTAGCAATGGCGTGCTCCCAGGCAAAAACAATGTTTACCACAAAGCAATCTGGCTCAATCCAGAATACTGATTTATTGCCTAAGCTTTTGCCTGTAACTTTTTCCTTATGAAAGATTCCCTTTGCATGAGAGCGAATACCAATTTCCTGGTATAAGGTATCTGGTTCAGGAGTAAAAGATTTTTTTACTCTGGTAACGATATTGGAAATTGATCTGAGGTGCCAGTCGGCAGGTAAAGTACCAACTTTAGTTTTAATTAGCTGATCATCTTGGATAAACTCCTTGAAACGTAAACCTCCTGATAAGAGATTTTGACTTAATCCCTTCCTCCTCCTCAAATAAACTTTTAATAATTCTCTATTTTTTTCAATAGCCTCGTCCCAAGCACTAAGGACTTGTGATATTTTCTTCTGTTCAAAAAGTGGCGGTAATGGTAAAGTAAACTTTCGGAAATCTTTTGTGGTAAAGCTTGCTTGATTTATTGCAGGTTTAGTAATTGACTGAATAAATTTCTTATACAGACTAGATAGGGTGAGACTTAGAAAGAAGCCTGGATCAATTTGTTCCGAATCTAGACTAAGAGATAATAGGTTTGTTGTATATATTATTGGCCTTCCTAATTTATTGATAAACAGAGCACATTTTCCGATCTGTGCTGGTGAATTAATAAAATTCACTAAAATTTCGCCGTCATTTAAAAAATATCCCTTCGTATTAGCTCCTTGCGGGTCATCAAAATACCAATACAAAAGGTTATCGAACACAACCTCATTATTTACAAGGTTATTAGATCTCAGGACAGGTAGCCCTAAGTCTTTATCAGCAAGTTTACGTGATAACCCACTTTTCATTTCAACTATTAAATTCCCAAGTGACCTGACATCCCAATTCTCAGGTATATCACCAACTTTAGTCTTCTTATAAAGATTTTTTTTTAACTTAATTATACTCATCAGAATCCCAATTCTTTTAAATAATCCTCTATCTTCTGCTCTACAGAAGCTAATTGATTTTTCAGCTCACGGATATCCTGCTGAGTAGCAGCAATATCTACGGGTTCCTCCTCCACAAAAGTGTCCACATAGCGGGGAATATTGAGATTGTACTCATTCTCTATAACCTCCTTCAGCGTAGCACGATAAGAGTACTTTTCTTCCAACACCTCTCCTGCTTCTGTAGATAAAGGAGCTGCTTGTTGGAAATTCTGATAAGCAGAAATGATTTTATCAATATCTGAATCTCTCAGACGATTCTGGTTTTTACCTGATTCAAAGCCCTGGCTGGCATCTACAAAAAGTATATCCTTATTTTCGCCCTTTGCCCTGTTAAAAATCAGAATACAGGCAGGTATACCAGTGCCAAAAAACAGGTTAGAAGGAAGTCCAATCACTACTTCAAGCAAATTATCTTCAATCAATTGTTGCCTGATTTTTCCTTCACTACTACCTCTGAAAAGCACCCCATGTGGCAGTATCACACCCACTTTGCCCACATCCTCATAAGTGGATTCAATCATATGAGAGATAAAGGCATAGTCTCCTTTACTCTTAGGAGGAACGCCTCGGTGGAATCGGTTGAATTGGTCTGTAACGGCATTATCTACTCCCCATTTATCAAGAGAAAAAGGAGGATTGGCAACAACTTTATTTCCTTTAAGCAAACTATCACCTTCCAGCAGCTTGGGGTTGTTAAGCGTATCGCCCCACTCAATGGTAGCATTATCTATCTCATGCAAAAACATATTCATTCTGGCCAGTGCCCAGGTGCTTCCATTGATCTCCTGACCATAAAGGGAGAAGTTTTTACTTCCTACTTCTTTAGCCGTTTTGATTAGTAATGAACCTGAACCGCAAGTAGGGTCAATGATCCTATCTCCTGGTTGGGGTGCCATAAGCTTGGCTAACAATTTGGAAACCTGAGAGGGAGTATAAAATTCACCAGCCTTTTTGCCTGCATCACTGGCAAATCTTTCAATCAGGTACTCATATGCATCACCAATCACATCATTTCCTTCCAGGTGAGATGGTTGCAAATCAAGTGCGGAGAAGTCAACCAACAGGTTTTTAAGTCTTCTATTTCGGTCCTTTGTCTGCCCCAGATTAGCCTCTGAATTAAAGTCAATGTTACGAAATACCCTTTCCAGTTTACTACGGTTGGCATCTTCCAAGCCCTCTAGTGCAGTGTTAATTAATTCGCCTAAATTGGCTGCATTACGGTTTTCAAACAGATAGTCAAAGGTGCAGCTTTCCGGTAACTGGAAGCGTTCATTGCGCAAAGCCCGCTGCATCCTTAGTTCATCGTTATCGTATTTTTCAGAATAGAAACGTTTCTTATCCTTCCACACATCCGACACATACTTGACAAAAAGCATGGTCAGGATATAATCTTTGTATTGAGAAGGGTCTATGACACCCCTGAAGGTATCACAGGCCTTCCATACAATGTTATTGATTTCACTTTGGGTAATGGGTTGTTTTATCATATGGCTTTAAGTTTATCCCCTGGGTGGAAAGGGATCATTTCCATTGGAATCTTTTCTTTGGATCTTACCGTCTTTCCCATGAATGAAAAGCTCGGACTTTTCTTTATTGGATAGGTTCCTGCTGTACTTTTCGGCTTCCTTTTTAGTGTCAAAGTGTTTTGACACCCTATCTGATCCACCTTTTTTTGAGTCCCAACCTCCCTGGGAGTTTGGCACAACATGTCTAGTCTTTTTAGTCATAACTGTGCTGGATTAATTGATGAATTACTGATTGATATACTTTTTCCTTTTCGGCTATTATTTTATGTGACAACTCTATATCCTGTTCGTGTAAGAGCTTAATGGCTACAGCCTTCTCCTGTACCTCTAAAGGTGGAAGATTAATAGTGAAAGCTTCCAATTCAGATTTCCGAATGGATGGAATAGAGCTTCCTGCTCCTAATGTCTGAAAATATGCCTGAGATTGCGGCAAATTAAAAAGCGTAGTCAGATATTCCGGTAGCACTTTTGCCTTATCCGCTTTAATGACAAAAAAAATGGACGATGCAATAGCAGGTCCAATTGAGCTGTGGTATGTCCAGGCAAAGTTTCTCAGCCCTTTACCTACAAAAAGAATATCTTCATTTTGGAGCAAATGAGACTCGTTTTTCTTATTCATTGGAATGAATGCATCCATTTCAGATGACACCTTTCCTAACTTATCAAAATGCTTAACTTGCAGATAAGCCACTTCACCTGCCTCTTCTGGCTTCGCATAAAAACCAAACTGTAAATGGGCTATATCTCCTATTTTTACCTTCATTTATTTGTAGAATACTTCAAATTACAAAGAAAGGTTACAAAAGGCAAAGAAAAAGAAGATAAAATCTATTGTAGATAGTTTCAAAAATGGATAAGAGAGGAATTAAAGGATTCTAAGGAAATGAAGTATATCTTTACTCAACTTCCTTCAAATCCTTAGTTTCCTGATCTACCATTTTGATATAACTGTCATGGAATTCCCGCTGTATTACTCCATTGTCAATATACTTTTTTATATACCCTTCTGCTGTTTTATCTGCTATTGAAAGGCTTTGCGAAACTTCAAGGTATTGCTGCCGATTAAAAGTTTGAGGAAGGTTGGCAAGAAACATTTCTTTTCGGTTCTTCTTTTTTACTGGCTTTTGCTGGCCTGATAGTTCAGAAAAAACTTTACTAGAATGTTCTAACAACACCTTGACGATTGAAAGAGCCACCTGAAAGTCTCTTTCCTCACAGATTAATTTGTTACTGATATCTCCAGTTTCCATTACTCTTAGGGCTGATAAGATCATGGAAATTCTAAAAGTTATTAGTCCTAATCTGCGAACGGTTGCCATATAGTCAATCCCCAGTAAATCAAGATACTTTTTCTGCACATGTACAAAAAATTGATTGAATTCTACTTCCTGGTCAACCGATAAATAGAATCGCACTTCGGTATTACCCTCTAATACTTTGTAAAACTCATGAAATTCTTTCCCTAATTCATCAAAATACTTATCCAATCCATTATTTGAACTTGCCGCAAAAACATCTTTCCATACTGCTTGTACATTCATGCGATAAAAAATAAATCGGCTGAACAGTCCATTTTCTGCGTCAGGAATTAAGGTGGCTATCTGTTTAGGTGTACCAGAAAGTACGGTAGAGATACATGGTGTTTCTATATCTACATACTCCTGATCCGTTCTCCTGTAATATGAAATTGTTTCGTGATGGAATGCTTTTCGGAATCCATCACTGTAATTTCCATAATCACTCTTAAATGCCTGAGAGAGCGTATCGCCTTCCGTTTCAAAAATCAGCCCTCTCCCTTCATTATCTGATAGTAGTTGAAATACTCCGGTTGTACTATTATTAGCAGGGATCAAGAGCATTTTTTCAGGAGGTTTAGAAGGTTTTTCAGCTCCATTTGCATTACTCCCCTTTCCTTTGTTAGAATGATAATCAGACATGTCAAATTCAAAGCGTTGCCTAAGTAAGCTTGCTTGTTCTCTAAATTCTTTATGAATAGGCTTAACCAATTGTTTGCAATGCACTAAACGCCCTTTTCCAGCGGAAGCCTGGGCTGTAATGAAAAGGAATAGATTGGAGTACACCTTTTTACCATCATATATACCATACAGTTTTGGAAAGCATGAACTTAAGGTAGTTAAAGTACCCAAAAGCAATATATCTCGCTCTTCGGCGGTATTGGCAACCCGAACCACCTTTTGCAAAAATTCTGGAAGGTTTGAATAAACAGTGTCTGTAAAATTTGGAAGTTGCTGATTATTGCTCAAAGTTGCTGCATTTGCAATTTTGATACCTGCATTTTTTGCATGATAAAAAAAGGTCTTTAAACTAATACCCGTTCCTTTGGATTGAAGGCACTTTTCAAACTGTTTGTCACATTCCGACTGAGAATAATCAGGATAAAAACAACTTATCTTATGAAACAAATCTCTTCCACTCTCCCCAAATTCATCTGCTAAGGCAAAACCTATATTGCGCCAATCTTCATAAGCTGAAGTGATATCAATCTGTTTTGCCTCAATTTGTTCTACTACTTTTAATACTTCTTGATAGGTACTTTTTAATTCTCTTAATATAGCCTCCTGTTTAGGTTGCTCTATATTGCTTGAATTACTGGTATCCAACCATTTTCTAGGGTTAAACTTGAATTTTAACATTTTGGTAAATACTTGGGGTTAATATATGCTTCGTTGTCATAGGGTAGAAAGCAAGCACGGGAAACATCTTTACCTGCCGAGTCAATTTTGAGCTTATAATTATGCTCTATGTAAGCACTGACTGCCTGAAAATACTCTTTGTGGGTAACCTCAGTCAGATCAATACTAATGATCCATTTGATACCATCTCCTGAAGGAGAAGTAAAAAGAAGCTCTGTCTCAAAATATTTATCTTCTAAAAGCTGATTTTTGAGATCTGCTACTTGATCTACATGATCAAAATCAATAGCCACCAAGCCTGAATGCTTAAGAAGAGATCTATCGTTTCTTTTGGAAAACAAGCCTGAAAAGGTGACGTAATCAAAATGCTTCGCTTTGAAGCTCCTAGCTGCTACTGAATCTTTGAGTGTTCGTAGGTACTCAGTCCTTTTCAGGAACTGAGTACCTTGAATCATATGGAATACTTCCAGCAGACTTACATTTTTCTCAGGAAGCGTATTACTGACGGGTCCTTTATAATAGCTGAACATTGGTATCTGTAGTGGTTTTTTATAAGTCTTTTCTGTGTTGGCCTGGCAACCACTAGCATACCAACCAATTTCACCAATACGCAAAGGCATGTTTTTATTCAGCAGCTGTAAAAGTGCCTGCCCTTCAAGTTTGTAATGCCAAGAAGCAAAAGTAAATGCAGAGCCAACAAATTCTGGTTTCAATATATCCTTAAACATGAATTGACCGTTCTCCTGGGCTATTTGTAACGTCAGCGAATCATCATAAAAAGGGTTTCTAGTAATCTCACATACTTTGCCTACTAATCGGAGTACGACTTCTCCTTGATAATACCGCCTTAAGATATGGGCATAGATATTCAGGCCACCATTTGTTTTGGCCAACAAATCTTTTTCTGACAACTCCATAATATCAACAATTTGAAGTTTTCTCAGAAAAACTCACTGTACACCAAGTAAATTGAGGAGCTACAATATCGTGAGACAGTCTTCTAAAAGGCAGTGGGGTAGAAACCCCACTATCCATAATAGATAGTGAGATTACAATAAGTGGAATTTGTGGTGGGAAAAAGAAATTCCATTTCACCCTGGGTTCCTCATGGAGGAAGAGAATATCCCTATTCATAGTTTGATCCTCCCCTTCTTGATGAGATAATTGGCAGCCATTTGATCTACTTCTTCCCTATCATTGCTACGGTTGCGGAGCAACCAACTGTCCAACTCACTTCTTTTAAAATACAGCTTCTTTCCATTTGGCTTATAATGAGGAATGTTTCCAGTACTCGTAAGTTTGTACAAGTGAGACTGAGAAAGCTCCAGGTACTGGCATGTCTCATTAAAACTCAATACTTCCTTTATTCCCTGAGCTTGATTTGAAAGTAATCTCTCAATTCGCTCAAGTCTTTCAATTATTAGATGATCTTGTGACATCTTTATCAGATTTAAATTTTTGAAAATGATTAAGATGCGCCTATCGTTTGCCAGAAGTCAGGCACGTACTCCCGACAAACTTCAGCGTAAAGAAAACCTAATAAAGGAAGAGAAAACAGTTGTGGAGGGTGGAACCACCCTTACTTAAATTGCTGATTATCAACTAGATGAATTGTCTATTTTTCTTTGTCTTTTTTTGCTCTTTGCATTAAATGCGTAAAAATCTCCTGCAATTCATCAATTTCCTTTAGAGCAGGAGAATCAAAACTATTTCTGAGACTTTTAGCTGAAATATCCTTTCTACTTTTAGAAGAAAAGTTTTCTGAAAACACCTTAATTAAATCTGATTTTTGCTTTGGTGTAAAAATGCCTTCTTCAAAGAAGGCTCTTAATAAGTATCCAAGCTGAGGAACTGTAAGCTCAGTTTGAATCTTTCTTACAATTTTGTCAGAAGTGCTACTATTAATCTTCTTGATCAAATCTTCAGAGATTTCTTCTACTCCTTTTAAATCTTTTTGCCAAACCATTGTAGACAAATCATTATCACTATCGACACGAGACTTTACAAGCTTCTCAAAAGAAAAAAGCCATTCTTTTTTATCAGATATACCTTCCAAATGATATATGATAAACTCCTTTTTCTCTGATTTACCATAATCACTCAATCGCCTAAGCAATATTTCATTATATGCAGCCATGAAACTACATTTGATCTCCGCCATATGGCTTTCAATATCTGATTTAGTAATATCAAATCTTGAGTTTTTTTTCTCTGAGATGTTAACTTCTGTAAATTCTATGATTGGGTAAGACATAAAAGTTGGATTAATGATATGATCATCTTCTCTGGCTTGCATAAAATTGCTAAATATTGCCAGGCCTTGCTATTCCTTGATAACCCTTGCTATTCCTTGCAGTAAATTGCGAAAACTGTTGAATTGGAGATCAGGAAAAAAAGTAACATTTTTTAATAAGTAAAAAAATTGCAACAGCAATTTGCCGGAAATCAGCCAGAAATTTACGAAAAATTTGCCAGCAATAGGTTCTTTATTTTGCATTAAAACTTGATGCTGCAAGTATCTTCTTTAGCTAGGGACTTTTGCAATAAGCCTGCAATCACCAGCAATTTGCGGGAAATGAGCCAGCAACTTAGAGCAATATTCAGCAATAAATAGCTATATGGGCAAGGACTTAAACCCAAAAAAAAAGCAATTTCTAGCAATAAGTAGCAATATTCTTCAACTTAAGAAATTAATTTTCAGCAAGTTGTAGCAATTTGAAAAGCAAGTGCGAGCAATTTCCAGCAACATTCAGCAATCCATAGGTTGCAAATCTTGCTCTAGACGCTACTTAAAAAGGAAACCTTTTTTCAAATGATACGCTCATAGGCCTAATTCTGAAAATAGATACTTAATTAGTTTCCACAATTTTTCTAAAATAAATACTGAAGAGATAATTGCTTTTCCTTTATTCATTTTACCTTTTTTTACTTTACATAGAATGGAGGCCTTTCTTTCAAGATCATTGACCCTAGTTTTTAAATTATTATTTGCCTTCATAGTCCGTATTGTTTGTAAACCATTTAGGCAAATTTGCAACTATAAAAAGGCATCTAAAGGAACAGTGAAGTGGTGTTTTAATCTGTTTTTGTTCCTATTGATAATCAATCAGTTAAAATATGGATAGTTTATGATTCTGGTCTCAACTGGTGCCATTGCTTGATTTTCTCAACTACCGATCTATCATCAACCATTTTATTGTAAAACACCCATGCTTCTTTGAATAGAATTCCAATGATTTCATAGTACTTTTCACCCGGTAGAATTTCTCCTTCTTCTATCCCTGAATGTTCTTTGAGGTAGTTATATAGTGAATGTACCAAGCGAACCAAATGACGTTCATGTGGTAGGTTAAACTGTGCAGTTTTTTCAATTTTAATACAACCATCTTCATTCTTCTTGTAGGTAGTTGGAATTACATCTGAATCAAATTCAATCTGGTCGCTATGGTAATACTCTTTTAAAGCTTCTTCTATAAGGTAAAGAGGTAAACGAGAAGAAAGCTCTTGTTCACCATCTTTGCCTTCTAAAGTGAACTTCAAGGAAGTGAGCTTCTTTTTGTCTTTAATACCGTTCATGAGTTGCCTGAATGCATTCATTTCAGGAATAACAGGCTCATTCATTTTACTATTTGAAGTCATCTGGTGACCGACAAGCCAATTGGTTTCTGTAATGCAGGAAGCAATATGTATTAGTTCTGGGAGCAGGTCTTGGATATCAAAACGTTGACAAATGAAGAAAGCCACAGAAATAGCATCTGCACGTTTAGTGGCGTTAGCCATTTCAAGGAAATTGGGCTCAAAGTACTGTTTCAGTTTTTCAAGGTCAGCAGGAACTTCGGCAAAAGTGAGCTTAGGCTCAAGGTCGTTTCGCTTCAACCAATTTCTAATGTGCTTGACTTTTACATCATCTGAGTCTGCCCAATCGCCAACAGGTATTAAAGAGAACTCAATCAACTTAGCAATGCAGAGCATCAGTTGGTTAGGATAGGGGGTGGATTCAGTTACTTTAAAGGATTTAATCTTTGTCAGAAGGTTGTAGTATGATTTGGCTAAGCGGTACTTGAATTTCGACTTATGAGCATTCTCATCAAATCTCAACGGATATCGTGCAAGGTCTTTTTTCCAATTCTTGTAGTGCAGGTCGTCATAGGCACGTTTCATGTTCTCAATGAACTCTTTCGCTAGCCATTCGTGCTCTAATTTGATAGTACCATTATTGAACACAAACTTGATATGGTCGAGCTTGGGAAATGGTTTGTTATCATATTTTTCTAATGACTTCCAGTCAATTCCAGATTGTTCAATAACCTGAATGGCTTTTTCAGTCTCTTTTTCGGCTGAAGTAATGAGCTTTTGGTTTTCAGGTCTTTCCCAAAAGGCAACATCACGAATATAGATGTCCTGTGCAGAAGCAATGAGTTCTAACAGTAGGTCACGAATTTGAAGTAGCTCAAAGTCATTAATGATATTGAGTATCTCATGGTGTAATGTTGGCGGAATTACGAGGCTGAGAAACTTGTGCTGAGGCTGGTAACCTTCTACAAAGGCACGTTCATCAAACACTTCTTTGAAAAACTCTACTCTTAAAGCAAGTTGCCAATTACTATACCTTATATGAAAGTCATATGGTGGCTTCTCGGGTGATTTATAGAGTTGGACTTCAATGCATGGATATTCCGGTGATGTTGACCCCTGTACCGGAGATATTGCCCCCCTAATTCAGGTTTGGTTCTGAAGAACCCGATGGTATGACAATTTTACACTTTTTTTCTTAGACTCTCACCCTTGATGTCAATTCTATGAGAAGTATGCACTAGCCTATCCAGGATAGCATCAGCAATAGTTTCCTCCCCAATGACATCATACCAACTAGCAACAGGTAACTGACTGGCAATGATGGTGGATCTAGCACTATGTCTGTCCTCAATGATTTCCATCAGATCCATTTGTTGCTGTTTTTCCAGGTGGGTCAGGCCAAAGTCATCCAGGATGAGCAGATCTGTCTTGGCCAGTTTCTCAAAGAACTTATAGATGGTGCCTTCCAGACGAGACATCTTGGTTTTAAGCAGCAGTTTCTGAGTATTAAAGTAAGCTACTTTAAATCCCATCAGACAAGCTTGATGCCCTAGAGCAGAGGAGAGGAAGCTTTTCCCACAACCGGTGGCACCGGTCACAAGGATTGACTCTCCTTTCTGGATGTATTCACCGGTGGACATACGGGTAATCAGGTTTTTGTCTATGCCCCTTTTCTGGTCAAAGCGTAGCTCTTCTATAGATGCTTTGTAGCGGAAACCAGCATTGTACTCTAACCTTTTGAACTTACGAAGATCCCTTTCCTGCTCCTCTGCCTGAAGTAAAACTTCTAATCCATCCAGTAAGGATAGCTCATGAAGTTTCCTGGTCTCCTGCAAGGCTGCCCAAGTTTTGATCATCCCATGTAATTTGAGCTTGTTTAGCTGTGTCTCAATTTGATTCATTGGTTTTATAATTTAGTTCTAACTGTTGATAATGTTCTTTCCCTCTGAGGTTATTATGCTTGGGTAGAGGCTTTTCAGAGATAGTGGACTGAACCTCTATCATCTTATTTTCCAATACATTCATTACGAAGCTGTAGGTGTAGTTGTGGCAATCCAATGCCATTTGACAGGCCTTTTCAAAACGTGTAGGCTCGGTTTTCCTTTCCAGGCCAAACAGACCATCACAGGTTCTGTAAAGCTGTTCTGGATAGCGATTCTGCTCAAAGATGCAGCACACCAGTTTATGGAGTATAGCCGATTTTTTGGCAGCTTGCCTACGATAGTATTCCGGGCTCCTGTCTTTGTAATGTTGGTGCTGCGAACAGAGATGATCTTTGGTAGTAGAATAACCACCCTGGTGGAAGTTCCTGATATGTACAGCTACCTGCTCTCCTTTGGAAAAGATATAAACCATACTGCGGGTGTAGATGACCTTGACTTTACTACCAATCATTTTAAAATGGACGCTATAGTAGTGTTTATCCTCAGAGAGATAGATATGGTTGTTCTTGGCCACTCTTAACTCTCGGTAGTATTTGATCTGGTATCTCTCAACTGGTAGAGGCAAGAGGTGTGTCTTCTCCTCGGATATGAAGCGCTCTTCCCGGCAGTAGGGCTTCTTTTGCATGCGAGTTTGATTATGATCTCTCACTTTTTCTTTGATGGCTACATTCAGGGAAGACAGGTCAAAGAAGACCATGTGACGCAACTTGGCATATACCCGGCTGTAGATCAGCTTCACTTGATTCTCTACTAGTGCTTTGTCTTTAGGCTTACGAACCCTGGCAGGTACTACTGTAGTGTTGTAATGATTGGCAAAATCCTCTAGCGCACGATTGATCTCCGGTTCATAGCGGTTAGTCTTGACTACCGCAGCCTTTAGATTATCCGGTACTAATGCTTGAGGCACGCCACCCAACTCATGCAAACAACAGGAAAGGGCGTAGAGAAAATCTTCAGTGGACTGGCTCCTTACAGCCATCACAAAGCTGTAGTCAGAGAAGGGTAAGCAGGCCGTAAATACCTGGCACTTGATCTCCTCACCAGTGGACTTGTCTATATAGCTCAATGGCTTACCTGCAAAGTCAATATAGAGCTTCTCTCCAGGATGATGGTGTAGCACTGCGGATGGTCTGCGGGCTATCTGTAACTGATGGAGATGAAAACAAAATTGAGAATAACTATAGCTATCTGGATTACCCTGTCTATATTCTTCCCAAAGTAGTTTTTTATTGACCCCACGTTCTTTTAACTCATTAAAGTAGTAGTCAAGTCTGGCCTTCAGATCCTCATAACGGTCGTCTTTGTAGGCAGGGTTTCCCGGATGAAATTTTGCCTCCAGTACCGGATGCTCCATTCTGAACAGCTCTTCTATTGTGTAGCCTTTGCCATCTTTGATGGTAGTCAGGCTTTTGAGTTTCTCCAGGTATACTTTAACGGTGTTCTTGCTGATGCCTAGTGTGCGGGCAATGGTCTTACGCCCTTTGCCTTGCTGATGTAGAAGTATGAGTTGTTTGATCGTGCTCATAGATTTTGGTTTACCTGCCATAAGGGTCTTTTTAGCGATAGTTGATGATCGCTAAAGAACCAAAACCTTAAGTTTTGAGGGGTCAACTTCCTCCGGAATCATACCCTCAAGGGGTCAATTTGCTCCGGTACAAGTCAACGTCAATATATTTAGAGGGGGCAGTATCTGCCGGATTGGCATGCGTTTCAAGCTCAAAAAGAGCATTGAGTATCTAAATTTTCTGCCGGATTTGAGGGGTCAATATACTCCGGTTTATCCAATGCATTCAATCCGATCTTCACCTTCCATGATTGCACCTTTTTCATATAGGTAATCATCAGTGTACTCAAAATGGTCGTCATGTTTTTCAGAGAAAAACTGCCATTTATAGGTAAAATGGTCTTTTTGAAACTTCGCCCAATCAAATTTAGGTAGCTCTATCTTCTTTCCTTCCTGGTCCTTTTCTTCAGCGATAGTTTCTTGTATTAAAGGGCGAGCTTGATTTTGTTAGCGGCTTCTTTCTTCTTGTCGTCAATGATCTTGGCATAGACCTGAGTGGTTTTCAACTCTCTGTGGCATAGCATTTTGGAAACTGTATAAATATCAGTGCCTAAGGTAAGTTGTAAGGTAGCATAGGTATGCCTGGCGCAGTGAAAAGTAATATCTTTGGTAACTTTAGCCCTATCAATCCACCGTTGTAACTTGTCATTGTTCTCTGATGAGTATTCCAGCCCTTTAAAGACCAATTCATCTCTATCTTTTCTTTCACCTAATAGTAGACATGCATCTTTTGAAATAGGAAGCGTTTCTGCACCTTTTGTTTTCTTTTGTCTGAAACGAATAAAATATCCTAGCTCTTGAGAATATTGAACCTCTGACCATTTTAGTTTTTCTATATCTGCCCATCTTATACCAGTAAGACACGAAAATAAAAAAGCAGATTTAAGTATTGGTATCTCACATTCGGTCTCTACTATTGCTTCTAACTCTTCTAAGGTTAAGAACTCCCGTTCAGACTCTTCTTGTTCAAAACCTTTAACATTTTTTGCGGGGTTCCTATTTATTATTTCATCCTTTTCAGCTTGCTTTAATGCCGCTTTGAATTTGCTGAAATAAGAATACTTGGAGTTTTGAGACAAGCCCTTATTATTTTTCTTTTTTGCATCCTTATCTAAGTATGATTTAAAATCCTCCACAAAATGAGAGTCTACTTGGGCAAAAGTTAGATGAGAAGGAGCAAATTCCTCAAGAAATTTTAACATGCTCTTCCAATTTCCATAATTACCATCGCTACTTCTCTTTTTTTCAGCTAAAGTCCGAACATAAGTCAGAAAATTACCTTTCAATTTTTCAGTATCACGGAATCCATAATACCCATTCTAAATTTCTATTTGCCGTTGAGCCCTAATGGTTTCTGCTAATTGTAAAGTTTGTTTATTTAATTCCTTTTCTTGTTTTGTTTTTGCCTTAGGATCAAGATATAGCTTTAGATATTCTAATTTACGGTTACCTTTATGATAGTAATCAAGATATAAGCTGGTTTTCTTTCCCTGATTACGCTTTCTTAACGTTACTGTCATGATTGAAATAGTTTTTCAATTTCTGTTCTTTTAATAATCGTACGTCTACCGATTTTTGCTGCCTTGATTTTACCACCTTTGATTTGCCTGTACAAAGTCATTCTACTGGCTCCCAAGAGTGTACAAGTTTCAGCAATACTTAGAAATTCCTTATCCTTAAGTTGCTGTTGATTGTACTCTTGTTTTTGAGCTACTACTGGTGTGACCTCCTGCACTTTTTGCTCTCGTTTACGTCTCTTATAAGCACGCTTTGCACAATTATCTCCGCAATACTTTGTCACAGTAGTTTTAGCGATAAATTCTGCACCGCAATGCTGGCAAATTTTAGGCACTCGAATGTTACTACTCATTTCTATTTTTCATATAGCGTTGTTGTAACTATTGATATCATCATGTATCTTATTGTATCTAAATGTAACATAAATTCTCCTTATCATATACTTTTTATTCCTAGCAACGAAAAGCAAGTTATCCAGCAACTAATTAGCAACAAATAATATGAAAAATAGGCAAATTAGCAATAAAGAAAAGAAACAAAAATAGCTTTTAACATACTATAGGAAAGGATTTGATAAACAAAGGAAAGACAACTACTTTCCAATACAGAATTTGCTAAATATATTGCCTAGCAAGTCGTCAGTGGTTATTTCCCCTGTGATTTCCCCAAGGTAGTGTAATGCATGGCGGATATCCTGAGCAAGAAAATCGTGCGTGACTTCTTGTGCCAACCCGTTGAGCACGTCTTGAAGTGCTTCCCGGGTTTGCAGAAGGCTTTGATAGTGCCTTACATTAGTAACTATGGTCCCGCTGGTCTTAAATTTGTCAAGGTCTACGAAGTCCATTACCTTTTGTTTTAATCCTTCCAGATTGTCTTTCTTTTCAGCAGAGATAAAAACGATATCTTCAATCTTTCTTACAGCATCTAGCAAATCAGGCTGCGCCTTATCTATTTTATTACCTACCTTAATGAATGGAATCCCCTGATTTTCAAGCTGGTTGATTGCCCGATGAATATCCTGAAGATTATCATGCTCCAGATCAAAAAGATAGATAATTAGCGAAGCTTTCCGCATCTTTTCATAAGTGCGCTTTACTCCTATTGCTTCTACCTTATCTGTAGTTTCGCGCAGCCCTGCTGTATCAATAAAGCGGAAGCCTATGCCACCTATATTGATTTCATCCTCTATAAAATCGCGGGTGGTACCCGGTATATCAGAAACAATAGCTTTTTCTTCGTTAAGTAAGGCATTGAGCAAGGTAGATTTTCCAGCGTTAGGCTTTCCAGCAATTACAGTAGGCACACCGTTCTTAATAACATTACCCAGATCAAAACTGTCAATTAGTAAATTAATAACTCTCAGGATTTCGTTAATCAACCCTTCTAACTGTGCACGGTCAGCAAACTCTACGTCCTCTTCTACAAAGTCCAGCTCCAGCTCTATCATAGAAGCAAAATGCACTAACTGAGCACGTAACGTTTTAATTTCTTCAGAAAAGCCACCACGCATCTGATTAAGAGCTGCCTTATGAGAAGCTTCTGAGTCTGAAGCTATCAGGTCGGCTACTGCCTCTGCCTGCGCCAGATCAAACTGGCCATTCATGAAAGCACGTTTGGTAAATTCGCCAGCCTGAGCTAGCCTCCCCCCCTGCTTTAGAAAAAGCTGAATTAATTTACGCACAATGTAGGGAGAGCCGTGGCAGGATACCTCTACCACATTTTCTTTGGTAAAAGAATGAGGAGCTTTAAATATTGAAGCTACTACTTCGTCTAGCACCTCCTTACCTTCGCGGATGGTACCAAAATGGAGGGTATGGCTTGCCTGAGCTTCCAGATCTTTACCATGAAAAACCTGATTGACGATACGGATAGCATCTTTACCGGACAAACGAATTACGGCTATGGCTCCAACTCCCTCTGGGGTAGAAAGAGCGACTATAGTATCTTCTACACTAGCGTACTGCATAAAAAAGTCAGTTATCTGTTCACTTTACAAAGGTAACGGATAACTGACAACCCAAAATTTTCTGAAAGAGTTTATTTACCAGCAGGTTCTGCCTGGTTGAAGGATTCCAGCATTTCTAAAAACTCCTTTGCCTGACGATAGCCACTTACTGGCTGAAATTTAGAAAAGTCTTCGGCAAAGAATACAACTGTAGGATAACCACTTACTCTAAGTGCTCTGGTAAATTGAGGGTTAGTAAACTCCTGACCTTTAAAGTCAAAAGTTTCGTCTTTCTCGGCATTAAATTTTACCGCATAAAAGTGTTTATTAACATACTCTACCACTTTCTCGTCGGCAAAAGTGGTTTTATCCATCTTTTTGCACCACCCACACCAGTCAGTATACACGTCCATAATTACTTTGCGAGGTTCTTTTTCAGAGAGCTCCTGTGCTTCTTCTATGGTGATCCAGTTAATTTCGTTCTGGATTTTTTCCTCTTTAGGAGGCTCAGTAAAAGAAGAGAAAAACACCAATATACTGACCGTCAGTAAGCTAAGCATTATTTTATTCATAGGTAAATTCGTTTTCATTACGCTAACGCGCTAATGATACAAAAGATTCTCCTAAAATAAGACAAAGATTGCGCCAGATGTCAGTTTAAAGACACCAATTCATTGTTCTTAACTGTACTGTTCCAGTAGTTTCTCGTACTGATCTTCCTTTCCTATGGCTTTGATGAGGATTTTCTGATCGCTACGATTGAGCACTTCGGAAGCTCGTAACGATATTTGCGGCAGGTACTTGCTTATGGTAGGGATAGAAGCACCATACACCACTTCGCCTATGCCCGTGTAAATGATGGCAGACATACACATAGGGCAGGGTTCGCAAGTGGTGTATAGCACTGCACTCTGGAGTTGAGTACTATCAATTACTTCGCAGGCTTTTCGTATAGCATTGACTTCGGCATGTGCTGTAGGGTCTTTGCTTTGGCTTACTGTATTACATACAGAGGCTAAAACCTTTCCTTCTTTTACAATAACAGCTCCAAAGGGCGTTTTACCTTTTTCTGCCTCTTTCCATGCCTGCAGTAAATACTCTTCTTCCATCGCGAAATAGTTTTCATCAATATACAAGTCCGTTTAGCTACGGCTTATAGTTCTGATTATCAAACTACTCTTTCGCTTTTTGGTTTTCTTTACGCTGTTCTTCTTCAACATGCTTTACCAGTTTATCGCAAAGCTCGTTAATTTCGTCAGACATATAGGTATCTCCTGTAGCAGAAAGTATGGTCTGAGCAATACCGCCAATAGTATCTATTGAAAACCTCTTCATTTCATCTACAGGCATCTGCTTGGTCCAAAGGTCTATTCTAAGGGTATTTTTTTGCAGATGGTCCCAGATAGAAAGGCTAATAGCATTAGCAGCAGAATCGCTTTCTCCTTCTTTGTCAGTAGCGTCCCAAAAGATTTTTTCAGGCACATTTTCATCGTCAAGATGTATGGTCAGGTTTATTTCTGACTTCTTCATAGCTATTGATTTTTTCTTTTTTCAATAAACGGCACAAAGTTATGGAAACTAACGGGTATTGAGCAATCTTGTTGAATTTACTTAACTTTACGATTGCATAATGATTATATCATTAGACTTTTTTAAGATTCATCATTTTTTCATCATGAAGTTATTTTTTGTTCAAGGGTGTAAACCTGCCATTCTAGCATTACTTCTGTCTGCATGTGCCAGTCAGGTTCAGGAAGAAACATCTGCCAGCCAGCCTTCCGGACTACGCATATGTTTTTACAATGTAGAGCAACTTTATGATATACATGACGACCCGGCTATTGAAGAAGATGCTGACTACTTACCATCAGGTAAAAAGCAATGGACAGATGAAAGATATCAGGCGAAGCTAGATAAAATTGTGCAAGTAATTGCTGCCCTAAACATGCCGGAGGTGATAGGCCTGGCAGAAATTGAAAATGGCCAGGTGCTACGAGATATAGTTAAACACGAAAAACTAAGCGATTATAGCTACGAAATTATTCATTTTGATACCCCTCCCCCCAACAGCCTGGATGTAGCCTTACTATACCGATCAGTATTTTTCACACCCTACCTAGCCAAAGCTGTAAATGTTCCTGCTGATAGTAACGGGCATCGCCCACCAGACATCCTACAGGTTTCCGGCATATTGGGTGAACGTAGTAATATGGAGAGTAATACCATACACTTACTTATAACCGACTGGCCTGATCGCCAGGGAGGTATGAGCAAAAGCGAAGAAGAACGACTCTCAGCCGCTCACACTTTGCGTCAGTTAGTAAACGACATATTAGCTAATGATGAGGACGCGAATATTGTAGTCATGGGCACTTTTAATGACGAGCCCGATAACAAAAGCTTTGTTTTCAGGCTGGGTGCACACGGAGAAACACAACAACTTAATACCGGAGATTTGTACAACCCTATGTACAAGTTGGATCAGGCAGATAAGGGCAGCTACTATAGCCGAAGCAGTTGGAAAATGTTAGACCAAATACTCATATCGCAAAGCCTGCTGGATGATCGTAAGGGCAGTGCTGATTTTGTGTACCGTCAAGGTTCAGCCCAGGTGTTTGATACTGAGTGGCTCCTACAAACCAAAGGAAACACCCAGCAGCAACCCTACCCTACCTACGAAGGTTTTGAGTACAAAGGAGGTTATAGTGATCATTTGCCGGTTTATATAGACCTTCAAAGCGATAGTACTAACTAACCACCCTGAATGTCCGGTGGAGTAAGCAGATAAACTACCAGCATAGAGCAGTTTTTCTCTTTATTGTTAATAGGTACATGAGGTATACGGCCGTCAAAAAACAGAGAGTCGCCCTGTTTCATTTCTACAATGTGCTCGCCAATATGGTACTCCACTTCTCCACTCAGAATGTACTTAAATTCAAAACCATCGGTGGTTACAAACTCTCTCTTGGAGCCTGGCTGTAAATCAAGAATCACTGCCTCCACAATAACACTAGACGCATGCTTACTTAGTATGTGCTTATACACAAAGCCAATGCTGTTTTCCTTTTCTGTAAAAATGTAATCTTCTCTTTTTTTATGAATAAATGGCACCTGGCCGTTAGCTTCTATGCCTTCAAAAAAGCTGGTAAATTCTACATTCAGAGCCTGAATAATAGAGACTAACACTGGTAGCGAGGGGACAGATCTACCATTCTCTATCTTAGATAGCAGGCTTTTACTAATATTGGCTTCTTTGGCTACCTCATGTAATTTGAGGTTCTGTTGCTGCCGTATACTCCTCACTTTCTTCCCAATTCCGGCAATTATCTGATCATTCATTCTCCTTTTTGGCTTAAAACTAATCAAATCCTTCTTTATCATATCTAATCCACACTAAAACATGCTATAGAAAACCTAAGCTTAACATTAAGTTAACGAAAAGGTAAAAAAGGGATTACTTTCTAAGTTTAAATAAGGCTTTAAAAAAGACGATTATTATTATGTAAAGGGTAATTCCTTAGCAGAGATCAGGCAAAAAAACATTTCCTATCATTAAACATTTATTACTTTTTACTACTTAAAATCAACAAAAATTAAATATTTATTGAATATTGCTCAACTTTATTTTTCTACTTTTGCTTATGAAGCATAATCGCTAAACATGAGAAACTTTAGCGTCCATACTCATAAGCATAAATCATAGCGAGTGTGAGTCTGGCTCCAAATACCGTCAAACTTACCGTCCCCTTTTAGCCTTTCGCTCTAGTAGCAAACCTCAGAATTTATTTTCAACAAACTATCTACATCACATGCCGAAAGCTCTACAAAGCTCTGTAGGTATGAGAAGCGGGGCAAGCTTAAAAGCAGACCTGCTTAGCTTACTTATACTTATCTGCTGCGTTTCCTAGACCCAGGAATACACCCTCAGTGGAAAAGTAATTGACCCAGATGGTGGATCCATCCTTTGCGTAAACGTGCTGGTAAAAGGTACTATTGCTGAGATTGAGGGTAATTATTGTATTAGTGTAGCCCCTCAGGCAAGTAGCCTCATATTTTCTTTGGTGGGCTATGAGACTCAGGAGGTAGCTATTAATGCTCGTAATACTATAAATATTACTCTCGCTCTTGATGCTCGTGAACTGGGCGAAGTAATAGTTACTGCCCTCGGAATAAAACGTGAGAAAAAGGCGCTGGGCTATACCGTACAGGAAATGCAGGGAGAAGAGATCACCGAAGCAGGCGAACCAAATGTAGTAAACTCCCTTGCCGCTCAAGTTACCGGTGTGCAGATGACCAATGGTAGCTCCGGAGTTGGTTCTACCTCTCTCATCGTTATCCGCGGAGCATCTTCTCTATCTGGTGACAATCAAGCACTCTTTTTTTTGTCGTAGATGGTATTCCAGTTAACAATACTACCGATACGCCCACCAAGGCTTCCGGAATAGCTTCCAATATGGAGAGCCCGGTTTAGCACCGAAACTTATCGTGGGCACCATTACGCTACTGTTAGCATACACGCCAATGCTTTACGCTATCAGGTATTTGATTCGGAAGGCAGACTGAAAGATTATCTGGACATAGAAAAATAAGTTATAGACAAAAAAAAAGCCATCTTTTCAGATGGCTTAAGTCCTTAGCGAGAGTGAATCTTATCTCTCTAATTTCATTAGTTCAGCATCAATGTTGTACTCTCTCATCAGTTCAGTTGTGTACTTCTTTTTTCCGTAAGGTACCAACAGGTAGAACTGACCATTTTTGATTTTTGCCAGGTTAGAGAAGAGCTTCCATTTACTTACCACATCCTGTATGTTCTTCTTATCGCCTTCCACTACCTGAAAGTAGTCTTTACCCATATCTTTTTCGCCTGTAAGGTCGGGGGTATAAGACTTATCTGAGTTCTTTTCTGTAAAGCTTGTTGGTGACTCATAATCAGGGAGCTCAGCTTTAATATCGCTGTATCCCTTTTTTTCCAAAAGACGGACAGCTTGCTGCAAGTACTTCATTTGTTTGCTGTCTTTTTTTGTAACCACTGTATCTGTATCCATAGTAAACAAGTATAGTTTTCTAACCTTAAAAGCCACTAAATCGCACGAACGCCTTTGTCAATGCATAGCTTATTAATAAAACGAGAGAAAATTGTTTCTGAAATGAAACTACCGAATCACGTGATAAATTAATATTGCGAAAAAGTGACAATAGTAAAACAGCTGCTAAGTTAATAAAGTTCGTCCAAACTTTAATTAAATACAGCAGATTATTTGAAAAGACATACTAAAAGTCAGTTCCCAAAGTACAGGTAGTTTGATATCAAACCACCTATACTTTTCTTATAAAAAATTGTATTAAGCGATCTTATCAAACGCTTTTTTCATTGCAGTAGCTGTCACTTTTACAGCCTCTTCATCTTCCATTTCGTTTACAACCTGGTTAAAAGGCTCTGCACGTATAGGCCCATCATAGCCAATTTTAACAAGTGCTTCCAGAAACCCCTGAGTATCAACAACTCCGGTTGCCATAGGCAATTCTCTTTTACCATCAATCTGGGCATGACGGCTATGCCCACTACGTGCGTCATTCAGGTCACAAGCCACTACATCGCTGTTTTCCAAGGTCAAAATGTCATTTACATCTTCTCCAGCGGTATACCAGTGAAAGCTATCCAATACAAAGCCTACGTTAGCCTTACCAATAGCCGCAATCAGCTCTTTAGTTTCGGCCATCGTTCTGAGAAATGGATATTCATTTGCTATTTGTAAAGTCTTAGGCCCTACATACTCAAGCCCAAAGCGTATGTTATGATCCTCCAATATGGTAGCTACCTCTCTCAAACGAACCGCATGCTCTCTAAAATTTTGCAAGTAATTTAAAGAGGGATGATTAGGCATAAGCCAGGTAGTAATTCGGCTCACTCCAGCTTCCTGTAAACCTTTAGCATGTTTAGGCAGTTCCTGCATATCTTTTTCAAAGGTAGCACGGTCAGTTCTAAACTGTACAGGCAGCCCTGCATTTCCCCATACCAGATTTTTCTCTTTCATTTCCGCCAGTAATTCTTTCCTTTCAGTAGCTGAAATATCTGCCAGAAAAGAAGCGTGAGCGCTAACGCTCTCAAAACCATATTTACTGGCCAGCTCTATGAGTTCTTTCTGCCCAGCCTTTACACCAATAGACCCTCCATCCAATTGCATGGTGAATTTTCTATCTGCCATAAATTTGGAAGGATTACTGAACGTTGAGGCTAAAGGTAATGCGCTGATTCCTGCGGTTAGCAGAGAAGTTTTTTGGATAAAGTTTCTTCGGTTAAGCATGTAGTTAAGTGTTTTTCCAAGTATAGTACATTTTGAAAAGACTTAAAAACGCTCAGCACGGCACCTAATGCAAATGTGATAAGATAATGAGACAAGCAGAGCTAAAGAAAAGCAGTAGGAATATAAACATTTGCTATGCCTGGCTATTTTATAAGTATAGCAGATTGCTAAATTTTTTAAACTTAAATATGTTAAGTTATGAGAAAGACTTTTTTTAAAATGACATTACCCCTTGTGGCGGTTCTATGTGCCACGCTTGGATATGCGCAGGACGAAAAGAAACCTGATAGCACTAATATTTACATTGGCGAAGCCATAGACAGATCGCAGATTGATAGCGAAGAGCTACCTCAGGAAGTAAAGGACAGCCTGGATGCCAGCCAATACGGAGACATGAAGATGGTAGCGGTTTACAAGGTAGACATTGTACCGGGTAAAGAAACAGTTACAGAAAGCAGCTTAAGAAAGGAAGAGCCTGCCAGCAGCGTTCGTCCTTATCGTGTAAGAAACGATGATATAGGGTTTAATGAAACATATTACCAGGATACTTATGACGACATACCCGAAAATAGCGAAGGTGTAGCACAGGATAAAACGGAGGTGAAAGAGAGCGTAGACCCAAGCAGCGAAGCACAGGCTACCGCTAAGCAACAGAAGCCAGAGAACGTAGATACTTACTATGAAGTAGAAGTAAATACCGATACGGATGCTTATGTCTTACTCTTTGACGAGGCTGGACATCTTACCCATAAGTCGTCGCTAAAAAGTAGAGGACGATAAGTCAGACTTTATTTAATAAACGAGAAACGGGCTTAATGCCCGTTTTTTTTATAGTTCTGTAGCTGCTGTCGGATGCCCCGTGGGTCTCCTGCGAAACATCACGCTTACTTCCTCACTAAAAAGTACCCAAAGCCCGTATACTCCTAACGCAGTACCTACCGGCACGCCAGGTAAACTCAAGATACTTAGTATTATGATAAGGATGCGAGCCCACTCCTGATGCTTAAGCAAACCCCAGCCACCAAGTATACTAACCGCACCCATAGCGGCCAGGATAAAACCAAGACCTCCTCCCACCAGTGAAGTTACCCACATAGCAGTATGGTCACCTGAGAGAACACCGCTACCTGCGACTACAAGCTATAATAAGCCCAGAAATTACTGTCAGCGCTCCTAAAGCTATATTGAGATAGGCTAAAATTTCTACATGTTTTCGCATATGAAATGGGTTTTAGTTGCTGTTTATTTCAATATAATTATTCTATGCGAATTTTGTGCGGCTAACTTATAAGTTGTGGGCATAAAAAATCTTCATCCGCAATAAATACCGAATGAAGATATGGCTCTTAATCTGTACTATTATGATAATTTGTGTTTGTACGATTCGTACCCAAAAGTTTTTACTAGCTCAAAGGTATCATCCTCATGCCAGATACCGATGGAAGGATGACGCACGCCGTTAAAAGTAGTTGTCTTTACCATAGTGTAGTGCATCATATCATCAAACACTAACATATCGCCTATCTGCAGAGGTTTATCAAAATGGTAATCGCCTACAAAGTCCCCTGCCAGGCAGGTAGTACCTCCTACACGATAAGCAGCCTCTCCGGGTTTGGCATCTTCTGCTCCCAGAATACGCGGCTTATAAGGCATTTCTATACAGTCTGGCATGTGCGCGGCAACACTAATGTCTAAGATTACCGCATGTATGCCCTTGCTATCAATAATATCCTGCACACTGGAAGTCAGGTAGCCGGTATCCCAGGCTACGGCAGAGCCTGGTTCCATGATTATATCCAGGTCATACTGCTCACGCATATATTTGATGAGGCTAACCAGATGGTCCAGATCATAGCCACGGCGGGTCATCAGGTGGCCTCCTCCCATGTTTAACCACTTTGCCTGTTTAAGCAAATGGCTAAACTTAGCTTCTACCTCTTTAAGCGTTCGCTCCAGAGCAAAAGAGTCACTTTCGCAAAGTGTATGAAAATGAAGGCCCTCAATGCCTTCAGGCAGCTTATCTCCTATCTGGTCAGCAGTAACTCCCAGGCGTGTGCCTATTGCGCAGGGGTTATACAGGTCTGTCTCTACCTCCGAGTATTCGGGATTGATGCGTATAGCGCAAGAAATCTTTTTATCATTAGCTTGCACCCTATCTTTAAAGCGGTTCCACTGCGCCGGAGAGTTAAAAGTAATATGATTGCAATAGCTCATCAGCTCTTCTATCTCATCTTCAAAGTAGGCAGGGCTATAGGCATGTACCTCATCACCAAATTCTTCAAAACCCAAGCGGGCTTCGTGTAGCGAAGAGGCAGTAGTACCATGTAAATACTGTTTAATCAGGCCAAAGGTGCTAAACATCGCAAAACCCTTTAGTGCCAGAATAATATTAGCTCCCGAAGCGTCCTGCACTTTTTTCATGATTTCCAGGTTACGGCGGAGCTTACTTTCTTCTAATACAAAACAGGCAGAAGGGACTTCATTAAAATTGATAGGCATAAGGCAGAGTTCATTAAAAAGGGAGGTAAATCACCTCCCAGAATCTTGTGTTAGTTAACGTTATAATCATCAAACGCCAATGGCTCATTTACTTTTTCGTGCCACGGCAGACCATACTTTTTTAGGGCTTCCATAAATGGATCCGGGTCAAATTCCTCTACGTTGTACACCCCTGCTTTGTTCCACTGGTCGGTCAGCAGCATCATCGCGCCAATCATCGCTGGTACTCCGGTAGTATAAGACACTGCCTGAGCGCCCACTTCTTTGTATGACTCTGCGTGGTCGCAGTTATTGTACACATAATAAGTTTTCTCCTGGCCATCTTTTAAACCTTTGATCTGGCAGCCAATAGAAGTTTGACCTTTGTAATTTTCACCCAGAGAGCCTGGCTCCGGCAGTACTGCTTTCAGAAACTCCAGGGGTACTATGTCTACCCCATTAAATTTTACAGGATCAATACGGGTCATTCCTACATTCTGTAATACCGTAAGATGCTTGATATACTCCTGCCCGAAGGTCATCCAGAAACGTGCACGCTTCAGGTTTTTGATATTTTTGGTTAAGGACTCCAGCTCTTCGTGGTACAGCAGGTAAGACTCACGCTCGCCAATCTCCGGATAGTTAATAGGTTTATGTATTTCCAGAGGCTGGGTTTCTTTCCACTCACCTTTCTCCCAAAAGCGGCCGTTTTGTGTAATCTCTCGTATGTTAATTTCCGGGTTAAAGTTGGTAGCAAACGCTTTTCCATGATCGCCCGCATTACAGTCTATAATATCCAGATAATGCACTTCGTCAAAGTGATGCTTCTGGGCATAAGCTGTAAATACTCCGGTAACGCCAGGGTCAAATCCACAACCAAGTAATGCCATTAGCCCTGCTTCTTTAAAACGATCCTGATACGCCCACTGCCATTTATATTCAAACTTAGCTTCATCCTTAGGTTCGTAATTGGCGGTATCCAGATAATGGACTTTGGTCTCCAGGCAGGCATCCATAATGGTAAGATCCTGATAAGGTAGCGCTACATTAATTACCATTTTAGGACCAAATTTCCTGATCAGTTCTACCAGTTCGGGTACATTGTCTGCATCTACCTGGGCAGTCTGTATAGGTTTGGCATCAGGATATCTTTTGGCCACATCCCGAGCTATGGTATTGCATTTGGACTGGGTACGGCTGGCAAGCATAATCTCTGAAAATACTTCAGGTACAGAAGCACATTTATGCGCTACCACATTGCCTACCCCTCCGGCGCCAATGATTAATACTTTACTCATAAGTAGTAAAACAGTTTAAGGTGAAAAGCTGAAAGTTTGCTAAAAATTGGTTGTTCATTCACTTACAAATGCTATTTAAATAAGCGTATATGCTTTACACACCAGCCTCAAAAAATTGTTGGCCTAATGTGTCGCAAAGGTACAAATTCAACCCATAAAGCAAATAGGTGTTTGCCGCGAGGGTAAAAAATTGAAAATTGTAACTACAGCAAAGCAGGAAGGGCTATACACAAAGAATGCCTCACCAATAGGCGAAGCACTCTCCGAATTATTGCAAAAAACAAAATCAATCAAACACTAACTCAAAAATGCTTTAAGCATCCAGATACGTTTTTCGGTATCTGTAATCAAATCACTAATAAGGGTTAAAGTAGCTTCGTCATTTTGCTCATCTGCTAGGTGCAGCACTTCTTTTAAGTCATGCAGCAATACCTGGCTGTTCTTTAAAGTAACCTGCACAGCTTCTTCACCATCGCTAATGTTTTTGGCAGAGGTAAGCTGCGCCTGCTGAAAATAATCTTCCAGAGTATGCAAGGGAATAGCACCCAGGGCACGTACTCTTTCTGCAATCTCATCTACAGTTTCATTAGCTTCTTTGTATAAAGACTCAAACTTATCATGAAGGTGAAAAAACAAATGCCCTTTTACATTCCAATGAAAGCCTCTCAGATTTTGATAATATAGTTGATAGTCAGCTAACAGTTGATTGAGCTGCTTTACCAGCTTTTCGCTTTTAGCGGCTGTATGTGATTTAGCTATGGTCGTATTCATAATTATTTTCGGTTTTGATGTATATCAAAGATAATAGGTTTAATACTATAATAAAAATTGATATTTTTTATATTTGTATAACTAAATCTTATGATATGACGATAGAACAATTACAATATGCTTTTAGTGTGTACCAAAGGCTTAGCTTTGTTAAAGCGGCTGAAGAATCTTTTGTAAGCCAGCCAGCATTAACTATGCAGGTTAAAAAACTGGAAGAAGAAATTGGGTTCCCGCTATTTGATCGGGCTCGTAAGCCCTTGAAGGTAACTCCGGCAGGCAAAAAGTTTATGGAGAAAGCTCAGGAAACGTTACTTTCTTTTAAAGGGTTGGAGCAGCTTGCCACTGAATTGAATGCCGGAGAACAAGACCATATCAAAGTAGGTATTATTCCTACTCTCGCTCCTTTTCTCTTACCGCTTTTCGTAAGGCAGTTTCATAAACAATACCCTAAATTGGAACTTCATATCAATGAGCTAACTACTGAAGAAGTGCTACAGCTTATACAGGAAGGTGAACTGGATGCAGGTATTATTGTTACCCCGGTAGTGGCCAAAGGTCTTAGTGCCTCTCCCCTTTTTTATGAGCAGTTTTACCTCTACGTAGCAGATGACCACCCTTACTATAAGCAAAAGGCTATACGGCTTAGCGACATTAAGGCAAAAGATTTATGGCTGCTTAAAGAGGGAAACTGTTTTCGTAGTCAGGTAAATGATCTCTGCCAGTTAGGAAAAAAAAACGACCACCAGCATTTTACTTATCAGAGCAGCTCAATCTCCTCACTCATGCGCATAGTGGAGCATCAGGGAGGGGTTACTTTTGTACCTGAACTCGCCACTTTGGGGTTAAGCGCTGAGCAGGAAAATATGCTTAAGCCTATTAAAGGAGATAAGGTGGTGCGCGAAATTAGTCTGATTAGAAGTAGGTTTTTCCATAAGCAAAGGGCTCTTGATAAACTTCAGCAGCTTATTTTAGAAAATATTCCCTCACATATGAAACAGGCCAAGCAGCAGGAAATTGTAGATTCTTTTGTTAGTATATAAAAAATTTGCGTTAGTAGGAACTGTTTACTAATTTGATTGTTGTATGTACAACATAAGTTGACACAAAAATATGAGACTTGAAGACGAGATAAAGCAAAAAGAGTTTAAAAGCCCTTATCATAAGGCTGTGTTAAATATCCGGGTAACTGAAAGCTGGCTTTCTACCCATGTTAATCAGGGACTTAAACCCTACGGTATTTCACAAGAGCAGTACAATGTGTTGCGTATTCTCAAGGGGCAGTACCCTAAACCATCTTCTTTACAGCTAATTACAGAGCGGATGGTTAATCGTATGTCTAATGCGACAAGGCTAGTAGAAAAGCTTCGTAAAGGTGGGTATGTAACACGCTGCGAATGCCCAAGTAACCGACGTAAAGTGGATATCCTTATTACTGAAAAAGGCATGGGGCTTTTAGAAGAAATTACACCAACACTGGAAGGAAGAATGGACGGACTCAATAATCTGAACCAGGAA